>CAZZLN010000031.1:0-20345 GCA_964654945.1 uncultured Lachnospiraceae bacterium
AGGTTACACCAAAAGGTGAAACAGAGCTTACAGCAGAAGAAAGACTTCTCAGAGCCATATTTGGCGAAAAAGCAAGAGAAGTAAGAGATACTTCACTTAAGGTTCCTCATGGTGCAGGGGGCATTGTTGTAGATGTTAAGGTATTTACAAGAGAAAACGGCGATGAGCTTGCACCGGGAGTAAATCAGGCTGTCAGAGTTTATATTGCACAAAAGAGAAAAATATCTGTCGGTGATAAAATGGCAGGCCGTCATGGTAACAAGGGTGTAGTTTCAAGGGTGCTTCCTGTTGAGGATATGCCATATCTTCCAAACGGCCGTCCTCTTGATATAGTGCTTAATCCGCTGGGTGTTCCGTCAAGAATGAACATAGGTCAGGTGCTTGAAATTCACTTAGGTCTTGCAAGCAATGTTTTAGGCTGGAAGATTGCAACTCCTGTTTTCGAGGGTGCAAACGAAGAAGATATTATGGAAACTCTTTCAATGGCTAATGACTATGCAAATTCTCTTGTTAAGGATGAAAACAATAAGACAGTTGATAAATTTGATGAATTTGCTGCTAAATGGCAGGATAAATTAAAGCCTGAAGTATTTGAATATCTTGAGCAGAACAAGGCTCACAGAAAAGAATGGACAGGTGTTCCCATTGACCATACAGGCAAAATAAGACTTCGTGACGGCAGAACAGGTGAAGAATTTGATAATCCTACAACAGTCGGCTTTATGCATTACTTAAAGCTCCACCATCTTGTAGATGATAAAATTCATGCACGTTCAACAGGTCCTTATTCTCTTGTAACTCAGCAGCCTCTTGGCGGTAAAGCTCAGTTTGGCGGTCAGAGATTTGGTGAAATGGAAGTTTGGGCATTAGAGGCATATGGTGCTTCTTACACACTTCAGGAAATTCTTACAGTTAAGTCTGATGATATTGTGGGCAGAGTTAAAACCTATGAAGCTATTGTAAAGGGTGAAAACATTCCTGAGCCGGGAGTTCCTGAATCATTTAAGGTGCTTCTTAAAGAATTACAGGCACTTGGTCTTGATATGACTGTATATAACAAGGGTGAAGAAGTTGAAATCGGAGAATTTGTCGACGATAAAGACGATTTTAATATTGATGTGAACATTGAGGGTGAGGAGCCTGAAGAACCTGTTGAGGAAGAAAAAGATGTTCTTGATGACATTTTCGTAAACCTTGATATGGAAGATGTTAACATTGACGATATAGATGATGATGACATCGTCATAAATGATGATGACATCGTTATTGATGATGAGGATATTAACGAAGAAGATATTCTCAAGGATCTTGCTGACCTTGAAAAGTTAGTAAGCATTGATGAAAATGATGACTAGGAGGGAGATTTAATATGAGTAATAATAATGAACAGCAGATAGTTTTTGATTCTATTAAAATCGGTCTTGCTTCTCCCGAAAAAATAAGAGAATGGTCTTATGGTGAAGTTAAAAAGCCTGAAACAATTAATTACAGAACTCTTAAACCTGAAAGAGACGGATTGTTTTGTGAAAGAATTTTCGGACCTACAAAAGACTGGGAATGTCACTGCGGTAAGTATAAAAGAACAAGACACAAGGGTATTATCTGTGACCGCTGCGGTGTTGAAGTAACAAAGAGCAAAGTAAGACGTGAGAGAATGGGGCATATTGAGCTTGCAGCTCCTGTTTCTCATATATGGTATTTCAAGGGTATACCAAGCAGAATGGGTATTATTCTTGAAATGAGTCCAAGAGCTCTTGAAAAGGTGCTTTATTTTGCAAGCTATGTTGTTATAGAAAGCGGAGATACTAACCTTGTTGAAAAGGAAGTTATTTCCGAGCAGCAGTACAGAGAAGCTCTTGATACCTATGGTCATGGCTCTTTCAGAGTTGGTATGGGTGCTGAAGCAATTAAGGAGCTTCTTCAGAAGATTGACCTTGATAAAGAAGCTGAAAAATTAAAATCAGAGCTTGCTAGTGCATCAGGTCAGAAAAAGGTTAAAATCATTAAAAAGCTTGAGGTTGTTGAAGCCTTCAGATCAAGCGGAAACAGACCTGAGTGGATGGTTATGGATGTTGTGCCTGTTATTCCTCCCGATTTAAGACCTATGGTGCAGTTAGACGGCGGAAGATTTGCAACATCTGACTTAAATGATTTATACAGAAGAGTTATAAACAGAAATAACAGATTATTCAAGCTTTTAGAGCTTGGTACTCCTGATATTATAGTAAGAAATGAAAAGAGAATGCTTCAGGAGGCAGTTGATGCCCTTATTGATAACGGCAGACGTGGAAGACCTGTAACAGGTCCGGGAAACAGAAGCCTTAAATCTCTTTCCGATTTATTAAAGGGTAAGCAGGGCAGATTTCGTCAAAATCTTCTTGGCAAGAGAGTTGACTATTCAGGACGTTCTGTTATCGTAGTCGGTCCTACATTAAAGATTTATCAGTGTGGTGTTCCAAAGGAAATGGCTATAGAGCTTTTCAAGCCTTTTGTTATGAAAAAGCTTGTTTCTGACGGACTTGCCCACAATATAAAGTCAGCTAAAAGAATGGTGGAAAAATTACAGACAGAAGTATGGGGCGTTCTTGAAGATGTTATCAAGGAGCATCCTGTTATGCTTAACAGAGCCCCTACACTTCACAGACTTGGTATTCAGGCATTTGAGCCTATACTTGTTGAGGGCAGAGCATTAAAGCTTCATCCTCTTGTTTGTACAGCATATAATGCCGACTTTGATGGTGACCAGATGGCTATTCATGTTCCTTTAAGTGTTGAGGCACAGGCAGAGTGCAGATTTTTGCTTCTCTCTCCTAATAACCTCTTAAAGCCGTCAGACGGTGAGCCTGTAGCAGTTCCATCACAGGATATGGTGCTTGGTATCTACTATCTTACATTAAAGAAAGACAATCTTTATGTTAAGCCTGTTTATAAGAGTGTAAATGGTGAAGAAGTTGTTGAGCTTATTAATGTTGATGAGGAGCCTGTTGCTAAAAAAGGCGAAATGATTGTATCTGTGGGAGAACCAATGGCAAGAATGAGATTTATGGATGAAAATGAAGCAAGACTTGCTTATGAGAACCATAAAATTTTATTACATGAGCCGATTATGGTCAAAAGAACCGTAGGGGATACCACTGGTATGGTTGAAACTACTGTGGGCAGAATTATATTCAACGAAATTATTCCGCAGGATTTAGGCTTTGTTGACAGAACAAAGAAAGAAAATATTCTTAAATACGAAATAGATTTCTTAACAGGCAAGAAAGAGCTTGGCAAGATTATTAACAAATGTATTCATAAATATCCTAACACCGAAACTGCTGTAGTGCTTGATGATATTAAGTCCCTTGGCTATAAGTTCTCTACAAGAGGTGCTCTTACTGTTTCAGTATCCGATATGAAGATACCTCAGGCTAAGTATGAGCTTCTTGATGAGGGTGAGGCTGAAGTCGGCAAGATTAATAAGATGTTCAGACGTGGTCTTATGACAGATGAAGAACGTCATCAGAAGGTTATAAAGGTTTGGGAAGAAATAGATAATAAGATTACAGATGCACTTATTGCTAACCTTGGTCAGTATAATGATATTTATATGATGGCACTTTCAGGTGCGAGAGGTTCTAACCGACAGATTAAGCAGTTAGCGGGTATGCGTGGTCTTATGGCATCACCAAGCGGTGAAACCATCGAATTGCCGATTAAGGCTAACTTCAGAGAGGGTCTTTCAGTTCAGGAATACTTTATTTCTGCTCATGGTGCAAGAAAGGGTCTTTCAGATACAGCTTTAAGAACTGCCGACTCAGGTTATCTTACAAGACGTCTTGTTGATGTATCTCAGGATATTATAGTCAGAGAATATGACTGTTCAGCAGACAGAGATGAAATTCCTTATATGGAGGTTTCAGCATTTATGGACGGTCAGGAAACTATCGAGCCTTTAACAGACAGAATAAGAGGCAGATACACTGTTGAGGATATAGTTAATCCATCAACAGGAGAAATTATAGTTCCAAAGGATGCTATGATTAATGCTGATCAGGCTGAAGAAATTGTGGAAGCAGGCATTACAAAAGTTAAAATAAGAACAATATTAAGCTGCCGTTCTCACAATGGTGTTTGCTCTAAGTGCTATGGTGCCAATATGGCAAGCGGACGTAATGTAAGAATTGGTGAAGCAGTTGGTATTATTGCTGCTCAGTCAATCGGTGAACCGGGTACTCAGCTTACAATGAGAACATTCCATACAGGGGGTATTTCAGGTAATGACTTAACACAGGGTCTTCCTAGAGTAGAGGAGCTTTTTGAAGCAAGAAAGCCAAAGGGTCTTGCTATTATTGCTGAATTTGGCGGTAAAGTTTATGTAAACACTGAAGGCTCAAAAGGCAATAAGAAAGAAACTGTTATAATTACTGCTGAAAACGGTGACACTAAGGAATATCCAATTCCTTACGGCTCAAGAATTAAGGTGCTTCCGGGGGATATTATTGAAGACGGTGACCAAATTACAGAAGGCAGCATCAACCCTCACGATATATTAAGAATTAAGGGTGTAAGAGGTGTTCAGGATTATATCCTTAAAGAAGTTCAGAGAGTGTATCGTTTACAGGGTGTTGATATTAACGATAAGCATATTGAGGTTATCGTTCGTCAGATGTTAAAGAGAGTTAAAATTGATGAAAATGGCGAAACAAATATGCTTCCCGGCTCTTTAGTGGATTGGCTTGAATTTGAGGCTAATAATGAAAAGGCTGAAAGTGAAAACAGGGCTCCTGCAATTGGAACAAGAACTCTTATGGGTATCACTAAGGCATCTCTTGCTACAGACAGCTTCTTCTCTGCTGCTTCATTCCAGGAAACCACAAGAGTATTGACAGATGCTGCAATTAAGGGCAAGGTTGACCCATTAATTGGTCTTAAAGAAAATGTAATCATTGGTAAGCTTATACCGGCAGGTACAGGTATGAACCTTTATAGAAAGGTTGATTTAAAGCTTGACAGAACTAATGCGGATATAGCTGAACAATTACAGAAGCTTGAAGCTGATGTTAATGATGAGGTTATTGAAAACTTAAATGAAGAATAATTCATAAAAATAAAGGCTGTCTGACCGATTATTTGTTAATCGGTTTGTGACAGCCTTTTTGTTGTATAAATTTGTTCAGAGGCACCCTTTAATCTAAATTTTCAATATATTCTTTCATAATATCCCTTGCGGCAGGTATAGCCTTACTTCCTTTCCCCACATTTTCAAGCACAACAGCAACAGCAATCTGAGGGTCCTCTGCCGGAGCAAAGGCTACAAACCAGGCATGGTCATCACCCATTGAATTTTCAGCAGTACCTGTTTTTCCCGCAACAGTTATAGGACCTGAATATCTGCCAACTGATTCTGATGAAACAGCACTGTCACTGCCGATATTGTCATTAGCCTTTCCCCTTACACTAAAGGCTGCATTTGTGGCAGTACCATGGTCAACCACACCAATCATTAAATCCTTTAATGTATAGGCTGTGTCAGGAGTTATTGCCTGTTTATAGGCTGATGGAATAGTCCTGTTTCTTATACCGCCCCAAGGTGTTTCACTGTGGTCAACAATATAAGGATTCATAATCATACCATTGTTTGCAATACCGCTTGTTACCATAGCCATAAAAAGGGGTGTAACAAGAGTTTTACCCTGACCTATAGAGGTTTCCACAACTTCGCTTTGTGATGAATTTTCATCCAGTACAAAGCTTGATTTACTGTATTCAAGAGGGAAACTTAAATCAGCATTAAATCCAAAATCTTCGGCAGTTTTTCTGAGAATATCTCCTCCGATATTTTCCCCCATTACAGAGAAGAAAATATTACAGCTTTTTGCAAATGCTTCTTCTATATCCTCATGCCCATGAGCCTTTCCGTCAAAACAGTGCATTACAGAGTGACCGAATTTCTGTTCACCTGTACAATTTATTTCATTTTTTGTTGCATCTTCGTCATATTCATAGCCGGCTGATGCGGTTATAATTTTAAATATTGAGCCGGGAGGGTAAAGTCCTTGGGTTGCTCTGTTTAAAAGAGGAGAATTTTCATCATCGGAATTTAATTCCTTCCAATTTTGCTCTACTGTATTGCTGTCAAAGGCAGGATTTGAAACCATAGCAAGTATTTTTCCGCTTGACGGTTCCATTGCAACAATTGAGCCTTTCTGCCCCTGAAGATAGTCATAGGCTATATCCTGAAGTCTGTTGTCAATTGTAAGCACAATATTATTTCCCTCAATTTCATTGCCAAAAAGACTGCCTATTCTCTGAAAAAGCTCAAAGCTTATATCTTCAAGTCTGAAATTATATTTTGACTCAACCCCGGCTTTTCCCTTTACCATATATCCGACAACATGGGCATAAGCCTCGCTGTTGTGATAAACTCTTTCATATGTTCCGTCATTTTTCTGAACAGACTCTGCTATAATATCACCGTTTATATCAAGAATTGAGCCTCTTTTTATACCTTCTTCCCCTTGAGAAAGTCTTGGGTTAAATGTATTTGCAACAAATGAGTTTGAATCATATATTGAAATTTTAAGAAGATAAACTACCAATATTATAAACAAAATTGCATACAGCCAGAATATTTTTCTTATTGCTCCTCTCATTCTGCCACCCTCTTTCTGCGTTTTTGCTTTTTAGGTTCTTTTTCAGAATTGGAAGCAGTATTGTTGTTTCTTATTATTATCCATTGCATAAATCCCATTATAGCATAGCTTATTACAATTGATGTACCCCCATAGC
The DNA here is from genome assembly GCA_964654945.1 of uncultured Lachnospiraceae bacterium. Classification (GTDB taxonomy): domain Bacteria; phylum Bacillota; class Clostridia; order Lachnospirales; family CAG-274; genus HGM11788. Next base: position 6,775 of record CAZZLN010000031.1, read on the forward strand.
TTACAAAAGGAAGTGTCACACCGGTAAGAGGTATGAGCTTTATAACACCTCCTATAATAAGGAAGCTCTGAAATGCAAAAAGTGCCGTAAAGCCTCCGCATAACAGAGAGAGAAATCTGTTGCTGTTATGGAGAGCACCTCTTGCACCCTCTAAGAATATAAGAACAAAAAGAAGTATAACTCCTGCTGCAAATATAACACCAAATTCTTCACATATTGCAGCAAATATAAAGTCCCTTTCAACAACGGGAATACTTGTTGCATATCCCTTTGTAAGACCTATGCCCATAACTCCCCATGTGCATATTGCAAAAAGCGACTGTGCAATCTGATAGCCCTTTCCCTGAACATCTGCCCATGGATTTTGCCAGGCTTCGACTCTGACCTGAATATGAGAAAAAAGATTATAAGCAACAACTGATGCCAATGCAATTGCACCTAAGCCTCCAAAAAAATACAGATAATTTTCCGTAGCAATAAACACCATAACAATAAAAGTCATATAAAATATTAATGCACTGCCCAAATCTGTTTGAGCTACAAGAGCCAAAACTATAACTGCACTGCACACAACAGGCACAACAAGCTCTTTAAAAGTTGGCTTTTTAGCAAGAGCAGATGCAAGATAAAATACAAAAAGCACCTTTATAAATTCTGATGGCTGTATTGATATAAAACCTAAATTAATCCAGTTTTTAGCACCCTTTGTTGTAAAGCCGAATAAAAGGGTTGCCCCAAGAAGCACAAAAGAAGCTATAATATAAAATTTTCTGTATTTATCAAGTCTTGGAAGTCTGACAAGAACAGCAGGCAAGGCTGCAAGAATAACGAAGCCTATAGTGTTCCATATTATTTGTTTTAAAGCTAAATCCTGATTAAGTCTGTAAAGCATAACAAGACCTATATCCATAAGAAAAATTATGCAGTTGTTTAAAAGCTGAGAGCTTTTGGGATAAAGCTTTTTTAAAACATTTACTGCCACAAGTATAAGCACAAGTCCTGCCATACAGTAGCCGATTGTTTTTTCAAGAGTGTATTCAATTTGAGATACAATAAGTATTATACTTGCGGTTATATGAAAAAGCACAATACATATTCTCTGATTTGAAAGACCTCTTTTTTCTTTAAACTGAATAATTTCTTCTTTTGAAAGACTGATTAAAAAGCCGTTTAAAAGAAACAATCCAATATATAGCACAAACAGATATTTTGATATAATAATAAATATATCAATCATATTATTGCACCCCCCTGTAGTAGTGTCCTCTTGTACTGTTTTTTATTTCAAAGGGTTTTCCAAGAGCATAAGAATTTATTATTTTTAATGATAAATCATAATCCTCATTTGTAAGCTCAATTCTGTAAAAACCTGCACCTGTATTTTTTATATCATTAAATTTATCAAGAGTATGCAAAGGTGCTGAATTTAATATATAAGCAATACAGTTTTCACAATCTCTGATAATAGGAAATTCCATATTTTTTCTGTCAGTAATAGCATAGCTGTCATAAGAATTTTTAATTTTGCAGTATTTTTCAGCTCCTTTTTTACCATCATAAATTCCTGCAGGACACTGATGGGTTGTCATTAAAGGAAGTCTGCCGTATACAACAATTTCACTTTTATTATCTGCTATATCCCTAAGCTCTTTAATATTAAGCTCAGGGGAAATACACACCCTCTCGCAGTTATAAATATTTCTTAATTTGTTTATGGATAGTCTGTTCATAGCATTAAGTGTGTAGTCAGCTATTATTTTTTTATTTGTTTTAATTCTTCCGTAGCTTCTTACAATATATCCCTCACAGCCTGTTTTGTCAAGAATATTTATATATTTGTCATAGCCTTCTCTTGAAATATTAGGCAGGCAGTAGTAAAGCTTTTTATTATTATTTTTTGCAATTTCTGCAAGCTCAGGCTTTAAAATATCAGAATATATTATATTTACACAGCCATCAACTGCTGCATCAAACTGTTCTTTTGTTTTTACCAGCACTGTAAATTCAGCATTTAAAGCCTTATTAATATTTTGGGAAATATATTCAACATTTATATTTTCTCTTTCAAGGTCATTTTTTAGCCTTTCTTCAAGGATATTGCAGGCTTTTCGCCTTAAATTATTAAGTGATGAAACAGGAATATAAACATTATCTCCTATTTCAGCCTTTACAATATTAAATTCAAAAGGGGTTTCACCTGTTTTTTTGATTTTTGAAATAATGGCTTCTTCAGTCATTGGCTGATTTTGAGCTTTTACAGCCTTATCGCCCTTTACTGAAATATTATAGTCCGTAAATACAATTTCCGAAAAATCATATTCATTTATATATACCTCTGTTTTAATTATCTGTTTTCTTGTTATTTTTTCACAGTTCTTTTTTAAACTGTCATTTAAGGCTTTGTCAAAGGACTTAAAAACTCTGTCGCCTTTTTTTATTTTTCCGTCAACTGTAAGAGTTATTGTTTCGTTTTTATATGCTTTTTTGTTTATTCCGGTGCCTGTATGAGGATTACTCCATATTTCTATGCCGTCACCGGCAGTTATATTGTCATATAATTTTATAGTGCATTTTTTGTTTTTAGGATTATAGTATAAAACAGTGCCGATTTCAACACCGCTGCTTTTAGGAGTAACAGTACTCATCATTTCACTGCCTGACCATGTGTCAAAATAACCCCTTGATAAGCTTCCCCCTCTGTTAAAAATCTGAGTTAAGTTTTTAATATCTTCTTTATCAGGCTTTTTAAGGGTATCTAAATATTTTCTGTATAATGATGTCACCAGATATACATATTGGGGACTTTTCATTCTTCCTTCTATTTTAAGACTGTCAACTCCTGTGTTTACAACTCTTTTTATTATATCCATTGCAGAAATATCCTTTGGAGATAAAAGACAGCCTTTTTTAATATTTTTTCCGTTCTTTTTCAGAGTATATTCCATTCTGCAGGGCTGGGCACAGCGGCCTCTGTTCCCGCTTCTTCCTCCTATAAAGCTGCTCATAAGACATCTGCCCGAATAGCATACACATAATGCTCCATGTATAAATCCTTCTATTTCAGTATCACCCTTTATACTGCAAATTTTTTTAATTTCATTTTCATTAAGCTCTCTTGCAATAACAACTCTGTCATATCCAAGCTCATTCATAAGCCTTACACCGTCTGCATTATGAATAGTCATTTGAGTTGATGCGCTTATTTTAAGACCTTTAAAATTCTTCTTTATAATATCTGCAATACCAATATCCTGAACTATTACACCATAAACACCATAGGAATATATTTTAGAAACAAATTTAACAACGTCATTAATTTCATTTTCTTTATATAGTGTATTTATTGTTATAAACACTTTTACCCCTCTGAGATGGCATAAAATAATAATCTCTTTAAGCTCATCATCAGAGGGGTTATCTGCATAGGCTCTTGCTCCGAAGCTCTTTCCTCCTATATATATAGCGTCACAGCCGCCGTTTAAGGCTGCTATGACACTTTCTTTTGTTCCTGCAGGTGCTAAAATTTCAGGTTTTTTCATTACTAATTTCCTTTTGAAATTTGAGTTTTTAATTCTTCAACAGTTCTTCTCAGCTCAATATTTTCAGCTTTGGTTTTTGCAAAGGCTGCCTTTAACTGACCGTCAGTAACATTTTCAAGATCGACTTTAAATTTGTCAAATTCTTTTTTAAGGGCAGCACTGTCCTCACTTAATACCATATTGTCATGTTCAAGAGATGAAATTTTTTCTGATAATTGATTTTCTTTGTTATTATGCTCTTTTTTAAGCTCTTCTGTTTCAGCCTTGTGTAATTTGTTGTTATCCTCAATTTCTTTTGTTAAAGATTTAATATTGTTATTTGCTGATTTAAGCTTTACGGCAAGCTCATCTCTTTCTTTATTTACATTGTTAAGCTTAACATTTCTTTCAGCTGATTTTTTATTCAGGTCATTTAATGCAGCATTTTTTTCAGCAAGCTTTTTGCTTAAATTGTTAAGCTCCTGATTTTTGTCATTTATTTTTTTGGTTAGGTCAATTATATACTGTGATTTATTCTGAACGGTTTTGCTGCTGTTATCAAGCTCATTTTTGTAGTACTCAATTTTTTTATTCAGATTGGAAATGCTGTCCTCCTGTTTATATATAGTGTCTTTAAGACCGTCTACTTCATTGTTTTTATCGTGAAACTGATTAAGAAGCAGCTCATAGTCATTAATTTTTGACATAAGCTGATTTTTAAGCTCTGTTATCTGTTTAACCTGTTCAGGAGTAGGCGGCTTAATATTATCTTGTTTTTCACTTGATTTAAAAAGGTCATCAGCAATATTAAGTGCAAGTATTACAGCAAAATAATCCTCTTTCATAATATCAGAAGAAGCTGATACATTAAGCTGTCTTAATTTGTCATCTATATAATCCGCAACCCTTTTAATATAATCGGGACTTTCGTCTGCAGCCAGTTTAAAAATTTTTCCGCCTATTACAACATCAACCTGTTGTTTGGTTGTTTCTGCCATTATATTCCCTCCTGTTTATAATATTTTTTTATAGCTTTTACAACAATTATAACATATAATTGTAAAAAATGTGACTTTCTTACATTAAAATTTAATTACAAAATATTAAATTAATATTAAATTTTGCAATTTTTTGAAAAAAATTTGCAAATTCTCTTTTATTTTTTTTCATTTTGTTATAGAATAGTAATAAGTATAAGTATGTTTAGATTAAATAAATGTATATAAATACAAGGAGGCATTTGGGGATGATATCTAATCAGATTTTACAGACAACTATTGACGGACTTAAAAATATCACAAGGCGTGAGCTTAGTGTTGCTGAAAGAGAAGGCAAGATTGTTGCCACAACAGAAGATGATATGGTTAATGTAACTATTGATTCTGCTGATATATTTATAAACAGTCCTGCTGAAAATCAGCTTGTTCAGGGCTATCAGTATTTTAAGGTTTTTGATAATGGTTCTCCTGAATATATAGTTATTATTAAAGGAGAAGATGAAGAAACTTATCGTATAGGAAAGATTACTGCTTTTCAAATTCAAAATCTTCTTGTTGCATATAAAGAAAGATATGACAGAGATAATTTTATAAAGAGCCTGCTTCTTGACAATCTGCTTCTTGTGGATATTTATTCAAGAGCTAAAAAGCTTCATATTGAAAATAATGTCAGACGAGTTGTATATCTTGTTGAAACAGAGGTAGATAAAGACCTTAATGTTGTTGAAATAGTAAGAAGCATTTTCCCGACAAAACAAAAGGACTTTGTGACTGCTGTTGATGAAAAGAGCATAATTCTTGTTAAGGAGCTTAAAGAAAAAGACGGCAGAGAAGAAATAGAATCTATTGCCAAACATATTTATTCAACACTTTCAGCAGAGGCTATGGCAAATGTTTATGTAGCTATAGGAACAGTTGTAAATGACCTTAAAAATGTATCTGCTTCCTATAAAGAAGCTAAGATGGCTCTTGAAGTCGGCAAGATTTTTGAGGAGGGCAAAAATGTTGTAAACTATGACCAGCTTGGCATTGGCAGACTTATTTATCAGTTGCCTGCACCTCTTTGCAAAATGTTTATTAATGAGGTGCTTCATGGAATTTCAATGGAGCAGTTTGATGATGAAACTTTAACCACAGTAAATAAATTCTTTGAAAATAACCTTAATGTTTCAGAAACTTCAAGACAGCTTTATATCCATAGAAACACTCTTGTTTATCGTCTTGACAAGCTTCAAAAAATGACAGGTCTTGACCTTAGAAATTTTGATGATGCAATTATATTTAAGATTATGCTTATGGTAAGCAAATATATGAATTACAGAGATAACTATATTTATTAAAATATAACATTTATTAAAATATAATCCGCAGGAAAGGAAGTTTGTACCTTGATACGAATGGAAAATGTCAGCAAAGTATATGAAAACGGAGCTGTAGGACTCAAAGATATGAGTATACATATTGAAAAAGGCGAATTTGTATTCGTTGTTGGTTCTTCAGGCTCCGGAAAATCTACTTTTATAAGGCTGCTTCTTAAAGAGATTGAGCCAACAAGCGGAAATATCATTATTAATAATAAAGATATTACTAAAATTAAAAGAAAACAAATACCATATTTAAGAAGAAAAATGGGTGTTGTGTTTCAGGATTTCAGATTACTGCCTTCAAAGACTGTTTATGAAAATGTAGCCTTTGCTATGAGGGTAGTTGAAACAAATCCAAGAATTATAAGAAGAAGTGTGCCTCAGGTTCTTGCTATGGTTGGTCTTGGAAAAAAGGCAAAAGCTTATCCAAATCAGCTTTCAGGCGGTGAACAGCAGAGAGTTTCTCTTGCAAGAGCTATTATAAACAGACCGCCTATTCTTCTTGCAGATGAGCCTACAGGCAATCTTGACCCTGATACTGCATGGGAAATTATGGATTTGATTCAGGAAATTAACAGAAACGGCACAACTGTTGTTATATCTACTCACGCTAAAGATATTGTCGATAAAATGCGTAAAAGAGTTATAACAATAAACAAGGGTGTTGTTTTAAGAGATATTGAAGGTGGAGGATACGACGATGAAGCTTCGAACTTGGAAATATTATATTAAGCAGGGCTTTAAAGGTATCGCCAAAAACGGTCTTATGAGCCTTGCCTCAGTTATAATAGTAAGTGCCTGTGCTTTTATAGTGATACTTTCTCTTTGTATTATAGCTAATATCGACTATATTCTGACTCAGATTGAATCAAATGTAAGTGTAATTCTTTATATGGGAGATAAGCCGACTGATGAACAGGTTATGGAGCTTAAATCTCAAATTGAATCTATGCCCCATGTTGTAAATGTGGATTATAAAACTGCTCAGGAGGCTCTTGAAGAATATTCGGATAAAACAAATCAAAATCTTGTGGAAAGCTTTAAAAATGACAATCCTCTCCCAAGAACAATGCACATAACTCTTGATGATATTAAATATCAAAAGTCTTTTGCAGAGGAGCTTAAACAGGTTCAATTTGATTTTGAAGAAGAAATACTTGATATGAAAACACAGCAGGAAACAACCCAAGCAACAACCCAAGCAGCAACCCAAGCAACAACCCAGGCAGCAACCCAAGCAACAACCCAGGCAGCAACCCAGGCAACAACACAAGCAGCACAGGCGACAACCCAAGCTGCAGTACAGTCTGCTACCCAAGCTGCTACCCAAGCAGTAGTTCAGGCTCCTGCTCCGACAACACAGGCGGCAACACAGGCGACAACACAAGCAGCAACCCAAGCAACTACCCAAGCTGCTAATCTTCCTGTTAAAAATGAAGCCGAGGCTCCTGCAGGGATTTCACCTAATATGCCTGAAATAGCATCTCAGGCTACCACAGAAAGTGTTGTTACAGACGGTCCTGTTCTTGGAGATGCAGATTATGAGTTTGCGGGTATAGAAAAAATACAGCAGCCTCAGCAGCTTACGGATACTCTTGTTACTATTGATACAGTATTTAAGCTTGTTGCAGCTGTTATTATAGGAATACTTTGCATAGTTGCTGTAGGTATTATTATGAATACTATAAAGCTTACTGTATTTATAAGAAAAAATGAAATCAATATTATGAAATATGTAGGTGCTACAGACTGGTTTATAAGATGGCCTTTCATTATCGAGGGTATAGTTATAGGCATTATTGGTGCTGCAATTCCAACTGTTTTATGTTGGTTTGGTTATTTTGAAATTTATGATGTTTTCACTCAAAATACATTCCTTTCAGCTATTGGAAATCTTAGAGAGGGTAATGAAATATTTAAGGTAATTGCACCTGTCACAATAGGTGTTGGTATACTCCTTGGTGCAGTAGGAAGTATTAATTCAATCAGAAAACATCTTAAAGTTTAATAAAATAGGAAGTGTATATGAATGATTAGACTAAAGAAAGCAGCTTGTTTAAGCCTTTGCATTATGTTTGCAGGTATGGGAGCTTCAGTTCAGGCAAAAACAATTTCAGAGTTAAGACAGCAAAGCTCAGATGTCAGAAGTCAGATTGGCTCAACCCAGTCAAAGCTTGATGCCACAAATTCAGAAAAGGCAGAAGCCCAATCAGAGGTTGAAAAACTGGATAAAGAGCTTGCTTCTGTTCAGGCAGAAATTAATAAGCTTGATAAACAGCTTTCAGAAACAAAAGCAAGACTTGAAAAAAGTCAGAAAGAGCTTGAAGAAGCTATTGAAATTAAAAACACACATTATGATACTCTTAAAAAGAGAATAAGAATAATGTATGAAAGCGGAGATGCAGGCTATATGGATGCTCTTTTTGGTGCAGAGGATTTTTCTGATTTGCTGACAAGAGTTGAATATGCCAACAGAATTATGGAATATGACAGAGATCTTCTTGAAAAATATCAAAAAGCAGAAGAAACAATTTCCAATAATGTTAAGCTTATAGAAGAAGATAAGAAAAAGCTTGAAACAATACAGGCTCAAACAGAATCCAAGAAAAAAGAGCTTGACTCAAAAATAGAGGAGAAAAATGCTCTTGTTAAAAAGCTTGATTTAAATGCAGAAAGCTATATGGCTCAGATAAGTGAGCTTCAGCAGCAGGATACAAATGTTCAAAATCTTATTAAGCAGGCTGAAGCAGAAGCAGCAAAACAGGCGGCCGCAAAGGCAGAAGCAGCAAAACAGGCTAAAGCTTCTTCATCTGCTTCTTCATCTTCAAGCTATAATTCATCAAGCACTGAATCCTCCTACAGAGGTTCAAGCTCAAACACTGTATACAGCAGTGACGGAAAACATTATCAGTATCCGGTTCCTGCTTATGCAGGCTATCAGCCAAATTCAGGCTATGGCTACAGAGGAAGTCCTATAAGCGGAACACAGGAATTTCATACAGGTGTTGACCTTAAAGCAACTCTTAATACGGATATTGTTGCAGCAGAAAGCGGCACAGTTATATATGCAGGCTGGAGAGGCGGCTATGGCAAAACTGTTATTGTTGACCATGGGAATGGTTACAGCACACTTTATGCACATAATAATGAAATTAAATGCAGTGTCGGACAGCAGGTTTCAAGAGGACAAGTTATAGCAGGTGCAGGAACCACAGGCTATTCAACAGGTGTACATTCTCATTTTGAAGTCAGAATAAACGGTTCTCACACTAATCCTACAGGATATATTTATTAATAAAGCTATGTCAGGGAATTTAACGAAGCTGTCGGAAATTACAGCAAATTGGGCAAAAGGATAATTTTTAAAGGTGTCCTAAAATTATTTTAGCAAGGAGATTTTGTTATGAATAATAAGATGGTGCTGAACATAATGATTGTGTATTTTGTAATTCTAAGCATCGTACTCATTTTTCAGCTTACAAGAATTAATAATACAGTTTCAGCACCTTCAAACAATGGTGCAGTATTGACAGAGGACAGGCTTAATAATGCAGTGGTTTTTTATAATGACAGTCCCGTTCTTATTTCAAACAAAAAGCAAATGCTTTTAGACAGAACCAATCCAAGCTATACTCCTGTTGTAAAAGATAACAAGGCATATCTTCCCGTATCTTTTTTCAGATCGGTTTACGGAGCTAATGTAAGTTATAATAACAGTGATACCTCTGCTACTATAAGACTTGAAAACAAGGCACTTATAATAAACTCAAATGAAGCAACTCTTATTGATAACTCAAATGAAAAAGAGCTAAAGCTTATTTCAAAGCCTATTGTTGCAAATAATGTTGTGTGTGTTCCGGCTGATGTTTTTGCTCAGGCATATAATAAAGAAGTTTATATATATGGCAGTATGGGAATTTTAAGCTCATCTGAATTTTCACAGGAAGATAACTTATTCCTTGACGGACTTGTTTCTCAGGTTAATGATCTTCCTTATGTTTCAAATGAAGCTAATTTAAAATCTGTTGCGGGAATAAGCGGAACAGACGATATTTTTGCAAATATTGAAAACAAAAAAAAGGAATTTACATCTGATAATGCCTCTGCTCCCGTAAGAGCTCTTGAGGCTGAAACAAATGAAAATATTGCAAGTGATAATAACTGTATTTATTATGGAAATACAGGAAAAATTGAGGTTTTAAGCTATAATGAAGATAATATCTCAAAAATTTCAGAAATAAAATTTGACGAAAATTTGAATGCAGATAAGCTTATATTAAATGAAAACAGGCTTATTGCAATAGGTGACAGTCAGGATGGCAATTCGGGAATATTTATTTTTGATGTTACAAATCCTCTTTCGGTTCAGCCGGTAAGACAATATAGGGTTTCAGGATATTATAAAAATGCAGTTTTATCAGGAGAATATTTATATCTTCTTACTCAAAGCACAGTTTACAGCCTTTATAAAGACGGTCATTTTACAGAACCGGTATATAAAGACAGCATAACAGGAAATATGTCAATAAGCTATGAGCAAATACAGTATTTTCCTGAAATAGGCTCTGATGATTTTACCATATTATCCTCAATTAATATTAATGATAGTTCTGTGCCATATATTAAGGCATTTGTAGGTGCAGGAAAAAATATTTATATGTCACAGAGCAATTTATATATTTCAAAGGATAGAAAAACTGCCTTTGAAGATTATGAAAATGTTGAAAACACACGTATTTACAGATATTCACTTTTAAAAGGCGATGCCATAAGTTCGGATAAAGTAAATATAAAAGGCCATTTAATTAATCAGTCTGCTATTTCAGAAAATAACGGATATTGCAGAGTTGTAACAAAGTTTACTGACAGTGAAAAAAACAAAAAAGTTTGCAATGTATATGTTCTCAACAATAATCTTGAAATCTGCGGGCAGGCAAATAAGGTTGCCGATGATGATGATATTTCTTATGCGGTTTTTGCAGATGATGAAATACTTCTTACTCCTGCAAATACAGGAGGAAAAATATACGGAGTTAATATAGAAAATCCAACTCTCCCTCAGGGGAAGGGCGGCTTAAAGCTTTCAAACGGAAAAACGCTTATTTATAAATATGATGAAAATACAGTTGTTTCAATTGATGATGAAAACGGTATTCTTAAAATAGGTCTTTATGATGTTACAGATTATACCGCACCTGAAAAGTTATTTTCACAGGAGCTTGGCAGAAGTGAAAATATAACAACACAGCTTTTTGAAAATAAAAACGGCTTCTTTTTTGATAAGGAAAAAAATATAATGATTGTTCCTGTTAAGATTAATAACGGAAACAATATTACATTTGACGGTGCTTATGTTTACACTGTATTCAGAGATGAGGGTGTAGAAAGAATAGGCACATTAATGACAAACGGTCTTAACTCATCTTATAAATTCAAGGGAAAATTCATTATGTTTAATAATAATGAGGCTTCTGTTGCGGATATGAAAGAGGTCAAAATATTAAATACTATAGATTTTAATGAAAAAATGGCACAGTGATTGTGCCATTTATACATTTTTTGCGGACTTTTTGCGGGGGACGGACTTTTTGCGGGGGACTGTCCCCCGCAAAATCCCCCCCCCAATTTACTAAAGTAAATTGCCGAAAAAAATTTACCTTATTGAATCGGAAAGATTAATCCGACAAGCCGTAGGCTTGCATTTTACAAAGTAAAATGTTCTGAATCAGGACATTTTTTTCTAACAAGTTGCAATTTACATAGTAAATTGCCGAAAAAAATTTACCTTAATCGCAAGCTCAAGGACATTTTTTTCTAACAAAGTTCTGAACTCGTCCAATTATCCAGCGTTGTTATTGTAGGGGCGAGCATTGCTCGTCCTCATATGCCTTACAAAGAAGCTATTGTGTTTAATTTGGATTTAGCGGGGGATTGTCCGCAAAATGTTTTTTCTAACAATGTTCTGAGGACGAGCAATGCTCGCCCCTACAATAAAATAACTGACGAGCTGAGGACGAGCAATGCTCGCCCCTACAATGTATCTATGGGACTTTTTGCGGGGGACAGTCCCCTTGCTAAATATTTCTGTAATATCCTCCCTGCAAATGCGAGCATTTGCTTCCCTCCTTTAGGTCAGAACTTTTGCTTTTGCAAAAGCTGCCTATGGCGTTCGGATTAATCTTTCCGATTCAATCAAGGAGGGCATATGGAATATTTACGTGGGATCAGCTTACAAACTAAACACAAAAAGCCTCCCTTGCCTAAAGTCAGAACTTCGTTAGGAAAAAATGTCCTGATTAAGGTAAATTTTTTACGGCAATTTACTATGTAAATTGCAACTTTTGCCGAAGCAAAAGCAGAACTGTGTTCTGTCGGATTAGTCTTTCCGATTCAATGGAGGGGGACCGGCTTTGCCGGTGGAGGGATATATAAAACTTTATTTTTCGTGAGACTGTCCCCTGCTAAATACTGTAAAAAAACACTATTAATGCTAATATATTTTGAGTTAATATCAAAACCACTATTAGCTTTAAATACTCTTTCATAAATACTATTAATCCCCTTTCATATAATCCGGCGATTAATGCACCTAAACCAGATTGACGTGTTGTGCCATTTTTCAGGCTTTACACAGTTTATAATTTATGTTATAATTCATATAATTATATAAACGGAGAAAAATTATGAGAGAAATAAACGTAAATGAAATAACAAAAATAATAAAAAAGCTGTGCATAAGTGCAAACTGTAATTTAAACAGTGACATATATAATGCACTTAAAAAGGCAAAATCAGAAGAAAGCTCACCTGTCGGCAAAAACATATTATCCCAGATTATTGAAAATGCAGACTTAGCCAAAAAAAAATGCAAGCCTATATGTCAGGATACAGGTATGGCAGTTATTTTTATGGAAATAGGTCAGGAGGTACACTTTACGGGAGGGGATTTAACCTCTGCCATAAATGAAGGTGTAAGACAGGGTTACACAGAGGGTTATCTGAGAAAATCAGTAGTTTCAGACCCCCTTTCAAGAGTGAACACAAATGACAACACTCCTGCTGTTATTCATTATGATATAGTTTCAGGTGATAAGGTGCATATTGAAGTTGCACCAAAAGGTTTCGGCAGTGAAAATATGAGCAGAGTTTATATGCTTAAACCTGCTGACGGTATTGAGGGTGTAAAAAAATCAGTTTTGGAATGTATTGAGCAGGCAGGCCCTAATCCTTGTCCTCCAATGGTTGTGGGAGTAGGAATAGGAGGAAATTTTGAGCTTTGTGCAAAGCTTGCAAAAAAAGCTCTTTTAAGACCTGTGGGCTCTCATTCTCATATTGAATATATAAAAGATATGGAAAAGGAGCTTTTAAAAAAGGCAAACAATCTTGGAATAGGTCCTCAGGGATTGGGCGGAAACACAACTGTTTTAGGACTTAATATAGAAACCTTTGCAACACATATTGCAGGACTTCCTCTGGCAGTAAACATAAGCTGTCACGTTACAAGGCATGGTGAAATAACAATTTAATCGAATGAGAGATAGACTCCCACCTCTATAGGTGGTGAGTAAAGCAAACTTTTAAATCGGTGAGAGTACAATCTCCCCATCATTGAACCGAAAGATTTATCGGACGACCTTCAGGTCGGCTTTTGCAAAGCAAAAGTTCTGAATATTAAGCCTACGGCAGGATTG
>CAZZLN010000032.1:0-2254 GCA_964654945.1 uncultured Lachnospiraceae bacterium
TTGCTTTACTCACCACCTATAGAGGTGGGAGTCTATCTCTCATTCGATTAAATCACCATTTACTGCTGCCCGGAACGGCAATACTCTGTGACAGAACAGATTTAAGCACCTTATTTTTACGGTTAATGGTTGTTCTGATTTCTGAATATTTACCGTCTTTTCTGGCAGTTACAACAAGATAGTTGACACCCTCTTTAAGGCTTATGTTCTGACTGAAAATACCTGTTGAACCAACAGTAAGATTATAATTTCTTATTAATTTATAAGCAGTTTTGCCTGCTGAATTAGTATATGGCTCGTAAATAGTAATACTGATCTGTGCACCTGTTTCAGCAGTGCCTGAAATAACTCTTGTGGAATCAAAAGTAATCTCTGAAGACTTTGTTATCCCATTAGTAATCTTAAAATTAGACACAGGACTGGCTGCATGAACATTAACAGCGAAAGGAATAGCCAGACAAAGAGCAAGGGCTAAAACCAAAGCAGCTTTTATTATTATGTTTTTGATCTGAATATTACAACAGCAAGTCATAGCTAAACCTCCTTTTTGCTTTATTCTATCAGAGTGTTTATTAAATCAGCCTGAAAGCAGTTTCAGACTGACCCGATAATACAAAAACTCTGCACCGGGCATAAGATACATCATTTATATTTTATGCTTAATATATTATACTATAGTAATGTTACAATTAGGTTACAAGAGTTTTACGTTTAAGTTAATTTTATCAGGAATTATAACCTACTATACTATTTTCGTTCATCCACTGTTTTTTGCAGCTAATAAGATATTCAATAGTTGGATTTTCCTTGCCGTAAATAGACTTGTAAAGAGATTTTGTATTAAGCAAATCATTATAAGTAAGATAAGGATAATCAACCATAGTATTTGTGCCTGCGAGATAATAAAGAGCATAATTAAGATTATTGTTGGCAAGAACCCATTGTTCCTGAGTATCTTCAACAGCCTTTAACATAATGTCAGCTAAATCCTTATACTTAACCTCTCTTGTAATCTGATAAATCTGATACAGATAATTAAGCTCTGCAAGCTGATGATTAAGAGATACATGAGTATCTGTGTGGTCATAATCATATCCGTAATCCTGAACAAGAATACCGCCGTTTTTAGTTATATAATTTTTAGTATTGGCGTGTTCAATAAAATATTCACAATATTTTGTTGCAGCAAACAGGAACTCGTCATTGTTATATCTCTTGTAGGCATAAAGCAGACTTTCCGCAAAGTCAGTATTAAATCTAGTATCATAGAAATTTGCACCTATATTAAAATCATAGGCAAGCCAGCCTGATTTAGGGCCTGTTGACCAGTAGCCCGCATCATTTTGATTTTTCATACAGGTATAAGTAAATACATATCCAAGATCAAATGTAGCAGGGAATGAGCCATATTTCACAAATGATGAGCCTGCATAATCTGACGGCTGTCTGTAAAGCATAGTTTCACTGTATGGAGTGTAGTTGCTTGGAGCCGGAAAATAATATCCGTCCCATGAAAATCTTCTGTTAATTGCAAGGTCCTGATTTAATGCTGCAAAATGAGTTGAATCATTCCAGTTTGCAAGAGCCTTGTCAGAGCTTAAATACCATATTTCACCTATAATTTCAGTATTTTTGGGAAAAGCAAAATTAAGTGAATAACCATTATCGGTTTTTACAATACTTATTTTATCTTCAAATTCAGGTCTGTATTCCAGAGTTGAATTTTCAAAATTATTTGTATAAACAGCAGGAACACTTACAATGTAATGAGCAATATCAGTATCAATAAATAAAGTCTGCTTAATTGTATTTTCAAAATTAGCAGTCATAACCCATTGATTGGTTTCAGGGTCAACATATCTCACCTCAATAGTGTTTCCCGGAATTTCAATACTCTGTGATAAAAGAGCATCTTCAGTATTGTTAAAATTATATCTTTTAATTACAAACTGTGAATCGTCAAATTCAAAAGTCTTGCTCTGAATAGAATACACATCATCTGAATATTCATTTTTTTCAACAATATTCGGAGCAGTAATGGCTGTCCATTTGTCTTTAAAGGTTTTTGCGGCTATGTTGTATGCTTCAAGCTTTTTGCCTGTATACGGCACACCGTTTTCATCAGTATTGGGAATTGAAAAACTGCTTACTGTTGTAAGCTGAGTTGCTTTTTCGGTAACCTTTGTTTCTGTTTCCTCCTGAGAGCTTTCTTTTGTTGTTGTTTCGGCAGTTTCCTCTGTTGTTGTTTCGGCAG
>CAZZLN010000032.1:2354-20331 GCA_964654945.1 uncultured Lachnospiraceae bacterium
TGAGAGCTTTCTTTTGTTGTTGTTTCGGCAGTTTCCTCTGTTGTTGTTTCGGCAGTTTCCTCTGTTGTTGTTTCGGCAGCTTCCTCTGTTGTTGTTTCAGTAGTTTCTGTTACGGCAAGAATAATGCCCTTTTGCCTTGGCACAGCCATTGCACACACACTTGATATAACAACAAAGTATAATGCCGCAATAATAAACACAATACAAAACTTCTTATTCATATAAACACCTCATATTTATATTTTCTCCATAGATGTTTTTTATTATAACATAAAATGCTTAAATATTATATTACAGTTATTTTTCAATTTACTAAAAAAACGGAGGTTAAAATTCCTCCGTTTAATTATCTTCAATTGTAATTCCATCATAAACACTGTTGTTTTTTTCAACAGTCATAGAAGCAGTCCAGCTGTCATTTTGTGTGTTATAAATTTCTGTTTTTTTATCATTTATATACATCTGTCTTACTTCCTCTTTTACATCGTCAATAGGAGTAATCTTCACATCTTCAATACTGAATATATGATATCCCGTATTGTCCTCGGCAAAAACAAAATCTCCCTTTTTTCCCGATGCAAGCTTTTCAAGAACTTCAGCAGAATAAAGGCTTTCATCAAGCTCCTGTTCTTCAACGGAGCCATCAGGATAAATCTCTTTTGCCAGATTTTCAAAATCAGCCTCATTTTTTATATTATTATATTTGTTTTCAATATCCTCATAAGAATACTGTGAATCAGTGTTCTGTATAAATATTTCTTTAACAATATATTTAGTATACTGCTCCTTGTTCTGCTCATAATAGCTGCTGAAATACTTTTCAAATTCCTCATCATTAATTTGATAAGAGCCTGTAATTTTATCATAAACCTTACTCTGTATTATTGTTTCCTCCATAATTTTAGTAAGCAGTTCCATATCCGAATTATCCTTTTTGATTTTTTCAGCTTTTTCTTTAGCCTCTGCCCTATCCTCATCAGTAAGCTCAATACCAAGCTGGTCAGCGTGGTTTACTGCTGCCTTTACAATTACAAGGGTATTTACTGCATTTTGCTTAGCAACATTAACAGCAGAAACGCCGTCAAAATCCACACCCCATATATCCGAGCCGCCCTGTTCCTCAAAGCTTTTAATCTGCTCATCAAAATACACATTATATTCTTCCATACTGATTTTTTCGCCGTCAACACTGACTACATAACCATCTGAATCAGCAGAAAAACAGCCTGATAAAGCCAATATTAAAATAAAAATCAAAAAGCATTTCATTTTATTAATCATATACATTCACCTTTAATAGTACAAATCAGTTCCCATTAATAAATTTATATATGCTATCATAACACATTAGTATGTACAATAGCAAATAAAAATTGCAGTTGTAACAAAACTGTAACAACCGCACAAATATATATTTGATTTTGTCAAAATCATATGATAAAATAAAAATAATATAATAAAAGGAGTGAAATCAAATTATGAAATCAAGAGTAGAAGATGCAAAAAGACGCCATAGAAACGGTTATAACTGCTGTCAGTCAGTAGTCTGTACATATTGTGATCTTCTTGATATGGATGAAAAAACAGCATTTAGGGCAAGTGAAGGATTTGGACTTGGTATTTCAAAAAGATACGAAACCTGTGGTTCAGTATGCGGAATGATTATGCTTGCAGGTCTTAAAAACAGTGATGCCAATATGAAAAACCCAAACAGCAAGCTTTCAACCTTCGATTTAGGAAATGCAATGAGCAAAAAATTTGAAAAATGGAACACAACCTGCACCTGTGAAAAATTAAGAGGAACTGACGGTGTAACAGACAGAATAAGAAGCTGCAGAGGCTGTGTTGCGGACTGTGCAAGAATAGTTGAGGATATGCTTTTTGAAGGACAGTTTGAACCTTACGAAGAAAGAAGTGCTGATGAACAGTAATAACTAAGCTGCTTTTTGTTTGTATGGGCGGCTCTCGATAAATGTCATTAAGATAATCAATCCGCCCTTTTCATACAAAATCAAAGTAAAATATTTAGGATTTATTTATAAATTTTATTCAATTTTTTTGCATCACAAATAAACAGATAATTTTATTTTTTAGTTTCACCTGTCTGTTCTGTTTCAACAGCTTAACACTTTTTTACTTGCGGCATCTTATCTTTTTGCAAGCTCTTCTTCCGTATCTTTATCCATATCAGGTACATATTTTCTAAAAACAATCATTAAAAATATTGAGCTTATAAAACAAAATAATCCTACACATACTATAAAAAGAAAAGGAAATTTAATACATATAATAACCATTACAAATAAAAGAGCAAAACAGCTTAATGTTGTGAATATATGGCGGTTAGCCATAAAAAAAGCATTTCTTAAAACGCCTGAAAATTTTAAATCAAATCTTGCCAGCACAGGAAAAGCATACATTGCCGTTGCTGTAACCTCATAAGCAATTACTATTGAAAGATAAAAAAACACTGTGCCATAGGTCATTGTTATATTAAAAAATAATATCGTTGCTGCAATAAGAAACACCAGTGTAAGCTCTGTGCCTGTTACAAAATTCTGTTTAAAGCTTTTAAAAAAATCTCTTGTTACATAACCCTCTCTGTCTGACAGCTGCCTTGTTGTTACATAATACAGAGCTGATGTTGCCGCACCTATTGTAAATATCGGAAGTGATATTAATGACCATATTATTGTAAGAATTATAAGGTCGCATAAAATTGTGCCGTATTTAAAAAATAAACTGTCAGGACCTATCCATTTATCCATAAAAAATTCTCCTTTTTATTAATTGCTTTTATTATACAATATTTCTTTCAATTTTTCAACCTGAATGAATATAATAGTAATGATTATATTTTTGGAGGAAATTTTATGGCAACAGGACAATTACAGTTTGAGCTTTATGACACTACAGTTGCACTGCCTGTTACTAATGGCAGAATTATGGTGAGAGATAGTAATGACAATGTGGTTTTTGAGGGATTTACTGATGAATCGGGACAAAGTGATGTTATAAATCTTGAAACAGAGCCTCTTGAATATTCTTTAGAAGAAGATAAACCAATACCCTATACAGAGTATTCTGCCCAAATAACTGCTGACGGCTACAAAAGTGTTATTATAAACGGTATTCAGATTTTTGCAGACAGTCTTGCTTTGCAGAGAGTTTATATGGAAAAAGGAGAAGGACAGGAAGTTATTAATGTTCCCCCTCCTGTTTTATGGGGAAATTATCCCGAAAAAGAGCCTGAGTCTGAGGTTAAGCCTATTCCCGAGGATACCGGTTTTGTGGTTCTTGACAGAGTTGTTATCCCTGAATATATTGTGGTTCATGATGGTGTTCCCGGCTCCGATGCTGAAAATTATTATGTGCTTTATAAGGATTATATTAAAAATGTTGCTTCAAGTGAAATTTATTCCACATGGCCGGATGCTGCCATAAGAGCAAATGTTCTTGCTATTCAATCCTTTGTGCTGAACAGAGTTTTTACTGAGTGGTACAGAAACAGAGGATATAATTTTACAATTACAAATTCAACAAGATATGACCAGTCTTTCAGCTATGGAAGGACCATTTATGAAAATATAAGCCTTGTGGTTGATGAAATGTTTACCAATTATTTAAGGAGAGAAGGTCAGATTCAGCCTTTATTTGCACAATATTGTGACGGAAGAAGGGTTACCTGTCCCGGTTGGATGAGCCAATGGGGTTCGGCAGAGCTTGCTGAACAGGGATTTTCTGCAATTGAAATTTTAAGATATTATTATGGTGACGATATTTTTATTGATACTGCCGAAAAGGTCAGCGGTGTGCCGTCAAGCTTCCCGGGTGAAAATCTTACAATCGGCTCAACAGGCAATGACGTAAGAACCATTCAAAGCCAGCTTAATGCAATTTCAAATTCCTACAGTGCTATTCCTAAGCTTAGGGCTGATGGTAATTTCGGACAGAATACTGCTGAAGCTGTTAAAGAATTTCAGAAGATATTTAACCTTCCTCCTAGTGGTATTGTGGATTTTCCTACATGGTATGAAATTTCTGAAATTTATGTTGCTATTGAAAGACTTGCCGAATTGAGATAAGTGTTGCAATTATAAGATTTTAAGATTATAATTGTATTAATTATATTACAAATGAGGAGGAAAATTATGTTAAAAGTAGGTTTGGGATATGATGTTCACAAATTATGTAATGACAGAAAGCTTATAATCGGCGGTGTGGAAATACCTTATGAAAAAGGCTTGCTTGGTCATTCTGATGCTGATGTGCTTATACACGCAATAATGGATGCACTTTTAGGTGCGGGAAAAATGGGGGATATTGGAAAGCTTTTTCCTGATACTGACCCACAATACAAGGGAATTTCAAGTATTAAGCTTTTAAAATGTGTTAAAGAAAAAATGATTGAACAGGGTTTAAATGTCGTAAATATTGATTCTGTTATTGTTGCTCAGCGTCCTAAAATGCGTTCTTATATTGATGAAATGGAAAAAAATATTGCTGATGCTCTTGAATGTGATGCTGATTTAATAAATGTTAAGGCAACTACAGAGGAAGAGCTTGGATTTACAGGCAGAGGAGAAGGTATTGCTGCAAAAGCAGTATGCCTTGTTGAAAAGAAATAAGGATAGAATATGAAAAAATTAGTTTTATTTATGGCACTTATAATCCTTGCTATGACCGGGGTTACAAGTGCTTCATCTCCTAAGGTTAATGTAAACGGAGATATTTTAGAAAATACTGCAATTATAAAAGACGGAAGAACTCTTGTGGCTGTAAGAGGCGTATTTGAAAAGCTTGGCTATAGTGTTGAGTGGGATAATTCTAAATCGACTGCTGTATTAAAAAATGATGAATATACAATTATTCTGCAAAATGGTCTTAATTATTTTACCGTAAATAACAAGCCTGTTATGCCTGATGTGCCTCAGCAGATTATAAATTCAAAATTTTATCTGCCTTTAAGAGCTGTCGGCGAGGCAGCAGGTGCAAATGTAAGCTGGGATAAAGCAACTGAAACTGCCATAATTACAACAGAAAGCGAAAATATTATTAAAGATTTTGAGGTTGTGAATATGGATAATGAACAAAGTGCAATTAAAGCAGCTCCCGGTGTACATACAATTAAAAATTTGCTTTTAACCTGTCTTGAGCCTGTAGGCAAAACAATGTATATTTACGGCGGAGGCTGGAATGAGGAGGACACCGGTGCAGGTGTTGAAGCTGTAAGTATTGGTCTTAGCAGCACTTGGAAAGAATTTTATGACAAACAAAATTCCTCCTATGATTATTCTGATTATAATTATAAAAAAGATGTTTCCGTAATTCATCTCGGACTTGATTGTTCAGGCTATGTTGGCTGGGCAGTTTACAATACAATTAATACAGAAAATAATCTTGAAGGCTATGTCAGCTCCTCAAAAAAAATTGCATCAAATCTTGCTGCAAAAGGCTGGGGTTTCCTTGCCCCCAAAAACAGCTTTACCGACTACCTGGCAGGAGATATTATGAGTGCAAGCTGCAACGACTGTGCCCATGTGTGGATATGTATTGGTCAGTGTGATGACGGAAGTGTTGTATTTGTTCATTCTTCTCCTCCCGGAGTGCAGATTTCAGGAACATATACAAGAGCCGGCAATAAAAATTCACAGGCTGTCACTCTTGCAAATCAATATATGAAAAAATATTATCCTCAATGGTATGAAAAATATCCTGACAGCAGCAGAAATCAATCCTATTTAAGCCATTATGACAGATTCAGATGGACTGACGGAATTATGCTTTCTGACCCTGACGGTTTAAGAAATATGAAAGCAGAGGATGTGCTGAAATCACTTTTTAACGAGTTTTAACATAAATTTTTATTAAATTATTATTAAACATATAGATTTTTTTAATTAAATGAGGTATAATAAAATAATACTTGCTGCAAAAGGAGAACTATATTTATATGAACAGGGAATCCGTTAAAGCATGGTCTTTGATACTGCAAATCGGCATATCAATGCTTGTGCCTATTTTTATATGTATATTTTTGGGTATATGGCTTGACAAAATTTTTGATACAAAGCCTGTTATAATGATTATATTTATAATAATCGGTGTTGGTGCGGGTTTCAGAAGTGTATATGTTCTTACAAGGGATTTTTATAAGGACAAGGATACCTATATAGATATTGAAAAATACAAGGATAAAAACAAGGATAAATGATAAAATGGATATGTCTAAAACTTTAAAACAGATTATAATTACTGTGGCAGCTCTTGGTGTTATTGCCTTTGGCATAGGTATATTTTTCACTGAAAATGTGCTGTTTTGGTTAATCGGAATTGCTTTTGGTACAATTATTTCTATTATCAAAGTTATTCTGCTTGAAAAAACATTGAATAAGGCAGTTGATATGCCGCCTGAAGATGCTAAAAACTACACAAGATCAAGATATACTTTAAGACTTGTGCTTAGTGTTGTGCTTATTGTTGCGGCTGTTAAAATTCCTTATATTAATGTTATTGGTGTGATTGTTGGGCTGTTACTTGTACAGCCGGCAGTATATATTGTAAATTTTGCTAACAGAAAAAATAAATAATATTTTCTGTTGCCTTGTGGAAAGGAGGAAAATTTGCTTGAAACTTCATTTGCTTGAAGTTGTAAGTGTTTTGGGAAACATTATAGGCTATGATACTGCTCCTGCTGAGAGCGGAGGTCTTGATGTTGAAGCTGCGGTTTATGCCAAGTTTAATATTTTCGGACAGGAAGTATGGCTGACACAGACTGTTGTGACAACTTGGGTTATAATGATTGCCCTTATACTTATAGCTCTCATATTGAGAATTAAAATGAAGAACTATAAATACAAGCCTGAAGGAAGTCAGAATGTTGTGGAATTTCTTATTGAAATGATGGACAGCTTTGTTAAATCCGCAATGACTGAAAAATATGCCTATTTTGGCAATTGGTTCTTTGGTGTTTTTGTATTTATATTAGTGTCAAATCTCTGCGGTTTGATTGGTTTCAGATCGCCTACGGCAGATTTGTGTACAACAGCAGGCATTACACTGACTACCTTTTTCCTTATTCATTTTATGGGTATTAAAAAAGGAAAGGGCGGTTATTTTAAAGGCTATTTGGAGCCTCTGCCATTGCTGCTGCCAATGAATATCATCAGTGAACTGGCAACACCTATTTCACTTAGCTTCCGTCTTTTTGGCAATATTCTTGGCGGTTCTATTATTATGAGTATGGTTTATATGGCATTGCCTGTTTTTGCAAGTGTTGGTATACCGGCAGTACTGCATGTTTATTTTGATGTTTTCGCCGGCTGTATTCAGACTGTTATATTTGTTATGCTTAGTATGACATTTATAAAAGACAAAATTCCTGATTAATTTTAGGTGTTTGAATAATTCAGTAATAAAATCAGGAATAATTATTAAATTTTATGTATATTTAAGGAGGATTTAACTATGGAAGGAATGGATCCAAGAGCTTTTGTTTTAGGTTGTTCAGCAATTGGTGCTGGTTTAGCTATGATTGCAGGTATAGGCCCCGGTATTGGTCAGGGCTTTGCTGCCGGTAAGGGTGCTGAGGCTGTTGGCCGTCAGCCTGAAGCAAGAGGTACTGTTACTTCTACTATGCTTTTAGGCTGTGCCGTTGCAGAGTCTACAGGTATTTATGGTCTTGTAGTTGCACTTATTTTAATGTTCGCTAATCCATTTATTGGTCAGCTTTAATTGATATTGCTTAATTCTTATGAATTAAATTTATTTAAAAGAAAGGAGGCAATATCTTGGACGGTTATGTAATTATGCTGAATTCTCAAACTCTTATTCAGCTTGGAATTCAGATATTAAATACAATCATACTGTGTGCAGTGCTTGCAAAGCTTTTGTACAAGCCTGTTATCGGTTTTCTTGAAGCCAGAAAAACAAAGATTGCAAATCAGATTGACAGTGCGGAAGAAAAGCTTGCAGCTGCCGAAAAGCTAAAGACAGAGTATGAAAATAAGCTAAAGAATATTGAAACTGAAAAGCTTTCAATTCTTGATGCTGCAAGAACACAAGCTAACCAAAACTCTCAGCAGATTATTTCCGATGCTAAGGGTGAAGCTGAAAATATCAGAAACAGAGCTATGCTTGATATTCAAAGAGAACAGGAAAAGGCAAAAGACGAAATAAAAAATCAGATTGTGGAAATTTCCACACTTATTTCAGAAAAATTTATTGCTGAAAAAATGAGCGGTGAGGAAAAAGACAAGCTGATTGAAGATACTATATCCGGTCTGGAGGGTGTTCAATGGCATTAATTTCAGGCAGATATGCAGCTGCTCTTTTTGATTTGGCTGTGGAAAAAAATTGTATGGATAAGCTTTATGAGGATATTGAGCTTGTTTATAACACAATATCTCATGATAAAGAGCTTATCGCTGTTTTAAACCATCCTCAGATTAGCGGTGAGGATAAATTAAATATTCTGATTAAGGCATTTTCAGAAAATGTTTCAGAAGATGTTTTGGGATTTTTCTCCGTTATTTTCAGAAAAAACAGAGAAAATGAGCTTTTAAATATACTTTCTGCTTTTATTAAAAAAGCAGAGGATTACAAGGGTATAGCTTATGCTGCTGTTGAAAGTGCCCATAAGCTTGATGATAAAACCCTTGAAATTATAGAACAGAAGTTATCTAAAAATTTGAATAAGCAGGTAAAAGCAGAAGCTAAGGTTAATCCTGAGCTTTTAGGCGGTTTAAAAATTTCTGTGTGCGGTCACGTTATTGACAACACTATTAAATCTCAGCTTGATGATTTAAGAAAAAAATTGCTTTCTGCTAAGCTTGCTCAGTAAAGGAGTGTAACCTTAAATGAATATCAGACCCGAAGAAATTAGTTCTGTTATTAAAGAACAGATAAAGGGCTATCAGGCTAAGCTTGATGTATCTGAGGTTGGTACGGTTATACAGGTTGGTGACGGTATTGCCAGAGTATACGGCCTTGACAATGCAATGAGTGGTGAGCTTCTTGAATTTGACAATGGCATTATGGGTATGGCACAAAACCTTGAAGAAGATAATATAGGTGTTGTTATTCTTGGTTCTGATGAAGGAATTAAGGAGGGTACAGGCGTTAAGCTTACAGGCAGAGTTGCCGAAGTTCCTGTCGGTGATGCTATGATTGGCAGAGTTGTTAATGCTCTTGGACAGCCTATTGATGAAAAAGGTCCTATTGTTACTGATAAGGCAAGACCTATTGAAAGAGTAGCACCCGGTGTTATCACAAGAAAATCTGTTAGTGTACCTTTACAGACAGGTATTAAGGCTATAGATGCAATGGTACCTATCGGACGCGGTCAGAGAGAGCTTGTTATCGGTGACCGTCAGACAGGCAAAACAGCTATCTGTATAGACACAATTATTAATCAGAAGGGTAAGGATTGTCTTTGTATCTATGTTGCCATAGGTCAGAAAAATTCTACTGTTGCCCGTATTGTTAAATCTCTTGAGGACGCAGGTGCTATGGATTATACAACGATTGTATCGGCAACTGCTTCAGAGCCTGCTACAATGCAGTATATGGCACCTTATTCAGGTGTTGCAATCGGTGAAGAATGGATGGAAAGGGGAAAAGACGTGCTTATTATTTATGATGATTTGTCTAAGCACGCTGTAGCTTACAGAGCAATGAGTCTGCTTCTTAAAAGGCCACCGGGACGTGAAGCTTATCCGGGTGATGTTTTCTACTTACATTCAAGACTTCTTGAAAGATCTGCAAGAATTGATGAAGCCTATGGCGGCGGCTCAATAACCGCTTTGCCTATTATTGAAACTCAGGCAGGTGACGTTTCTGCCTATATTCCTACAAACGTAATCTCAATTACAGACGGACAGATTTATCTTGAAAGTGAGCTTTTTAATTCAGGTGTTCGCCCTGCTATTAATGCCGGTCTTTCCGTATCAAGAGTTGGCGGCTCTGCACAGATTAAGGCGATGAAAAAAATTGCAGGTCCTATAAGAACTGAGCTTGCACAGTACAGAGAGCTTGAAAGCTTCTCTCAGTTTGGCTCTGACCTTGATAAGGATACCCTTGAAAGACTTAATCATGGTAAGATTATTGTTGAAATATTAAAACAGCCTCAATATAAAACATTAGAGGTTGAAAAGGAAGTAGTTATTTTATACGCTGTTACTAAAAAATATCTTGATGATATTCCTGTAAACAGAGTTCTTGAATTTGAAAGTAAGTTCTTTGACTATATGGAAAAATATCATAACAGTGTATTTAAAAATATCAGAGAAACCAATGTTATGAGTGAAGAAACAGAAAAAGAACTTGTTGACGCACTTGCTGCCTTTAAGAAAGAATTTTAGTGAGGTGATATTATGGCATCAATGCGTGATATAAAACGCAGAATTAAAAGTGTCAGTAGCACCCAGCAGATAACAAAGGCTATGAACCTTGTTGCAAGCTCTAAGCTTAACAGAGCTAAATCCAGATTTAATGATACTAAGCCTTATTTTAATGCAGTTCAGAGAGTTATTGCAAATGTTGTTAAGGGTTCAAATGGAGTTACCAACGAATTTATGACTGCAAGAGAGGTTAAAAACACTGCAGTTATTGTAATTACAGGTGACAGAGGTCTTTGCGGCGGCTATAATTCAAATGTGTGCAAGCAGGCTTATAATCTTGTTTCCGGTAAAGAAGCATCCTTTATTACTATCGGCTCTAAAGCTAAGGATTATTTTACTCACAAACATTGTAATATTTCTGCCGAATACAGAGGTATCAGTGAAAAGCCTGAATATGGCGATGCTTTAATTCTTGGAGAAAAGGCAGTTAAAATGTTTGCTGATAAAAAGGCTGATGAGGTTTATATTGTATATACTGAATTTATTTCTACTATTGCAAGTGAGCCTAAAACTATTAAGCTGCTTCCTCTTGACTCTAAAGATTTTTTAGAAGAAAATAATGACAATCCTCATAGCTCTACTCTTACTATTTACGAGCCTGATGAGGAAGAAGTGTTGAATTATGTTATTCCAAAATATATTAATACTGTAATTTATGGTGCTCTTGTTGAGTCAGCCGTTTGCGAGCTTGGTGCAAGAATGACTGCTATGGATTCAGCTACTGAAAATGCTTCTGAAATGATTAGCAAGCTTAATCTTGTTTACAACAGAGTAAGGCAGGGTGCTATTACTCAGGAAATTACGGAAATTGTAAGCGGCAGCAATGCTTTGGAATAATATTATATGAATTTTGATTTTTGTTTATAAATCAAAATTTCATAAGGATTGGAGTTGATTTATTAAATGTCAGATAAAAATGTCGGTAAGATAATTCAGATTATCGGTGCCGTATTGGATATTAAATTCTCCGGTGATAATATGCCTGCCCTTAATAATGCAATTGAAATTTACAACGGTGATAAAAAAATCGTTGCTGAGGTTGCACAACACCTTGGTGATGATGTTGTAAAATGTATTGCTATGAGCTCTACTGATGGGCTTAGGAGAGGTATGGAGGCTATTGATACAGGCTCTCCTATTAAGGTGCCTGTAGGTAAAAAGACACTTGGAAGAATGTTTAATGTAACAGGTGACCCTATTGATGGTAAACAAGCACCTGATGTTGAAGAAAAGTGGTCTATTCACAGAGCTGCACCCAGCTTTGCCGACCAGAATAACTCAGCAGAAATGCTTGAAACAGGCATTAAAGCTATTGACCTGCTCTGCCCATATTCAAAAGGCGGCAAGATTGGTCTTTTTGGCGGTGCCGGTGTTGGTAAAACAGTTCTTATTATGGAGCTTATTACCAATATTGCCAATGAGCATCAGGGTTATTCCGTATTCAGTGGTGTTGGTGAAAGAACAAGAGAGGGTAATGACCTTTATTACGAAATGCAGGAATCAGGTGTATTAAAGCAGACTGCCCTTGTTTTCGGTCAGATGAATGAGCCTCCGGGAGCAAGAATGAGAATTGCTCTTACAGGTCTTACTATGGCTGAATATTTCAGAGATAAAGAAAAACAGGATGTGCTTTTATTCATTGATAATATTTTCAGATTTGTACAGGCAGGCTCTGAGGTTTCTGCTCTTTTAGGCCGTATGCCGTCAGCCGTTGGCTATCAGCCTACTCTTGCTACAGAGCTTGGTGCATTACAGGAAAGAATTACCTCTACAAGAAATGGTTCCATTACTTCTGTTCAGGCTGTTTATGTGCCTGCCGATGACCTTACTGACCCTGCTCCTGCTACTACCTTTGCTCACCTTGACGCAACTACAGTTCTTTCAAGAGATATAGTTGCACTTGGTATTTATCCTGCTATTGACCCTCTTGAATCTACTTCAAGAATTCTTGACCCTCAGGTTGTCGGTGAACAGCATTATAAGACTGCAAGAGATGTTCAGGCTATTTTACAAAGATATAATGAGCTTCAGGATATTATTGCCATACTTGGTATGGATGAGCTTTCTGAAAATGATAAACTTATTGTAAACAGAGCAAGAAAAGTTCAGAGATTTCTTTCTCAGCCTTTCCACGTTGCAGAAAACTTCACAGGCTTTCCGGGTGTTTACGTTCCTGTTTCTGAAACAGTTCGTGGATTTAAAGAAATTCTTGATGGCAAGCATGATGATATTCCTGAAAGCTATTTCTTATCTTCAGGTACTATTGACTCTGTTGTTGAAAAATACAGAAACGAAAATAAATAACAGGGGTGATGTATATGGCAAAATTATCCCTTAAAATTGTTACTCCGTCACGCACAATGTTTGACGGCAATGCTGATATGGTCATTATGAGAACCAAAAGCGGTGATGTTGGTATTTTACATGGTCATCAGCCTATGGTTACTGTCCTTGACTATGGCATTATGAAAATTCAAAATGCAGGTGAAGAAGATAAAATTTCCACTGTTTTCGGCGGATTTGCTGAAATTAATTCCGAGGGTATGACAATTCTTACAGACATTGCCGAATGGTCTGATGAAATTGATATGGAAAGAGCTAAGGCCGCTAAACAGCGAGCTGAGGAAAGACTTGCTCACCCTGATAAAAACACAGATACCGTTAAAGCTGAGCTTGCTTTAAGACGTGCAATTACAAGACTTGGGGTCGGCAGAGAAAAGAAATAATTTATTTAAAACAAAGACTGCTGCAAATATCTCTTATTTGCGGCAGCCTTTTTATTATAAATTTATTTGTTAATGTTTATGTACCAATTGTAAACATTAATCAGCCTGATAAAAAAATAAATATAATCAGTACAAAAACACCTATCACAGGATATACCAAAAGGTACTTACAACAATATTAAAAAGGATGCAGACTTTTAAGGCTGCTAATCCTTGAAATATAATAAATTTTCGGAAAGAGAATATGTATGTCAAAATATGTTTATGCTATTGTAGCATATTTCTAGCTTTAAATTAACTGCTTTTGTTAAATTTATACAGAAATACTTTTTGCGGGGGACTGCAAAAACACTATGGCCTGGCAACATTTAATGTCTGCTGTTATTATTCTGTTGTCCTATTTAAAATATTTTTGTTCAGATTCTGAATGCCTTGTGTCGATTCTGCTTTCTTTTCATTTCGCATAAAAATACTCCTAAAAATAAGCCTTGCAAGTGGTCCCGCAATAATAAGCTGTAATGGCAAAGCCATAATAAAGTTTTTGCAATATGCAGTTAAAAACTGCGGAAGAAACAAGTATGTAAATCCATGTATTTTTTTTGTCGCCATAATACTTGCAAAAAAAACCTGCGTGATTACCGTAAATGTTTGTATTGCTAATATAATGAATATTGGTCTGTCTCCTGGTAGAACTACACGAAACGCAAAATGTTTTGCAACATGTCCCGATATAAAAAACGCACACAAGAAAATAATAAAATACTCAAACCACATTCCTTGTAATGCATGTAAAAAAGTTTCATTCTTAAACTCTCCTGTTGCAAGAACGGTGTTATATAAGGTCATACAATATACCATTATCCATGCCGTTATTGCAGTAAATACAATTGATTGAAATCTTGTTTTAGGCATTTTAATTATCCTCCTTTAAAATGTTCATAATGATGTCACAGCATTTAGATTTACTCAGTAAGCTTGTATCCAACATTAGATTATAATTTGAAACCATTCCCCATTCACGTTTTGCATAATACCGGTAAAACGCCGCCCTCGCATGATCCTTTTGCTCTAGTTCAAGTGCAATACGTTCATCCTGTGTGTTATCAGTAATGTTGTCATGTCTCCTTACTCTTTCTACGCGGCACTTCATATCAGCATGTATAAAGATATGAAATGCGTTTGGATAATCCCTCAATATACAATCCGCACCCCGACCTACAATAACACAATTTCCTTTTTGGGCAATTTGGGTTATTAATTTTTCCTGAGTACTTTGAATTTGGTCATAAGGGACAGGTTTTTTTCTGGAAAAAGGATTGTAAGGAATGAAGCCTGAAATCATGTCAATATAGGTTTCATCTGTCATAAATTCGCCGCTTTCCTCTACAATCTTATCAGCCAGCTTCATTTTTTTTGCGACTTGCATTACAATCTCTGAATCAAAAAAATCATAACCCAGCCTTTCGCTTAACATTTTTCCGATAGTATGACCGCCACTTCCAGTTTCACGACTAATTGTAATAATGTTCTTCAATTTGTATAACACCTCCGTTATGAATTGATTACAATAAAAAACACTAAATATTGCCAACCCATCAGACATGGGGTAAAGCGATATTTAGTGTCATTTCTAGCAAATATTTTCTTCTGATTTTTACAGATTATCACATTGATCCAAGAAAAGTCAAGCAAAAAATTTTGAATTTTCGGAAAAATTTAAGAAAACACCCCTATCAGTTCTTTTCGCCATTGTTATTGTGTGTTATAATTTGTTACAAGATTTTCATTCCCTTATTTTTGCCCTTATGAGCATTATTTAATGATTTGGAAGGCTAAGTAATTCTATTAAACAGGCAAAACAAGGTAAAGTGATTATAAAGAGTATGTAAGAATTAGAGGCTATGGAAAATGAGTAGACCACAGTTTACAAAAATTACTTGGGAAGAGTATATGTATTGGCACAATCAAGACAAAAAGACTTTAGTTAAACTCAATAATGCCCTCGGCATTATTGTGCGGCGATTATTGTGCGGTGTAATAAAAATTGTTTTCAAATTTTAAAAAATATGGTATACTATAAATGAAGTCAGAAAACTATAATAAATTGATTTTTGCCTATTATGAAAGCAGGTGCTTTTATGATTGGCATTGAGAGAATTATTTAAAATGGTTGAATAAAACAGATGCGGCAAAAAGATTGGCTTATTATTTAAGTGAAATTAATGTAATACATCCTTTTAGAGAAGGCAATGGCAGAACGCAAAGATTATTCATATATTATTTAAGTCATAGTATAGGCTTTCAGCTTGATTTTAATAAAATAACAAAATATGAAATGCTTGAAGCAAGTGTCAGAGCCTTTGCTATGGATTACAGTATGATGGAAAAAATTATATATAAAGCATTAAGTTGTATTTAAACCGTTTGCAGAAATGTAAGCGGTATTTTTATGCTTATTTGGAGGTAATGATTATGTTTAAAACAGATGGACTTAATAACGGGGCAGAGCTTATAGGCTATAGAGCTTGTGAAAAATGTCCTGTTGTTGTAGGGGCGAGCATTGCTCGTCCTAAGTCAATTTTTGCGGCAATTTACTTTGTAAATTGTATCACAAAACACTACCTATAATTTACTCTTGAAGTTATATCATTATTTTGATATAATATTGATATATTTAAGGAGGTGCTTTATATGCCAACAATAAGACCAAGTGTTGATTTAAGAAACAGTTACAATGAAATATCCGACATTTGCCACAAATATCACGAGCCTGTTTTCATAACCAAAAACGGCAAAGGCGATTTAGCGGTTATGAGCATAGAGGCCTACGAAAACTTAAACAGCAGATTTGAGCTTTATAATTTATTGAGCCACGGCTTAAATGCCATAAACAAGAGCAATTTTCAATCACTCGATGATGCCTTATCCGAAATCAGAAATGAGTTGAAAATATGAGCTATAATGTTATAATTTCCATTCCTGCTAAAAACGATTTAAAAGAAGCTGTTTATTATATTTCAAATATTCTTAAAAGTCCTCAATCAGCTAAAGATTTGTACACGGCTGCTGATGAAGCATTTCATTCCTTATCCGAACTGCCTAAACGTCACTCTTTGATTGACGAAAACTTGTTAGGGCTATCCAATATACGATATATTTTAATTAAAAATTATATTGCTTTCTATACTGTTGATGACGAAAATCATACTGTTAAAATAATTCGTTTTCTTTACAATAAAAGGGAATGGAGCAGACTTTTATAAATAATCAAAAACGGCATTTTGTATTCATAGTCAAAGTGTCGTTTTTTATTAAAATAGTTGAATATACAGGCGATTTATACTAAAATAGTGTTGAATTATAAACAAAGGTGTAATGAAAATGACTTGTCCAAAATGTAAAAGTGAAAATATAAATGTTCAAATGGTAACAGAAACAAAGCTAAAGAAAAAACACAGCCTTATTTACCGGCTGTTTATAATTTTTTTGCTGGGACAATTTTTTGTGTGCCATCCCCTGTAAAATTCAGTTTTATTTATTTTGATACTCGTTTTTGCAGTGGACTGTCCCCGCAAAATTCTGATGATGATTTTGACTAAGAAACCTTGTAAACTCCTTTTGCAAATGGTATACTGAACTCATAGGTAAATCGGTATTTGGAGGATAGCTATGTTTGAAGATATTTTTAAGAGGAAAAAGTGTAATATAGAAAAAATGTCTGCTTATGGTTTTATCAGGAAAGACGGAAAAAGCATATATGAAACTAATATCATTGATGGGACTTTCAGACTCTATGTTTTTATAACAGAAAGCGGAGATGTAGATACTAATTTGATTGATATTGAAAATGGTGAACCATATATACTGTATAAGACAAATGCTTCCGGCTCGTATGTTGGGGAAGTTCGAGCAGCAATCGAAACAGTGCTTACGGATATTGCCAATACCTGCTATGATTTAGCTGTTTTCAAGACAAATCAGGCGCAAATGGCAATAGAATATGTTCGTAAAACATATGGTGATGAATTGGAATTTTTATGGAAGAAATTTCCTGATAATGCTATATGGAGAAGAAAAGATAACCAAAAGTGGTATGGTGCGATTTTGACAGTAAATGGGAGAAAGATAGGACTTAATACTGATAAAATTGTGGAAATAATTGACCTCCGTATGGAAGCATCAAATAGGGATAGTATGTTATCCAAAGAACATTACTATCCCGGTTGGCATATGAACAAAAAGAGTTGGTATACACTTGTTCTTGATGATTGTATTTCGGACGAAGAAATGAAACTGCGAATAACAGAAAGTTATGAATTGGCAAGGAAATAGAAATTTTTTTATGTAATTCAATTTTTGCGGGGGAAGATGTCCCCCGCAAAATTTTAATCCCCTATGCCTCCCTTGCCTATATAAACCCTCCTTATGACCTCCTTGATTGAATCGGAAAGATTAATCCGACCGCCATTGGCGGCTTTTGCATAAGCAAAAGTTCTGACCTAAAGGAGGGAAAGCAAATGCTCGCATTATTGAATCGGAAAGAAATCCGACAAGCCTTGAAGGCTTCCATTTTACAAAGTAAAATGTTCTGAATTGAATCGGAAAGATTAATCCGACAAGCCTTGAAGGCTTCCATTTTACAAAGTAAAATGTTCTGATGCAGGGAGGATTCCACAAAGTAAATTATATCATTACAGAAAAAGCACACTCAAATTTAGAGTGTACTTTTTTCTTTGCGGAAATATATTCATTCAATAATGCCTTGGCATTATTGTGCGGCGTGTGTGTCAGCTTTGCTGACATATTCCTTTGCACACACCTGCAATCCCGCCGGAGGCTTAATCAGATAGG
>CAZZLN010000033.1:0-6595 GCA_964654945.1 uncultured Lachnospiraceae bacterium
TTGTAGGGGCGAGCATTGCTCGTCTTACAGAACTGAAAAAAAGCCTCCCTTGCGGAGACCGGCTTGCAACCAACACAAATAGCCTCCCTTGCCTAAAGGGAGGGGGACCGGTTTTACCGGTGGAGGGATATATAAATTTTAATAAAACTACAGATTAAACACTAAAAGCATTCCTGAGAAATATCCTCCCTGCAAATGGCAAGCATTTGCTTCCCTCCTTTAGGCAAGGAGGGCTTATGGGAATTGGAACATAGTTACAGATTTTATGCTAAATATTTACCTTGCGGGGATCGACTTGCAACCAACACAAATAGCCTCCCTTGCCTAAAGGGAGTGGGACCGGCTTTTGCCGGTGGAGGGATATATAAATTTAAACATAATTACAGTTTTAATTAAAATAAAGGAGATAAAACAAATGGACTACAAAAAAATTGCAATGGAAAAACATACTGAATGGGCAGGCAAGATTGAGGTTATATCAAGAGCAGAAGTAAACAATGCTGATGATTTATCGGTAGCATATACTCCCGGTGTAGCAGAACCTTGTCTTGCAATAAAGGAAAATCCCGACAAGGTTTATGAGCTTACAAGAAAGCACAATATGGTAGCTGTTATTACTGATGGTTCAGCAGTTCTTGGACTTGGCAACATAGGCGGTGTTGCAGGTATGCCTGTTATGGAAGGAAAATGTGTATTGTTTAAGGAATTTGCTGATGTAGATGCTTTTCCAATATGCGTGAATACACAAGATGTTGATGAAGTTGTAAATACTATTTATCATATATCTGACAGCTTTGGAGGTATCAATCTTGAGGATATAGGTGCTCCAAGATGTTTTGAAATAGAAGAAAGATTAAAGAAAATGTGTGATATTCCCGTATTTCACGATGACCAGCATGGCACAGCAGTTGTTGTACTTTCAGGCATAAGAAATGCCTTAAAGCTTACAGGAAAAATTGCAGAAGAATGTAAGGTGGTTATGAGCGGTGCAGGTGCAGCAGGCACTGCTATTGCAAAATTGCTTTTAAAAGCAGGCTTTAAGAACATTGTAATGAGAAATATTGACGGCGTTATTTCTGCCGACAAAAAATTTGATGACCCATCTCTTGCCGAGCTTGCAGAAATTACAAATCCAAACAGAGAAGACGGAACTCTTGCTGATATAGTTAAGGGTGCTGATATTTTTATTGGTGTTTCAGCTCCTAACATTTTAACAGGTGAAATGGTTAAGACAATGAATAAAGATGCTGTAATTTTTGCTATGGCTAATCCTAACCCTGAAATTTTACCGGATGTTGCACTTGAAGCAGGTGCAAGAGTTGTTGCTACAGGGCGTTCTGATTATCCTAATCAGATTAACAATGTGCTTGCTTTCCCCGGTATTTTCAGAGGTGCATTAGATGTAAGAGCAAGCGATATTAACGAAGAAATGATGCTGGCTGCTTCAGATGCTATTTCAAAATTAGTTACAGAAGAAGATTTAAAAAACGGAATTATTATTCCGTCTGCTCTGAATAAAAGTGTTTCAAAGGATATTGCTGCCGCTGTTGCTGAAGCTGCAAGAAAATCAGGTGTTGCAAAAATTTAACCAGGTTATTATATTTAAAAAGCAGAAAAAAATTTAAAAACTTTTTTCTGCTTTTTATTTTAAAAGGTGAATACCTAAAGCTGTTATTTCGGCTAAAATTATTTTTCTGAATAAACCTAAACCGCAAACAGAAAGCTGCCGGTTTCCCTAATCTATAATTTTTTCCTTAATGTCCCGCCGGTTTTCTTTCCTTCAAAGTCTTTTCACTGAAAAAATCCGCATAGAGAAAAATCCCAAATATCACACCAAGTGGAAGCAGCGTTGCCCAAATAGCCCTTTCATATGCTAAATTACACAGGATTGTTCCTACGAACGCTCCTACAAGAAAAAATATCAACATAGCAAAGTGTTCACGCAGTTTTTTTCTGTGCGTTTTATCCGGCAGGCGAAAATGTTTGAGCTCTTTTGCCAAACCGACTCCAATCTGCCTGATGTGGTTTGTGGCGAATGTTGTCGACATGGGTACGCCTTCTGCCTGACGAAAAGTATTGTACTGCATAGAAGCAACAAAATTAATTGTAACTTGAGCAATTTGCACCGGTGCAGACAAAGGTATAAAACCCAAAGAGAACACTGCCAGCATCTCTATAGCAATCAGCAACGTATCCCAGCGGACAGGCAGATGATGTTTAACGGGATTGGGAAGCAACTCCGATACAAAAGCTCCAAACATATAGGCGGAAATAGGTATCAGATAATAAAATGCTTCTTTCCATTTTCCTGCTCCCAATGCCATTCCCATCAGCACTACATTACCTGTCTGGGCATTGCAAAATACATTGCCCCGAAGCAAAAAGGTATATGCTCCGAAAAATCCCGCTACAGTAATTAAAATATAATATATTTCCTTTCTCTCACACATAAGAAGATAATAGGTATTATTATCTGTTTTCTTACTTTTCATCTTTAATATTTTAGTCCTCCCCGGGAACATATAAATCCTTCACAATAAGACCAACCTTTTTTGTGACAGAAGCTGTCTTTGTATCCGGGTCCCAATTTACTTCAGCACCAACAGCCTCGCTTACTGCTCTCAGAGGAAGCATAAATCTGTCATTAATAATCTGCTGAGGTACATCAGGAGTAATATTATTGCCGTCAACAGTAAAATATGTATTGCCCATAGTCATAGTAATGGTGCTTCCCCCTGATAATACTGCAGTTTTTGTATCTGCATCAAAATCCACTGCATAGCCTAATTTTTCAAAAACACCTCTTACGGGAACCATGGTTCTTCCGTCTGTAATTGTACCCTCAAGGTCAATTGAGCTGCCATTTACAACAACATTGACACCGCCTGCAAACACAGAAGCTGTCATTAAAACAACTGCAAATAAAGTACAAATAATTTTTTTCATGTTATCCTCCTTAATTTTTGGCTGCACTTTCAATAATTTCCATAACAGCCTTAACGCCCTTTGAAACGTCAGCTTTTTTCATATTTTCAATATATTTTTCTCTGTTGTCATATAAATTGTTTATGCTTTCAAAAAGTCCTTTGCTTGTCATTGTATCCTCATCATAAACTGCTGCAAATTCCTGTTTTTCAAAGCTTTTTGCGTTTAAAATCTGATCTCCTCTGCTTGCCTTTAACGAAAGAGGAATAAGAAGCATAGGCATATTTAAAGCAAGAAATTCACATATTGCATTTGAGCCTGCTCTTGAAACAACAAAGCTTGAAATTGCAAATATATCAGGAAGCTCATCTGAAACATATTCAAACTGCTTATAACCCTTTAGCTCTGCTCTTGTCTTGTCAAAATTTCCTTTCCCGCAAAGATGCACAACATTAAATTCAGGAAGAAGCTTGGGAAGGAGCTCTCTTATAAAGTTATTTATCTTGACAGACCCCTGTGAGCCTCCCATAACAAGCATAACAGGCTTATCCTCATTAAATCCGCAAAGCTTAAAGCCGTTTTCCCTGCTGCCCTTAAAAATCATATCTCTTATAGGCGTGCCTGTCAGAATACCCTTGTTATCGGGAATAGCATTTACAGCCTCGGGAAAAGTTGTGCAAACAGCTTTTGCAAAAGGAATAGCAAGCTTGTTTGCAAGTCCCGGAGTAATGTCTGATTCGTGAAGCACAACAGGCACCTTATTAAAATAAGCACCTATTACAACAGGCACTGCAACAAAACCGCCCTTTGAAAACACAACATCAGGCTTAATCTTTTTAATAAGCTTTCTTGCTTCACCAATTCCTTTAACAACTCTGAATATATCAGATATATTTTTTGTATCTAAATATCTTCTCAGCTTACCTGAATGTATTCCATAATATTTTATTCCACAGTCTTCAATAAGCTTTTTTTCCATACCGTCAATGCTGCCAATATATATAATCTCATAACCGGCTTTTTTTAAATATGGTATCAAGGCTATATTCGGAGTGACATGACCGGCAGTTCCACCGCCTGTTAATACAATGGTTTTCATACCTAATCCTCCTGTAAAAAGTTTATTATAATTATATATATAATTTTTAATAATGTCAATATTCCCTTGAAATATAAAATAAAATATGTTAGAATGAATTTAACAAAATTTTAAAGAAAAGGAGTTTTTCACAATGAAAAAGTTTTTAGCAATTTTACTTACATTGTCTATGCTTCCCTTTGCATACATGAGTGCAAATGCCGAAGTCTGGGGCGATGCTGACAATGACGGAATTTTAAATGCAAACGATGTAGCCGTAACATTACAGAGCGTACTTACAAACGGCAGCTATATTGCAGCAGCTGATGTTGACTGCAACGGTGTTATTAATTCAACAGATGCAGCAATAATTTTACAGAAAATTCTTGATTCAACATATGTAATGCCTGTTGAAACAATTTCAACAACAGAAGAAACCACTACCGAAACTACTACTGAAACCACTACCGAAACCACTACCGAAACCACCGAAACTACTACCGAAGTGTTCCCTGATGACGGTGTTATAAGAACAGACTATGAGCTTACTCCGGACAAGCTTACAGGCAATGGTTATTTCCTTCAGACAGGAGATGGTGATTTTTCAGCTTCTAATTCAACAAGAATAAGATTAAGAAGCAAAAACAGCCTTACATTTAAGGTTGCTGACGGTGCTAATGTATATGTTACCGCAAAGCACGCAAGCACAACCGACGGTGCAGCAAGAACATTAACTCTTTCAAGCAGCACAGGCGTAGTGGCAGGCTCTTATGACTTTGAAATGGTTGAAGATGCTTCAGCTCCTGTTCCTGAAATTCTTTTAGCAGCAAATCTTTCAGAGGGTACCTATGTTTTGCAGGCATCAAAAGATATTAATGTTTATTCAATCAGAGTAACATTTGATACTATTGATATAACAACTACCGAAACTACTACTGAAACTACTACTGAATATGAGGTTCCTACTGAAATCGTAACTACAGGAAACGCAGTTTATGTAAGTAATTTTGATGAGCTTGTGACAGCTTTAAAAACTAAAAATTCAGATATTTATGTTCAGAACGATATTGATTGTACCGAATCATTAAATCTTAATCAGAAA
Source organism: uncultured Lachnospiraceae bacterium (assembly GCA_964654945.1). GTDB lineage: Bacteria > Bacillota > Clostridia > Lachnospirales > CAG-274 > HGM11788. The sequence goes on from CAZZLN010000033.1 coordinate 5,106, forward strand.
AATGCAAACATAAGCATTATCGGTGTTACTCAGGCTGACGGCACTTCTCCAAGTCTTAACTTTGCTTCATACAGAGATTCCATAAGCAAAACAGGCGAAAGCGGAACAGGTGTCAGAGTATCGGGTACATATTATAATCTTAAAAACCTTATTGTTGAAAAAGCTCCTAACTGCGGTATGAGAATAAAGGGTTCCGGCACAGGTTATTGTATTATTAAAGACTGTATATTCAGATATAACAACAACTCCGGTGTATCCGTTACAGAAGGCGGCGGCTACAACACATTTATTGGTGTAGACAGCTACAGAAACTGTGACTTAATCAAATCTGCAACTCAGGCCGGCTCTGATGCTGACGGCTTTTCAGTAAAGGTACACGCAGGTGATAAAAACTACTTCTACAACTGTCGTTCATGGGATAACAGTGACGATGGCTGGGACAGCTATGACTATGATGAAAGCACAGGTTCTTTTATAGGCGAAATATCTTATGTTGAATGTCTTGCATGGCACAACGGAGATGCTGAAACATTCACAGGTGAATATGACTACAGTATGGGCAATCCTATTGATAAAAACCTGCTTCTTGTTCAGCAGATTGTAAATGACAATCCTGATTTTGAAACAGCTTACAACAACAAGACCGTTACCGACTGGCCAAATGCTACCATAACTCTTTACGGCGGTATGACAAGAAGCTGTGAAGAGCTTCATTCATCAGTATGGGAGGGTAATCCAAACGGCTTTAAGTTTGGTTCAGGCAACACTCCAAATACTTCATACAGATATATTGAAAACTGCATAGCTTTTGACCATGGTGACAAGGGTTATGATCAGAATAATGCTCAGGCACAGTTTGATATTGTAAACGGCTTAAGCTTTGACAATGCCAGAAACTATCAGATGAACAGAATGACCTGCCTTTCACAAACAGGCGCTGCTTTAGCCTTCAATGGCACAAGCACAAATAATGTTCCAAGCGGAATGACAATTACAGAGCCATCTGCTGATGAACAGACAAGATTAAGCTCAATTGTATATGCTTACAGAGATGATATTAGAAATACAGTATTTAACGACATTGTTCCCGGTGTTAAATTATGTGATGTATTTTAATCAGTAAATCTTATGAAAAATATCCGGCAAAAAATATTGCCGGATATTTTAAAATAAATAACTTTAATACGAAAGGAGAATATAAATGAAAAAATTTTTGGCAGTTTTAATTGCATTGTCTATGATTCCCGTTTCATTTTCAGGTGTAAATGCTCAAATATGGGGAGATGCAGACAATGACGGAAGCTTATCGGCAAATGATGTTGCCGTAACATTGCAAAATGTACTTACAAACGGTGAATATATTGCAGCAGCAGATGTTGACTGCAACGGCGTTATTAATTCAGCAGATGCAGCAATAATTTTACAGAAAATTCTTGATTTCAATTATGTAATGCCTGTTGAAACTATTTCAACAACAGAGGAAACCACAA
>CAZZLN010000033.1:6695-20303 GCA_964654945.1 uncultured Lachnospiraceae bacterium
GAAACCACAACCGAAACCACTACTGTTGAAGGTGTAATTTCATTTGCTTATGAGCTTACTCCTGATATGCTTTCCGGCAACAGCTATTTCACAGAAGATGGTGATTTTTCTGCATCTGATGATACAAGAATAAGACTTACAAGTCAGAACAAGCTTACATTTACTGTTGCGGAAGGTGCTAACATATTTATTACAGCAAAGCACGCAAGCAACACTACTGAAGGCACAAGAACAGTTACTCTTTCAAATTCAAATGGCGATTATATTGCATCAAAGGGATATGAAAAGGGTGTTGACCCTGTTGAAATACTCTATGCAACATCTCTTAACGGAACTTATTCTCTTACAGCTGACAATCATATAAATATTTACAGCATAAGATTTTCATTTGAATATATTGAAACAACAACTGAAACAACTACAATAAAAGAAATGATTGAAGTTCCGTCAGAAGTTACAACTACAGGCAATGAAGTTTATGTAAGTAATTTCAGCGAATTAAAATCAGCTGCGTCAATAACAGATGCAGATATTTATATTTTAAATGATATTGACTGTACAAGCCAGATTGCACTTACAAATTCAAATGCAAATTTAAACTTTATTGGTGTTACACAGTCTGACGGCACTTCTCCAAGTCTTGACTTTGCCACATTCAGAGATGGTGCAAGCTCATCAGGCACAAGCTCTGCGGGATTTAAGGTAAACGGAAGCGGCTATAACTTTGAAAATTTAATTATTGAAAATGCTCCTGACTGCGGTATGAGAATTACCGGTTCAGGATCAGGAAATTGTCTTATTAAGGATTGTATTTTCAGATATAACAACAATTCAGGCGTTTCCGTAACAAGCGGAGGTGCAGAAAACACATTCATATGTGTAGACAGCTACAGAAATGGTGATGTAATAAGCAAATGCGGTGACGATGCAGACGGATTTTCCGTTAAGTTAAATGCAGGCAATAACAACTATTTCTACAACTGTCGTGCCTGGGAAAACAGTGATGACGGCTGGGACAGCTATGACAGAGGCACACCTTATGTTGGTGATGTATATTATATAGAATGTCTTGCTTGGAACAATGGCAATCCTGATGTATTTACAGGCGAATACGATTATAACAATGGTTATCCTCTTGATAAGGGACTCCTTTATGTTCAGCAGATTTTAAGAGAACAGCCTGATTTTGAAACAGAATATAACAACAAAGCCGTTACATCATGGCCAAGAGTTACAATGACTCTTTATGGCGGAAAAACAAGAACATATGAAGAACTTCATTCATCATCTTGGGGAGGAAATCCAAACGGATTTAAGTTTGGTTCAGCAGAAACTCCTGAAACATCATACAGATATGTAAGAAACTGTATAGCCTTTGACCACTTTGACAATCCTCATCAGTCACCTGCAAAAGGCTATGACCAGAACAGCGGCAAGGCTCAATATGATATAATAAACGGTCTTAGCTTTGACAATACTCAGAACTACTGGATGGATAAAATGACAGCCCTTTCACAGACCGGTGATGCTTTAAGCTTTGGCGGAAGTCAGGACGACAGCACAAATGACACTTTAGCTATTACTACTCCGTCAGCAGAGGTTCAGGAGACTTTAAGAGCTAAGGTCCATCAGTACAGAGATGATTTATATGATATGGTTTATAATAATATTATTCCGGGAGAACAGCTCTGTGATGTGTTCTGATAAAATATAATATAGAGGTGTATGAATATGAAATTTACAAAGATGCATGGATGCGGTAATGATTATGTATATGTAAACTGCTTTGAGGAAAAGGTTAATGACCCTGCAAAGTTATCCCGTGCTGTAAGTGACAGACATTTTGGTATTGGTTCAGACGGTCTTGTGCTTATATGCCCAAGCGAGGTCGCTGACTGCAAAATGAGAATGTTTAATCCTGATGGTTCAGAAGCTGAAATGTGCGGCAATGCTTCAAGATGTGTAGGAAGATATGTTTATGACAGAGGTATTGTAAAGAAAAACACTATTACTCTTGAAACTCTTGCAGGTATAAAGGTTATTGAGGTTAAGCTTGATGAAAATGGTGAAGTATCACTTCTTACTGTTGATATGGGTGAGCCTGTTTTAGCTCCAAAGGATATTCCTGTTGAAGCCGAAAATGAGCCGGTTATTGGTCTTACTCTTAATTCCTGTGGCAGAGATTTTGATTTCACCTGTGTATCAATGGGCAATCCTCATGCAGTTACTTTTATTAATGAAGATGTCAAAAGCTTTGAGCTTGAAAAATATGGTCCTGTTCTTGAATGTGACAGCCATTTCCCGAAAAAATGCAATATTGAATTTACAGAAATTGCAGATAAAACTCATTTAAAAATGAGAGTATGGGAAAGAGGTACAGGCGAAACCCTTGCCTGCGGCACAGGCACTTGTGCAACAGTTGTTGCTGCTAATCTTAATGGTATATGTCCCAGAGTTCCCGTTGATGTTGAGCTTGTTGGGGGCACTCTTACCATAGAATGGAGCAAAAAAGATAACCATGTTTATATGACAGGCCCTGCTGCATTTGTATTTGACGGTGTTTGGGAAGATTGATAATGAATTTAAACAGAAAGCTTTTCTACAGTATATTTAATTTTACAAACAACAATAAAACAGCTAAAGCTTTGGGAATATTCACTGCTGAATATTCCCGGAAGCTTTTTATCGCAATTTATATTATTGGAATTTTTATTGTTTATACAATAAATTTCAATGCTCTTATTAAATTTGTTGCTGTACCTTTTATTACTCTTTTATACAGCAGCTTTTTAAGATATAAGCTTAATATTAAAAGACCTTTTGTAAAAGAAAACATCACTCCTCTTATAAAACACGAAGCATCAGGCTCTTGTCCGAGTAATCATGGTGCTTGTGCAATGATTATTGCAATTTCATATTTTGCAATTAATCCTTATATTTCCGCTGTTCTTATTATACTTGCGGTTTTCACCGGCATATCAAGAATTATGGTTGGAGTGCATTATCCTTTTGATATTATTATAAGCTGGATTATAGCATTGGTAATCGGAGTTATCGGATTTATTTTTTAGAATTGTACTTAATAAAAAATGCTTAACAATATACTGTAATTGAGGTATAATCCCATTTTTAACACTTTATAGAATAAAAATTGCCTGTATTATTGATTATAAGCGGACTACAGGCAATTTTCCAATTTAATTCAATATGGTAATTTTTAAATTTTTTAAGCTTAAAAAGTTTTATTTACATTTATATCTGCAAAAATCCATCAGGCAGAAATTGCTCAATGAGGTTTTATATTACAGAATTTAAACTCTTTCACCAATTAAATAAAATGTTTTGCAATCTGTAATATTTACATCAATTATTTCACCTATAATACTTTTATCTCCCTTAAAATGCACAAGAGAATTATCTTCAAGCCTTCCTGTAATAAAGTTTTCATCATTTGCACTAACATCTTCAGCAAGAACTTTATAGGTTTTTCCAACTCTTTTTTTATTAAGCTCAAGAATAATAGGATTAAGTGCATTAAGCACCTTATTAAAATTCTTTTTTGCTTCTTTTTCAGACACCTGATTTTCCATAATTGCAGCAGGAGTGCCTGTTCTCTTAGAATAAATAAAAGTAAAAGCTCCTGAAAATCCGGCTTTTTTAATTACATCAATTGTATCATCTGCACATTCTTCCGTTTCCCCCGGAAATCCTACAATAATATCAGTTGTAATGGCAATATCAGGAATTTCAGCCCTAATCTTTTTAACTAAATTAAGGTAATGCTCTTTAGTGTAGCGTCTGTTCATTTTTTTTAAAATTTCATTATTACCTGCCTGAAAAGGAAGATGGATATGATTGCATACTTTATTGCAATCCTTCATTGCATAAATAAGCTCATCTGATAAATCCTTTGGGTGAGATGTCATAAATCTTATTCTTTCAATTCCGTCAATATCATTTACCCTTCTTAAAAGCTCTGCAAAAGTAATTTTTTCATCAAGATTTTTGCCATAGCTGTTTACATTCTGTCCAAGAAGTGTAATTTCCTTTACTCCGTCAGATGCAAGAAGCTTTATTTCTCTTATAATATCTTCAGGACATCTGCTTCTTTCTCGTCCTCTTACATAAGGCACAATACAGTAAGAGCAGAAGTTATTGCAGCCAAACATAATATTTACACTGGCTTTAAATTTATATTTTCTTATAGTAGGCAAATCCTCAATAATTTCACCATGCTCTTTCCATATATCAAACACAGGTGCATTTGTTTCAAGATTTGTATAAATAAGCTCTGCAAGCTTGTAGAGATTAAAAGTGCCAAAGACTATATCTACGTGCTTATATTTTTCTCTTATTGTCTGAATAACAATATCCTGCTGCATCATACAGCCGCAGAGAGCTATTCTCATATTAGGATTAATTTTTTTCTGATGTTTTAAATATCCAAGATTTCCATATACCTTATTTTCTGCATTTTCACGCACGCAGCAGGTATTATAAATTATGAAATCGGCATTTTTTTCTTCATCAGCCTGCTCATAACCCATTTGTTTCAAAATGCCATATATTTTTTCAGAATCGTGAGCATTCATCTGGCACCCAAAGGTGGATATATACATTGACTTTGCTCTGCCGTTTTCTGCCTTAAACCTTTTATTTATTTCCTTAACTTTATTTATATATTCATACTGACGGTTAAGTTCAGCCCTTGAAATATTTTTATTTTCAGCCACTGTTTTATCCTCCATAATTAATCATTAAAAATAATTATAACATAAAAATAAAAGGCTGTACACCCTCTATTTTTCAAAGTCACGTTAATCTGTTAAAGTGTAACCGATCATTGACGCTTTAATAAGAAAATTCTAATATAAAATTTAAAAGTATTGTTATTTCAACTCCTTTGTTGTATAATGATAATGATTATAAAGCTGAATTTTGTCTTAAAGTTCTTGGAAATATAAGGAAATAAGAAATATTTATTTAAACCATATTACGGATATAATAAGCAGGAGATAATATGAAATTTTATGGAGTAAGTGTTGGTCCCGGGGATTATGAGTTAATGACATTAAAATCTGTCAGAGTACTTAAAGAATGTAAAACTATTGCAGTTCCAAAAACACATAAAAGCGGCACTATGGCACTTGATATTATTAAAAATGTTATAGATATAAAATATAAAAATATAATTTATATGGATTTTTTAATGTCAAAAAATTCAGATGAAAATAAACTGCAGCATATTAAAAATGCAAAAATTATAATAGATGAGCTTAAAAATAATGATGTTGCTATGATTAGTATAGGTGATATATCTGTGTTTTCAACCTTTAGCTATATTCTTGATATTATAAAGTCAAAAGGATTTGAATATGAAATTATAGCCGGTGTTCCAAGCTTTTGTGCAGCATCAGCAGTTCTTGGAGAAAGTCTGACTGTTATGAAAAAACCGCTTCATATTATTCCGGGAGCCTTTGCGGATATTAATAAAGCTCTTAATTATGACGGAACAAAGGTTATTATGAAAAGCGGTGAAAAGCTTAATTATGTTATTGAAAGCATTAAATCAAAAAATTATTCTGTCATACAGAACTGCGGACTTGAAAATGAAATTATATATAAAAAAGGTGAGGATATAAAAAAGCTGTCTTCATCATATTTTACAACTATTTTAGTTAAGGAAGATTAAAATGTTTTGTATTGGTATAAATTATAAACTTGCTCCTGTTGAAGTGAGAGAAAAAATTGCATTTTCTGAAGATGAAAAGCAAAGATTTATTAAAGATAATATGGTTATACTTTCGACCTGTATAAGAGTTGAAATTTATTTTACCGATTATAGCATTAACAGTATTGCAAAGGAAATATGCAAATTTAAAAATATTGATTACAACAGCTTTAAAGGCTATATAAATATATATTCGGGAGATGCCGCAATAAAGCATCTTTACAGAGTTGCCGTGGGACTTGAATCAAAAATACTTGGCGAAGATGAAATTCTCGGTCAGGTTAAGGAGGCGTATTATTTTTCTCATAAAAATGTTAAGCTTTCCTATGAAATTAACACAGCTTTTAAGGGTGCGGTAACATCGGCAAAAAAAATAAAAACCGAAACTTTAATGTCTAAGTCATCAGTTTCAATAGGAACTCTTGTTTCAGGCTTTATAAACAGTAATAATATAAAAAAGGTTATGATTATTGGCATAAGCGGAAAAATTGGGTACATTACCGCTAAAAATATTCTTTCATATAATAATATTAAAATAATTGCAACTGAAAGATTTTATAAAAAAGATTTTACACATATTAAAAATGTCATATACATACCCTTTTCAGAAAGATATAAATATATAAATGAATGTGATGCTGTAATAAGTGTTACAACATCGCCTCATTATACACTTACATCGGAACAGATAAAAAAATATAATATTAAAAATAAAATATTTATTGACTTGGCTGTTCCAAGAGATATTGATGAAGATATTTCAGACAACAGTCTTTTTAATATTGATTATTTTGAAACTATTTCAAAAAACAACAGTGAAATTAAAATTAATGAAAAAGAAAAGGCTGAAAATATTATTGAAAATATGATTGATGATTTGAAAAAAGAAATGTTTTTTCATACTATTGCACAGGATTTGCAAAAGTTTAACAATTGCAGCTTTGAACAGCTGATTTATAAAGTCAGAGATGGTATGACCTGTGCCGAATTTGAAAAATTTATTGATATTATAAAGGAGTAAGCTATGGCGTATTTTCCAATGTTTGTAGATTTAAAAAATAAAAAATGTCTTGTTATCGGCGGAGGAAGAGTTGCGAAAAGAAAGTCTGATACCCTTGTAGATTTTGGTGCAGAGGTTACAGTTATAGCTGCTGAAATATTATATGATTTTAAAAACTGCAATGTTATAAAAAAAGAATTTGAATTATCTGATATTAAAGATGATTATTTTATAACTGTGGCTGCTACAAATAACAGAATTATCAATAAACAAATTTCCGATATTTGTCACAGTAAAGGAATAAATGTAAATACTGTTGACAGAGCTGAAGAATGTGATTTTATATTTGGCGCATCTTTTAGAAAAGAAAATATGGTTGTAGCAGTAAATTCAGGTGAGAGCAATCCGTCAAAATCTAAAAAGGTTAAAAATGATATTATGAATTTTGTAAATACAATTAAAATAGGAACAAGAAAAAGCCGTCTTGCTAAAATACAGACCAATATTGTGGCAGAGCTTATAAAAGGTGCTGACAGCAGTATAAACTGTGAAATTGTAGAGCTTTCTGCATCAGGAGATAATAATATTGACAAAAGCCTTATGAAATTTGGCGGAAAAGGTGCCTTTACTGATGAATTTGAAAAGGCTATTATTGATGGCAGAATTGATATAGCAGTTCACAGCGGCAAGGATTTGCCTGTGGAGCTTTCAGACAATCTTGAAATTATAGCTACTCCCAAAAGAGAACAGGCTAATGATGTTCTTGTTACTATGAAAAATAAAAAGCTTTATGAAAACAGTATAATAGGCACAGGCAGTATAAGACGTGGAGCACAGCTTGATTATAAAACAAAGGATATAAGAGGAAATGTTGATACAAGGCTTTTAAAAATGGAAAACGGCGAGTATGACGCAATTGTGGTTGCTCTTGCGGGATTAAAAAGACTTGGAATTGATAATCTTGAAAAATATGATTATACTGTTTTTGACACAGATAATTTTTATCCTGCGCCATGTCAGGGAATAATTGCTGTTGAATGTCATAAAAATTCAAGGTTTAAAGAGCTTTTAAAAAAAATTAATGATTATGACACCTATTTATGCTTTATGGCTGAACGTCAGCTTTTATCTGAGCTTGGGCTTGGCTGTCAGATGCCTTTTGGTGCTTATGCCTGTATTAAAGGAAATAATATTGAACTAAAGGCTGTATATCTTGGAGAAAATAAAAAATATTTTAGCGGTATTGATAAAAAAGAAAATGCAGTTAAGCTTGCTGTGAGAATATCAGATATGATAAGGGAGAGTTTGCAATGATTTATTTAGTCGGTGCAGGTATAGGCAGATGGGATTATATAAGTGTAAAGGGTTTGGAGCTTATAAAAATATGTGATGTAATAATATATGACAGGCTTATTGACAATAAGCTTCTTGATTTTGCAAGGACTGATTGTATAAAGCTGTATGCAGGAAAATCCACAGACAACCATTCATTAAAGCAAAGTGAAATAAATAAGCTTATTGCGGAATACGGAAAAAAATACAATATTGTTGTAAGGCTTAAAGGCGGTGACCCTTTTGTATTTGGCAGAGGGGGAGAGGAGGCAGAAGTCTGTATAGAAAATAATTTGCCTTTTGAATTAGTCCCCGGAATTTCATCATCAATCGGAGTTCCCGAATTATGCGGCATTCCTGTTACCTACAGGGCATTAAGTCAGGATTTGCATATTGTAACAGGGCATACTGCCAATAAAGATAATATAAACTACAAGGCTCTTGCAAATCTTAACGGCACACTTGTGTTTTTAATGGGTGTAAAAAATATAGGAAGAATTTCAGCAGAGCTTATAAAATACGGAAAGGATATAAAAACTCCCGTAGCATTTATAGAAAACGGGGGAACAAAAAATGAAAGAGTGTTAAAAACAACTCTTGAAAAAGCAGAAAGCTGTGTTAAAGAAAATTCAATTATTCCTCCCTCAATTATATTAATAGGAAAAACCGCTGCACTTGATTTTAAGCACAATAAAAAATCTGTTGCAATAATAGGAACGGAAAGCTTTAAAAAAAGACTTTCACAAAAGCTTTATAACTATAATGTTATTGATGCGGGAACACTTTTGGTTAAAAAATATGATTTTAATATTGATTTAGAATGTGATATTATTGTGTTTACAAGCAGAAACGGCGTAAATATATTTATGAATTATTTAAAAGAAAATTCCATTGATATAAGAAAGCTTTATAATAAAAAATTTGCGGTTATAGGTAAGGGTACTTATGATGCTCTTTGTGAATACGGAATATATGCAGATATTATGCCTGAAAAATATACTGCATCAGAGCTGTCAAAAAAGCTTTCGGAATATAATGGAAAAAAGCTTATATTAAGAGCGGAAAAAGGCTCTGATGAGCTTTACAGATATATTGATAATTATGCAGATATTAAAATATATGATATTATATATAAAGATTTTGAGGCTGCTGATACTGATTATATAATATTCGGCAGCTCATCAGCAGTTGATTATTACTGTTCAGCTTATAAAATTAATTCAAAAATTATTGCCATAGGAGAAATAACCGCAAAAAGGCTTTCAGAATTCGGCTATAATTCTTATGTTGCAGATGAATACAATATAGACGGTATAGTCAGAAAATTAGAGGAGATTGAAAAATGAAACGATTCAGAAGATTAAGAGCTACTCCGAATATGAGAGCTTTAGTAAGAGAAACAGATGTAAATATAAATGACCTTGTATATCCTGTTTTTGTTACAGATGGTTACAATATTAAAAATCCTGTAAATTCAATGCCGGGTATTTATCAGTATTCAATTGACAGAATTGATGAAGAAATTGAAAGAGTTAATAAAAGCGGAGTAAAAGCAATTCTTATATTCGGCATACCGGCTCATAAGGATGAAAAAGCAAGTGAAGCTTATAATGACAATGGTGTAACCCAAAGAGCTATCAGACATATTAAATCAGCATATTCCGATTTAATAATTATAGCTGATGTATGCTTATGTGAATATACTTCTCATGGTCATTGCGGTGTAATTTGCGGAGAGGAAATTTTAAACGATGAAAGCCTTTTACTTATTGCAAAAACTGCTTTATCCCTTGCAAAAGCCGGAGCAGATATTGTTGCACCGTCAGATATGATGGATGGTCATATTGAAGCAATAAGAAACATTTTAGATGAAAATGATTTTAAAAATACTCCTATTATGGCATATAGCGTAAAATATGCTTCGGCTTATTACGGACCTTTCAGAGATGCGGCAAATTCAGCACCTGAATTTGGTGACAGAAAGACTTATCAGCAGGATATTGCAAATTCTGCTGAAGCTATGAGGAAAATACAGGCAGATATTGATGAGGGTGCGGATTTTATAATGGTAAAGCCTGCTCTTGCATATCTTGATGTTGTTAAAATGGCAAGGGAAAGGTTTGACTATCCTCTTGCGGCATATAATGTAAGCGGAGAGTATTCAATGGTAAAAGCCGCTGCAAAGCTTGGCTGGATAGATGAAAAAAGAATTGTTATGGAAAATATGACGGCAATTAAAAGAGCAGGAGCAAAAATTATAATTACATATCACGCTCTTGATGTTGCCAATTGGCTGAAGGGGAATTAATATGAAATTTACAAATTCAGAAAATCTGTATAATAAAGCTGTTAAGCTTATGCCGGGCGGAGTAAACAGTCCTGTCAGAGCATTTCTTTCAGTAAACAGAACACCTGTTTTTATAGATCATGGAAAAGGTGATAAAATTTATGATGTAGATGGAAATGAATATATAGATTATGTATGCTCATGGGGTCCCGGTATACTGGGTCATGCTCATAATGCTGTTATTGATGCAGTAAAAAAAGCCTGTGAAAAGGGACTTACATTTGGAGCTCCAACCAAAAAAGAAGTAGAGCTTGCAGAAATTATAAAATCAGTTATGCCCTCAATTGAAGTTATGAGAATGGTTAATTCAGGCACAGAAGCCACTATGTCAGCAATCAGAACCGCAAGAGGCTATACAGGCAGAGATATGATTTTAAAATTCAAAGGCTGCTATCATGGTCATTCAGACGGACTTCTTGTAAAAGCCGGTTCGGCTGCACTTACATCGTCAGTGCCTGACAGTGCAGGTGTGCCTAAGTCATATACTGAAAACACCCTTGTGGCAATTTATAATGATGAAAATTCAGTAAAAGAGCTTTTTGAAAAATACGGTAATAAAATTGCCTGTGTAATAGTTGAGCCTGTTGCAGCTAATATGGGTGTTGTGCCTCCAAAAGAAGGATTTCTGGAATTTTTAAGAAAAATAACAAATGACTATGGCTCAGTGCTTATTTTTGATGAGGTAATAACAGGCTTCAGACTGTCCCTTGGAGGGGCACAAAAGCTTTATAATATTATTCCCGATATGACCTGCCTTGGAAAAATAGTAGGCGGCGGTATGCCTATGGCGGTTTACGGAGGGAAAAAAGACATTATGGATTATGTATCACCTGTGGGAAAGGTTTATCAGGCAGGCACTCTCTCCGGCAATCCTATTGCAACAACTGCCGGAATTGCAACATTAAAATATCTTATTGAAAATGAAAATATATATGATGAAATAGAGCTTAAAACATCAAAAATTGCTATGGCATTATCAAAAATAGGTTTAAGTGTAAATCAGGTTGGCTCTCTTTTATGCGGCTATTTTAATTCCGATATTGTAAATGACTATGACAATGCAGTTAAATCCGATACAAAAGCATATTCAAGGTTTTTTTCTTATCTTCTTGATAATGGAATTTATATTGCTCCGTCACAATTTGAAGCTATGTTTATATCATATGCTCACAGTGATGAAGATATTGAAAAAACCTGTCAAATTATATATGATTATGTTTACAATAAGAATTTATTGTGATATAATATTTTAAAGGAGTTGAAATATAAATGAAAAAAGGGAAAATGTTAATATTGGCATATATTCTTGCCGCATCAATGCTTACAGGGTGCAGCGGCTTAGATTATATTAAAGATATATATGAAGATAAAAAAATCACAGAATCAGAAGATAAAACAAATGGAGAAACAGAAGCAGAAGACGGCGATTACATTCTCCCGTCTGATACACAGGTCATTAATGAAATTGAATTGTCAAAGCTTAATGAAACAGAATTAAGATATGCTTATGCAGAAGTATTTGCTCGTCATGGAAAAGCCTTTGAGGATGCAAACTGGACTAAATATTTTAACTCAAAATCATGGTATGTTCCTAATCCAAGCTATAGTGACAGTGAACTTTCAGACCTTGAAAAAGAAAATGCCGATTATATTAAAAAATACATAAATGAGCATTATGAAACTACTACACAGCCTACTACACAGGCACCGGCACAGCCGGTTATAATTCAGCAGCCTGCTAACAACACTCCGACCTATTCAGGCGACAGCAGTCAGATTATACCTGACAGCAGCTACAGAAAGCTTACAAAAAGCGAGCTTGCAGGCTACAGCTCATCAACGCTTGCTCTTATAAGAAATGAAATTTATGCAAGAAACGGATATGTTTTCCAAAAAGAGTATTACAGAAATTATTTTGGTGCAAAATCCTGGTATTCACCAAATCCAAGTTTTAATGAAAGCTGGCTTAATTCAACTGAAAAATATAATGTTCAGCTTATAAAGAGTATGGAGTAATTTATGAAAAAATATATTATTATAATAATATTTCTGATAATAATAATTTTGGCACTTGCAGCTTTTATAGTATCAGGAAAAAGAATTGTTATATCTGATGACACTATTGAACAGACAACAGAGCTTAAAACCGAAACTGCTACAGAAGAAATAATATTTGACCCGTCTGTAGCATCGGGAACTGAAAAAACAACTGCTGTTGTATCAACCGAGAATATTCAGAATAATAAAATTATTGTTATAGATGCAGGTCACCAGAGCAAAGGCAATTCATCTCAAGAGCCTATAGGACCGGGTGCTTCACAGACAAAGGCAAAGGTTTCTTCAGGCACATCGGGAGTTTCTACCGGAGTTCCCGAATATGCAGTTAATTTGCAGATAGCTCAAAAATTAAATACAGAGCTTAAAAACAGAGGTTATTCTGTTACTATGGTCAGAGATACAAATGATGTGGATATAAGTAATGCCGAAAGAGCTGAAGTTGCAAATAATTTAAGTGCAGATGCTTTTTTGAGAATACACTGTAACGGCGACGATAATCAAAGTGTTAAAGGCACTTTGACTATGTGTCAGACAGCAGACAATCCTTACTGCGGAAAATTTTATGAAGGCAGCAGAAAGCTTTCAGATTGTATTCTTACTGAAATATGTAAAAACACAGGCTCACAAAACAGAGGCGTTATAGAAACCGACACTATGAGCGGCATCAATTGGTGTCAGGTTCCTGTCACAATTATAGAAACCGGTTTTATGTCAAATCCCGATGAGGACAGACTCTTAAATGATGAAAGCTATCAGCTCAAGATTGTTAAGGGTATAGCAGACGGACTTGATAATTACTTTGCAGCTTTGTAAATTGGTGTTGTTGTTAAAAACAAAATTCCAAGGGGTATAGAGAATAAGACCTATGCTGCTGTTTTGTGTATTGCACGTTAATTTGTTATGGTATGCAGCTTTAGAGCAGTATGAATATCTTTGAATTTTAAGGATATATATAATATTCAGGAGGTGATATTATGGATAAATATTTATGTGAGCCATGCGGGTATATATACGACCCTGAGGTTGGCGACCCTGACGGCGGAATTGCTGCGGGAACTCCCTTTGAAAATATTCCGGAGGATTGGGTTTGTCCTGTATGCGGTTTAGGAAAAGAGTATTTTGTGAAAGTATGATATTAAT
>CAZZLN010000034.1:0-20107 GCA_964654945.1 uncultured Lachnospiraceae bacterium
CGCACAATAATGCCAAGGCATTATTGAATTACGCACTTTATATACAAGCCTTGTATACATCGTGCGTAAATTAACTTGTTAAATAACAAATTCATTATAACAATTATCATTTAAAATATTTCTTTTATGTTTTTCACAAAAATCATCTCAGCTATATTTTAACATATTTTTTACAATTTGTCAGATTTTTGCTTTTTGTAACATAGATAAAATAATCTATGAATTAGCTGTAGAATTACTTTCTTCATTTTCGATATTTTCTTCAATATCATCAGAATATTCTGTTTCAGAAATGCTTTTTTCTTCAACTAACTCATCATCAGCTTCTTCATCAGCAGCTTCTTCAGCAATAGGTGCAGCTTCAACAGTTTTGTCAAATAGAGCAAAAGGATTAACATATCTTTCCTTTCCCTCTGTTTTTGAGCCATAATTTATTGCTTCAACAGGGCATCTGTTAATACACGCAAGACACTTAACACAGCTGTTATTTACCCATACAGGCTTGCCGTCTTCAATTTTTATGGCATTTGTATTACAAATATCAGCACAAAGTCCGCAGCCCACACAGTCATCATTTACTTTAAATTTTGATGTTTTATTCATAAATTTTGTAAATAAAATATTTGCAAGCTTATATAAAAAGAATAAAGGTCCTTTATGAAGAATAACACTATTTTTAAATCTTGTAATATTATTTATAATATTAGCCATTTTAATGTTTGCCTTTTTAAACATTTTGTTCTGTTCTTCTTTATCGGGAACATTTAAAAGCACAATATAATTATCAGGAAGCACTATACTTCTTGTATAATTAAGACTTATATTTTTATCTTTAAGAATTTTTGATAAATCATAAAGGCTTCTTCCCTCAGAAGCACCGCAATTATTAATTGCAAATACATATGCGTTATCAGGAATATTATCAAGCTCCATCTTAGTTACAAATTCTTTAACAACATAAGGAATAGACCAAGCATATGTAGGAAAAACAAAGCCAATATATTTTTCATTACTGCATTCATATGTAAAGTCGGAATTATTGACTGCCTTTGCAATATCAATAAGTTCTTCATCAAAACAGACAGAAATTTTGTCTGCAATATATTTGGAATTTCCTGTGCCTGTAAAATAAAATATCATAATTTACCCTCTTTTGCTTATTATATGTTATTAATGAAAAGTATCCTTTTTATTGATTTTCACCGAGAATATAGCTATATCTGCTGACGCTTTGTTAATTTCAAAAGGAAGCTTTTATTCTCTATATTTATTAATTATATCAGAAAAAACAACATTCTTCAACATAAAAGTTAATATTCACAAAAAAAGTTGCAATAAAAATTGCAACTAACTAAATTTCTAATATAATCCTTGCTATATCAACCAACTTTCTGCCGGTATCCATACTTTTTTTCTGCATATATCTATGAGCCTGTTCTTCTGTCATGGAATATGTATCAATAAGAGTGTGCTTTGCTCTTAAAATCAGTTTTTCATCTTCACTGCTTTTACTGCTCCCGGGATTATATGCAGAGTCGATAGTTGAAAACATCTCAACTGCACATATTAAATCAATTTTGTGCAGTGGCACTGCAAGTTTAAAAACATTATCTCCGTCACAGGTGACAAGCTGTTCCTTGCTGCCTATTAATATAACAGTAAAGCCATCCGGTATATCGTGAATTATATTATTAATATGTACACCGTCAAATGTACAGCCCATAATAATAATTCCATCTCTGTAGTAGTGAAAAAAGCTGTTTATGTCAGAAATATTCTTAGCAGCCGAAGTTATCTTATAGCCTTCATATATAAGCATTTTTGCTATACTTGCTGCAAGCTTTTTACCTGAAAATGCCAGAAAAATATTATCTCTCATATTCTCACCTACTTAAAGTTTGACTATAATATAAATATACAAATAATCAATTTTTAGCACATATTTTTAATAAAAAAAGCCCTGCCATATTTGGCAGGACTTAAATTCATCATTGAATCCTTTTCAATACGGATTAATATACACCCATATATGTATCGATTTCCCACTTGCTGACAAACATTCTGAATGCATCCCATTCTTTTCTCTTTGAAGTTACAAATGCGTTATATGCGTGAGCACCAAGAACTTTTTTAACAAGTCCGTCAGCTTCCATAGCCTTAATAGCCTGATTTAAGCTGCCAGGTAAGCTCTTAACACCAAGTGCATCTCTTTCTTCCTGAGTTGACTTAAATAAGTTAATATCTACACTGTCAGGTACAGGTAAATTGTTCTTAATGCCATCAAGACCTGCTGCAAGACAAACAGCTAAACAAAGGTATGGGTTAGTTGATGGATCGGGACTTCTTAATTCTACTCTTGTACCGGCACCTCTTGAAGCAGGAATTCTGATAATATCAGTTCTGTTAGATGCTGACCAAGCTATATAACAAGGAGCTTCATAACCCGGTACTAATCTCTTGTAAGAATTTACAAGGGGGTTAGTAATAGCAGTAATACCGGCAACGTGCTTTAACACACCTGCAATAAAGCTATAAGCTGTACCGGAAAGCTGTAAGTCATCAGATGGATCAAAGAAAGCGTTTTTGCCATCTTTAAATAAAGACATATTAGTGTGCATACCTGAACCGTTAATACCAAAAATCGGCTTTGGAATAAATGTAGCGTGCAAGCCATATTTCTTAGCAATAGTCTTAACTGCAAGTCTAAAGTTAACTACATTGTCGGCAGTCTTTAAAGCATCAGCATACTTAAAGTCAATTTCGTGCTGACCTTCAGCAACTTCATGATGAGAAGCTTCAATTTCAAATCCCATTTTTTCAAGAGTTAAACAAATATCTCTTCTTGCATCAGTACCTAAATCAACAGGGTCTAAGTCAAAATAGCCTGCTGAATCATTAGTATCCAATAAAGGTCTGCCATCTTCATCAGTCTTGAATAAAAAGAACTCACATTCATTACCAACATTAAATGTATAACCCATTGCTTCAGCTTCTGCCATAGTTCTTTTTAATATGGAACGAGGGTCACCTTCAAAAGGCTCGCCATCAGGAGTATATACATCACAAATAAATTTTGCAACCTTGCCCTTCTGCGGTCTCCAAGGATAAATAACGAATGTATCAAGATCAGGTCTTAAATACATATCTGATTCTTCAATTCTTGCAAAGCCTTCAATAGAAGAACCGTCAAACATCATTCCGTCTTCAAGCACCTTAGGTAACTGAGAAATTGTAATAGCTACATTTTTAGGAATACCTAATACGTCAATAAACTGAAGACGAATAAATTCTACGTCCTGTTCCTTACAAATTTCTAAAATCTGTTGCTTAGTATAATTTGCCATTTCTGAAATCTCCTTCCGAAATTATATATTTTTTATAAAAGCAAAAAAGACGCCAAGTGTATAATTTTACACCTGAACGTCTTTGTTCTATGTGCATAATTATATATCTATATTTTTAAAATGTCAAGCTAAATTTTCAATTTTTTACATTTTATAAAAATTACACAAAATAATCACAAATATAATCAAATTTTGTTATATTTTAACGATATAATATTTCTTCTCTCTTAGGTCCGTTGCTTACCATAGAAATTTTAACGCCAATTTCTTTTTCAATAAATTCAACATAAGCCTTAGCCTCCTGAGGTAATTCATCATAATTTTTAATACCTCTTATATCGGACTTCCAGCCTTTTAATGTTGAATAAACAGGCTTAGCCTTATAAAGCTTTTCGGTAGTTAAAAAATCAGTATAAATCTTGCCCTCATATTCATAACCAGTGCAAATATAAAGAGTATCCATATAGCTTAAAACATCAAGACAGGTCATACAAACCTCTGTTGCACCCTGAATTTCACAGCCATATCTGGTAGCGACTGCATCAAAATATCCAACACGTCTTGGTCTGCCTGTAGTAGCGCCAAATTCGCCCTTGTCACCGCCTCGTTTTCTAAGCTCATCAGCTTCATCACCAAACAGCTCGGAAACAAAAGGACCTGCTCCAACCGCTGAAGAATACGCCTTTGTAATAACAGTAATATTGTTAATTGCATAAGGCGGAATACCTGCACCTACTGCTGCATAGCCTGCAAGGGTAGATGAGCTTGTAACATAAGGATATATTCCATGGTCAGTATCCTTTAATGAGCCAAGCTGACCCTCCAGAAGTATGTTCTTTCCTGCTTTAACAGCATTTCTTAAAAACTTTGAAGTGTCGGCAACATAAGGCTTAATAAATTCAGCATATTCACATAAAGTATTAAATACATCCTTGTAATCGACAGCTTCCTTGCCATAAAGATGCTTAAACTGAATATTTACTTTTTCATACATTGTTTCAAGCTTTTCAAGAAGAAAATCCTTGTCATAAAGCTCCCAAACCTGAATACCGACTTTTGAATATTTATCGGCAAAGAAGGGAGCAATTCCGCTTTTTGTTGAGCCAAACTGCTTAGCTCCAAGTCTTTCTTCTTCATAAATATCCATCATAACATGATGAGGCATAAGCACCTGTGCTCTTTCGCTAATAAGCAGATTAAATTTAATGCCTGCATCTATAAGAGTCTGCATTTCTTCTTTTAATGAAGCAACATTAAGTGCAACACCATTTGCAATTACATTTGTTATATGTTCATGGAATACACCGCTTGGAAGCTGATGAAGTGCAAATCTGCCTTTATCATTAATTATAGTGTGACCTGCATTTGCACCACCCTGAAATCTAACTACAATATCAGACTGATCGGCACACATATCGGTAATTTTACCTTTACCTTCATCTCCCCAATTTGCTCCTACAATTGCTCTTATCATTTAAAAACCTCCTTAGACATTTAACTGTGCATCTGCAATTAAAATATCCTGATTTTTTTCAAGTACAGGCTTAACCTGCCCTGTAATATATTCTTCAACCTGCTGAGGAGCTCTGCCCACAAAGTTCTTTGGCTCAAGAATTTTCTGCAAGTCCTCAAGGCTCATACCAAACATAGGCTCCTTTGCAATTCTTTCAATAAGGTCGTTCTTTCCGCCCTCCTGCTTAACAACAGCACCTGCCTCCATAGAAAGCTCTCTTATTCTTTCGTGAAGCTCCTGTCTGTCACCGCCTCGCTTAACTGCATCCATCATAATATTTTCTGTAGCCATAAAAGGAAGTTCTTCCATAAGGCGTCTTTCTATTACCTTTGGATAAACCACAAGACCGCCTGAAACATTAATATAAATATTTAATATAGCATCACAAGCAAGAAATGCCTCAGGGATAGCAATTCTCTTATTTGCACTGTCATCAAGAGTTCTTTCAAACCACTGTGTAGCAGCAGTAATTGCAGGATTGAGAGCATCAACCATAATATATCTGGCAAGAGATGCCATTCTTTCGCTTCTCATTGGGTTTCTCTTATATGCCATAGCTGATGAACCAATCTGATTTTTTTCAAAGGGTTCTTCCATTTCTTTCAAATGCTGAAGAAGCCTCATATCATTAGAAAACTTAGTGCAGCTTTGAGCAATACCGCTTAATACATTTATAAATATTGAATCAAGCTTTCTTGTGTAAGTCTGACCGCTTACTGCAAATACACCACTGTATCCAAGTTTTTCCGCAATCATATTATCGAGAGCCTTAACTTTTTCAGTATCCCCTTCAAAAAGCTCCATAAATGAAGCCTGAGTGCCTGTTGTGCCCTTTGAACCAAGTAATTTAACATTAGAAAGAACAAAATCTATCTGCTCTAAATCCATCATTAAATCCTGAATCCAAAGGCAGGCTCTTTTGCCAACCGTAGTTGTCTGTGCTGCCTGAAAATGAGTAAAGCCCAAAGTTGGCATATCTTTATATTTCATAGCAAAATCAGACAACTTTTTAATAACTGAAATGACCTTAGCTCTGATTATTTTCATAGCTTCAGTCATAATAATAACATCTGTATTATCACCAACATAACAGCTTGTAGCTCCTAAATGAATAATGCCTTTAGCCTTTGGACACTGTGTGCCGTAGGCATAAACATGAGCCATAACGTCATGACGAACAAGTTTTTCCCTTTCTGCTGCCACATCATAGTTAATATCATCTTTATGAGCCTTTAATTCTTCAATCTGCTCATCTGTAATATCAAGTCCAAGCTCCTTTTCACATTCAGCAAGTGTAATCCATAATTTTCTCCAAGTCTTAAACTTCATATCGGGAGAAAACACAGCTTTCATTTCTGCACTTGCATATCTTGAATTAAGGGGACTTTCGTAAATACCTTTACTCATATAATTATACTCCTCATATTATAATAAATGACTTACATCTACATTATATTTACCTGTAAAACAGGCATCACAGAAACCACAATTGCTTTCAGGTGCAATTTTGTGCAGATTTTCAACGCTGAGATAATCAAGGCTGTCAGCATCAATTATTTTTGCAGTTTCTTCTATACTATATTTATTGGCAATAAGCTGATCCCTTGTGGGAATATCTGTACCAAAGAAGCAAGGCCAAGTAAATGGAGGTGCGGATATTCTTACGTGAACCTCTTTAGCTCCCGCATCTCTTAAAAGCTTAACAATCTGACCTGATGTTGTACCTCTTACGATACTGTCATCAACCATAATGACCCTTTTTCCCTTTACGGCTGATTTAAGCACATTAAGCTTCATTTTAACTGCAAGCTCTCTCTCATCCTGAGTCGGCTTAATAAATGTTCTTGCAATATATTTATTTTTAATAAAGCCTGTGTCAATTGGAATACCGCTGATTTCTGAATATCCCTGTGCGGCAGAAAGTCCTGAATCGGGCACACCAATAACGATGTCGGCATCTACAGGTGACTGTTTGGCAAGAAAAGCACCTGCTCTCTTTCTGCACTCGTGCACAACTTCATTATCAATTGTGCTGTCAGGTCTTGAAAAATAAATATGCTCAAATATACAAAGACTTGATTTTTGAGTGCCGCAAAGCTCTCTGTCACTTTTAATATTGCCGTCTTCAATTGTAATGATTTCACCGGGTTCAATATCTCTTACAAATTCTGCATCTATAGAATCAAATGCACAGCTTTCACTGGCAAATATAATTGCATCATCTCTTTTTGCCATCTGTAAAGGTCTGAATCCCCAAGGGTCACGTGCTGCAATAAGCTTATTAGGGCTCATTACAAGAAGCGAGAAAGCACCCTTTAATTTAAGCATTGAATTTTTAACAGCCTTTTCGATAGAGCCTGAAGTAATTCTTTCTTTTGCAATTAAATAAGCTATAATTTCTGTGTCAGCTGTAGTCTGGAAAATAGCACCATTGCGTTCAAGCTCTCTGCGAATTTCAGCAGTATTGGTAATATTACCGTTATGGCTTATGGCAAGCTGACCTTTAATATATCTTAAAACAAGAGGCTGAACATTTTCTCTTAAATTACCTCCGGCAGTAGAATATCTTACATGACCTATAGCCATTCTGCCTTTAAGTTTTTCAAGAATTTCACTGTTAAATACTTCATTTACAAGTCCTATATCTTTGTAATGATAAATATTTCTGTCACGATTTACTGCAATGCCGCAGCCTTCCTGACCTCTGTGCTGTAATGACACAAGTCCGTAATAAGTAGTATTTGCAGGATTTCCCTTTGGATCGTAAATACCAAATACACCGCATTCTTCATGTAATTTAGTCATATTCATTCTCCTCTAATTACTTATAGTAATCATTAAGTCTTGCCCATACCTCGTGATAAACCTCACTAAATTCACCAAGGTCACGTCTGAATCTGTCTTTATCAAGCTTTTTGTTTGTTTTGGCATCCCACAATCTGCAAGTATCAGGACTGATTTCATCAGCAAGTACAATTTCTCCGTCAATAGTCTTTCCAAGCTCTATTTTAAAATCTATCAGCTTTATACCAATGTTTAAAAATATTTCTTTTAAGGCTTCATTTACTTTAAATGCTATATCAGAAATAATTTCTATATCTTCTCTTGTTGCAACACCAAGAGCAATAGCCTGATAATCATTAATCAAAGGATCTCCAAGCTCATCGTTTTTATAGCTGAATTCAAGAGTTGGAGCCTTAAAAGGAGTGCCCTCCTCTACACCATATCTCTTAGAAAAAGAACCTGCCGCAACATTTCTGACAATAACCTCGAGAGGAATAATATCTACCTTTTTAACAAGGGTTTCTCTGGGTGAAATTTCTTCCACAAGATGGGTTTTAATACCTTTTTTTTCAAGAAGTCTGAATATAAAATTAGCCATCTGATTATTAATTATCCCCTTGCCCTCAAAAGACCCTTTTTTCAGGCCGTTAAATGCAGTAGCATCATCTTTGTATTCAAATATACAAAGAGCAGGGTCATTTGTTGAATAAACCTTTTTTGCTTTTCCTACATAAAGTAAATCAAGCTTTTCCATTGTTATAAAACCTCACTTTATAAATTAAGTATTTTTAAAATATTAACACATATATCATAACAGATTTTTATGGAATAATCAATTATTATTTGAAATATTTTGGCAGTATTATTGAATATTAAAAAGAAAAAAATCTGCCGGCATTCAGACAGATTTCTTCCAAGTTGGGAATTTGACAATTTCAAAGCAAAAAATGCTTAAAAGCCGCATTAGAGCTTAATTTTTTGTCAAATTTTTAAATTTGCGATCATAATGATAAAATAAATCAATTAATACTTTGTGTATAACATTAAATTATTTGTTTATTTATTGCAGCTTATGCCACAGCCTCACCATAATAATCCAAAATACCCATATATATTGCCCATGCAATTTTTTCCTGATATTCCTTAGACTCAAGCTTTTCCTTTTCAACGCCGTTGCTGAGAAAACCACATTCTACAATAACCCCCGGAATATTAATATTTTTAAGTACATAATAATTTTCATTAGCCTTTGCCACACGTTCATTATTACAGTCAGCAACTTCTTTAAGCCTTGTCTGAATTAAAGATGCAAGTCTTTTGCTTTCTTCTGATTTTTTATTATAAAAAACCTGTGCTCCCTTAACACTGCTTTTAGGAAATGAATTTTGATGAATACTTATAAACATATCAGCATTATCGCTTTTTGCAAGCTCAACTCTCTTTTTAAGGTCATTGTTTTTGCCGTTATCCACAGCTTCATCACTTATTCTTGTGTTTGTCACCATAGCTCCTCCCTGCTCTAAAAAACCTTGCAGCATAGCAGCTATTTTAAGATTTATTCCCTTTTCTTCTGTGCCGTCACCTGCGACCTTTCCCGGGTCCCATCCGCCATGCCCCGGGTCAAGAACAATATTTTTATGATTTACAGGCATAGAAGCTGTCTGAGCAGTTTCGTTAATATATACCCTTGCGGTACCAACAAGTATTACACATATATAAAGTATTGTCAAAGCCTTATTTCCGGAATATTTAATTTCTCGCATATATTTCACCCATTAAAGTATATGATTATATGCTTATCCCTTATCACATTTAAAAAGCACTAAATAGCTGAAAGCAGCACATTGGCTCTGCCAATAATTGCACAAAGCATTTCCATAATCTTAATCTGAATTGAATTAATTTTATTAAAAATATTATGTATATTTCTGCAGGAGTTCTCATCTTTGCATATTTCAACTCTAATCTGCCTTATGCCTCCTATTTCTTCAACTTCTTTTGCGTAATTTTCAAGAGCTAATTCAATATCCTCTTTGTTTTCAACATAGTTTTTATATAAAATCATCTGGTCATTGGAAAAAATTCCCTTAGTCATTGCATAAGAACTCATTTTTTTTGCAATAATTTTATCATTGTCTTTGGTCTTTTTCACCATACTGTTTATAAGCTCTGAATTTGACTGTATAGACTGAAACATAGCATCAATATTATCATAAGAATATTTAGTAATCATTGTGTACACCTCTCTTTTTTTTACTGCAATATAAGTATAACACATAAAACAAAATAAAAAATTACGAGGAAATTATAATTTCATTAAGGTTTAATCGTATATTTTAATTATTCTAATGCAAAATAAATCTGAGGTGAAATCAATGAAAAAAATATTTTACATTCTTACACTAATATTGCTTACAGGGTGCAGCAAACCAACAGCAAAGGAAACTCCTATATCACAGGTTATGAATAATATTAAATCGGAAATCAGTATGGCTGAAGGTGTTGAGGAGGATTTAAGCAAACAAAAAAATGCAGAAAAATACGGTATATCCACAACCTCTATAACAGATGGTATGGCATACTTCTCAACAGCCGAAGGAAATTCGGATAAAATAATAATTGCAAGGGCAAAAGAGCAAAAGGAAGTTGAAAACATAGAAAAAGCCCTGTCCGCAGAATTAACTGCTGTCACCGCCGCATGGAAAAACAACGAAACAGAAAGCAAAAAAATCGAAAAAGCACTTTTAAAAACAAAAGATGACTGCATAATACTCGCAATTAGTGATGAAATTGACAAAATTGAAAGAATATTTGATAAAAATATATAAATTCATTTGACAAACTCCCTCATAGATATTAAAATATACTTATATAATGATTTGAAATAATTTGGGAAAGCCTGATTTTTATGTAAAAGGCTTCCTATAAATATAAGCACATGATTTGGGAGGATTTGTATGTTTTACAAAAAAGTAATAGCATTTTCCATTGCAGCAGCTCTTATATTTGCATCAGGCTGTACTTCAAATGACAACGGAGATGTAAAAGTAGTTCCCCAGGGAGAAGCCGTTTCCAACGGAGATATTACCATTATAAACGGAGAAAATCTTGACGAACCGCCTACAGAAGAAGAAAAGATTAATATTAATATAGGTTTATATAACGGTGCTTCTGCTTTAAGTGCTGCACATCTGCTTGACAACAGCGAAAAGGGAGTATCCTACGAAAACTACAGCAGCAATTTATATACATCTGTTAAAGATATTGAAACAGCATTTGAAAAGGGCGAAATTGTGGCAGCAGCTATGCCATTTAATGAAGCTGCAAAATTATATAACACAAGCAGCAAGGAATATAAGGTTGCAATGATAAATTCTTTATTTAATTACTGCATAGCTCAAAACGGCAGCAGTATTACATCTGATATTGCATCTCTTGAAAATAAAACAATTACCGTTGCAGAAAATGACAGTATAGGTAAAATTGTACTCAATAAATTAATTAAAGACTATGATATTTCAAATTGCAACATTACTACAGTTGCTGATATTAATGATATTACATCAGGTCTTGCTGACGGCTCAATTAATCTCGCACTTACTCAGGAGCCATATATCAGCACTGCTTCAGTTAAAAACCCTAATGTAACAATGGGCATTGATTTATATGATTTGTGGTTTGAAAAAGGTAATGTTGATATTGTGACAGGTTGTCTTGTAGTATCAAATGATTTTATTAAATCAAATGAAAAAGCATTTGTCTATTTCTTAAAGGACTATGATGCTTCTGTTATTCTTTCAAAGAAAAACATTGACGATACTGCTCAGCTTGCTGCAAAATTTGGTCTTACAGATTCAGCAGCTTCTGCAAAATCCGGTATACCCGGCTGTGGTATAACAGCAAAGAAAAATAATGATATGACAGAGCTTGCATCTGAATACTTTAATTTTATAAATTCTGTTGATGTAAGTGCCATAGGCGGAAAAATACCTGCTTCAAATTTTTATTATACTGAATAAACTATAAAAGGCTCATTCCAAAAGTGAACCGACCCCCAAAAGTCAGACCTGAAAATCTAACAATTGGGGGCAGTTCAAAGGTTTGAGCCTTTTATAATTAAATTTTTAGTATTAATATGATTTGCATACGTCTATCCATGATATTGAATTTGAATATTTTTCTAATTCATCAACGGTCAGTTCAATTGCACTATTACTGCTGCCGCACGCAGGAAATACAGTGTTAAATCTTTTCAATGAGTTATCCAGATATACCTTAACATTTTCTTTTACTGCAAAAGGACACACACCGCCTATTGAATGCCCTATCATTTCTTCTACTTCATCATAACGAAACATTTTAGCTTTTGCTTTAAATTGTGCCTTAAATTTATGATTATCAATTTTTACATCTCCTGCCGTTACAATTAAAACAGGTGTGTCTTTAACCATAAATGAAAGTGTTTTTGCTATTCTGCAAGGTTCGCAGTTCAAAGCCTTTGCAGCCAACTCAACAGTAGCACTTGATACCTCAAATTCCTGAATTTTATCTTCCATATTATATTGTTTAAAATACTCTTTAACCTTATCTATTGCCATTGTAATTCTCCTTATATACGTTTATTTTGTTCAATCCCAAACCGCCCTTTATTTTATAATTTATCAACTTTTCCAAAAGAAACAGCATAAGGATTAAAAATCACCTCATAGCCTATAGCTCTCATTTTTTCACACATATTAATAACTCTCTTGCTGTAAGACAGAGAAATATCAAATCCTCCAAGAATATCTACAAGGCTTTTTTTAACTGCAAAAATATAGCAGGGTACTGCATAAACACTGTGGGCATATTTAAGTCTTTTCATATAGCCCTCACTTAATACAGATGTGTTTTCAAATTCATATTTTAAACCTGACTTTGTTTTAATTATACCTCCGCACTGTATTCTTTTTTTATTTATAACCATACCGCATACAATGCCAACATTATCAAGTATTATATATTTTGAAAGCTCATTAATTGTATCTTTGTTTATTTCTATATTTTTATCTGCAACAATTACATATTCTCTTGTTACACCTCCAATATTATCAATTGAATTAATAACAACAGGTGTTGCCATATGTTTATAATCAACTTTATAAACTGCTGAATTTGCAGCCGCATTTGTAACTGTTGCAGATATATTCATTCTTTTTAAGTGACTTTCAACTGCTCTTACACCGGTTGTAAGACAATATGGTTTTGCACTTATATCCATTGCAACAGAATTTCTATGTACTCTCCAATAGTATAAAACCTTTGGTATATGCACAATTTTATCTGCAATTTCACAAATTCTGAGTATAAGGTCATGGTCCTGACTTCCGTCATATCCTGTTCTGAAGCCTCCCACTTTGTCAAAAAGTGATTTTTTAAAAACAGAAAGGTGACAAATATAATTATTGCCTCTTAAATTAAATATTGAATAATCAGGCTTAAAATGTATAATATCAGGATTTTTTATAGTTTTTGAAAAGCTTGCTTCATCACTGTAAATATAATCCGCTCCCTTGTCAATTTCTTCACGAACATAAAAAAGAGCATCGGGACTAAGCACATCATCGTGGTCTAAAAGTGCAATATACTCTCCCCTTGCCATTGTGACAGATTCATTGCTGTTTCCGACAATTCCCTTGTTTGCATTAAGTTTTTTATATTTTATTCTTTCATCATTTTTAGAATTTATAATTTCCGAAATATAGGAATAATCCGAATTACTTCCGTCTGCTATGCAAAGCTCCCAATTGCCGTAGGTCTGATTTAATACGGAATTAAGCATTTCTTCAAACTGTATTCTGTCAGTGTTATAAACAGGCACACATATGCTTATTATAACATTTTTTTTGTAATGCTTTCTTTTTTGAGAGCTTATTTCCTCAGGAGTAAGTCTGTTTGCTTTCATATAAGCTGCAGCTTCCATTTTATATTGAAGTCTTTCTGATATTTTAACAAAAAGTGCCTTAACACCTTTTTGTGAAGCATAGTTTTTCAGTTTTTTAATAAGCATATTTTACACCTCACATAAAATATATTTGACCAATTTTACGGACTAAACCGTTTTTCCATATTCCGTATTTTGTAACAATGAAAAGCTTTTTTAATTTTGAATACTTATTCATATTACTATAATCTTTAAGCATTTTATTATCAATGCCATAAAGCCTTATTATTTCTCCCGCCATATCATAGCCAAGCTGAAGCATATATCTGCCTTTTTTCTTATCTTTAAATCTTTCTGCAATATATTCACTGTTTTGCATATCCACTGCACCGCAGGCATTTTTGCTGTGTTGTCTGTAAAGAATTGCAGGAGAGTTTAAAAATATAATTTTGCCAAAAATTGATGCAATAACTCCAATATACCAATCGTGAACAGGCTGTCCCTTTGGAATTTTAATTAGATCCGCAAGCTGTCTGTTAATAGCCATAGTGCAGCCTGTAACAATATTCTGAACTATAAGCCTGTTAGTAGTTTTTCTTTCAGTATCAATATGCTGAGCTTTAACCATAGACTGCTCCAGAATATGAGCATTTTCATCAACAACAGTTAAATCCGTATGAACAAGTGCAGGCTCTTTTTCGTTTTTCAGAGCATCTACTGTAATTTGCACCTTGTATTTAAGCCATATATCGTCTTGGTCACAGGTCATAATAATATCTGCATTGCTTTTTGAAATCATATTAAAAAAGTTTTCACCTGCATTGCCGGAATTTTTACTGTTTGTTGTAAAAAAAATCTTTTGAGGATATTTTTCTGCATATTTTTTAGCAATTTCAGCAGTTTTATCAGTGGAACAGTCATCATTTATATAAAGCTTCCAATCAGTATAGCTTTGGTTTAATATGGATTCAATCTGCTCTGATATGTATTTTTCACCATTATAGGAAGCCATTAATATATCAACCATATTATCCCCTCCTGAGCATCGACATAAGAAGTGTAACAGCATATCTTAAATTTATTGCTGAGTGCATTAAAAATGTGACAATAAAATTATGCTTGTCCTTATAATATTTATCATAAAAAATTTTAATACCATTATGAAAATGATATATAACGGTTTTGTCTTTAGTATGCAGTCCGCTTTGTCCCTTTAAGTGAATCATAAAAACATCAGCATAATACACAACCTTTAAGCCCCTTTGCTTAATTCTGTAGCACAAATCAATATCCTCGGCGTACATAAAAATACTTTCATCAAAAAGTCCAACCTTATTTAAAACTGTTTTTGGAATAAGCATAAATGCACCGCTTACACTGTCTACTTCATTTGTTTTGTCATTGCTTAAATATGAAAGAGTATAGCCTCCGAATTTTTTATTTTTAGGAAATATTTTATGAAGCTTTAAAACATAGCAAAGACTGTTAAAAGGAGTCGGAAAGCCTCTTTTGCAGCCATGGTCAAAATCACCGTTTCTTAAAACCGTCTTTATTCCAAGACAGCCAATATCCCTATGGGTATCCATATATTCAACGGATTTTTTAAGAGTTTCTCTCTGCATAATAGTATCACTGTTTAAAAAAAGAACATATCTGCCTATAGCAATATTTGCACCAATATTGCAGGCATGACCAAACCCCTTGTTTTCAACCTTAGAAATAATCTTTACTCTTTTATCATTAGAAGTATAATATTCCTTAGGAAGTGAGGAATTGTCTACAACTATAATTTCATAATCTATTCCATATGTTGTGTCAATAACAGACTGCACTGTTTGAGTTGTTAATTCTTTTGTATTATGATTTACTATTACTATTGATAAATCCATAACTATGCTCCGTTTTAATTATTATATATTAATTATCTGATATTTACTGCAAATTGTCAATAAATGTTATATGACAATTAATTCACATTTTTGTCAAAAAGTGTTAAAATTACTGCTGCTCATATTATAATAGCAAAACCTTTAGCTCTGTTATCCGTTTTTAATTTTCTCCCTGCTTAACTATTTTTACTTCGGCAGTTGACTCAACAAAAATATCAAAGGTTCTGCCCCAAGGGAATGATGTTTTGTCAACTGTCATATTTTTAATTTCATATTTGTTTCCATTTACTTCTATAATATGACCTTTTAAGGCATTAATAATTTTTTCGGGTGCAAGTCTGTCATAAAGCATCTGTGAATGGGTTCTGTCCTCAACATTTGGTCTGTAGCCCTCATTTGAGATCTCTCTTTTTACTCTTGATGTATATATACCATCTTCAATAAAATGCTGCAATAACATTTCTGACTGTGCCTGTGCTGTTAAATGAGGTTCAGAGCTAACCTCTTTTGCAGCAGAAAATACCTGTGCCTGTGCAATACCCAAACCTATTGCATTTCCATTTGTGTTCCACGCAGAATAAGCACAGAGCTTATGGAGTGTATCAGATGATAAAAGCTTTTCAAATATATAATTGCCCTTATTTACCGAGCCTGTGCCGAAAAGCTCAATTAATGCAGTATTATTGCCCTTAGAAAGTGAATTTCTGATATTATTTACAAATACATTCTGATTGCCCTCTGAATCATAGTTATAAATATACATATCCACAGGCTTTTCAGTAAATATGCCTACATTTCCTGATGCAAAATTTATTGCAGCATTTGTTACTGCTCCTGCTCTTTTAACATCATAATCACCAACGTTTTCAGAAACATTATTATAAACAATGTTAATTTTTGAGGTTAAATTTTTTCTCTTTGAATAATCTCTTGCATATATAAGCTGAGGCACTTCATCAGTACCATTTATAATATTTACAAAATTGCTTCTTCCAAGCTTTGCCTTTGTAAGCTCGTCAACACCGTATTTATCCTTAATAATTCTCATAACTGAATTAGATGCAATTTGAGAATATGTTCTTGCAAAGCTGTATTTAATAGGGCTGCCTTCTTCTTTCTGAATCCAGTCAGCACCTTTGCTGTTAAAATATGTTATTGAATTTGGAAGCTGCAAATCATCATTGCTCACTACTATTTCATCCAGTATTCCCTCTTGTTTAAACTGAATAAGTGCAGCAAAAATATCTGCACAATGCTCATAAGTGTTTTTATAATATTCTACATATTTTTTGTAAGGCTCTTTTGTTTTATAATTAAAATTAAAGCTGAGTATAAAATCTCTTTCCCACTTTGTAAGCTTATTATAACCTCCAAGCTCGAGTGCCTTGTTTTCAACATAGCTGTATTCCATAAGAGCCTGTTCAGGAGTTATATTAACATATTTTTGATTAATTTCCTCACTCAGCTCTGTATCAGGATTAGCCTGTAAATAATACCAGCCAATACCCTTTATTTTTTCATTATCACACCATATCTGATTAAATCTTGTTTCAGGCAATGTTCTTGGCATAGGCATATTAACATAATATTTAGGCTCAGAATAGGTTCTTAAAAGATTTTCCAGCTCTGAAAGAGCTTCTTTGTAGTTTTCATAGTTTATACCGCATCTGCTTCCTACAAGTCCGTTTGTAATATAAGAAGATGTATTTATTATAACAGTTGTTTTATCATTGTTATTCTCAGATACAATATCCCATAATTCTTTTCTTATTTTTAAACTGTTTCCAATATGGTTATCAGGCTCATAAGATGAAAAAAAGTCCATATTTTTTTTATCAACGGATATATATTCATCTCTGCCTATTTCTGCCAGATTTTCAAGATAATCATCACTTATGGGTCTTGAATCAATAGGCACATTTATAATTGTGTTTGCATTTACACTGCAATAAAGCATTAATGTAAAAAACACAGTTAAAACTAATTTTTTCATAAAATACCTCCTCAATAAACATAATTATATTTATTTTATCAAATAAAGACAAAAATGTAAACCTCTAAGCTCTCAAAAAATAAGGGATTGAGCAAAAAAATAAGGGCATTTTTAAATATGCCCAATTAAATCTGACTTATTATTGCAGGAATTATGTATGAAACCGTTACCATAATAAAACTTGCAAGGAGTATTCCACAGAAAATAGCAGGAACTGATTTTTTAAGCTTAATTCTCAAAAGTGATGCAATTAATGCACCTGTCCATGCACCTGTTCCGGGAAGGGGAATACCAACAAAAAGCACTAATCCTAAAAATTCATATTTCTGAATTTTTTCACTTTTCCCCATAGCTCTGTTTTCAAGCCTTTCAACAAGACCTTTTGCTATATTATATTTTTTCATAAGCTCAAAAATCTTGTTTATAAACAAAAGAATAAAAGGTATAGGAACAATATTTCCAAAAATACATATCATTAAAGCTCTCGCTACAGGCACACCCATAAGTGCAGCAGCAATAATTCCTCCTCTAAGCTCAATTACCGGTATCATTGAAATAATAAAAAGTGCAATATCGTGATTGATACCTGAAAACAGGTTTACAAAAAACTCAACAAGTGATTCCATAAACACTCTCCTTTAATCATTTCTTAAAGTGCTGAGGGCAGATTGGACTTCCGCTAATGATAATAATATATCGCTCATCACCTATATGTGCAGCAGTCTTTTCCCATCTGATAAAATATATTTATGATTATATACTAAAATTATTACAATTACAAGCTAAATACTTGAAATAAACTGTAAATAAATGTATTATATAGTTGTAACTGAGATTATAAGGAGATTGATAAAATGAATTTTTCAAAAAAATACGGTCATATAGAAGCAAACATACTTATTGATTTAGACATAGCAAAAAGAAAGCTTGAATCAGAGGGGAAAGAAATAATAAATCTTTCTATAGGAACTCCCGATTTAAAGCCTGATGACTTTGTTATAAAAGCTGTCAGCAAAGCATTTAAAAATCCCGAAAACTACAAATATGGTATGACAGAAAGCAGAGAGCTTTTAGATGCAGTTAAAAACTGGTACAAAAGAAGATATAATGTAGCTCTCAACGATGAAAATATAACTGCCGTAAACGGTTCACAAGAGGGTATTGCTCATATTGCATTTCCAATATGTGATGAGGGTGATATTGTGCTTGTGCCTGACCCATGCTATCAGATATTCTCATTTGGTCCTCAGATTGCGGGAGTTAATCTTGAATATATGCCTCTTAAAAAAGAAAACAATTATCTTATAGATTTTGACGCCATACCAAAGTATATTGCTAAAAAAGCAAAGGCTATGATTGTTTCATATCCAAACAATCCGACTACTGCACATGCTGACAGAGATTTTTATAAAAAGCTTGTAGCATTTGCAAAAGAAAATGATATAATTGTTATTCACGACAATGCCTATTCAGAGCTTATATATGACTATGAGCCCGGCTGTTCATTTCTTGAAACAGACGGTGCAATTGATATAGGTATTGAATTTAATTCTCTTTCAAAAAGTTATAACCTTACAGGATTAAGACTTTCATTTGCTATTGGAAATGCTGAAATTATAAAGAGCTTTAAAAAATTTCGTTCACAAATTGACTACGGCATATGTATGGGTATTCAGACTGCTGCAATAGCAGCATTAAACGGGCCGCAGGATATTCTTGAAAGAAACCGTAATGAATACAAAAAAAGACGTGATGCTCTCTGTAACGGACTTAATTTAATAGGCTGGAATGTGCCTATGTCTGATTCAACAATGTTTGCATGGCTGCCTATACCCAAAAATTATACAAGCTCTGAAAAATTCTGCTTTGACCTTTTAAAAATGGCAGGAGTTGTTATGGTGCCGGGCATTTCCTTTGGAAAAGAAGGAGAAGGCTATGTCAGAGCTGCCCTTGTGCAGCCTGTAGATGTTCTTGAAAAGGCAATAGAAAATATCAGAATAAGCAAAATTTTAGAGAGTTAAATATAAAAGGGGCTGATGCAACAGTCCCTTTATATTATTTGGTTGTCGTTTCAGAATTGTTTTCCTTTGGTATTTGTCTGCCCTCATTGTCCATATAATAATTATCCTTATGTATCAGTTTGCTTATAGGCACAATTTCATAGCCTTTTTCTTTTAAACCCTTTATTATTGTGTCAAGACATTCAGGCGTAAATTTTGCATCATTGTGAAAAAGTATTATTGAGCCGTTTCCTAAATGTTTGTGGTTTAATACCTGATTTATTTCGTGGTCAATTCCTAATTCCTTCCAGTCTAAACTGTCGACATCCCATTGAATAGAATAATAATTACATTCCTTTGCTGCTTTAAGAACAGTATCATTATATTCGCCAAAAGGCGGTCTATACAAAAACATATCAATTCCAATAAGATTTTTAACTTTTTCGTGACATTCCATAAGATTTTCTTTGTTCTGCTCAAGGCTAAGCTGTGAACTGTGAGGATGGGTATTGCTGTGATTTCCTATGTCATTTCCTGCTTCATAAATTTTTTTAACCTCATCAGGATATTTATCTACCCAGTAGCCACATAGAAAAAATGTTGCATTTACATTATTTTCCTTTAGTATATTAAGCAAAGTGTCTGTGTCTTCTGCTCCCCA
>CAZZLN010000035.1:0-20054 GCA_964654945.1 uncultured Lachnospiraceae bacterium
TATTTTTGCTGCGTCTGCTTATCAATCACCACTTTTCTGTACTAAAAAAGCACCCCATTTGAGAGTGCTTTTTGCTTTATACTGCTGTCAATTCATTTTCACGTCTAAGACGTTCCCTCTCTTTTTCAATCTCTGCCTCTTTTCTTTCGATGAATAAATCCAACTCTTCATCTGTCATAGCCATAATCTCGTCAGAAATAATTAATCTATCGTCTTCATGGTAATTCTTCATAACACTACCTCCTCAAAATTAATTTGATATAATTCTTTCAACCTTTCCAGAGCTTTCAATTGAGCCTCGTATTCCGAAATATTTTGTTTTAAATTCTTCCTTACATATGCCTCGTATAATTTAATATCTATTTCTTGATTTGCAGAATACTTAAATATTTTTCCATCATGGCATATAACCACAGAAACGAAATAGTCATTTCTAAAAGCAGAATTAAAATCTGCTACACTTGGCGGCATACTTTGAGGGTGTGAATGAATTGTAACAAGATTCGTCTTGCCATATATTGCTTTTTTTACTGCATTTGAATAAATTATTTCACTCTCAGTCTTGCTATCAACAACACTTGCAACAATTTTCCCCGTATCACCGTCAATCCAATGCATATCCTCAAACAAGGTACCGCTCCTATGCTCAAGCATTTCCTTTGCCTTTACATATAATACCCTGTTGACATCCTTATTATCCGTAATTTTGTCAAATTTATTGCGATATTCTCCACTGTTAATATATGTACTGTTTACAGTTGTATTTTTGTTGCGTCCGTATCTTTGGTATTCTAATGGCATAATATTCTCCTTTGATTTTATTATACCACTTTCCTCCGACTTTGCAACACCTTTTAATTCATAATAGCAATCCATTTCTGCTCCGGTGCATATCCGGGCTGTTTCTGTTCTAATAGTATGTAAGTTTTAATCTAAAACTAAGACCAGCCATTTTTAGCCTTACAGTTCTTATTTTATGCACCTTTTTTCAGTTTCAACCAAAATTAAAGGTACAATGCTAAGGGCAATAACTACAAGCCACTGATTCCATTGAAGCATAACCGTTCCAAAAACTTTGCAAAGAGGCGTTACAACAACAAGTACCTGTAAAATTACACCAATAATAAATGCACCTATTAAATACATATTTTCAAATAAATCCACATATAACAGTGATTTTTCACTTTTCATATTAAAGGCATGAACAAGCTGAGATATACTAAGCACTGAAAAAGCCATTGTTCTGCCAATTTTAATGTCCTGAAAAATAACCTTTCCAAAAGCAAAAGCTACAAGTGCAAGCATACCAATCACAGCTCCCTCAAGGGCTATTTTTATTTTATTTGACTTATTCAAAAAGCTTTTGTCTGAGCTACTGCTCTCCATTATTTCCTCATCACAGTTATCAAGTCCCAGAGCAATTGCAGGAAAGCTGTCTGTCACAAGATTTACCCATAAAAGCTGAACAGGAAGTAAAGGCGGTGCAAATCCCATTAAAACTGCTGCAAATATAGAAACTATTTCACCAATATTCGATGATAACAGAAAGTGAATTGATTTTTTAATATTTTCAAATATTATTCTGCCCTGTTTTATTGCAGCAACAATAGTGTTAAAATTGTCATCAGCAAGTACAATATCAGCAGCCTCTCTTGCAACATCTGTGCCGCATCCGCCCATTGCACAGCCAATATCAGCCTTTTTAAGAGCAGGTGCATCATTTATTCCGTCACCTGTCATAGCCACAACTTCACCCTTTTCTTTAAGTGCCTCAACAATTTTAAGCTTATGTCTTGGACTTACTCTTGCATATATGTTTATATTTTCAACAGCATCAATAAATTCGCTATATGTCATAGAGTCAATGTCCATACCTGTTACAACCTTTGATTTTATACCAATTTTTTCACCTATTGCACAGGCTGTCACAGGATTATCTCCTGTAATCATTATAGTTCGAATACCGGCTTTTTTACATATTTTGATTGATTTGGCAACTCCCTCTCTCGGACTGTCCTCCATAGCAATAAGTCCTAAAAATTTCATATCCCTTTCATTTTTAATTATTTCTGAACCAAACCTCACTGCGAGTGCAAGAACTCTCAAGCCTTTTTCTGCAAATTCTTCATTTTTAGCAAGTATTTCTCCTTTGTTTGCATTTTTACAGCATTTAAGCACATTTTCACAAGCACCTTTTGTAATTGCAATATAATCGTATTCTGATGATTTGCTGCCGTTTTTAAAAATATGTACTGTAGTCATCATTTTTCTTGCTGATGAAAAAGGAATTTCAAAAACTCTTGGCATATTATTTTCAAGTATTGTTTTATCATATCCGTCTTTTTTGGCAGCTTTGACTATTGCAAGCTCTGTAGCTTCACCCTTTTCACTGTCAGCATCGCAACATAAGCAGGCATATTTAAGAATATCATTATCTCCGTAAATATCAACGACCTTCATTTTATTTTCAGTCAAGGTACCTGTTTTATCTGTGCATATAACTGTGGTATTTCCAAGAGCCTCAACTGATGGCAACGATTTTACAATGGCATTTTTATTTGCCATTTTGCTTACGCCTATTGCAAGCACAACAGTCACTACTGCCGGAAGTCCTTCAGGTATGGCTGCGACTGCAAGGCTTACAGCCTCCATAAACATACCAAATACCGGCATATTTCTTACTATACCAATAATAAAAATTACAGCACATATCAGTATTGCTCCCATACCAAGTATTTTCCCCAGATCAGATAATTTACTCTGTAATGGCGTTTCACCGGTTTCAGTATTTTTAAGCATATGGGCAATATCTCCCATTTCAGTATTTCGACCTGTTGCAGCAACAACAGCTTTTGCTCTGCCCTGTACAATATCTGTCCCCATATAAAGCATATTTTTTCTTTCTGCAAGAGAATACTCACCATATAACACTTCTTCAGATTTTTCTATACTACCTGATTCACCTGTAAGCGCACTTTCATCAGTCATAAGTGCTGCACTTTCAATTATTCGGCAATCAGCAGGCACTTTGTTTCCCCTTTGGAGCATAATAACATCTCCGGGAATTAAATTTTCAGAAACAATACTCTTTATTTCACCATTTCTTATAACCTCCGTATAAGGCTTTGTAAGGCTTTTAAGAGCCTCCAGAGCTTTATCTGCTCTGCTCTCCTGTATCATTCCCATAACAGCATTAAAAACAACTATTAATATTATTATAATGCTGTCTGTAAAATTTCTTCCTCCGCTGTAAATTTCCGCAGCAGCACTGACTGCTGATGCAATTATAAGTACGATTACCATAAAATCCTTAAACTGATTTAAAAACCTTATAAAAATATTTGTACTTTTTTTATGGTATAATGTATTTTTACCATATTCATTAAGCCTTTTTTCCGCCTCCTCATCTGTCAGTCCATTATTCACTGACGTGGACAAGTCTGATATTACTTCTCTTATATCATTATTATAATAGTTCATATTTTAATCCTCCTTTTATATAAATGTATTTGTACAGGCTCAAATTTATTACCGAAGAATAGTATAAATTAAAAAATATTCTATTTCTAAATTGAGGTATATATGCTAATTTTAATTCTTCTTGCTCTTATTGCATCTGCTGATGCATTTTTATTTGGAATATCCTTTGGCTTAAAAAAAATAAGGATTACATTTATTTCCCTTGTAATGATTACAATAACAGGAATAATAATATTATTGCTTTCAGCATTTGCGGGAAATTTTATTTCAGGATATATTTCCTGCGGCGAGCTTATTGGCTCATTTGTATTAATAGGTATCGGTATGTGGCTTTGCTCCGACACAGAAAATTCCACCAAAAATATATTAGAACATCCTGAAAAAGCAGATATAAATAAATCCAAAATAATTGAACCTAAAGAGGCAGTAGTAATAGGTTTTGTATTAAGCATTGATTCTGCTGCAATAGTTATAGGCTCATCAATAACAGACAAAAATATAATACTTCTTCCTATATTTATATTAATATTTCAGATTATATTTATTTGCATTGGAATATTTATAGGGGACAAAGGAATAAAAAATATTCCTGACAGACTTATCACCCTTATATCCGGATTTTTTATAGTAATGATAGGATTATATAAATTAAGTTTATATTTTTATTGACATTATTCCCCTAAAATATTATTATTAATAAATAGGGGAGGTATTCCAATGAGCAAAACATTTATTAAAATATTTGCAGTAATGGCAATATTTGTTATAATATGGGCTGTGTTCTTTAAATCACCGTATTTTGAGATAAATTCAATACAAATAAACGGACTTGATAACCTTACAGAGGAACAGGTTAAGGGTATGCTTACCACTAATGAGGGGAATAATATATTCAGTTTCAGTGCATCTAAGTGTGAAAAAAATATTTTAAAAAGTCATTATGTTGAAAGTGTAAATATTTCAAGAGATTTGCCTCACACAATTATTATAGACTTAAATGAATATAAGCTTAGAGGCTATGTACCTTATATGGGAAGCTACCTATATATTAATGAAAACGGGCTAATTCTTGATATTCAAAAAAACATAACCAAACAGCTTCCTGTTATAGAAGGTCTGAACTTTGACAATTTTACAGCAGGAGAGGTATTAAATGTTGATAATCCAAATGCTTTTTCAACTATGGTAGAGCTTTCAAAGCTTTTTGATAAATATCAGCTTTTAACAGATATAATAAGAGTAGATGTTACAAATATAAATGACATCCATCTTTATGTTAATAATGTTGATGTTGAATTTGGTAATATGGACAATGCCAACAGAAAAATACTGATGCTTATCGAAGTGTTAAAACAGCTTGACACAAACTATGCCGGTGTTCTTAATTTAACAGGTGATAATGCGACATTTGAGTATTTAACATAATTATTTTTTAATAATAATAAAAAATTTGTAATTTATACTTGCAAAATAAACAAAAACAAGATACAATGTAAAGTAGAATGATTTGTTATGGAATAATTTATTTTATATAAATTTGTTATCTACATAGGGAGGAATTTATTGTGATTGAAGTAGTAAACAACAATTCAGCTTCTGTTGCTGAAGCAACAAATGATGTGGCAAAAATTGTGGTACTTGGTGTAGGCGGAGGCGGATGCAATGCCGTAAACAGAATGATTTCATCAAACACTAATTTTATAGATTTTATAGCTGTAAATACAGACAGTACTGCTCTTGCGACTTCTTCTGCAAGAAGGCAGATTAAAATCGGTGCAAAGCTCACTAAGGGGCTTGGTGCAGGCGGCAGACCTGAGGTTGGTGCAAAGGCTGCTGAAGAAAGTCAGAATGAAATTGCAGCTGCTCTTGAAGGTGTTGATATGGCATTTATTACTGCCGGAATGGGCGGCGGTACAGGAACAGGAGCTGCTCCTATTGTAGCTAAAATTGCAAAGGAAATGGGTATTCTTACTGTTGCAGTAGTTACAAAGCCTTTCAAATTTGAAGGTCCTAAGAGAATGAGATTTGCTCTTGAGGGTATTGAAAAATTAAGAGAAAATGTTGATACACTTATTGTTATTCCTAATCAGAAGCTTATTGAAACTGCTGATAAGTCAACTACTATGGCTGATGCATTTGATATGGCAGATAATGTGTTAAGACAGGGTGTAACAGGCATTTCAGATCTTATTACCAAGCCCGGTGAAATCAACCTTGACTTTGCCGATGTATGCACTGTTATGCGTGACCAGGGTCTTGCTCACTTTGGTATCGGTCAGGATGAAAATATTGAAGAAGCTGCTAAGAAAGCTATCAGCTCACCGCTTCTTGAAACTTCTATTGATGGAGCTAAGAGTGTTATTGTCAACTTTACAAGCGGTCCGGATCTTAATATTCTTGAAGCAAGTGCCGCTGCTGAGCTTATTTCTGATACTCTTGACCCTAATGCTGAATTTATTTTCGGTACAGCAATTAACAATAACCTCAACGGTGAAGTTATAGTAACAGTTATTGCTACCGGTCTTATTGATTCAGAAGGAAATTCTTCTGTAAGCAAACCGCAGGTTTCAACTGTAGGAGAAGGTTCAACTCCTTTAAGTAAGCCTGCTGAAGCTAATTCACAGCCTATTCATCAATTCAACACCAAGATATATTCTCCTGTTGATGATGATGACGATTCTGTGCCTACAGAGCTTAATATTCCAACATTTCTTCGCAGAAGATAATAAAAATTAACAGGGCTGCAAGCCCTGTTTTAATTTTCAGAAAAGGAAGATATTTATGCAGAGAACAAAATTATCAGACAGAGAGCTTCCAAACTACACAAAGGGAGAAGAAATATTTAACTTCGTTTCACATATTGTAGGCGGAGCATTAAGTATAGCTGCAATGGTGTTATGCATAATTATGGCTTCACTTCATGGTAATGTATACGGAATAGTATCATCATGTATATATGGTGCCACAATGATTGCCCTGTATACTATATCAAGCATTTATCATGCTTTAAGAAAGGGTACTGCAAAAAAGGTATTTCAGATAATAGACCACTGCACAATTTATTTTATGATTGGCGGTTCCTATATGCCTGTTGCCCTTTGCTCTATAAGAGAACAAAATACTGCTGCAGGCTGGATATTATTTGGTGTTGAATGGGCATTGGTTGCACTTGCAACTACTCTCACAGCAATTGATCTTAAAAAATACAAGAATTTTTCCATGATTTGCTACA
This sequence comes from uncultured Lachnospiraceae bacterium, assembly GCA_964654945.1. GTDB lineage: Bacteria > Bacillota > Clostridia > Lachnospirales > CAG-274 > HGM11788. The sequence goes on from CAZZLN010000035.1 coordinate 6,713, forward strand.
TAGGTATGGGATGGGCAGTCATATTTTCGATAAGACTTCTTTATGCCGCTATAGGAATCGAGGGTATACTTTGGTTTGTAGCAGGCGGTCTGCTATATACAATTGGTGCAGTGATTTACAGCTTTAAAAGAAAATATGCTCATTGTATTTTCCATGTTTTTGTAGTACTGGGAAGTATATCACATTTTTTTGCCATATTTTTGTACGTATTGTAAATGTAGTTATAACAAAAAATACCTCTATAAATCTAACTTTTACAGTTAAATGGAGGTATTTTTTTATGTTGAAAAAATTTGTATCTATAATAGCAGCAGCCATATTTTTTACAAATACAGTTTTAGCAGCAGCCCCTATAATAGATGGTAAATCAGCCATATTAATGGAAGCTTCAACCGGACAGATATTAGCTGAACAAAATGCCGATGAGCCTTTGCCCCCTGCAAGTGTTACAAAAATTATGACGCTTTTGTTAATATATGACAGTGTTGCTAACGGCAAAATAAAATGGGAGGATAATGTTACGGTATCCGAACATGCAGCAAGTATGGGCGGCTCTCAAATTTTTTTAGAACCAAATGAAAGTCAAACTGTTGCAGACTTGACAAAATCAATAGCCATAGCCTCTGCAAATGATGCGGCTGTTGCAATGGCAGAGTTTATAGCAGGCAGTGAGGACTCCTTTGTTGAAATGATGAATGAAAAAGCCAAAGAGCTTGGTATGACAACTGCACATTTTGAAAATGCTTGCGGACTTGATTCAGCAAACCACAAGCTTAGTGCAAAAGATATTGCAATTATGAGCAGAGAGCTTATTACAAAATATCCTGATATTAATAAATATACACAGACATGGCAGGACACCATTACTCATAAAACTGCCAAGGGAACTTCAGAATTTGGTCTTACAAATACAAACAAGCTTATAAAATGGTATGAAAATGCCACAGGGCTTAAAACAGGCTCTACATCAGAGGCTAAATTCTGTCTTTCAGGTACAGCTAAAAAAGATGGTATGGAGTTAATTGCAGTTGTAATGGCAGCTCCTGACCCCAAAATACGTTTTAGAGAAGTTATGAAATATCTTGACTATGGCTTTGCAAATTATAGTATTAAAAAGGGAAAAGCCCCGGGTGAAAGTATAGGTGAAATTGCTGTTAATAAAGGTATGGAAAACTCTGTAAAAGGTGTTGTCGAAACAGAAGTAACTGCTCTTGTTTCCAAAGGCGATAAAAGCGAGCTGACAAGCACTGTTCAAACAATTGAGGGTATAAATGCACCTGTTAAAAAGGGTGATAAGCTTGGAGAAATTATTTATTATTCTCAAAATAACGAAGTTGGCAGAAGCAATATTGTTGCAGAAAAGGATATTGAAAAAGCAGGATTTATAAAAAATATTTCTAATCTTGCCGCAAAGTGGTTCAATTAAAAAGGCTTGCTATAAGCTAAATTTTTATAATAGTTTTTTATCAAATAAGAAAATCCCCACCTCTTAAGAGGCAGGGGACTTCCATACTTGATTAAAATATATACACTATTATTATTTATTCTTTAAATATTCATCACAAGCCTTAGCTGCTTCTCTGCCCTCATGAATAGCCCAAACAACAAGACTTTGACCTCTTCTCATATCTCCTGCAGCAAAAACTCCTTTAAGGCTGGTAGCATATTTTCCATATTCAGCCTTAACATTGCTTCTTGCATCGGTTTCAAGAGAAAGCTGTTTAACAAGGGTATCCTCAGGACCTGTAAATCCCATTGCTAAAAGCATAAGCTGACAAGGCCAAACTTTTTCAGTTCCTGAAATCTGTTCCGGAACCATTCTTCCATTTACATTATTCCATTTAACCTGAATAGTGTGTACCTCTTTAATATTTCCTTTTTCATCAGGAACAACCTTGGTTACGGTTGTAAGATATTCTCTTGGATCTCTGCCATAAAGCTTAATGGCTTCCTCCTGACCATAGTCAGTTTTCTTAACACGAGGCCACTGTGGCCAATGGTTGGCAGCAGTTCTGCACTCCGGAGCTTCAGGCATAATTTCCATCTGATGAACAGACTTGCAGCCATGTCGGATTGAAGTACCAACGCAGTCTGTACCTGTATCACCACCGCCTACAATAATTACATCTTTGCCCTCAGCGCTGATATATTGTCTATCCTGTAAATTTGAATCAAGAAGGCTCTTAGTATTTGCCTTTAAGAAATCAACTGCAAAATAAATACCCTTTGTTTCTTCTCTGCCCTCACAAACCAAATCTCTTGGCTTTGTAGCACCACAGCAGAGAACAACTGCATCATATTCGTTAATGAGTTTTGCAGATGGATAGTTCTTGCCAATTTCAGTGTTGGTAACAAATGTAATACCCTCTTTTGTGAGAATATCAACTCTTCTCTGCACTATCTTTTTATCAAGCTTCATATTAGGAATGCCATACATTAAAAGTCCGCCTATTCTGTCGCTTCTTTCAAAAACAGTAACCTTATGACCAAGCTGATTTAAAATATCAGCGCAGGCAAGACCTGAAGGGCCTGAGCCTACAACTGCAACTCTTTTTGAAGTTGACTTTTTAGGAATTCTAGGTAAAACTTTCCCTTCTTCAAACATCTTATCTATAATATGAACTTCAATATTTTTAACTGTAACAGGAGGTTCGTGCATACCTAAAGTACATGAGCCCTCACAAAGAGCAGGACAAACTCTGCCTGTAAATTCAGGGAAATTGCTGGTCTTTGTAAGACGCTTATAAGCTTCTTCAATCTTACCATGATACACAAGGTCATTCCATTCGGGAATAAGATTTCCAAGAGGACACCCGCCCACAGTAGGATCACCTGTGTGGCAGAAAGGCACGCCGCAGCTCATACATCTTGCACCCTGAATTTTTAATTCAGAAATATCTTTACAATGTGTGTGAAATTCTCCCCAATCTTTCATTCTTTCCTCAGGAGCTCTGTCCTCAGGTAATTTTCTTTCAAATTCCAAAAATCCGGTTGGCTTACCCATTTACAACACCTCCTTCAGGTCTGGGAACAATTGTAGACTTACTAACTGTAATAAACGCATCAAGTAAAGCATCGTCATCACTTAAGCCGGCAGCCTTTGCCCTGTCAATTTCTTCAATCATTTCCTTATATGCAACAGGTATAACCTTTACAAAGTTTTTAACCTCAGCATCAAAGTTTTTAAGCAGATGTTTGCCTCTTTCAGAGCCTGTGTACTTAACGTGATTTTCAATCATTTCCTTTAATTCGGCAATATCCTTATCACTTTCCATAGATTCAACAAGAATAAGCTCCTTGTTGCACTTGCTTTCAAAATCTCCATTGTAGTTATATACATAGGCCACACCGCCTGACATACCTGCACCAAAATTTCTGCCTGTTTGTCCAAGAATGGCAACTCTGCCGCCTGTCATATATTCACAGCCATGTTGACCTATCCCCTCAATAACGGCTTTTATACCGGAATTTCTGACACAAAATCTTTCGCCTGCCATACCATTAATATAAGCCTCGCCATTTACTGCACCATAGAAAGCAACATTACCTATAATTACATTTTCATCGGCATTAAACTTAGATTTCTTAGGAGGTACTACAATTATCTTACCGCCTGAAAGTCCTTTGCCGATATAGTCATTTGCATCACCCTCAAGCCTCATTGTTACACCATGAGTCTGGAATGCACCAAAGCTCTGACCTGCACTTCCATAAAATTCAAGATTAATGGTGTCATCAGGCAAGCCTGCTTCACCATATTTTTTAGTAATTTCACTTGATAATATTGTACCGCAAACTCTGTCTGTGTTAGTAATTTCAAGAGCTGCATTAATTTTCTTTCCGCTTTGAAAAGCAGGAGTGCAAAGTCTTATAAGGGCATTTACATCAAGACACTTTTCAAGCTCGTGATCCTGTTTAATATTGAAATATCTTTCACTGTCATTAGAGCAAATCTTAGGCTGATATAATATGCTGGTTAAGTCAACTTCCTTAGCTTTCCAGTGAGCCGTTTTCTTTAATGCAAGCTTTTCAACGTGACCAACCATTTCGTTAATTGTTCTGCATCCAATCTTAGACATCCACTCTCTTAAATCCTGAGCAATAAACCTCATAAAGTTTTCAACATATTCAGGCTTGCCTGCAAATTTAGCTCTTAAAGCAGGATTTTGAGTAGCAACACCAACCGGACAGGTATCCAGATTACAAACTCTCATCATTACACAACCCATTGTAATAAGAGGTCCTGTAGCAAAGCCAAATTCTTCTGCACCTAAAAGGCAGGCAACTGCAACATCTCTGCCTGTTAAAAGCTTACCATCTGTTTCAATGACAACTCTGTTTCTTAGGTTGTTCATAAGAAGTGCCTGATGAGTTTCAGCAACACCAAGCTCCCAAGGTAAACCTGCATGGCGAACAGAAGTTCTCGGAGCAGCACCTGTGCCACCGTCATAGCCGCTTACTAAAATAACATCAGCTCTGCCCTTTGCAACACCAACTGCAATTGTACCAACACCGGCTTCAGAAACAAGCTTAACTGATACTCTTGCCTCTCTGTTTGCATTTTTTAAATCGTGAATTAACTGTGCTAAATCTTCAATAGAATATATATCATGATGAGGCGGCGGCGAAATAAGACCTACGCCGGGAGTTGAATTTCTAGCCTTGGCAATCCAAGGATAAACTTTTTTCCCCGGCAAATGACCCCCCTCACCGGGCTTGGCACCCTGTGCCATCTTTATCTGAATTTCAATTGCATTTTGTAAATAGTTAATAGTAACACCAAAACGGCCTGAAGCAACCTGCTTAATAGCTGAACGCCTTAAATCGCCATTTTCATCAGGAGTAAACCTTTCTGCTTCTTCACCGCCCTCGCCTGAATTAGATTTGCCGCCAAGTCTGTTCATGGCAATTGCCATACATTCATGAGCTTCCTTTGAAATAGAGCCATAGCTCATTGCACCTGTCTTAAATCTCTTAACAATAGAATCAACAGATTCAACTTTGTCAATGTTAATAGGCTTATCAACAGTCCTAATATCCAATAAACCTCTTATTGTAGTAAGCTGTTCAGAAGTATCATTCTGAAGCTTTGTAAATTCCTTAAATAATTTATAGTTACCCTCACGGCAGGCTTTCTGTAAAAGATATATTGAACGAGGGTTAAACATATGGTATTCACCATTTCTTCTCCACTTATAATCACCACCCGGTTCAAGAGCATCAACTTTAGTAAGAGGGTTAAATGCCTTTTCATGACGCATCTGTGCTTCTTTATCAATATGAGAAAGCTCAATACCGCCAATTCTTGTTACAGTGCCTGTAAAGAACTTATTTACAACTGTTTCGCTTATGCCAAGAGCCTCAAAAATCTGGGCACCCTGATAACTCTGTATAGTAGAAATACCCATTTTAGACATAATCTTAACTATACCATGAGTTACAACATCAATATAAGCTGCAACTGCTTCATCAGCAGACTTAGTTATATAGTCATTGGCTGCCATATCTTCGAGAGTTTCATACGCAAGATAAGGATTAACAGCATTTACACCATAGCCTAAAAGCACTGCAAAATGATGAACTTCTCTTGGCTCACCTGTTTCAAGAACAATAGAAACCTTCATTCTTGTGCCGCTTCTTATTAAGTGGTGATGTAAGCCGGCACCTGCTAAAAGAGCCGGAATTGCACATTTGCTACTATCAACACCTTTATCGGATAAAACAATAATGTTATAGTTGTTGTCAATAGCAATATCAACTGCACTAAATAAGTTTTCAATAGAATTTTCAAGACCATTTTTTTCCTTTGGATTATAAAGCATAGGAATAGTAACTGCTTTATAACCCTCCATATCAATACTCTTTAAATCAGCCATCTGCTTATTAGTAAGAATAGGAGTATTGCTTCTTATTCTATGGCAATTTTCTCCCTTTGGCTCAAGTAAATTGCCTTCACCGCCAAGATATGTTATTGTACTTGTTACAATTTCTTCTCTTATAGCATCAATAGGAGGATTTGTTACCTGTGCAAAAAGCTGCTTAAAATAGTTATATAAAAGCTGGGGCTTATCTGAGAACACTGCTAAAGGTGTATCAGTACCCATTGCAGAAATAGGATCTGTACCTGTTTCAATAATGCCCTTTAATGTAGTATCAATATCTTCCCATGTATAGCCAAAGGCTTTCTGTCTTGTTAAAAGGTCAACATCTGAATTAAAGTTATTTTCCTTATTTACAAATAATGTTTCAAGCTCAATTAATCTGTTTACCATTAATTCACCATAAGGATGTTTATTTGTTTCTTTCTTTACTTCCATTATTAAGTCAGACCATACCTTTGACTTATCACCTGATTTAATATCATTAATATTAACAAGGTTTTCTTCAATCCACTTTTTATACGGATGCAATGCAGCAACCTGACTCTTAACTTCTTCATCAGATATAATTCTGCCTGCCTTGGTATCAATAAGTAACATCTTTCCCGGTTCAAGTCTTTTCTTTTCTACAATCTTAGACGGGTCTGTTTCAATAACACCAACTTCAGAAGCTAATACAACCATATCATCACTTGTTACATAATATCTTGCAGGTCTTAAACCATTTCTGTCAAGTGTGGCACCAACTACAATACCATCTGTAAAGCCTACTGCCGCAGGGCCGTCCCAAGGCTCACTGCAAGTTGAGTTATATTCATAAAACGCTCTCTTATCACTATCCATATCTTTGTCATTTTCCCAAGGTTCGGGAATAGCCATCATAACTGCCTGCTGTAAAGAAAAACCTGAAAGAGTAAGCATATGAATATAGTTGTCAAGCATAGCAGAGTCTGAACCATCTTCATTTATGACAGGATAAATCTTTTCAATATCATCTCCGAAAATATCTGTTTTAAACATCTGCTGACGGGCATTAGTCCAATTGATATTTCCTCTGATGGTGTTAATTTCGCCATTGTGTATAATATATCTGTTAGGATGTGCTCTTTCCCAGCTAGGAAATGTGTTAGTAGAAAAACGGCTGTGCACAAGTGCAATAGCAGTAATCATATCCACGTCCATAAGGTCAAGATAGAAGCTTGAAACCTGGTCAGGAGTAAGCATACCCTTATATACAATAGTTCTTGAAGAAAGTGAAGCAAAATAAAAATAGCTGTCAGTTTCAGAATAATTATTTTCGCCTTTGTTGCAGTATCTGATTTCTTTTTCAGCTCTTTTTAAAATAACGAAAAGCTTTTTTTCAAAAGGAATGCCGGCTTCTACATTATCAGGTCTTTTAATAAATACCTGTACAATATGAGGCATAGCACCTCTTGCAGTTTCACCGATACATTCTGAATAAGTAGGAACTTCTCTTGTTCCAAGATATTCCATACCTTCTTCCTCAATAATAGATTTAAGCTTTTTAAGAGAGCTTAATCTTGTGTCTAAATCAGGAGAGAGAAAAAGCATACCAACACCATAATCCCCTTCTTTTGGCAATTTTATGCTTTCGTTTTCACAGACCTTTTTCATAAAATTATGAGGTATCTGAATAAGAATACCTGCACCGTCACCTGTGTCAGGTTCACTTCCAACACCGCCTCTGTGAGTAAGGTTTTTAAGAATTTCAATGGCATCTTTTATTATTTTGTGAGATTTTTTACCTTTAATATTTACAAGGCAACCGATACCGCAATTGTCATGCTCAAATCTAGGATCATAAAGACCCTGTTTTTGAGGTAAACCATTAGTTATCACATTGACCATCCTTTCTTTATTAATAGATTTATTTGTTTAAAATAGTTTAAAAAAGGACATCCACCTCAAATAAACATAGTCTATTTGCATGGACGCCCTTGCCTTAAAATTATTTTAATACATATTCAAAAGAAATGCAAGTATTTTTTACAAAAAAATTTAAAAAATTAAAAAATTTAATTAAAAAACATTATTTTATTAATTGAAATAGCACATATTTATGTTATACTTAAATTATATTGGGTTTTAATTAAATTTTTTAAAGGAGGTATTACAAATGAATTTATATTCTTTCACTCTTTCAACAGGAAAAGAGGACTTATATAACATAACCTCAATGGTTAAAGATGCAGTTTCAGCATCAAATATTAAAGATGGTTTATGTGTTATTTACACACCACATACAACTGCAGCAATCACTATAAACGAAAATGCTGACCCTGATGTAGTAAAAGATTTGATTTTTGCTTTTGAAAAAACCTTTCCGGACAGAGCCGAATTCAGACACTCCGAAGGTAACAGCTCTGCTCATTTAAAATCAAGTATTATAGGCTGCAGCAAAACAGTCATAATAAATGATGGAAAGCTTCTTCTTGGAACTTGGCAGGGAATTTATTTCTGTGAATTTGACGGTCCCAGAACAAGAAAGTTTTATGTTAAAGTGATAAAATAAATTTAAAGGTGTTGTCACATTATATAAAATGAACAACACCTTTAAATTTAAAGCATCTTTAAATTAGTATATCTTAACCTCACTTATACAAGTATCCTCATACTTAGAACCCGCTGAACATGAAAGTAATGTAATTCTCACAAAAGACGTCTGCTTATTGCCAACATTAAAACAAGTATATCCATCACTGTCAACAGTATCAAAATATACAATCTGTGATGACCCGTCTGAAAAGCTAAGTTCAGCAGAATTTATTTTTCCGTTTTTTGCATAAGTTGCATTATCCTGTCTATATCCATTTACAATGCAAACCTTATGTATATTTTCAATATAGTTGCTCTGAATTTCGATCCATTCTCCCTCTCCTGTGCCGGAAATGCCCTCAACCCAAGCAGTCCTGATATTTCCGTCAATAACATTTTGAGGATAATAAGAATAACTTCCCTGACTGCCAAGCTGAGAGGAAGCAATAGCTCTGTTAAAGTTTGTATTTTTAGTTTCATCAACGGAATTATTAACTGCCTGCGGTTTTTCAATTGGATTTACCACAGGTTTTGTCGGTACATGCACAGAAGTATCAGTTGTCTGCTGTACAGTAGTGATTTCAGTTGTTTCTTCCTCTTTATCATCACTTATGCTTACATTGATTTTAACACAGCCGCTGAGCATACACATAGCAATTATAGCAAATAAAAATTTTTTCATATATACCTCCAAACATATTTATTTTAAATATAATATCATATTTAAATAAAATTTTCAACATAATTATACATATTTAGAGATATTTAGAGATAAAAAAATATTATACATCAGATTTATTTTTTACAAGAGTTACAATAATCTTAAACAAATCACCGTCAGTCACAATGTGCATTGTACCCCCATGAAGCTCTACTATGCTTTTTGCAATAGAAAGTCCCAGACCGCTTCCCTCGGTAGTTCTTGCAATATCACCTCTTTTAAATCTTTCAAAAAGCTCATCAGCATTAAATTCCATATGATAATTTGCAACGTTCTTAAATGTAATAACAACATTATCTTCATTTTCTGTAATATCAATATAAGCTCTTGAATTTCTTGGAGAATATTTAAGAATATTATTTACAAGGTTATCAAATACCCTCCACATTCTTTCTCCGTCCATACTCACAATTATAGGCGAGTCTGTATTAGTCAGCACAAATTCAATGCCTGCATCTTCAATTTTATAGCTTAACTCACCAAGAGTCTGCTCCATAAGCGAAACTATATCCGAATTCATAACATTAAGCTTCATTTGTCCGCTTGAAAGCTTTGATGCTTCAAAAAGGTCATCAATAAGAGTTTTAAGACGTCTTGATTTGTTTCTTATAACATCAATATATCCCTTTGCTTCATCGCTGTTATCTTTAAGAGAATCTAAAAGCTCCACATAATTTATTATAGACGTAAGAGGGGTTTTTAAATCGTGAGAAACATTTGTAATAAGGTCAGTTTTAAGTCTTTCACTTTTAAGAGTTTCATCCATATTTTTTCTGAAATTTCGACTTATGCAGTTAAGCTGATTTATTGAATTTGTAAACAAGCCTTCCTGTTCAGGAACAACATCCATATGACCATTTGCCATCTCCTGTATATAATATCTCAGCTTTACTTCAGATGAAATAATATTATAAATTATAACGAGAACAAATATTGCCGCCAACACAGTAATTATATAATTAAAAAACACTACATAATTTATAAGCATAAGAAACAATACACACGAAAGACACACTATAATAAACTGAACAGCCATCATAATAATTGCAAAAAATATCTTTCCTGCACCAAATGCAAGCTTAAAGTCATTTATACCTCTTACAAGAAAGGCAATATCCGGTGTAAGCATAAGCCTTGACCTGTGTAATATAATCGCAATTGCGTACCTTATAAACATAAATGTAAATACAATGGCAAATATACTTGCAAAAATTAAAAGCATAAGCCTGAAAACATACCCATGTATAATAATCATAGTAATAAATGCCTTATTCATCATATATGCCCTAACGACAGTTTCAGCTATTATTACCATTATTGGTATAAGAATTATTATAGGGATTTTTGTATAAAAATTGAACAGTTTACTATCAACCTCAGCAAGAAAATTTTTATCATATAAAAAAATAAATAATATCAGCAATAATGATATTCCCAAAAGCACCAAAGTAACAACCCATGATGAAAATATCTTATTGTTGCTAAGCTGCCTGTGAAGAGTATTCATAAGCATTTTTGTATTTTCTGTCGTAGTCACAGGTATAGATATTTCGCAGTTTAAATCATTGTTTCTAAAAGAATTGATAAGTGTTTCTCCATTAAATTCAGTATTGAACAAAGGGTCATTAATGGTAATTATTTCATAGCATTGTTCATTATAAAATTCCTCTGAATTAGTTGCGACAACATGACCAAGCCTGTTATTATAAAGTATGAAATGAAAATCCATATTGTTATCTAGATAATCACATATGGAATTATAATTATTTATTGCGTCACTAAGCTTTGTCTGATGGTCAAGAAGTGCATCAACAGTCATATCCTCAATATCAAAATTATAAAGCTGTTCAGGAGGAATAGAATCGTTGTTTTCGTTTTCATTATCGGTATTTTTATCAAAAATATCCTCACTGACAAAAGGCTTTATTACAACACCGTATTCATTTTTATTTGGCTCTATCTGCCCTGTTGTAATATATTTGTCTATTTCATCAAGCTTTACCTGAGCTTTATCAATATCAAAATTTGCATAATATATAAAATATCTTTGAAGATTTTTTGCATATCTCAGAACCATATCTCTTATTTCAGGTGAATTATGAAAATAAGACAGTTCATTTTCTTCCAAGTAAAGTTTTTTTTCAAAGCTTGTTAAAAAAGAAAGTCCAAGACATATTATGGCAGCTATAAAAAGAATACCTGAAAATATCTTACTTTGATATTTTGTATCCAATGCCCCACACCACCTTTAAATACATAGGTTCTTTAGGATTAACCTCTATTTTCTCTCTTATTCTTCTTATATGAACCGCAACTGTATTCTCACTGTTAATAAAAGGCTCTTTCCACACCTTTTCATAAATTTCTTCAATAGAGAATATAACATCAGGGTTTTCCATAAGAAGCTGTAATATTTTAAATTCAATAGGGGTAAGCTTTACATTTTTGTCATTAAGCTTAACCTCCTTTGTTTTTTTGTTAAGATAAAGACCTCTTATAAAAAGCTCATCAACATCCTGCTGAAAGCTTGAAAACTTAGTGTATCTTCTAAGGTGTGATTTAACCCTTGCTATAAATTCAAGATAATTAAAAGGCTTTGTTATGTAATCATCAGCACCTATATTAAGTCCCAAAATTATATCCTTATCTTCAGATTTTGCAGAAAGCACAATAATAGGAATTTCCTTATCCTGTCTGATTTTAAGTATAGCCTGTATTCCGTCCATTCTAGGCATCATTAAATCCATAATTATAAGGTGTATATCAGGATTTTTTTCAAGTACTTCAAGAGCCTCCTGTCCGTCAGAAGCAGTATATACAGTCATCTGCTCATTAGTAAGATAAATCTTAATGGCATTTAATATTTCCTTGTCATCATCAGCTACTAAAATTTTATAATCCATATATTTTCCCTTCTTCCGTAATTTTATTTTTATGGGTGCCTCTAAAAATTGGGCAAAGGAATAATTTTTAGAGGTACCCTTATATTAATATAATAACAGATATAACTTAAATTTACACATAATTATTATTAAGATTTAATTAATATTTTATCATAATAAACATTAAATTTCCACATAATTTGATTTTGCTTTACTATTTTTATTAATTATGATATAATTTTATACAAATAAAACTACGGAGGTATTTTTAAATATGAGAATAAAATTTATGGTAAGTGCCGCCATACTTACAGGAATTATGTCTGTCAATGCTTTTGCGGGAGGAATAAATGTATACCTTGATGATAATCTTATAAGCTTTCCCGATGCTCAGCCAAAAATAATAAACGACAGGACAATGGTGCCTGTAAGAGGACTTTTTGAAGAAATGGGATTTAAAATTGAATGGAATGATTACAGCAGAATTGCCACATTAAGAGGAGATGATGTAGTTATTTCGGCAGGTGAAGATTTGTTTATGGCAAACAGAACAAGTAATTTAGAAAAAATTAATATTTCAATGGAAACAATGCCTGTCATAAGCGAAGGAAGATTATATCTTCCATTGAGAACAATATCAGAAGTTACAGGAAAAATAGTCGAATGGGATTCAGATACAAAATCTGTTTTAATCTCAACTTTTACTGATGAAGATGATGGAACACCTGTGTCAAAAGAGGGTAAAATGACAGCTTCAGCAGAGGAATATCTTTCAACAGTTTTTAATGATATATCTGAAATAAGAAAAATTGTTGTATCATCAAAAGACCCTGTTTTAATAAGATTATACAAATTAAATTTAACCGGCTCTCAGCCAAACACAGCTGCTTATGATTCAATATATCAATACACTCATAAGCTCTATGATTTGGAAGCTCCTGCAGGTCTTGCAGGAGTAAAGGAAAGCGTTGACAAATATATTGAAATAGTCGAAACCGCCTGTAGTCTTGGTGCTGCAAGCATTGAGGATTCTTCTTATACTACTGATGAATTCTGTCAGAAAATCAATGAACTTGCTGATGAAAAATATCAGGTTTCTACTGCTGAATTTGCAGTTAAGCTTGTGGAATATTTTACTGCAAACAGAGTTTCATTTGAATCTATTTTCAGCGAATATTGTCTTGATGTTATGAATTAATATTGTATAAGGAACCGTAAAAAAATCCTCAAAAATAAAAATCTGTAAAAAATTTACAAAATAAAAATCGCTGTAGGCATAGCACTCACAGCGATTTTTAAGTATA
>CAZZLN010000036.1:0-4065 GCA_964654945.1 uncultured Lachnospiraceae bacterium
TATCTATTGATTTTATTATACCACTTTCCCCTGACTTTTCAACCTCTTTTTCAACATACTTCTCTTTCCACTCCTCATAGCTCATATCATCTACAAGTATGCTTTTATTCGTTTCAGGGTCCCTTGCAGCTCTCTTGCCGCCCTCTTTGAAGTATTTGTTATCATTATATGGAACTATGCAGCACCTGCAGTTTGGGTGAAACGGCGGCACATTCCTGCCAATATCGGCATCCTTAACCTCAACTATCTGTCCGTCATAGCTTCCGCATACATCGCAGGTAGTCATATCCAGAGCTGCTGAAATTTTTACCTTTTCACACAGTTTCACAGATTGAACAAAATATAAAAAACCTCGGAAACAAGCATATTTCCGAGGTTTTATAATTCTTATTATGTTTAAAAATATTATCTCTTTGATAATTATAACCCTTGAAAATACAGGGGTTACAGCTATTTTTGTGTCATACCTGTGTAATGTTCAAAGTTATTGTTCAATATTACCAAAAATATTATAGGGTATTACCTCTGTATTATTCTGTTATTTTGGCTAATCTATCAAAAGCAATAATAAACCATTCTATATCTGTATCGGCTAATGAACCCATATGCCAATGAGTCCAATATCTCCATTGGGAAAAAATAGCAGCACCTAACACTTCAACATCATCAACCACATTAATTATTTTATTTAAGCACTCACTATTACTATATATGTTAATACCCCGTTCTTTTAGTTCCTGAATTTCCCTTGAATATTTGGCATCAAAGGAGTTCCCGCAATCCATTATAAAGCCTAAAGATATAAATTCATCACCTAAATTTTCAAATTCTATCCAAAAATATGGAGATTTATCACCCTTGAATTTATCAAGCCACTTACAGGCAAAAGCATTAATTTTACCATTATCAGCTAATTCTATTCTTTTTAGCAAACTATCACCCCTCTAATTTAGAGTTATTATATAACATATTAGGGAAATGTTCAAGCTATATCTTTAGGCATAGTGCAATAACCATCAGAGCTTACCTTAATTCTATAGGTTTTGTGAGCTTCAAGAGCTTTTGCTGTAATCTTATCATCAATGTATTTTTTATACCACTTGCAATATCCATAACATAAATCCAAATTATAACGCTGAGCTTTGGGGTATTGTTCAAGTGTACCCTTAATACCAATATTTAAAGCATTTATTAAGTCATTTGCTGCCTTATACCAATCTGTATCAAGATGTAAAGTTATGTATATCGGTTCACCATTGAGCTTGCCCTTTATTATCTCAAATTCAGCTACAAACAGTGGTATAAAATCCTCATCGGCTCTTATATACAAATCTTTAAGTACAACCTTGTATTTGCCCTTTGGCGGTCTTGGTGTATTGTGTATTACATTCAAATCAGTTTTAAGTGGTACTTGCTTTAATATCTCAACACATTTTAAACCATACAAGTTAGGGTTATACTGTATCTTGTACTTTTTATCTGAATAATTTTCAAATATTTCAGAAAGTAAATCGTTATACTGTTTGTAGCTTTCAAACTTAATTGATTTTGACGGATAGCCAACAATAGAACGTAAAAGCTCATTTACTTCAGCAATAGCAGCACCTGTTGTTATCGGTACGAATATATTTGTATAAATATCTTCCCTTTCATCTGTTCGGAAAACAAACCATATTTCAGGCTCTCCTGTTTCCTTATTTTTCCATAAACTTAATTCGCATATTTCAGCTGTATAAACTCCACTTGGTAATATGTCATTATTTTTATTTTCCATTTTTAAATACTCCTTTAAAAAATCAATTTCAGAGCTTGACACCCACAGGAGCTATAAGCTATAATGTATATAACTCCATTGTGGGGTTAAGTTCGTTTGGATACCCTTGTTCGCTTGCTGGCTTTGACAAGGGTATTTTTTATGCTATTGTAAATCTCTTGTATGTAACAGCTTTAGTAAATGCTGTATACAGCTCTGCATACTTAGCCCTGAAGCTCTTAGTGTCAAATCTATTGCTTGTTACTGGCTTATAGCTGAGCTTGTATTCATCAATGAATAACTCCTCCTTTCCCTGCTCTGTCATAGTCTGTTTGATACTATCCTCAATGGCTGTAATTTCTGCTTCAAGCTCTGCTGCCATTGTTTTAAGTTGCTTTAATTCCTTTACTTTTGCGTTAAGTTCGTTTGTACTCATATCTTAGTACCTCCTATGATTTATTTAGTCAAGGGAGCTTGCTGTTGTTTTCCCTTGCTATGGTTATATTATACTATGGTTAACCATATATTTCAATAGGCAATGTATACAAAGTTAACCATATATTTTTGTTAATATTGTATATTGTTAACCATATATTTTTGTGGTATACTATATTTAAGTTAAGGGAAACCTTAGCCCACACAATGGAATATAGCAAGGCGGTTTGTTTGCCCCCACCTGTTTTATATATTGAAAGGGTGATTGCTTATGATTTAAGTGATATGTTCTTGAAATATATGAAAGGGGGTAGGAATTATGTCAGACTTAGAGATAGTTTTATTTTTAATACTGTTAATAATTATCTACATAAAAAAATAACCGCCCCGAGCTACCAACTTTAGGCGGTTATTTCGATAATCAATAAAGTATAGTGAGGGGCAACAATAAACCTTGTTATTTCCCTCTTGTGTTTTTATAATAACATAGTATTATGAAATTGTCAAGGGGGTATTGTATGGCAGTTAGTGAAGCACAAAAGCGAGCATCAAATAAATATAATAGCCAACATATGGCAACATTAGGCTGCAAAGTTAAAAAAGAAGAAGCACAAAAATTTAAAGAATATGCCAAAAGTAAACATAAGACAACAAATACACTTTTAAAAGATTATGTTCTTAACTGTATAAAAGAATAATATCACATCAATCCTAAGAGAGCAACCCTCAGAGCTGCTCTCTTATTTTTAAGTTCTGTCAAGCTCTGTAGCTCCTTTTTAGGGTGTACGAAATGTCCAAATATATGTTGTGACTGATTTTGCTGAATACGCCTTAATTGTGCTTATTTTTGCGATTTAAGCGTTTTTATTTTTTTGTGGTAAATTATAAATAGTTGATATTATTTAAACGTCTTAAACAGCAAAATAAGACGAAATAAAGGTATATTTGTTACGTTGCCGATAGCAAATTATGCAGAGCTGTATATTATATATGCTGTTATTGCCCTCTATTTTGCTCTGTGCTGCGTTTTATCCATTTATCGGTATAATTTATAGGTCAATAAACAAAATGCAATACCGAGCAAAATAAGCTATAAATACGGCATATGTTTTCATTTCAGTTTTTTAAGGTGTCACGAATGTCACCATACTTATTTTTGAACTGCCAGTATTTACAATAATAGCTATGTTATCTCTTAATAAGCCTATTATAAGCATATTTTTAAAATTTGAAAAACCCCTATCAATTAAAAATTTTTAAAATCCCTTACCCTTTTTAGGAAGTTGCAAATGTCGCAATATTTATCTTAATACCATCGCATATATAATTCTTGATGATGAAGATAAGGGGGTAGCAAAATGCGACACACTTGGTGTTATGCTGAAAATTAACTTTCAAAAAAAGTGCCTTATTCTTTCTCATAATATTCACACTCCCCTGTGTTTTCATAAATTTCATTAGGCTTATCTTCATATTCCACAGGGTCATATTTGGGTACATATGGTGCAACATCTTTATCCTCCCTAAGATTTAAAACTGTTTGCAAGCCATACATATGACAGTAACATTTTTTCCAACCACATTCCTTCCCACTCATTGTTGTTTTATCCCTAAAAAAACAATCCTTACATTGAGAAAAATGATTAAGTATAGCATTGTTTGTCAAAATTTCATTCCAATGTCTTGCTGTAACAGTATTTTTTTGTTCCTCTGTAAATCTTTCTTTTGACATTTAATATAACCCCTTTTTTGCATTTTGTTCTATAATGTCTACATCATACATATAACATTCTCCACCTTGCCAACCGACATCAAATTTTTTAACACCATCATCATAGGGTCTTTTTAATCTGAATACACAATCCTTGCACTGCTGA
>CAZZLN010000036.1:4165-12243 GCA_964654945.1 uncultured Lachnospiraceae bacterium
AACACCATCATCATAGGGTCTTTTTAATCTGAATACACAATCCTTGCACTGCTGAGGTATTAGCATTTGACCTGTAATTGGTGCTTCAAAATTAGGGCTATGTTTTATTTCTTTCATAATATCACCTCTTAAATTATTATAGCACGTTCAACCCCACCGCACATCATATATTTTTCTTTGAGTCTTTCCATTCGTTATGATATTGATAGAAATCTATTCTGTTCATCTATATATGCTTTAAGGTTAGCATTTGTTAGGTTTATATATTTTTTAAGTTCAAGTTTTTTCAAGTTGGAGAGGCAAACCTTTAATTTCATTAAATACTCTTTTGCAATCATATCATTCCTCCTTATCTGCTACAGATGCGTTACAGATGTGTAACCCATCTGTTACCGTATAAAATCTTCTAAAACCCTTGTATTTATCAGGTTTACACGCATTTAACACCATTTCAAGGTTACGGATGTTACGGATAAACTATTAATATATTTATTATATATAATAAATGAAAATGAAATTTCGTTTTTGTTCTAAATTATTAAAGAAGTTCAAACCAACCGTAACCAACCGTAACCAACCTGTATTTATCAGCATTACAACCGTAACCGACAACCGTAACCAACCGTAACCGATGTGTAGTTTTTTGAAAGTTAATTTTCAAAATTAGAATAAACCGATAACATTGCACACAATTCTTCTATCCAATCTCTACGATGAATTTGCTTAATCCAGCTTACATATATAAATTTAATTTCAACTTTTTTCAACATATAGCCAAATACTAACAAAAGCTAATTTTATTTTGTAGGTATGTAAACTGAATTTTTAGCCATCATAAATCTTTGATATAAAGGTTCATCTTCAACTCTTGGGCTTATTTTTTCAACTCTTGGGTTGTTTTTATCAGGTTTAAGTTTTGAAAGAAGTTCTTCAACTTCAACCCTCTTTAATGCAGCAAGCTCTGTAGAGCTCGTTCTTGTACGATTAAATTCTTTTACCCCAACATTTCTATATTCATTTCTGTAATTTATAATTCTGATGTTATTTCTTAATTTTCTCAGGGCATCGACTCTAAGTTGTGCGATATATTGGGATGTTACACCTAATATTTTAGATATATTAACGAGTGTCATTCCTTGCCAGTATATCATTTTTACAACCTTAAAATGCCTTTCAGGTAATATACTTTTAACCAAATTATAAAATATCTTATCGTCAGCACTGTTTATAACATCATCTTCAAAATTTGAATTATTATCTGGAATACTCTCACCAACAGTGACATTATCTAAATTTTTTAATGGTGTATCAAGAGATATTACAGAGCTTTGAGCTATATTTTTAATACTTTTAAGCTCTGATGTGGATATATTAAGAGCTTTTATTATATTGCTCTCTGTTTCTCCTGTAGCGTAAAGTTTTTTATATTTTCTTACTTTACCCAACAAATTAATGGGTATCTTAATTTTAGTACCAGTGGAGAGGGTATATTCATATATTCCCCACCTAATAGCATTACTGAAATATGTACTAAATTTATTACCTTGCTTTAAATCATAGCTTTTTAGACAATTACATAGTATGATATAACATTCCTGCAATAGCTCATCCATAAAATCTGAGCTTATAATACCCATCATTCCCTTTATTATTTTTACCATCAATGGCTTATTTTGTAAATATAACTTCTCCATATGGTCAATTGGGAATATATTATCCTTAATAAGCTCTATAAGTTTTTCATTACTTAGCTGCATATTTTCCTCCCCTTGATTTTAAATCAAATAACCATTATAATGTTTATAGGTCACAGGCTCTTTGATTAATTCAAGGGGCTTTTCTTTTTTAAGGCTGCCGAAAGTGCCGAATACTTATATATATATATATATGTTTTCTGGTCAACAAAAGTCAATCAAATCCTCAATAGGAACATTAAGAGCCTGTGCAATCTTTCCCACAGTTGCAGGCTGTACCTGCTTACCGTTCTTAATTCTCGTTAAGGTAGAACAATTTATGCTTGACTTTTGGCTTAATTCATTTGTATTAATACAAGCATTAGCCATAGCAAGCTCAAGTTTGCTATTGTTTATTTTCAATTTTATCACTCCTCATTGTAATTTATTAGTGCATTTACATTAATTATTAATTATATTATATCTTAATATTAGTGCATTGTCAATTAGTTATCATTAATTTTAGTGTATTTTAATGAAAATACTTGCATTTTCGTGCTTTATTTGCTATAATTAGTGCAGGAGGTGAAAACTTTGGGAATTGGTGTCAACCTTAAAAGGATACTTGCTGAAAAGAGAATGACAATAAAAGAACTTTCCGAAAGAAGCGGAATACCAATAAATACATTGTATTCCATAACTAAAAGGGACTCTGAAAGTGTCAATTCAAGTATATTAACAAAAATAGCAAAGGAGCTTAATGTGTCACCTTTTGATTTAACAGTAGATACGGAGAGGGTTACAGCCGAGTATAACATAATAGACCAAATACGGAATATTTACGGAAGTGATTGTTTAAATCTATTAACAAACTTTATTATTCTAAATGATTTAGGCAAATCTAAAGCCTGTGAATATGTTTCTGATTTGGCAGAACAAGAAAAATATCGTAATTAATAAAAAATCCCCAAGTACTGCGAATACTCAGGGATTGCAAGTTAAAAACATCGGATGAAGTGATATTCTTAACAATAGCAAATATATTATATCACTTCAACACCTATTTTGTAAAGGTGTTATTTTTGTGCTTATTTTTAGGTTTAGAGGAGTGATATAATTGAAACTACCAAATAAATTCGGTAATGTTTCCAAACTCTCAGGCAACAGGAGAAAGCCATACAGAGCAAGGGTTACTGTTGGTTGGGAAGATGGAAAACAAATCTTTAAAACAATAGGATATTTTGAAACAAAGGAAGATGGCATTATTGCCTTATCTGAATATCATAAGAACCCTTATAACATTGATAACAATAAATTTACATTTGCAGAGATATACCAGAGATGGTCTGAAAAGAAATTTAAAGAAATAAGTCAATCAAATATAAACGGTTACAGAGCTTCTTACAAGCTCTGTTCTTCACTCTATGATATGAAAATGACAGATATTAGACTGCTGCACTTACAAAGTGTTGTTGATAATTCAGGCAAAAACTACCCCATATTAAAAAAGCT
This sequence comes from uncultured Lachnospiraceae bacterium, assembly GCA_964654945.1. Classification (GTDB taxonomy): domain Bacteria; phylum Bacillota; class Clostridia; order Lachnospirales; family CAG-274; genus HGM11788. Next base: position 7,351 of record CAZZLN010000036.1, read on the forward strand.
CAAAATAATGTTTAATCAATTATTTGATTATGCCGTTCAAAATGAAATTATAGGCAAGGATAAGCATATTGTCGAATACTTGAATATAGGTAAACCACAAAAGAGTGATAAACATTACCGTTTTACAGAAGCTGAAATTAATACAATGTGGAATTGGTCAGAAAATAATGAATATATACAGGTTATTTTAATGCTAATATATACAGGTGTTCGCCCTGGTGAGCTGTTTGCTGTCAAGTCAGATAGTGTAAACCTTGATGAACAATCTTTTTACATAGACAAGGGCAAAAATAACAATGCAGTAAGAAAAGTACCAATTCACAATAAAATACTTCCATTCTTCAAGCATTGGAAAGACAAAAACACCGATTATCTTATTACACAGCTCAACGGTAAGCCTATATTATTTGCAACCAATCACCAACAATATACTGATACATATTGGTATCCCTTGCTTGCAGATATGGGAATACTAAAATACACCAATGACAAAGGGGATATTAAAGAGCATACTCCTGATGATACCCGTCATACTTTTACTACAATATGGAGAGAAAAGAAGCTTGATGAAGCTATGAGAAGAAAAATTCAAGGGCATAGCGGCAAGGGAATAGGTGAAATAGTATATACACATTTTGAATTTGAGAGCTTAAAAGCAGAATTAAATAAGCTCTGATATTTGTGTCATACCTGTGTCATACTTGTGTCATACCTCACAAAATTTTACACCGTTTTACACCGTTTCACAGATTGAACAAAATATTAAAAACCTCGGAAACAAGCATATTTCCGAGGTTTTATAATTCTTATTATGTTTAAAAATATTATCTCTTTGAGAACTGAGGAGCTCTTCTTGCGCCCTTTAAGCCATACTTCTTTCTTTCCTTCATTCTTGGATCTCTTGTTAAGAAACCGGCTCTCTTTAAAGGAGCTCTGAAGTCTGAATCAGCTTCTAATAAAGCTCTTGATATGCCATGTCTGATAGCACCTGCCTGACCGGTAGTGCCACCGCCATTAACATTTACTAATACATCAAACTTGCCAACAGTACCTGTAACCTCAAGAGGCTGTCTGATGATAAGCTTTAATGTTTCAAGACCAAAATATTCATCTATATCTCTTTTATTAACTGTAATTTTACCTGTACCGGGAACTAAGTAAACTCTTGCAACAGAGCTCTTTCTTCTGCCTGTACCGTAATATCTAGCTTCTGCCATGATGTAACCTCCTTAATTAAAACTTAAACTCTAATACTTCCGGCTGCTGTGCCTGATGCTTATGATCAGCACCTGCATAAACATGTAACTTTTTTAACATATTCTTTCCAAGAGCATTTTTAGGAAGCATACCCTTAACAGCGTGTCTAATAACTTCTTCCGGCTTCTTAGCTAACATTTCTCTTAAAGCAGTTTCCTTGAAACCGCCGGTATATTCAGAATGTCTTCTGTAAAGCTTGTTATCTAACTTTTTACCTGTAACCTTAATCTTTTCAGCATTTATAATGATAACATTGTCACCTGTATCAACATGAGGTGTAAAGATAGGCTTGTTCTTGCCACGAAGAACAGCAGCAACCTCTGATGCTAATCTACCAAGAGTAAGATCTGTAGCATCAACAACATACCATTTTCTTTCTATTTCAGCTGTTTTAGCTATAAATGTTGTTCTCATTAGAAAATCTCCTTCTTACTTAATAACCTTGCAAACAAAATTGCACTTAATACTTTCAAAACTGCCATCACTTTTAAATGTCCGAAAAAAAGTGAAAGCCATATATATAAAGACCTTAGCGGGGGCTATTGCCTTGGTCAATATCTCAAACAGTAGTATTTTACTATACTTTACATTCTTTGTCAAGATTTTTTTATTATTTTTTATTCCTGTTTTTTTATTCAAATTTATTCCCACATTGAAAGTTATAAATAGGATTTTAGTCTTACGCAAATTTGGCTGAAGTGAAAAGCTTTTCTATTTCATTTCTTAATATTCTTGTGCTTTCAGCAATATTTTTACTGTTAAACACACTGCTTATAACTGCTACACCGCTTATACCATAATCTGCAAGCATATGTACGTTGTTTGTATTTATGCCGCCTATTGCCACTGTCGGAATATTAATTCTGTTATTTATGCTCTGTGCAAGCTCCTTAGTCATATGAGTGGTACCTGATTTTGTAGATGTATTAAAAACTGCACCTATTCCAAGATAGTCTGCACCTTCTTCTGCTGCAATTAAAGCTCTTTCAAGTGTTCTTGCAGTTCCGCCTACAATTTTATTTTCGCCAAGTATTTTTCTTGCTTCAGCAACTGAAGTATCATCTGCACCAACGTGAACACCGTCTGCATTTATCTCCTTTGCAAGATAAACATTGTCATTTATGACAAATGGAATATTGTATTTATCTGTAACACCTTTTACATCAAGAGCAAGTCTTAAAAGCTCCTCATCATAAATATTTTTTTCTCTTAGCTGAATAAAGGTTGCTCCTCCTATTATAGCCTGTTCGACTGCTTGTGCAAGGCTCATATTATTAAGCCACTGACAATCTGTGATTGCATAAAGCTTAAGCTGATTTGTATTAATAATCATATTTTCACCTTTTATAAAAAATAAGACGGTATATAAATACCGTCTGTTTTTAATACAATAGAATTACTTTCTGCCGTATTTCTTATTGAACTTGTCAACACGTCCACCTGCATCAACCATAACCTTCTGGCTGCCTGTATAAAATGGATGGCACTTAGAACAAACTTCCACTCTGATTTCTTTTTTAGTAGAACCGAATGTAAATTCATTACCACAGTTGCACCTTACTTTAGTTTCATGATATTCAGGATGTATACCTTCCTTCATGACTTACACCTCTTTCTTTAAACACTTGGGGTACGTTTTGGCATCCCCTATTTTTTTGCAACGGAGTCATTATAACATAATAGGCTTTCTATTGCAAGATATTTTTATTTATTTTCTAATTTTTTTATTGCTTCAACAAATTGTGAGTTATCCTTTGTTTTAAGAAGTATATCTATAATCTGTTCAGTAACCTCACCTGCACTTAGGCTGCCGCTATAGCTTTTCCTAAGAAAATATATTGCATCAAGCTCCTCTTTGGAAAGAAGAAGCTCTTCTCGTCTTGTGCCTGATTTTTGAATATTGATAGCAGGGAAAATTCTCTTTTCAGACATTTTTCTGTCAAGTATAAGCTCCATATTGCCTGTACCCTTAAATTCTTCAAAAATAACATCATCCATTTTTGAACCTGTTTCCACAAGAGCAGTAGCAAGAATTGTAAGCGAGCCTCCATTTTCAATATTTCTTGCAGCACCAAAAAATCTCTTTGGCATATAAAGAGCAGATGGATCAAGACCGCCCGAAAGAGTACGTCCGCTTGATGGAACAGTAAGGTTATATGCTCTTGAAAGTCTTGTTATGCTGTCAAGCAGAATGACAACATCTTTATTCTGCTCAACAAGCCTTTTCCCTCTTTCAAGGACCATTTCCGCAACCCTTTTATGATGTTCGGGCTGCTCATCAAAGGTTGAATACACTACATCCACGTTTCCTTGAATACTTCTTTGCATATCAGTTACTTCTTCGGGACGTTCGTCAATGAGAAGCACTATAACATAAACATCTTTATATTTAGAGGTGATTGAATTTGCAACCTGTTTTAAAAGCACTGTTTTTCCCGCCTTTGGAGGAGCAACAATCATACCTCTTTGCCCTTTTCCTATTGGAGAAATAATATCAATAAGTCTTGTTGAAAGCTCCTTTTGAGAGCTTTCAAGAACTAACTTTTCATCAGGAAATATAGGAGTTAAATCTTCAAAATTGGGTCTTTTTCTTGCAGTTTCCGGATTATCACCATTTACACTTGTTAAATAAAGCAGTGCTGAAAATTTTTCATTTTCCTTTGGAACTCTGATTTTACCCTTTACCTTATCTCCGGTTTTAAGGTTAAAACGTCTTATTTGTGACGGAGCAACATATATATCATTTGCACCGGGAAGATAATTATCCATTCTAAGAAACCCAAAACCGTCACCTAAAACATCAAGTATACCTTCCTCAACCACACCGCTGTCAAGCTCCTTTAAATAACTTGGCTTTTCTTCCATAACAGGCAGATTTTGAGGCTCATCTTTTTCTAAAAGATTAATAAGCTCTGCTTTTTTATATCTTGTGATGCTGCCTATACCCTTTTGTTTTGCAATTTCTCTCAGCTCTGCGAGAGTCATTTCAGAATAATTCATACTTCCCTCCGCTTATGGCACCTTAACTTCTTCTCCTGCAATCCAGTCGGTATCGCCCTTGCCATTAGCCTTTTTTAACTTCTCCCATAATTCAGGAGTATATTCACCATAAACGCCTATTGTAATTTTTTGAGCAGTATCTCCTGACTTAACTGTGTAAGCATTACCCTGTGGAGTGCTTGAATCACTGCTGCCATTTGAAACTGCATCTGCCTGATCAGGAGTCATAGCTGCTGTGCCGGTAGCTGATTTTGATGTTTCCTCTGAAGCACTTTCAGTATTTCCCGGAACAACACCGCTTCCCTTGTATCTTTCAACATCAGCCTTTAAAGCTTCATTTTCAGTCCTTAAGCTTTCAAGCTCTGATTGAATTTCTGAAGATTCCTGTTCGGATATATTCTGATTAACCTGTTTGTCAGCAGATTCATAAAGATTTTTATAATTGATGCACATAGCTGCAAGCACAGCAATAACACAAATAAGTAATATAATGAAAATTATGTTAAAAATCTTCTTTACAGGGACTGAACCTCTTTCATCATAGTCATCATAGTCATAATCATCATCATCGTACTCGTCATCATCGTACTCATCTTCATCTTCGTCTTCATATTCATCGTCATCATCATCGTCATC
>CAZZLN010000036.1:12343-19815 GCA_964654945.1 uncultured Lachnospiraceae bacterium
TCATCGTCATCATCATCGTCATCGAAGTCATCATCCTTATTTTTTCTGAAGAAGCCAAAGAATTTCTTTTTCTTTACGGATTCAAAATCTTCATCATAATCCTCATCATCAAAATCTTCATAATCTTCTTCGTCATAATCTTCTTCATCATAATCATCGTCATATTCTTCTTCGATTTCAGGCTCAGGTTCAGGCTCCGGCTTCTTCTTTTTCTTAGCCTGTTTTTCTTTTTTAGCTTCTGCCGCACGTCTTCTGCGAGGTCCAACTTCTTCCTCATCAGGCTCAATATCAGCATCTTCTTCTGCATTTTCTTCTGCAGCTTCATGATTTACAGGCTCATAAATAGTTGTATTGCCTAAATCAGAATAGCTTTCTTCTTCATTTTGTTCATCAATAACAGGCTCCTCCTTTTTTGGCTTTGGTTTTTCAGCAGCAGGTGCTTTGCTTTGACTGCTCTGTTTTTTGACTTCTGTAACATAATCGTCATCAAAGTATAAAGTGGTATTTCTGCGGCTATTGCCAAAATAATTTTTGCCACCCTCATCAATATACTCCTCCAGCAATCTTCCTACTGCCTGTTTGGTTTTTTCAGGACTGTATGAACTAAGAGCTTCTTCAAGTCTTTTATTTTTTTTGCTGCTTAAAAGACCGCTGTCCTTAGTTTCATTTTCATTATTTACAGCCATGATATCCCTCCTTTGTAATAGATAATATCTTATTATATCAACCATTTGTCAATATTTTATTTTGGATTACCTTATATTCAGAATTATTATACTATAATTTTGCCGTAATTGCAAATAAAACTTAAATTTATTGGAAATTAGTGCCATTAACCCCATAAAGCATTACATATCCACAGGCTTGCGGCAACCCCTGCAAAGTTCGCTACAAGGGCTCCTGCAAGGGTATATCTTGTTTTTGTAATCCCAACAGACATAAAATAAACACTCATAGTATAAAAAACAGTTTCAGTACAGCTCATCATAACTGACACAAATCTTCCTATAAAGCTGTCGGGTCCATAGGTTTTAAAGGTATCAAGAAGTATTCCTGTGCTTGCTGATGATGAAATAAGCCTCATAAATGTAATAGGAAGGGCTTCAGCAGGAAATCCTATAGCCTGTGCTAAAGGTCTTAAAATATTACAGATAATATCAAGAGTGCCGCTTGCTCTTAAAATGCCTACAGCCATCATAAGTCCAATTAATGTAGGAAGAATATCAAGCACAACAAAAAATCCCTCTTTTGCACCCTCAACAAAGGTTTCATAAACGTTTATTCTGCTTAAATAGCCATAAAGCAGTATGTAAACAATAACAGCAGGCATTATAAAATTAGAAATCATAATTATTGCACTCATTATTTTTTAGCCTCCATAATTTTTGCAAATATAACAGCAGCAATTGTGGAAACAAGAGTGGTTACAATACCGGGACCTATTATTTCCGATGGATTAGCAGAATTATATTTTGTTCTGTAAGCAATTATATTTATGCAGACAAGCTGCAAAGATGACATATTAAACACCATAAACATACACATTGCATCAGAAGCTCTGCTCTTATCTTTATTAAGCTTTTGAAGCTCATTCATAGCTGAAAGTCCTGCAGGAGTAGCTGCCCATCCAAGTCCCAGAATGTTAGCTATAATATTGGCAGAAATATACTCCATTGCCTTGTGGGAAGCAGGAACACAGGGAAAAAGCCATTTTAAAAAAGGCTTCATGGCTTTGGACATTTTTTTTATAAGTCCCGCCTTTTCTCCCACTTTCATAATACCTGTCCACATAGACATAACCCCAAGCATTGTTATTGCAACTGCAACAGCCTCTCCGACAGACTCTATGGCTCCATTTGTAACATTAGCAATATTGCCTGTAAAAAGTGCCACCAAAATACCTGTAAAAATCATAATTCCCCACAAATAATTAAGCATAGCATCACCTCTTTAAAGACTATGCCTTAAAAAATAAAAATATAACCTTTCATAGACATAGCCTGCAATCATCCACACAAAAATATAATCAAGTCTTATTACATTTTTAATATTAAATTTTGCAGAGTAGCACCATGGACAAATTCCAAGTTTTGTAAGAAAAATGCCGCTGAAATATTCCACCATAAAAATAAATATGGAATATGTTACAATTCTTACAAAAACTGTCTGTCTGTTAAAAATTTCAAAAACAGGTTCTAAAAACACCACCATTCCATAAATAAAAAACATAATAAGAGAGCTGTGGGTACTTAGTGTCATATCTCCATTTATAAATGAATTTAAGCCTGTCCATAGCATTTCAAGGAAAAGACCGAATATGCCATAAAATATAAATCTTCTGAACATAAAAATATTTTGTCAAAGTGAGTTTAAAAATATGTAAAAATTATTAATGTAATTAAATCTTAATACTTTTGTAACATTTACTTTCGCTAAATATGTTATACTAAAAAAGCATTAATAACAGAGGGGTGATAATATGAATAGTGAAACTGTGACATCAGCTGATATGCTTAATCCAATTGACAAAATACTTGGAAAATTAAACATATCAAATGTAGTTATACCTTCCATAAGATTATCTGATATAATAGATATTATATTAGTTGCAATAGTAATATACATAATTATACACTGGATTAAAGAAACAAGAGCCTGGACTTTGTTTAAAGGACTTCTTATAATAATAGTTATAAGCTTATTAAGCTATTATCTCCATTTTTATACCCTTACATGGATAATTGAAAAAACTCTTTCTGTTGGTATTATAGCAGTAATTATTATTTTTCAGCCTGAACTTAGAAAGGCTCTTGAGCAGATTGGCGCAGGAAGTCTGAACAGTGTTACGGGTCTTTTGCAAAACAGTGCTGAAAGCGGCAGACTTTCTTCAAAATCAGCAGATGAAATTTTAAATGCCTGTATTAAAATGTCACAGGCAAGAACAGGTGCATTAATTGTTATAGAAAGAAATGTACCTATGGGAGATATATTAAACAACAGCGGTGTATCAATTGATGCAGTTATATCAAGTCAGCTTCTTATAAATATATTTGAAGATAAAACCCCCCTTCACGACGGTGCGGTAATTATTCAGGATAACAGGATTGCAGCAGCCTCCTGTATACTTCCTGTTACAGAAAATGAAATAGGTCAGGAACTTGGCACAAGACACAGAGCTGCTGTAGGTGTCAGCGAAATATCAGATGCCTTAATTTTGGTAGTATCTGAAGAAACAGGTCAGATTTCACTTGCTTCAAAAGGCGGACTTAAAAAAGGACTTACTGAAGCTCAGCTTAAAAAAACACTGAATTCTATGGTAAGTTCCAGTACTCAGCGTCCTATTAACATAAATAAACTTTGGAAAGGGATGACTAAAAATGAAAAATAATAACCCTATTAAAGATTTCTTTTCAAAGGATTTGCATATTAAAATATTTTCACTTATAGTTGCAATAATTGCGTGGTTTTTTGTTATGAACACAATTACACCTGTTGAAACCAAAATGTTTTCTGCTCCCATCAAATTTGAAAACACAAAAACATTAATGGAACAAGGTTATATAATATCAAATATTAACAGCTTTGAAAATCAATATGTTGAAATAGGAGTTGAAGCAACAAGGCCATCTCTTGATGAGCTGAGCAAAGAAAATAATAAAGAATATATTTATGCTAAGGTGGACTTAAACGATATTAATGTAAACGAAAACGAAAGCTTTCCTCAAACATTTTTATTAAATGTTGAGCCTGCTCTGCCATCTCATCTCTATGCTCATGCCTACACTGTTTCAAGCTATTCACCATCTTATGTATCAGTAGAGGTGGATAAAATGCTTTCGGCTGAAATGGCTCTTGAAACAGATACAACAGGCTCTGTAGAATCAGATTATGAAATAAGCTCAATAGCTTCTGATACAGAAACCATAACAGTTTATGGCCCTGCAAGTATAATGGGTGACATTTCAAAAGTAAAGGCAACTGTTGATGTATCAAAGGCAACTAAAAACATAAAGCTTAATACAGCTCCAAAGGTATATGATAAAGCTGGGAATGAGCTTAAAAATTTTGTAGTTGAGCCTGAAAAAGTATCAATTGATGTTTTTATACACAAGAAAAATACAATAAATATTGAAGAACCTGAAACAATAGGCGCACTTCCGCCATATTTAAAATTAAATTCAATAGACTGGTCACCTAAGTCAATAATGGTAACAGGAAATGAAGAAAATGTTGCAGCTCTTGAAAATATAACTCTTGAACCTGTTGATTTATCTAAAATAACAGAGGATACTACTATCACCCAAGATATTTCATCTGTTATAAAAAAAGCAGGACTTCAGTTTAAAAATCCTTCTGATAAGGATATAAGCATAAAGATTTCTCTTGACCTTATAGATCCGGAGGAAATAACAATAAAAAGCTCAGATATAAAAGTTATAGGACTTCCTGAAGCCAAAACAATTGAACTGCCTGAACAGACCGTTATTGATGTTGCGGGAAACAATCCTATAACAGTTCAGATGCTTAATCCTGCAATTGATGTTACCGGATTAAGTGACGGTACCCACGAAGTAAAGCTTAGTTTAACTTCTCCTCAGGGCGTGACAATTAAAAAAGATATAATGATTAAGGTAGTTATAGAAAGTATGGAAATTCCGGAAGAAATAACCGATGCTCAAACAGAAACTACAACTACAGAAGCTAAAACTCAGGAAAACAATGAGCAGACTGACAGTGCAAAAGAAAATCAAAATTAAATTGACGTAAGGAGAATTTGGATTGCTTGACATAATTTTTAATAAAGTGTATAATCATAATTAATTATAATTATTGAAGGGAATTTTATGCTTTATGAAACATATTGATTTAATAGACTTAATGTCTGACAGCTCCTACATTGAAAAAGAAGTTACCGTATGCGGTTGGGTGCGTACATCAAGAGATTCCAAAAATATGGCTTTTCTTGAGCTTAACGATGGTACTTCACTTAAACATTTACAGATTGTTATTGATAAATCCCTGATTAACAATGCAGCAAGCTTTATGAAGCTTGGTTGTGCACTTTGCATAACAGGCACACTTGTGCCATCTGCTGTTAAAAAGGGAGGTGTTGAAATAAATGCTTCTCATATTAAAATACTCGGTGAATGTCCCGGCGACTATCCTTTACAGAAAAAAAGGCATACTCTTGAATTTCTGCGTACAATGCCTCATTTAAGAGTCAGAACAAACACATTTAATGCAGTATTTCGTGTGCGTTCAGTTGTTGCAAATGCTATACATGAATTTTTCCAGAGCCGTCATTATGTTTATGTGAATACACCTATTCTTACAAGCAGTGACTGTGAGGGTGCAGGAGAAATGTTTCAGGCTACAACAATAGGGTATTCCGATGAATATAAAAATCGTGAAGAATATTATGAAAATGACTTCTTCGGCAAAAAGGCAGGTCTTAGTGTTTCAGGTCAGCTTGAGGGTGAGGTTGCAGCTATGGCATTTGGTAAAATTTATACCTTTGGTCCAAGCTTCAGAGCTGAAAACAGCAATACACCCCGTCACGTTGCAGAATTCTGGCACGTTGAGCCTGAGGTTGCCTTTGCAGAGCTTCCTGATATTATTGAAATTGCAGAAGAAATGATTAAGCATATTATTAATACATTTATTGAAAAATGCCCCGATGAGCTTGAATTTTTTGAAAAATTTTTCGAAAAAGGACTTCGTGAAAAGCTTGAAAGGGTTGTGTCACAGGATTTTGAAATACTTGATTATACCGATGCTGTTAATATCCTTAAAAAAGCAGATGCCGACTTTGTATATCCTGTAGAATGGGGCTGTGATTTACAGACAGAGCATGAACGATACATTACAGAAGAAATATTTAAAAAACCTGTTTTTGTAACTAACTATCCAAAGGATATTAAGTCATTCTATATGAAACAAAATCCTGATGGAAAAACTGTTGCCGCAACCGACCTTCTTGTTCCCGGTGTAGGCGAAATTATAGGCTGCTCCGAAAGAGAGTCTGATTTAAACAAGCTTCTTTCTGCAATGAAAGCTAAGGGAATGTCAATAAATGATTATAATGATTATCTTGACCTTAGGAAATTCGGTTCGGTTCCTCATAGCGGATTTGGTCTTGGATTTGAAAGAATGATTATGTATTTAACAGGAATTTCAAATATTCGTGACGTAATACTTTACCCAAGAACTGTTGGAAATATAAGATAATTATATTTGAAAGGAGCAATTTAATTATGTATCAGCTTAAAGCTTCTGATGGTTATAAGTCTGTGCTTAATCTTAGAGATACTCAAAGAGCAATAAAGCTCTGTAAAGATACTTTTGAACGCCGTCTTGCAAAGGTTATAGGTCTTGAACGTATTACTGCACCTATTTTAGTATGGGGAAACAGCGGAATTAATGATGACCTTAACGGTGTTGAACGTAAGGTAAATTTTGATTTTAAAGAAATGGACGGAGAAGCTGAAATTGTTCAGTCCCTTGCAAAATGGAAACGTATGGCATTGCATATTTACGGCTTTAATCCCGGTGAAGGATTATACACAGATATGAATGCAATAAGACGTGATGACCTTATTGATAATCTTCATTCTGTATTTGTTGACCAATGGGATTGGGAAAAGGTTATTATGCCTGAACAGAGAACAGAAAAATTTCTCGAAGAAACTGTACAGAAAATAGCTCACGCAATTTATCTTACACAGGAATTAGTAAAGGCTGATTTTCCTCAGCTTACACAAAAAATCAATCCTAATGTTTATTTCATAACATCACAGGAGCTTGAAGATAAATATCCCAAACTTACTCCTGAAGAAAGAGAAATTGAAATTACAAGAGAACATAAAACTGTATTTATTAAGAAAATTGGCGGCTTGCTTAACAGCGGCATACATCATGGCGGACGTGCTCCCGACTATGATGATTGGTCATTAAACGGTGACCTTTTTGTATGGAGCAATGCTTTTAATTCAGCTATTGAGGTTTCATCTATGGGAATAAGAGTTGACAGCAATTCTCTTATAAAACAGCTTAAAGAATGCGGAAATGAGGACAGACTTAAATATTCTTACCATAAAGGTATTGCTGACGGAACTCTCCCTCTTACTATAGGCGGAGGAATAGGACAGTCAAGAATTTGTATGCTTATTCTTGAAAAAATACATATAGGAGAAGTGCAGGCTTCCGTCTGGCCTGAAGAAATGATAAATATTTGTAAAAATAAAGGCATAAATTTACTTTAACATTTTGACCTGCAAGAGCTTTTGCAGGTCTGTTTTTATCATAAGGGTGCCTCTAAAAATCAGGGTAAAGCCAACGCAGACAGAATTTTCGAGAACAATGAAAACAACCGCAGGCATAGCAGAAAAAAGCCTCCCTGCATCAGAACATTTTACGGAGTAAAATGCAAGCCTTCGTCTTGTCGGATTAATCTTTCCGATTCAATAATGCGA
>CAZZLN010000037.1:0-19787 GCA_964654945.1 uncultured Lachnospiraceae bacterium
AGTGCTATGCCTACAGCGATTTTTCTTTTGAGACTTTTTTTACAGCCCCTTTTTTATTTTATGTTACAGTATTATTTCATTTGAAGTTAAATGGTAGATATTTTTAGAAATTTGTATTATTATAATTTTATGAATTGTTATGAATAAAAAAAGAGGAGACCGGTTATGAATAAGTTTTTCAGAAATAATTATAATTTAAAAAGAAGTCTGTACACTCTGGCAGTCATAATAATAGCAATTCTTTTTTACAGATATACTGAAAATATACATATAAGCAATGCTTTTTCAGTAATGTTAGGTGTGTTTTCACCTTTTATTATAGGTGTTATTGTTGCTTATATTTTAAATTGTATAACTAATTTTTTGGAAAGAAAAGTTTTAATTCATTTTAAAATATTTAATTCCTCCTCCAAAAAAGCACAGAAAACAAAAAGAAAATTATCAATACTTATTTCTTTTATATGCCTTATTGGTATAATAACAGGAATTTTTGCTTATATTATACCTGAAATAATATCAAGTATAGAAAATATTATAAGCTTTATTATGAGTATGGATTACACAACTATTCATACATCAGTAAACAGTTTTTTGATTAAAAATAGTATATATATTAATCCTGATACTGTAAAACAGGTGCTTCAGTCATTAACAGGATTTATATCAAGTCTGGCAGACAGCTTACAGTACATACCGGATATGATTTCATCACTTGTAACCTATTCTATAAGCTTTGCATCATCAGTTGTAAATGCAATTTTAGGGCTTATGATTTCAGTTTACATACTTACTGATAAAGAAGAAATAGTTGCTTTAGGCAAAAAAATAATAAAAGCGTGGTTTTCAAATGAAGTCTGCAACACAATGACAAAATATGTTAAAGAAATTAACCATACATTTAATCAGTTTTTTGTTGGAAAGCTTACCGATTCATTTATTATAGGAATTTTATTTTATATTATAGCTTTAATTTTTGGTTTTCCGTATCCGTCACTTTGTGCCCTTATAATAGGTATTACAAATATGATTCCGTATTTTGGTCCTTTTATTGGTGCTGTTCCGGTTATTGCTCTTACACTTCTTGTAAATCCCGTTACTTCAATAGGTGTGGCAATAGCAATACTTATTCTTCAGCAGTTTGATGGCATATTCTTAGGTCCTAAGATATTGGGGGATTCTATTGACCTAAAGCCTATAGGAGTTATATTTGCAATTATAATAGGAGGTGCTGTTGCAGGACCTTTGGGTATGTTCTTTGGAGTGCCTATATTTTCTGTAATATGTAAATTTGCTATGATTGCAATTGATAATCATTATAATAAAAGACAGCTGAAGCTTGCTGAGGAGGCTAAAAAAAATGAACAGTCCGAGGAAAGCTAATATATTTATATTTCTTTTTCTGATTTATTCAATATTACTTCAGATAGGTATAGGAATATATGCTTCAGGTCTTGATGAAAATGAAATTATATCATTTCAGTATTATATAACCGTATTTCAGGATTTTCTGCTGATACTGATACCCTTAATTGCATATTTTATTATAACAAAAACAAAGCCTGCTGATTTTATACCTCATAAAAGGCTTAGTTTTAAAAATGCCTGTTATGTTATACTTATTACATTTTTTTCACTTCCTGTTCTGCTTGTTATTGCAAATATTGCGGCTTTGTTTTTTGAAGATACTGCCAATGACACAATAACACAGCTTTTAACAGAAATGGATATGACCACAGCTTTTTTTTCCATGGCAATAATGCCTGCAATATTTGAAGAAAGCTTATGCAGAGGTGTGGTTATGTCAAATTATAAGACTGCCTCGCCTATAGTTATGTATGTAATAAGCGGTCTGTTTTTTGGTATAATACACCTTAATTTCCAGCAGATGAGCTATGCAGTTGCAGCAGGGATTTTGTTTGCACTTTTTGTAAATTACACAAATTCAATATATTCCTCAATGCTTGCACATTTATTTATAAACGGGTATCAGGTTATTCTTGGAAAACTGTTAGTGCCGGCTGAAACCATAGCAGAATCTGATGTTTATGATTTGTCTTTTAATTCTGCTACAGATTATATAAGCTATGGAATTAGCTTTGTTATTATTATAGTTTTGTTTTTGTTATTCATATATGTTGATTTAAGGCTTATAAAAAATTTTATGAAATGTAATAAAGATAATGCAGAAGAATATATGAATAATGAATCGGGAACTAATAAAAAATTTATTGATTTTTATTTTATAGCTGTAATTGTGATTTTTATAGTAATGTCTTTCGTACTTGAAATATATAGCGTTTAATGGCACCAAAGGGTGCCATTATTTTATATATTAAATATTTCTTTTAATGCCTTTGCTACACCTGCATTATTATTTGTATCGGTTATTTTGTCGGCAGCTTTTTTAACATTGTCTTGTGCATTTTCAACTGCAATTCCAAGTCCTGCACATTCTAACATTGATATGTCATTTTCACTGTCGCCAAAGGCTATTATTTCTTCAGGCTTAACACCCTTTATTTTAGCATATTCAGCCACAGCATTTCCTTTTGAAATTCCGGCAACATTAATATCAATGCAGTTCCAGTTTGACTGTACTGCCTTTACACCCTTTACATTTTCATTTATTTCATCTCTTATTTTAAGAACAAAATCAACATCATTATTTATAATTACTGCTTTTAACACATTTTTTAAACCTGCAACGGAGTGCATATTCTCTACTAACTCATAATTTACATGATATTTCATTTCTCTTGTGTAGGTTGTTGTTATAAGCTGCATACCGCCTGTGAAAAGCTTTTTATCATCTGTGTAACAGGTATCTGTTGTGAAAATTTTGCTTCCTGTTTTATAATAATCAAAAATATCAAATATTGCATTAAGGCTTTCTTCCGATATTGATTTTATAAAATAATTTTCACCTGTATAAAAATTACACATTGTAGCACCGTTACAGCCAATAATAGGGCAGTTAATATCAAGCTCATCAAGATAATCCTTTGCAAGTATGTCATTTCTGCCTGTTGCAATTATAATGTGTATTCCCATATTATGAAGCTTTCTTAAAATTTCCAGATTTTCTTTTGGCATATAGCCTTCTGAATTTATAAGTGTTCTGTCACAGTCTGTGGCAACTAATTTGTACATTATACTACTCCTTTTTATAAGTTTTTTATAGTATAACACAGCAGTGTCCATATATCAAATGTATAATTTTATAATTTGATTACAAAATAATCGCAAAATAATTTTTTTGCAAAAGATTGACAAATTTCAAATTATATTTTATACTTATAATAGGTGATTATATGGAAGATAAAAAAATTTCTATCGCTGTAATAAAAAGATTACCTCGTTATTACAGATATTTAGGGGATTTGCTAGACAATGGAATAACAAGAATTTCATCAAATGATTTAAGCAGAAAAATGAATGTGACTGCATCTCAAATAAGACAGGATTTAAACAAATTTGGCTGCTTTGGTCAGCAGGGCTATGGCTATAATGTTGAAATGCTTTATGAAGAAATTAAGAAAATTCTTGGTCTTGACAGAGTATATAACCTAATTATTATAGGTGCGGGAAATCTTGGACAGGCTCTTGCCAATTATGGCAACTTTGCCAAACGAGGCTTTAAATTTATAGGTATATTTGATAAAAATCCAAAGGTCATAGGTCTTAATATTAATGGTATTAAGATTATGGACGTTGCAAATCTTGATTCTTTTCTTAAAGAAAACAAGGTTGATATTGCTGTGCTTGCAATTCCTAAAACAAATGCTACCAAAATATCCTCTATTCTTGTTGATAATGGAGTTAAGGGTATCTGGAATTTCTCTCATATAGATTTAAACACTCCTGATGATGTTATTGTTGAAAATGCTCACCTCACTGAAAGTCTTATGACATTAAGCTATAAATTAAGTGAAGGATATGATAAATAAAAACTGCTTTAGGGCAGTTTTTTGTTTTGAATAATGGATATAATATAGAATAAAAAAGGAGAAAATTATGAATTTAAACACAAACAGGAATTTTTCAATATACATAAATCAGTGACATCGGATTTATGATAAAATTCTTGGTGCATCTGACGCAAAATATTTAGCTTATGCAGCTAAAATTGCAGGATCTGACCTTTATTCAAAAAGGGCACTGACATTATTGTTAAAGAAATTGACGAATTTTAATTATTGTTATATAATCTGATAGAAAATAAATTTGTAAAAAGAGGTTGAATATGCTTAATTTCAGAAATATAGAACTAAATGACGAAGAACTGATTAAAAAATATTACTATAAAGATAATTATTTTCTGTGTGAATATTGCTTTGTGGATATGTTTATATGGAGAGGAACATATAACACTATGATTGCAGAATATAATGGATTTTTATATACAAAAATGACAGATGATAATATTGATTATTTTTTTGCTCCTTTTGGTGACGGAGATTTTAAGAAGGCTATGGAAGAGCTTTTTAAATATACTAAAGAAAAGGATATTCCGTTAATTCTTATTTCATTGCCTCCTGTTGCCAAAGAAAAAATTGAACAAACCTATCCCGGCAGATTTGATTTTGAAGAAAACAGAAACAATATGGATTATGTTTATCTTTCAGAAAAGCTGGCAAATCTTTCAGGCAAGAAGCTTCATAAAAAAAAGAATCATGTAAACAGATTTATGAAAGAATATGAAGGCCGTTGGAGCTATGAAGATGTGACTGAAGAAAATATAAGGGAATTTTTTGCATATCAGGTGGATTGGTGTGAAGGGAATAATGATTTTTTAGGTGAGCTATGTGCAACATCTGTCGCCCTTAAAAACTTTACAAAGCTTAAATTAATGGGCGGTATAATACGTGTTGACGGAAAAATAATTGCAATTACTCTTGCATCTAAACCTTTTGAGGATATGGTTATTGTTCACATTGAAAAGGCTGACAGCACAATAAATGGTGCTTATCAGATGATAAATCAGCAGTTTGTTATTCATAATTGCAGTGATGTAAAATATGTTGACAGAGAAGAAGATTTGGGAATTGAGGGGTTGAGAAAGGCTAAAATGAGCTATTATCCTGAAATTCTTGCTATGAATTATATAGGTAGATTAAAATGAGATTTGCTGAAAAAAGTGATATAAAAAATATAAGAGAGCTTTGGGATATTGCATTTGGGGAGGACAAGGCTTTTAATGATTATTTTTTTGAAAATATATTTGATGTAAAATACACTCTTATAATGGAAAATAATAATGAAATTGTTTCTATGGCTCAAATGCTCCCCTATAATATAAAGGGAATTGGAGAGGTAACATATATTTATGGTGCTGCAACACTTCCGAAATACAGAGGTATGGGGTGTATGAAAAAGCTCCTTGAACATTCTTTTAAGCTGGATAAGACTATGGGCAGAGCCGCATCAATTCTTATTCCTGCCGAAAAAAGCCTTTTTGACTATTATAATAAAATAGGCTATGAAACTGAATTTTATATAAATAAATCTGTATATACACGCAAAAACAATACTGATATTATTAAAATTGTTGATAAAAATAATATTAAAAATGTTTGTGAAATTTACAACGGTGATATTGTAAGAACAGAAAATTATTGGAATATTCAGCTGAATATGATTAATGAATTTGGCGGAAATATTTATATTTATAATAATGCTTATGCTGTTGTATCGGATAATATAGACGAAATTTTTGGTGATGAAAAGGATAAAAACATTCTTATTAATTCTATTTGCAAAATTCTTAAAAAAGACAGTATTACAGTAATTGAAAAAGGCGGAGATACAGCTTTTGGAATGATGAAAAAGCATAGAAATTTTGAAAATAAAAAAATGTATATGAATTTAATGTATAATTAAGGTGATTAATATGAAAAAAAGTCAAAAAAAAGTCAATCTTGTATCCTATTGGAGATACGGACTTTTAATAGTAATAATGCTTACATGGATTATTGCAAGATTTCTGTTTAAAAAATCGGAGCTTTACATAATACCCGCTGTACTTATTTATATTTTGATAAGTGCAATTTTTTGCAGGGCATATGTTATGGGAATGATAGGTAATTATTTTTATATTGTCAGAAAGCCTGATAAGGCAATGAAATTTTATGAAAAGGCAGTTAAAATGAAAACATTTAATGTTAAGGCTCTATATAATTATGGTCTTGATATGCTTCATCAAAATAAGCCGGAAAAGGCTCTGCCTGTACTTGAAAGAGCTGAAAAGCTTAATACCAAGCCTCTTTTTGATAAGCTTATTCCTCTTGCTGTATCCAGCTGCTGCTGGCTTATGGGGGATATTGACAGGGGTATAGAAATTCTGGAAAATCTCAGAAACAAATATTCTTATATTAATTGTTCAACTCTTGTAACTCTTGGTTATTTTTATATGCTAAAAGGTGATTATGATATGGCTGAAGAAATAACTGAAAAAGCTTTAAGTGCTGACCCAAATTCTGCATCTGCCTATGACAATATGGGACAGATTTACTATAATAAAAATGATTTTAAAAAGGCAGAGGAATATTTTAAAAAGGCTCTCGATTTAAAGGAGAACACTGTTGAAAGCCTTTATTATCTTGCACTTATTAAAAAATCTGAAAATAAAAACGATGAGGCAAAACAGCTTCTTGAAAAGGCATCAGGCTGCTATATATCAGGACTTAACACAATTTCAGCAGAAGATATAGAAAAAGAAATAAAAAATTTATAGGGACTTGCAAGTTGTTAAAAACGGTGCATATAATTAACTGTATTTAAAATTTTGGAGGTTAATTTTATGAACTTTAACAATAACTGCTTATGGATTATCATTGTTGTTTTATTACTTTGTTGCAACGGTGGCAGCTTAGGCAATATATTTAACAACTGTGGCAACAATGACTGCACTTGGATAATAATTCTTATTCTCTTATTCTGTTGCTGCGGAAACGGTTTTAATATTTGCGACAGCAAATGCTAGTTTTTAAAAAAGGGGCTTAAAGCCCCTAATTTGTTATCTTCTGCAGCTGCAGCCATTATTTCTTCGTTCATTTTCACGTTCGCATCTGCTTTCACGTTCGCATCTGTTCTCACGTTCACGTCTTTCTTCACATTCATCTCTTTCAGCAGGAATATTATTACTTACACCTGCTAAAAACTCAGGCTTCTGAGGTGGGGCAAAAACATCCATTGGAAAGTCTTGGTCAGCAAAGAAATCACAAGGGTCATTAAAGGATTCTTCACATTCATCAGGAATACAGAAGCCTCTTGAGCTTACAACAAGGTTTACAAGTCTGTAAAGCTTGATAATAGTGAATAAGCCTATTGTAACATTAACTACATCAGCATTGTCAGGGTTTCTGTCCTCATTACAGCAGCAGCATTCGTTAAAGCCGAGAACTGCCTTTAATGAAACTGCCTTTGATTCTACCCATACAAAAGGTTCTGCATTCATATTTATTGTTGTGCCTGAACAGTTGAGTATATCTGTTGAAATAGCAGATTCTGTAGTTGCTGAGCCAAAAAGTGTAACCATTTTGTTAAATACACTGTGAGCCTCTACTGAACAAAGGCTGTCACCGTTTATATCTCTGAATGTAATTCTGTAGGCAAATACATATTTTAAATCAATATCCCAAAATCCAAGCTTAAAATTACTTGGTGTTTTGCTTACTACAACAACTCTTTCAACTCTTAAATTTGTAACTGTTACACCTGCAGCATTAGTAGGAGGAACAATTATTTCACCCTGGTCTACTGTTATTCCGCAATATGATGAGCTGCAGGCTGCCCTTGCAGGGCCTATTGTACATGGATTAAGACAATCCTGCTGTCTGCATGAATCATAAACTTTCATTGCAATTATACATTCGTCTTTAAGCTTGCTGCTGCTTCCGCTTACTGAATTTGTGTCAAAATCAAATATTCCCATAATAGCCTCCATATTTATTATAAGATTTCCCTCCCAATAATAGTTTATTTATACAAGGCTTTTTTGTGATTAAAATAGTTCATAATTTTATTGAACTTATTTCTGATTTGTTGTATAATTAATATAAATTTAATCAGGGAATTATTTTTAATATATACGAAATACTAAATATAATAAATATTCTTGGAGGTGAACTATGAACATAATAGTTGTAGGATGCGGAAATGTAGGCTATACCCTTGCTGAACAGCTTAGCAAAGAGGGTAATGAAATTACATTAATTGACAATAATTCAGAAAGATTGCAGTTTGTGGTTGATACACTTGACATTCAGGGAGTAGCAGGAAACGGAATAAGCTACAACACTCTTATGGAAGCCGGCATTGAAGATACTGATTTATTTATTGCAGTTACAAATGAGGACGAAATAAATATGCTTGGCTGTCTTATGGCAAATAAGCTTGGAAACTGTAAGACTATAGCAAGAGTGCGTAATCCCGAGTATTATGAGGATATAAAATATATTAAGGACGAGCTTGGTCTTTCAATGACAATTAACCCTGAAAGAGAGGCTGCAAGAGAAATGGCAAGGCTTATTCAAATTCCATCTGCCATTGATGTTGACAGCTTTGATAAAAGCCGTATTAATATGATTAAGTTTAAGATAGGCGAAAATTCAATACTGGATGGTATGGCGGTCTGGGACATCAGAACAAAAATAAGTGCTAATATGCTTGTGTGTATAGTTCAGAGAGGAGATAAGGTGACTATTCCAAATGGAGCTTTTGTGTTAAAAGCAGGAGATATGGTTTCTTTTATATCCCCAATAAAGGGTCTTTACAGTATTTTTAAAAAAACAGGAGTTAAGGTTAGAAATATTAAAAATGTTATGATTGCAGGAGGAGGAAGAATTTCTTATTATCTTGCAGAGCTTCTTGCTAAGGCTAAAATCAATGTTAAAATTATAGAAAAAAATAAAAACAGATGTGAGGTTTTAAGTGAGCTTTTGCCTGAAGCTATGATTATATGCGGTAATGTGACAAATCAGCAGCTTCTTGATGAGGAAGGCATACATAATACCGATGCCTTTGTGAGTGTAACCGAAATGGACGAGGAGAATATTATGCTTTCTCTCTATGTAAACAAAACCACTGATGCTAAGGTTATAACAAAGATTAAAAAAATGACCTTTGAAGAAATTATTCAGGACTTGAATATCGGTTCAATTGTTGACCCTAAAAATATTGTGGCTGAAATTATTATAAGATACGTAAGAGCTTTGAAAAACTCAATGGGAAGCAATGTTGAAACATTATACAGATTAAGTGACAATAAAGTTGAGGCTCTTGAGTTTAATGTAAATACCAATGCTCCTAAGCTTATTGGCATACCTCTTATGACCCTTAAATTAAAGAAAAATCTTCTTGTATCCGCTATAATAAGAAACGGCAAAACCTTTTTACCCGATGGCAAGGATACTATTGAGCTTGGCGACAGAGTTATTATTGTTACTACAAATATGGGGCTTAATGACATAGGCGATATATTGGAATAGAAAGTGTGTTATTATGAATTATGGTATTATATTTAATATAGCAGGCTGGGTTGTTATGGTTGAAGCAGTGCTTATGCTTATGCCCGGAATAGTTGCTATTATTTACGGAGAAAAAAATCACATTGGAATATTTTTTGGCTGTGCGGTTTTGTTCTTTCTTATTGGCAGACTTATGACAATAAAAAAGCCTGCAAACAACAGATTTTATGCAAGAGAGGGTTTTGTAGCGGTTTCTATCAGCTGGATACTTTTAAGTATTATTGGTGCATTGCCTTTTCTTATAAGCGGAGAAATTTCTAATGTTGACGCTTTTTTCGAAATCGTATCAGGATTTACAACAACCGGTGCAAGTATTCTGACTGATGTTGAAGCTCTTTCAAAATCTATGCTTTTTTGGAGAAGTTTGTCCCATTGGATTGGCGGTATGGGTGTTCTTGTTTTTATACTTGCAATTCTTCCTATGGCAGGGGGTCAGAATATTTATCTTATGAAAGCTGAAAGTACCGGCCCTGAAGTTGGAAAGCTTGTTCCAAAAGTAAGAAAAACAGCAGGCTATCTCTACATTATATATGTTACACTTTCATTTATTGAGCTTGTGCTTCTGCTTTTAGGTGATATGCCTCTTTTTGATGCTCTCTGTGATGTTTTCGGCACTGCCGGAACAGGCGGCTTTGGTATTAAGGGTGACAGTCTTGCCGGCTACAGCACATATATTCAAATGGTTACTGCTGTTTTTATGCTGCTTTTTGGTGTAAACTTTAATTTTTATTTTCTCATTATTGCAGGAAAGCTTCGCACAGCACTTGGAATTGAGGAAGTAAAATGGTATTTCATAATTTATTTTGCAGCAGTTATTGGTATTTTTATAAGTCTTTATAATGCAACAGGTGTTGTTGAAGTTAATATAAAAGATGCGGTATTTCAGGTTTCATCAATTATGACAAGCACAGGCTATGCTACTGCTGATTTTGACAAATGGCCTCAGCTTTCAAGGGTAATAATATGTATTATTATGTTTATTGGTGCCTGCTCCGGAAGCACAGGAGGGGGAATTAAAGTTGGAAGATTTGTTATTTATTTTAAACAGATTGGAAAACAGCTTTCATTTTTAATTCACCCAAGGAGCATTAAAATTCTTAGAATGAACGGAAAAAAAATTGAACATAACACAATAAGAGTCGTAGATACCTATATGCTTGTGTATATTGTTATTTTTGCTGTGTCAATGATTATTTTAAGTCTTGATAATTTTGATTTGACAACAACATTTACTGCGGTTTCAGCTACTCTTAACAATATAGGCCCCGGACTTGGTATGGTTGGACCTACAGGTAATTTTGCGGATTTTTCATTTCTTTCAAAAATTGTTATGATATTTGATATGATTGCAGGCAGACTTGAAATTTTCCCTCTGCTTGTGCTTCTTTCTCCTGCTGCCTGGAGAAAAAACGGATAAATAAGCTGCTCCAAATCAATTAAAAATAAGCTGATTTGGAGCAGTATTTTATATTATTTTATTTTTCTTTAATCGGAAAAAATATTTCAGTTTCCCACTGTTCGGCAGGAATATTGTCCACATGAGATTTTACGTAGATTTCAAAAGGAGGAGCAGCAATTTCATAGCCATTTTCATTTATCCATTTTACAAGAGCTGCATATCCCTCGCTAAGTGTTGAATATGCTCCCTTGTGAATTGTTGTTGCACAAAGAGTTGGTTTTATAATATTATCTGCCTTTTCCTTTTCTGCAACAGATATGCAAACCTCAATATCACTGTTGTTCTCATCAAATTCGTTGTCATGATAAATTGCCATTGCCTTGCCTGTAAATGTAAGCTTTTCTTTATTCAGTCTTACAAAAAGCCGGCTGTAATATTTGCCAAAGTCCTCAATTGACATATTCTGACGGCTGCTTAAAAACGGTATCTCCTGACAGTGTTTAAGCGAAACCTCATAATTATTTGAATAATTCATAAATTCACCTGTCCTTTCAAAATTTCTGATATAGCTCTGAAATTCTTTAACAATCATTTGTTTATGAGAAATATCAGATTTTAGATTTTCTTCCTGTTGCTTTAATTTTGAAAAGAGTACTCTTTTATCTTTGCATTCCAGAAATGATTTTATCTCTACAAGGGAAAATCCATATCGTTTAAGCCTGTGAATTACAAGCATATCAGCCATTTGATCTTCATCATAATATCTGTAGCCGTTATACTTATCTACCTTGCATGGCTTTAGCAGATTAACACTGTCATAATAACGCAGTGTCTTTATACTCACTGAGCATATTTTTGAAAATTGTCCTATTGTAAGCATATTCATTTCTCCTTAGAATTAATTCTATAGTTAATATAATCCCTGCCCTAAGGGTAGTGTCAATAGTTTTTTCAGATTTTTTATATAAGTTATTATAAAAAAAGACTCAATCTTGCGGAATGAGTCTTAATCATCTAATTTATTGCCAATATATTCAGCCTTATATTTTGAATTTGAAAATCTTTGTGTATTGTAAAGGCTGTAATATCCGGAAAGCATATAGCTTATTGATATTGCAAGGAGAAAATAAGGGACTGCATCTATTCCAAAAAGCTCAAGAGCAATAATCAATGATGAAAGAGGGCAGTTTGTAACTCCGCAAAATACCGATACCATACCCACAGCCGCAAAAAGCGACGGTGAAACTCCCAGAATATTTCCCATCAGCACACCAAAGGTTGCACCCACAAAAAATGACGGAACAATTTCTCCTCCTTTAAATCCGCTGCTTAATGTTATGGCGGTAAACACCATTTTAAGTATGAAGGCAAAAGGCTTAGCTTCTCCATAGTCAACTGCTTTTGCTATAATTTCCATACCTGTTCCCGCATAGTCAAGGCTTCTTACAAGTAATGTGAGAACTGCAATTATTCCTCCTCCTATTGCAATTCTTATGTATGGATTTTCAAATCTTGATTTAAAAAAATCTCCTGTGCGGTGAAGGATAATACAAAATACAACGCTCACACCTGCACAAAGAGAAGCAAATATTATTGTTTTAACAGCTGTTATGCTTGAAAAATCAACAATGCTTGCTATAGTAAATATTTCAGGAACGCTTCCAAGTCTTACTGCAACAGCACTTGCCATAAGTGATGCTATTGTGCAGGGAACAAGAGCAGAGTAATGCATTGTGCCTACACTTACAACCTCTATAGAAAATATAGATGCTGCAATGGGAGTTCCAAAAAGTGCAGAGAATGCTGCACTCATACCTGACATTATAAATGTTTTTTTATCAGTTTGACTAAGGTGAAATCTTTTTCCTAAAAAATTACCGATACTTCCTCCAATTTGCAGTGCAGCTCCTTCGCGTCCTGCAGAACCTCCGTACATATGTGTTATAACTGTGGATATAAGAATAAGAGGTGTCATTTTAATAGGAATATCAACACCTGAATTTATTGATTGAAGCACCAGGTTTGTGCCCTTGTCCTTTTCTGAGCCAAGTGCCTGATAAAGTGCAACAATCAATAGACCTGCAACAGGTATAAAAAATATAAGAAACCAGTGATGCTCTCTGTATTCGGTTACAGTTCTAAGACAGTAGGAGAAAAATGCACATACTACACCCAATGCTATGCCTGTTATAGTTGAGAATAAAACCCATCTCAGCACTTTCCATATTCTATCCAGTATGTGAGATATTATAGCATTGTAATCCATAATCCGCCTCATATTTTTCTGTATTATATTTATTAAATATTAATAAAATATTCCATAATTTTAGGTCCGTTTTCAATAAAGATACCTGTTTGCTTAGCCCCTTTTTCACTGTATTCTCCGCCTATTGCAGGATTGCTCTTTTTATAAATCATAAAAGGAATAGGGTCATTTGTATGTGTTTTTAATGCTAAAGGTGTAGCATGGTCAGGAATAACCATAATTTTGTAATCATCATATTTTTCAAGAGCTTCTTTAACAGGCCCTAAAATCTTTTCATCAATTATTTCAATTGCCTTAACCTTGTTTTCAATTTCGTGTCTGTGACCGCATTCATCAGGAGCTTCAACGTGGATATATACAAAATCCTGCCCTTTTTCAAATTCCTCAATTGCAGCCTTTGCCTTTCCCTCAAAATTAGTGTCAATATATCCTGTTGCTCCGGGTACATTTACAACATTCATACCCGAAAACTTTCCAATACCCTTTAAAAGGTCTACTGCTGAAATCATAGAGCCTTTTAAGCCATATTTTTCAAAAAACGGAGTAAGGCTTGCTCTGACACCTTCTCCCCAAAGCCACATACTGTTTGCCGGTCTTAACCCTCTTTCAACTCTTGCCTTATTTACAGGGTGATTTTTTAATAAATCATAGGACTTAACCATTAATTCATAAAGCTTCTTGGCATTTGGATTTTTTGGGATATAGTCCTTAATAGGCTTTCCGGTAATATCGTGAGGAGGGGTAAGAGGAGCAACATCAGTTGTGCCGTTATTCCATATTAAGCAATGTCTGTAGCTTACGCCGCTGTAAAGCTTAAATTCATCATTGTCGAGATTGTCTGCGAGATATTCAACAAGGATTTTTGCCTCTTTTGTGCTTATATCATCTGCACAGTAATCAAGAATAGTCTTATCCTCATAGTTTTCTTCATCTGATAATGTAACAAGATTGCATCTTAATGAAACATCAGTAGGTTTCATATCAATACCGATGCTTCCTGCTTCAAGGGGAGAACGTCCTGTGTAATAAATCTGCGGGTCATATCCAAGCACAGAAAGATTTGCCACATCAGAGCCGGGCTTCATATTGTCTGCAACTGTTTTTACAAGACCTATGATACTCTTTTTTGCAAGCTCATTCATATTTTTTTTGTCGGCAGCCTCCATAGGAGTTTTCCCGCCTAATTCTTCAACGGGATAGTCACCCATACCGTCACATAATAATACAAGATATTTCATATGTAAATTACCTCTATTCTTAAAAATTTCTAAACATATTTTAGCATATTTATTTTGAATTTTCAATAGATTGTGTTATACTTATTAATATAAAATTAAAGCTTGGAGGGAATATTATTATGAAAGTTATATTATTAAACGGAAGTCCTAAAAAAAACGGCTGCACATTTACAGCACTTACAGAAGCTGCAAAGGCTTTAAATTCCTGTAATATTGATACAGAGATTATACATATTGGAAATGATGTTTCAAGTGGATGTATCGGCTGTGGCTACTGCGGCAGAAATAACGGAAAGTGTGTAAATAACAGTGACAGCTTAAACAAAAATCTTGATGCAATCAGAAATGCCGATGGCTATATTTTCGGCTCTCCCGTTCATTATGCGGCAGCAAGCGGTGCTATGACAGCGTTTATGGACAGACTCTTTATAACAAGCGGATCTTATATGGCTTATAAGCCTGCTGCCTGTGTTGTAACCTGCAGACGTGGAGGGGCAACTGCTGCTGTTGAACAGTTAAATAAATATTTTACTATTAACAATATGCCTGTTGTATCTTCAAATTATTGGAATATGGCTTACGGAAATACACCTGATGAAATTTTGCAGGATACAGAGGGTATGCAGATTATGAGGCTTTTAGGCAAAAATATGGCTTGGCTTTTAAAGTGTATTGAAGCAGGAAAGGAAAAAGGAATTGAGCCTGAAAAGGAAGCTAAGATTAAAACTAATTTTATAAGATAAGTAACAAAGATTTACCTCCCCTAATATAATATAAAAAAAGCGGGAGGTAAATTTATGTGTTTAACAGATTTATCAATAGGTAATAAGGCAACTCTGATGTATATAGACGATGTTTGCAGTAACAAAAAAAGACTTACAGAGCTTGGCTTTTGCGAAAACTGCGAAATAGTACCTCTGCACAGAAGCATAGGGGGAAATATAACTGCATATTGGGTAAAGGGTGCAGTAATGGCTCTCAGAAAAGAAGATTCTGATTGTATTAAAATTCTTTTCGGGGAGGAAGGGTAATGGCAAATAAAACTGTTGTCCTTGTCGGAAATCCAAACACAGGCAAAAGCACAATTTTTAATGCTCTTACAGGCTCTCACCAGCACACAGGCAACTGGTCAGGAAAAACCGTAGGAAATGCAAAGGGCACTATGATATATAAAGATGTGGTTTATGATATTATTGATTTGCCCGGAATATATTCAGTCAATCCCATATCATATGATGAAAAATGTGCAGTTGACTGCATAAAAGAGGGCAGAGCAGATGTGGTGGTTATTGTCCTTGATGCTACCTGTCTTGAAAGAAATCTTATACTTGCTTTGGAAATGGCTAAATTATGCAGTAATGTTATTGTATGTGTAAATCTTATGGATGAGGCTGAAAAAAAGGGAATTATTGTAGATGTGGATAAGCTTGGAAGGCTTCTTAATCTTCCTGTTGCTGCAACAAAGGCAAGAGAGGGAACGGGTCTTGATAAATTAAAACAGCTTATTTATGAAAATAAAAGCTGTCAATGCTGCGAAAAGTGCAGTGTTGAATATATTTATAAAAATTGTGTACTTAATGAATACAATATTTTAAATAACAAAGACAGAAAAATAGACAGAATTGTTACCGACAGGGTTTTTGGAATACCAATTATGCTGGGCATACTTGCAGTTATACTCTGGCTTACAATTGTTGGTGCAAATTATCCCTCCGGATTTTTAAGCTCTGTTTTTAATAATATTGAAAATAAGCTTATGAGTATAGGCAGTGAGAACTCTGTTATAAAGGGAATATTGGTTGAGGGAATGTTCAGAACTTTAAGCTGGGTTGTTTCTGTTATGCTTCCGCCTATGGCTATATTTTTTCCTTTATTTGCAATTCTTGAGGATTTTGGTTATCTGCCCAGAATGGCTTTTAATCTTGATAATATTTTTAGAAAAGCAAAGGCTCATGGAAAAATGGTGCTTTCAATGTGTATGGGATTTGGCTGCAATGCTGCCGGAGTTGTATCAACCAGAATAATTGACTCTCCAAAGGAAAGACTTATTGCTATTCTTACAAACAGCTTTATTCCCTGCAATGGCAGATTTTCAGGACTAATTGCCTTGTCTGCAATATTTGTTGCTGGGGGAGCATTTTCAAGCCTGAAAATATCTCTTATTGTACTTTTTGCAATAGTTCTGTCTGTTATTGTAACTTTGATAGTTTCATATATATTAAGCACCACAGTGCTAAAATCTTATGAATCATATTTTACTCTTGAGCTTCCTCCTTACAGAACTCCTAAATTTTCAGCAGTTATAGTAAGAAGCGTAAGAGAGAAAATTTTATATGTTCTTGGCAGAGCAATTGTTGTGGCAGCTCCTGCAGGTGTTGTAATATGGATTATGCAGAATATTACCTTTAACGGTATAACACTTTTAACATATACTTCTGATTTTTTACAGCCTTTTGCCAATATTATGGGACTTGACGGATATATTCTTGCTGCCTTTATTCTTGGTATGCCTGCAAATGAAATTGTAATTCCCATTGTTATTATGTGCTACACCAAAAACAGCGGACTTATAGAATTTGAAAGCCTTTCAGATCTTGGCAGACTGCTTTTGGAAAATGGCTGGGGTATTAAAACCGCATTATGTACTATGATTTTTTCTGTTTTTCATTTTCCTTGTGCTACAACACTTCTTACAATTAAAAAAGAAACAGGCAGTTTAAAATGGACTGCTGCTGCCTTTATTCTGCCTACATTTATTGGTATTGTATTTTGTATTGCAGTAAATTTCATATTTAAACTATTGACATAAATAGTATTTTTATAGATAATAAAATAAAAAACGATTGGAGAAAAAGCTATGGAAAAAGTTACACTGGGTTCAACCAATATTACGGTTAGCAAAAACGGCTTTGGTGCATTGCCTATACAGAGAATATCCTCTGATGAAGCTGTCAGACTTATACGCAAAGCTTATAGGGCGGGAATTACTTTTTTTGATACTGCAAGATGGTATACTGACAGTGAAGAAAAGCTTGGAGAAGCCTTTGACGGAATGAGAGAAAAGGTATATATAGCCACAAAAACAGGTGCTAAAAATACAGATGATTTTTGGCAGAACCTTAATACCTCTCTTAACAATCTTCGCACAGATTATATAGATATTTATCAGTTTCATAACCCTAATTTCTGCCCTAAGCCGGGTGATGGTTCCGGTCTTTATGAGGCAATGTTTAAGGCAAAGGAAAAAGGAATTATTCGCCATATTGGAATTACAAACCACAGACTTTCTGTTGCAAATGAAGCAATAGCTTCAGGACTTTATGAAACACTGCAGTTTCCATTTTGTTATATTTCAGGGAAACAGGAGCTTGAGCTGGTGAAAAAATGCAGGGATAAAAATATGGGCTTTATTGCTATGAAAGCTCTTTCAGGCGGACTTATAACAAATTCTGCGGCTGCCTATGCTTTTGAGGCTCAGTTTGATAATGTGCTGCCTATATGGGGTATACAGAGAGAAAATGAGCTTGATGAATTTATTTCCTATATAGATAATCCGCCAAGGATGACTGAAGAAATTAAAAATATTATTGAAGCGGACAGAAAAGAGCTTTGCGGAGATTTTTGCAGAGGCTGCGGTTATTGTATGCCTTGCCCTGTAGGTATTGAAATCAATAATTGTGCCAGAATGTCACTTCTTTTAAGGCGTTCTCCTTCAAAACGTCAGCTTACATCTGAGGTACAGGAGAAAATGAAGAAAATAGAAAATTGTCTGCACTGCAACAGGTGTAAGAGCAAATGCCCTTATGAGCTTGATACACCTGCACTGCTTAAAAAAAATTATGAAGATTACAAACGTGTGCTTGCAGGAGAGGTAAGTGTGCAGTAAGAGGTTTATTATGAGCAAAAAGTATTTAAACAGTCAGTTTGAAATTACAGATATAGAGTTTCCCAATAAGGGAGTAGGATATTGGGAGAATAAAAAAGTCAGTGTCAAAAATACTCTGCCGGGACAAATAGTTATTGCCGATGTAAAAAAGAAAAGAAAACAGCTTGAGGGCAGATTACGACGAATTGTTAAAAAGGCAGATTATGAAATTGAACCATTGTGTGAAAATTTTGGGAAATGCGGCGGCTGCACATATCAAAATATAAGCTATGAAAAAGAGCTTAAAATAAAAGAAAAAATGGTTCTTGACCTTCTTAATAAAGCCGGGATTAAGGATTATGAATTTCTTAAAATAAAAGAAAGTCCGTCAACTACAGGTTACAGAAACAAAATGGAATTTAGCTTTGGGGATAATGGCACAGAGGGCATTTTAAATCTTGGTATGAGAAAAAGAGAAAGCTATTACGAGGTTGTAAATGCCGATAAATGCACCATTGTACACAATGACGTATGCTGTATTTTAACCACTGTTCTTGAATTTTTCAGAAATACATCTGAAATCTTTTATCATAAGGTCAGACACACAGGGGCACTAAGACATCTTCTTGTAAGACGAGGACATTTTACCGGAGAAATTCTTGTTAATATAGTTACTACCTCAGAGCTTGTTACAGACCTTGAGCCTTTAAAAAATTCTCTCCTTTCTCTTGAGCTTGAAGGTGAAATAAAGGGAATAAGCCATATTATAAATGATGGAGTTGCTGATGTTGTAAAGGCTGATGAGCATAAAATTCTATATGGTCAGGATTATTTTATGGAAAAGCTTTTAGGTCTTAATTTTAAAATTTCAACATTTTCATTTTTTCAGACAAATTCTGCAGGGGCAGAGGTGCTTTATTCAACTGTAAGAGATTTTGCCGGAAATGAAGATAATCAGATAATTTTTGACCTTTATTGTGGTACAGGCACTATTACACAGCTTCTAAGTAAAAATGCAAAAAAGGTTGTGGGTATTGAAATTGTTGAGGAAGCTGTTGAAGCTGCAAAGATAAATGCTAAGCTTAACAATATTGAAAATTGTGAGTTTATAGCCGGTGATGTTCTTAATATGGTAGATAGCCTTAATGATAAACCTGACCTAATTATTCTTGACCCTCCTCGTGAGGGTATAAACCCTAAGGCAATTCTGAAGATTATAAACTTTGATGCTAATAGACTTGTTTACGTAAGCTGTAAAGCAAGCTCTCTTGCAAAAGATTTAATTGTGTTTGAAGAAAATGGATATAGGGTTGAAAAGGTTCAGTGCGTGGATATGTTCCCTAGGACTTATCACGTTGAAACTGTCTGTCTGCTGAGTAAGAAAACGCTGTAAATAAGGGGCTTTCGAGAGTTTTTGAGAATTTTTGGAGTGTGTTTTAGTGGGAATTTAATAGGTATTTGGGAATATGTACTACCCCTAAGTGTAAAAATG
>CAZZLN010000038.1:0-18954 GCA_964654945.1 uncultured Lachnospiraceae bacterium
GGGATTCGAACCCGCGGCCCTCGCCTTGGCAAGGCGATGCTCTACCACTGAGCCACTCGCGCACAATGCAGACGACGGGACTTGAACCCGTACCCAGAAATTCCGGACAAGATCCTTAGTCTTGCGCGTATGCCAATTCCGCCACGTCTGCATACATATATTGCCTGCTTTCATCGCTAACAACAAAAAATATTATAAAGGATAACGCTATATTTGTCAAGCATTATTTTCTAATTTTTTTAATTTTTTCAGCATATATACTTCAATAATAATTGTTGAAATGGCTGAAATTGCTGCAACAATCATACTTACAGGCACGCCTGATATTAAAAGCTGGTCTGTTCTGAGTCTTTCTATAAAAAATCTGCCTATACCATAGCCTGTAATATAAAATAATGTAAGCTCCCCGTCAAATTTCTTTCGTTTCCTATACCATAAAAGAAACAAAAGCAGACACAAATTCCACATACTCTCATAAAAAAATGTAGGATGTACCTGTATGTACTGAACTGCATCAATTGTCACAACGGGATATTTTGCATTATTATACTGCACATAATCGCCCATAAGCTTTGCCCCTCCAACCTGACTGATTTTATAGCACATAGCAAAAAGTGAATTTGCAGCTTTCCCAAAGGCTTCTCTGTTAAAGAAATTTCCCCATCTTCCTATAATCTGACCACAGAGAACACTCATTACAATTGTATCTGTAAACTTTGGTATATATATTTTTTTTATTTTTGAATAAACTACGGCAGCAATTGCCCCTGCAATAACCCCTCCATAAATAGCAAGTCCTCCATCTCTTATAGCAAAGAAATCTGCAAGAGAGCCATTGTGAAATATAAGGTAATATGACCTTGCCCCGACAATTCCTGAAATAAGGCACCAAAATACAAAGTCCATATATGTATCCTTGTTCTGTCCTGTTCTTTCTGCCTCCTTTAAGCAAAGATAAACACCAATAATTGCACCAACACATATAAATATGCCATACCAATACACATCAAAGCCAAAAATTGAAAATGCAACTCTGTCAAGACTTCTTATTTTTATTCCAATATTAGGAAAAATAATATCCATTATTCATTCTCTCCCTCTGTATAGTCTGCCTCCTCTTTTGAGGAGGTTTATTTTGATTCGACAATTGAAATCGCATAGTCGGAATAATTGTTTTTAAGAGCATACACAATATCATTACAATTTATTTTACCATAATTTTCGTAAATGTCCAGTACTTCTATATTTTTTGAACTGCAATCTGCAATAAGAGCTGTAAGAGCAGAAATATTATCAAAATCCATAAGCATTTTTCCCTGAATAGATTTTGTAATTCTCAAAATAAGCTCATCACTTACACCATAGCTTACAATATTGTCAATCTCCTCATTTACCTCTGCAAGAACCTCCTTATATCTGTCACTTTCTCCCTTTATAATTGCACAGCCATAGTCTGCACCGCCAACATAATCATAACCAAAGCTGTAATCTGCAAGCCCTGTTGTGTAAAGCTTGTACCATAATCTGCTGCTTTTGCCTGTAAGCAGCTTTAAAATAACATTATTAAGGCTTATCCTCATAGCTAAATCATCTATTATATTGTTTTCCTTATAGCCAAAATTAAATATTGTTTTATCAACAGCCATTTTTACTGATTTGTGTTTTGTGTAAATTCCGTTTTCATAAACTTTCTTTTTTTCAACATTACAATTGGGATTTAGATTAAGCTCCTTTTCCACCTGAGAGCATACCTGTTCAAAATCAACATCTCCCGTTACAATAACCTGACAATTATTATAGGTATAAAAGCTTTCATAGCTTTTATAAAGCATATCCTTTGTAATTTCACTTACACTTTCTACACTTCCTGCAACACTGTCACGAACACTGTTGTTTTTGTAACAACATTTTAGGGTATTAAAATAAATCTGCCAATAAGGGTCATCTTCATACATATTTATTTCCTGATTTATAATACCCTTTTCTTTTTCTATATTTTCATCAGTAACATATAAATCTCCAACCATTGAAATAAGAGTTGACAGGTTTTTATAAAAATTATCACTGCAGGTAAAATAATATGCAGTTGAAGCTGCATTTGTATAGGCATTTGAAATACCACCGTATTTTGTAAATTCATCAAATATATTTCTATTTTTTTCTTCAAACATTTTATGCTCCAAAAAATGAGCTATACCGCTTGGTTGTCTTATGATTTTGTCATCTAACTTAAAATGAGTATCGCAAGAACCATAGTCAAACACAATCATTGCCTCTTTTTCTACAAAATTCTTTTTTTCAACAACATAGCATTTTACACCATTATTTAATATTCTGCATTTTATCATATTTCACCTCTAAGCATATAAACTGTGTCAGTTTTAAAGCCGTCAAATACACCTTCAATTGTATCAACAGAATTTATGCACTCTATAACATCATCAATACTTCTGTCATCATCAGCCATAATCTGATTCATATAAATGTTTAAAAGAGCATCAGGCTTATCAAGAGCAGTTTTATAATTATTAATAATATTCTTTTTTGAAAGCTCTATATCAGAATTATCATTTTGCATTGAACTAATTGCTTTTTTAATTATATCAACAGTCCTGTTCATATTTTTACTGTCAATCCCTGCTTCAACAGCAATAAGAGAACTAAATCTGAAAATACGGCTTGTAATATAGTAGCATAAATTCTCTTTTTCTCTTGCCTCCATAAAAAGACGTGAGCTTGAACCGCTGCCAAAAACATCATTTGCAATAAGAAGTTTTGCATAATCAACACCTTTTGGCTGAAAATCGCAGTCTATTCCTACACATAGTTTCCCCTGAACAACATCTCTTTCCTCAGTAAACCTGTATTTAACAGGCTTTAATTTTTTTTCGGATATAATCTGATTTTTTCTTGGCTGAAATTTAAGATATTTTCTTGCTGCCAATTCAATTGTATTTCCGTTTTGACATACAGCCATAATTTCTATGTTACTGTTATTTATTACATTTTTATAGTGTCTGTCTATATTTATATTTTTTATATCATCGGTATATCCGTCACCATTTATATCTCCATAAATACTTTCCATAAAACGATTAAAGGCATATTCTCTTTTATTGTTAATCTGTCCCTCTATGATATTTTTAAGATTGTTTTTTTCAATATATTCATTACCAAAAAGGGGCTTAAAAATAATATCACTTAAAAGAGAAAATATATCATCTGTATAACAGGGTCTGAACCTTGAATAAATCTGAATTATATGTTCATTTCCTTTTTTTATAACAGAGGTATCAAGTACTGCACTCTCCATTTCTTCAAGCTTAATTTCAATCATTCTCTTGTTCTTGTAATGGCTGCTGCCGCTTAAAAACATAAGGGCAAGAAGTGAATTTGCGGTTACACTTTCTTTTGATATTTCCTGTCTGAACAGTATTGATAATGTTGTGTGAGTAAATTTTCTGCCATCTATAAGTCTTAAATTTACACCATCAGTGATATTTATAGTTTTCAATTTCTTCACTTCCTACATATATTTTCTCATATTCTTCAATGCACTTTTTTCAAGCCGGCTTACCTGAGCCTGACTTATTCCTATTTCACTTGAAACCTCCATCTGTGTTCTGCCCTTGAAAAATCTAAGGTCAATAATATGCTTTTCTCTGTCATTAAGACGGCTGATTGCTTCTTTTAAAGATATGTTTTCAAGCCAGCTTGCATCTGTATTTTTATCATCGCTTACCTGGTCCATAACATAAAGTGCATCACTGCCATCATGATATACAGGTTCAAAAAGTGAAATAGGGTCTTGTATAGCCTCAAGAGCAAATACTATTTCTTCTTTTGGTATTTCAATATCCTTTGCAATTTCATCAATAGTAGGCTCTTTGTTATTTTTATTTATGAGCCTTTCTTTTGACTGCAATGCCTTATAAGCAGTATCTCTCATTGAACGGGAAACCCTTATGGTGTTGTAATCTCTCAAATATCTCCTTATTTCACCAATTATCATTGGTACGGCATAAGTAGAAAACTTT
The DNA here is from genome assembly GCA_964654945.1 of uncultured Lachnospiraceae bacterium. Taxonomy (GTDB): domain Bacteria; phylum Bacillota; class Clostridia; order Lachnospirales; family CAG-274; genus HGM11788. The sequence goes on from CAZZLN010000038.1 coordinate 4,038, forward strand.
ACGCCTCTTGTAGTATCAAAATTATTTATAGCCTTAATAAGACCTATACAGCCTACCTGAAAAATATCGTCAATATTTTCTCCTCGATTGTTAAATCTCTGTATGACACTTAATACAAGCCTGAGATTGCCGTATATAAATTTTTGTTTTGCATCTTCATCACCATTTCTTGCCTTTTCAAAAAATTCCTCCTGTTCTTTTGGTGTAAGCACAGGAAGCTTGCTTGTGTTTACTCCGCATATTTCAACCTTGGTAATCGCCATAAAAATCCCTCCATATCCGGTAGTTATAATGTTTGCCAATTGCAAAGATTTTATTCAAATAATATAATTGCAAAATATCTATTGACAAAACACTGTAAACGCAATAAAATGTTAGAAGGCTAACTTTTTTAAACAGTATTCAATAAAGGAATTTAATATGGCAAAAAGAAAACTAGGCAAAGATATACATATTGTTGCCAACAAATTAAAACGAAAAATGGATTCAGCCATACAAAAATATGATATTACCAATGTACAGTTTAATGTTCTGATTTTTTTATATGAGCAAAATAATGAAGTATATCAAAGGGATATTGAAAATTACTTTAATTTAAGACGTTCCACTGTTTCCAGTGTAATTGCACTTCTTGAAAAAAAGAAGCTTATTCAAAAACAAGCAGTCAAAAAAGATGCCCGTCTTAAAAAAATAAGCCTTACTAAAAGCGGAATAGAGCACATATATCTTGTTAAGGATACAATAAAAAAAGAAAATGACAAGCTTATATCGCAGATTGACCCTTATGAATTTGAAATATTCTACAAGGTATTAGAGCAATTATCAAAATTAATGGACTAGAAAATTTCAATCTAATAAACAGGTTGTCATAAAAATTATGATATTTATTCTTAACACATCTTTTGGAATTGAAAGCTGCGTTAATTTATTTAAAATAATGATTAAAAATTTATACATAAATAATTAAGGAGAGAAATGCTAATGGAAAATATTAAAGAAAACAAAATGGCTACTATGCCCATAAACAGACTGCTTCTTTCAATGGCAGTTCCTATGATGATTTCAATGCTGGTTCAATCTATGTACAACATTGTAGACAGTGTGTTTGTTGCTCAAATTGATGTTGCGGGCGACCCTATAAAACCGGCATTTACTGCAATATCAATGGTATTCCCTCTGCAAACATTTATGATTTCAATTGGAACAGGTCTTGGTGTAGGTATTAATGCGATACTTTCAAGGTATCTTGGAGCAAAAGATATTAAAGGTGTAAACAGAGCTGCACTCAATGGTATATTTCTTGTATTTTTAGGCTATATTCTGTTTATATTTGTAGGAATATTCGGTGTTAGAACTTTTATGTCATTTCAGACAAGTGACGCAAAAACAATACAATATGGCACTGAATATCTTCAAACTGTATGTATATTAGGCATAGGCTTTTTCACTCAAATGACTTTTGAAAGACTTTTGCAGGCTACCGGAAAAACAATTTTTTCAATGATTACACAGATGACAGGTGCTGTTGTAAATATTATTCTTGACCCTATACTTATATTTGGTCTTTTGGGTATGCCAAGACTTGAGGTGAGAGGTGCCGCTATAGCAACAGTTATAGGGCAATGTGTCGCAGGTGCTCTTGCAGTATTTTTTAATTTTAAATTTAATAAGGAAATTCCTTTTAACATAAAAGGATTCAGACCAAATCCTCACACTATTTTAAAAATATTGTATATAGGTATTCCGTCAACTGTTATGGCATCTATAGGCTCAGTAATGACTCTTGGTATGAACAAAATACTTATGGGATTTGCAGCAGGCTCAATAGCAGTATCAGTATTTGGTGCTTATTTCAAGCTTCAAAGTTTTATATTTATGCCTGTGTTCGGTCTTAATAACGGTATGGTGCCAATTGTGGCTTTCAGCCTTGGTGCAGGAAAAAAGGACAGACTTATAAAAACAATAAAGCTAAGTATATTTTATGCTTTTATGCTTATGCTTATAGGCTTTATTTTCTTCCAGACAATTCCTGATAAGCTTCTTATGTTATTTAATGCAGATGAAAATATGCTTAGCATCGGTGTGCCGGCTCTTAAAACAATAAGCTACAGCTTTCTTGTTGCAAGCTTCTGTATTATTATTCTTTCTGTATTTCAGGCACTTGGAAACGGTGTGCTGAGTATGATGATTTCATTTATGCGTCAGCTTGTTGTGCTTTTGCCTGCTGCATACCTGCTTTCAAGATTAGGAAATGTTGACTATGTTTGGTTTGCTTTTCTTATAGCAGAATGTATGTCTGTAACTTTGAGTGCACTGGGATTAAGATATATGTATAAAAAAGTGATTAAAAATTTGAACTGATAAAAAGGCTATGGGACAATCCATAGCCTTTTAATACAGAGTGACATTAAAGCTAATTTAACATAAGCTTAAAAAAGTCAACATTTTAGCATTTAAACTTATGTATTATGTAAAAACATTGTATAATACAAATATTTTACAAAAAATGGTTGCAATTTTGCAAATATGTGATATATTATATTTAATCAGGAGTTAATGTCGGCTCACCCCTCATAGCTCCTGATATTTATATACCTTAAATCTAAAAGGAAATTTTTGTTATTTATGAACACTAAAATCAAAAACAGGTGTTCTTACAAATATAGAAATCGTAAAAACTGCAAAGGCAAAAACATACAGGCAATCGGAATAAAATGAGGCCATAAATGACTTTTAAAGGACAGAAAGAACAGAATAATAATTAAAAAAGACGGCAAATATACTGATATGGATATTTTAATGCGGTCTTAACTTCAAAAGGGAATATTATGACTCTCTTTATTATTCTATTATAAAAACACTTGCAATCTATTTTATAAAATGCTGTTTATATAAATTTTAAAATTATAGCATATTTTTATAGCATTTTTTGTAAAAATATGTTAATATAAAAGACAGTTGTGGATTTTTTAATTTAAAATTCAAATGTATTCAAAAATTAAGGAGGATATTTCCTATGCGTACTCGTAAAACAAAAATTGTAGCAACTTTAGGACCTGCTTCTAATTCCGTTGAAGAAATCAGTGCACTTATTAAAGCCGGTATCAGTGCTGCAAGACTTAATTTTTCTCATGGTGACCATCAGGAACATGGCACAAGAATAGTTAATCTTAAAGCCGCAAGAGAAGCTCTTGATGCACCTATTCCAATAATATTAGATACAAAGGGTCCTGAAATAAGAACTAAAACATTAGTTGATGAAAAAAAGGTTGAGCTTATTGAGGGACAGGATTTTACCCTTACTACAGAAGATATAGTAGGTGATAATACCAGAGTGGCAGTTACTTATAAAGACTTTGCAAAAGATATAAGTATTGGCTCAACAATTCTTATTGACGATGGTCTTATTGAACTCAAAGTTGAAGCCATTAACGGCAAAGATGTTGAGTGTAAGGTTATAAATTCAGGTATTTTGGGTCAGAGGAAGGGTGTAAACATTCCTAATGCTCACATTAATCTTCCTGCTCTTACTGAAAAGGATATTGCTGATATTCAGTTTGGTGTAAGTGTTGGTGTTGACTATATTGCTGCATCATTTATTCGTTCTGCAAAAGACGTTATTGAAATAAAGAGAGTTCTTGAAGAATGTGGCGGTTCTGATGTTCAGGTTATATCTAAAATTGAAAACAGAGATGGTGTTGACAACATCGACGAAATTCTTGAAATAACAGATGCAGTTATGGTTGCAAGAGGCGACCTTGGTGTTGAAATTCCTTTTGAGGAAGTTCCTCTTGTTCAGAAAATGCTTATCAGAAAGTGTATTGAAAAGGGTAAACCTGTTATTACTGCAACTCAGATGCTTAACTCTATGATGGATAACCCAAGACCAACAAGAGCCGAAGTTAATGACGTTGCAAATGCAATTTTTGACTATACAGATGCAATTATGTTATCAGGTGAAACTGCTCAGGGTAAATATCCTGTTGAAGCAGTTACCGCTATGGATAAGATTGCAAAGAAGATTGAAGGCTCTATAAATTATATAGACAGATTTAACAAGCACTATTCAAAATCATTATCTATAAAAAATATTACAAGTGCAGTTACTCATTCTGCCTGTACTACTGCTCATGACTTAAATGCCGGTATTATTTCTACAATTACTCTTTCAGGCAGAGCTGTCAGAGAAGTTTCAAAATACAGACCTGCTACTGCTATATTAGGCTGTTCTCCTCTTGACAGAACATACAGACAGCTTAATCTTGTATGGGGTTGTATGCCAATGTTGATTGAATTCCAAAAGCAGAGCATTACTCATCTTTTTGATTCAGTTGCATATGAAGCCATTAAAAAGGGTCTTGCTTCAAATGGTGAGCTTATGATATTTACAGGTGGTACTCCTCTTGGCACTACAGGCTCAACTAACACAATAAAAGTTGGTATTATCGGCGATACACTTGTTGAGGGCAATTCAATGGTTAAGAGCAAAAAGGTGGTTGCTCACACTAATATCTGCCTTACTGTTGATGAAGCTAAGCTTCATTTCTCTAAGGGTGATATATTTGTAACATCTAACCCTGATAAGGGACTTATACCATATATGATGAGAGCTTCAGCAATTATTGTGGGTTCTGCTGATAATGCAGATTTCTCTCATGCTGTTGACCTTGCAAGAGAACTTAAAATTCCTTGTATTCTCTGCAACGGTATTGAAATTGCTGAGCATATACCTGATAAGCTTCTTGTTACTATTGACAGCAACAAGGGTATTGTATATGTTGGTGACAGATAAATATTATTTAAGGCTGGCTTAATTGTCAGCCTTTTTTATACCAAAATTGAATTAAAATTTATCTTTACTATTTTTGTTTTTGCATTTATAATGAAATAGCAGAGGTGATTTTTATGAGAATAGGTTTATTTACAGATACCTATTATCCCGAAATAAACGGTGTTGCAACATCAACACAGCAATTAAAAAAAGGACTTGAAGCACTGGGAAACAAAGTATATGTATTTGCTCCTGTTAATCCTGTGGATTATACAGAAGAAGATAATGTCGTAAGAAAAAGAAGCATTTCATTTTTACTCTACAGAGATCGCAGAGTTAGTGTATTCAGCACAAAAAATGCATTAAAAGAAATTGAAAAGCTTAATCTGGATATTGTTCATTCACAGACAGAATTTATGCTTGGGCATTTAGCAAAAAAATGTGCAGAGGAATTTAATATACCTCATATACATACCTACCATACGGTTTATGAGGATTATACCCATTGTTTAAAATTTCCGGGATGCAACAGTGAGCTTGTTAAAAAAATAGTAAGGCAGGCAAGCAGAATACTTTGCAACAAGGCTGATACAATAATTGTACCTACAATAAAAGTTAAGGAGCTTTTAATAAGCTATGGTGTAGCAAAAAATATATTTGTTCAGCCAACAGGAGTTAATTATGAAAAATTCAGCTCACCTCATATTGAAAAGGTTGAAAAATTAAAAAAGCAGTATAATATAAAATCCGAAAATAAAGTTCTTGTATTTGCAGGAAGAATGTCAAAGGAAAAAAACGTAATTGAGCTTATTAAATATCTGCCTGCAATAATAGAAAAACAGCCTGATACAAAGCTTGTTATTGTGGGTGACGGTCCTGAAAGGGCTCATCTTGAAAAAGAGAGTCACAAACTTGGACTTGAAAAAAATATTGTATTTACGGGAATTGTGCCATGGTCGGAAATTGAAAACTATTATGCTCTTGGAGATATTTTCGTATGCAGCTCAACAAGTGAAACTCAGGGGCTGACATATATTGAAGCACTTGCATCAGGGAAGCCTTTGCTTGTAAGATATGATGAATGTCTTAAAAATGTTCTTGTTCAAAATCAAAACGGAATTGGTTACAATAATCAAAAGGAATTTACAGATGGATATTTTGAAATTTGCAAAAACTATGAAAATATGGTTAAAGAGGGATTTAAAACCGCACAAAAATATTCAAACATCACTTTTGCAGAAAATATGCTCGGTGTATATAAAAACTGCAAAGCTCGGTAAATCAAGGATATTCGTACTTTGATTTCGCTGAATACTCATAACCCAAAGCTGCTGACACAGCTTATTTCAGCAGGAGCTTATACTCCTGCTGAAAAACAAGCAGCTTTCATTTTCTATAGAGGCGAAAAGCTTCCGTATTTGGTTAGATTTCAAGCCTTTGTTATGTATTAGTATGCAGATGCAATAATATCAACACATCTGTCAATACCAAGCACTCCGCTATTAAGAGCAATATGATAATTTTTCATTTCTCCCCAGTTCATATCTGTATAGAACTGATAATATGCTCTACGTTTTTTATCCTTATCTTTAAGACGTTTTTCAGGAGAATCACTGCTCTCTCCATAGATTTTTACAATACGTTCCGCTCTTTTATCCATATCAGAATGAATAAAAACCTTCAGGCAATCAGCAGTATTTCTAAGCAGATAATCTGCACATCTTCCTACTATAACACAGTTTTCTTTTTCTCCAAGGTCCATAATTATTTTGCTCTGTATTTTCCACAAATAATCCTGATTGTTAGTCAAATTGCTTCTGCTATAGTAAACTGAACTGAAAAACAAATTGTTCCTGCCTGTATATTCTCCCTGTTCCGCAACATAATCCTTTGCAAAACCGCTTTTTTCGGCAAGCTGCTCAATAAGCTCATAGTCATAGCAATTTATTCCAAGCTTTTCTGCAAGTTTTTTTCCAATAGTTCTTCCACCGCTGCCAAACTGTCTGCTGATAGTAATTACTCTTTTCATAATTATACCTTCTTTCTTATATTATAAAATTTTAAAAAATAAAACTTAAATTTCTAAAATATTTATTAATCTGCATTTATCAGCTCATAATCTCTTGAGCCAAATCCAAGTTCATCAGCAGCCTCAACAGTATAAACGCCATTTCTGGATTCTATTCTTTCAATAAGATGATCTCTGCCCTCATCATCAGAAGCATACACAAGATCAAGGCAAGCCTGATCTATAGCTATAGGGTCATCAGAAACGAGAATGCCTATATCATTCATACAGGGATCTTCTGCAACAGAGCAGCAGTCACAGTCAACAGACATATTTTTCATTACATTTATATATATAATATTTCCTTTAAAATATTCAACAACAGAAGAAGCTGCATCTGCCATTGAGGCTAAAAAAGAATTGTGGTCAGAAGTCCAAATTTCATCAACATTTCCCGCACCATGAATATATGCCTTTCCATAAGAAGATGCTATTCCTATTGAAAGCTGCTTTATTGCTCCTCCATAACCTCCCATAGGATGTCCCTTGAAGTGAGAAAGCACTACCATTGAATCATATTTTGCAATATTTTTACCCACATAATTTTCTTTTATTATTTTACCATTTGGAATTTCAAGCTTTAAATCAGGTCCTTCAGCATCCATAATGTCAACATTAAAATATTTTGTCCAGCCATGCTTATCAATAGTTTTTAAATGCTTTTTAGTAGTGTTTCTTTCACCCTCATAAGCAGTGTTGCATTCAACAACTGTTCCTCCGACATAGTCAATAATATCTTTCCAAAAATCAGGCTTTAAAAAGTTTTGATTTCCAACTTCCCCCGAATGGAGCTTAACTGCAATATTTCCATTTAATTCTTTGCCAAAAAGCTTATAAAGCTCTGTAACTCTTTCAGGTGTAATAGTCCTTGAAAAATATATCTTTGAACCCATATTCATCTCTCCTGTCTTTTATATATAATTATAACAAATACCTATTAAAAAATCAAATAATTATTCAATCCTGCAATCTTCGCAATATCTGTCAAAATTATTCCAATCAAGTATCTTTCCACAGCTTATGCAGTATTTTGTATGCCTTTTAACATCATCAATAAGTCCGTCTATAAGAGCCTCATTACACATCTGTCTTTTTCTTTCAAGCCACTGAAAATCAATCTTCATATTCCATATTTTACTGCACATAAAATATGTATCAAGCATTTTGCTGTAATTTAAAAATTCATCAACGGTTTTCCTTCTAAGATACGGCTTTCTAAGCTCATCAACACCTGAAAGCCTCTGCTCAATATAATCAAGCCACAATCTTCTGACACTTATATTATGATTATCAACCGGCATAGATGCAGTTTCAAAAATTTCAAGCTTGTTTTTTTCAGCACCCATATTATCATAAATATTCATAACCTTTTCCAAAACATCTTCCGCTTCATTAAGACTTTCTTTAATATAAAATTCGGGTACATCATATATATTCCAGCAGGTAATTGCATTTTTTAATGTAATATATTTATCGTTTAAAATTTGCTTAGGGAAATTAACACATATTCCTTTTACATTTTCGGTTTTGGAAAAAAGCATTTTCCTTATAAATTCAAGTTCCTTTTCACCATTTGCATTTACATAGCCTACATCAAATTTTCCACGTCTGCCTGCACGTCCTGCAATCTGCTTTATTTCTCCTGAACTGAGCAGGCGGCTTGTTTCCCCGTCAAATTTATAAGATTCCATAAAAACAATTCTTCTTACGGGAAGATTTACACCCATACCAATAGCATCAGTAGTAACAAGCACAGAGGATTTTCCCTCTATAAAATTTTCAAACTGCTGTTTTCTTGCAGAATAAGGCAATGCACCATAAAGCACACTTACATTTACACCCTTTTTAATAAGCTGCGCACCAATAGCATTTACCTTTTGCTTTGAAAATGCAACAAGAGCATCGCCCTGTTTTACATCATCTAAAGAAAAAGCCTTATCCTCCACCAAAAGAGGCGTTTCCCTTCTGTGATTTATAATCTCATAATAATCACCGCAGTTATCAATAAGCTTTATAAGCACATCAAGAGCTTCAGGCGCAGTGCAAAGACAAATTTCTTTTGCTTTCATATTCATAATAGCCTTTGTCCACGCATAGCCCCTTGAATAATCAGAAATCATCTGACACTCATCAATAACAACAACATCATATTCACTGCCAAAATCGGCAAGCTCCACAGTAGAAGAAATATGAGCTGCATTTTCAATATATTTTTCTTCCTCACCAGTTACAAAACTGCATGGCACTCCCTGCGAATTAAGTGTATCGCTTATCTCAAGAGCAAGAAGCCTTAAAGGAGAAAGATATGCACCCCTTTTAGCATTTTTAAGCATCTGTAAAGAACTGTAGGTTTTTCCGCTGTTGGTTTTTCCGCAATGTATATAAAACATTCTTTTTTTAGAATGCTTTATGTCTGAAACAGTAAAATTTCTGCTTACAAGGCTTTCAATCATATCAAGGGTATAAGCATAATCATTAATATTTATAAGCTGATTTATGCCATTGTTAAAATATACAGTATGTGCATTTGATTTTTTAAGAAAAAAATCAATTTTGAAACATTCGGGATTTATAAGCTTTTTACGTATTTTAAAAAGCTTTCCGCATTCAATCGTTGCAGCATAATCCGCAAGCATATCCAGCTTTTTTTCAAGCTCTGAATCAAAATATCTGTAATTTTTAAAACGCCTTTTTGTATTCCAATATTTATAAAAAAGTCTGCCTATATGTATAGAAATACCCTCTGAAACTGCTTTATTGCCGTTTTCAAGCATATGTAATAAATCATCGGCAGTTTTATTTGCAGATTTTATAAACATAGGAATGTCACGTCTTTTAAGACCATTCTTTTTAGGCATTATGTTTATAAACTTAAATTCATTTATAAATTTCAAAATTATCTGCCTGTCTTTTTTTAAATATTCAATTTTGTTAATAAATACTTTTATGGTTTTTTTTCGTTTCATTTTTGTACTTTAAATTTATTCTTATTTTTCATATACTTAGTATACAACATAAACAGTCTTTTATCAATAGAAATACCTCTGAATAAACAGAGGCATTCTATTAATAAAACTTTAGAGAATTTAGATATTACAGGTAGATAAAATAAAAGCAGATAAAGTTCTAATAATTAAGCAAGGAGTGATAAATAAATTCTCTGTTTTGTTTTATGGAATTATAATATCACAGATATTATCCTATAAACAGTACAATATAAATTATTTTAATTCATATATATTCAAAAGCTCCAACACTATGCTTTAAAATAATTCCTATAAAATATTATATTCATAATAACGCCCCAATAAGCCGGAATTTATTCAAAATGACTAACGTGGAGAAGCTCCTCTGCCCTTTCGCTTAAAGGCTTTTCAAGATAATTATTATAAAGAGCCTGAATATCAGGGTTTTCATGACTAAACCTTAAAGGCATATTTCTGTCAATGTTGTAAAGAACCTTTCCTCTTGATGCCGCTCTTTCAATATCATCACAGTGAATTGGCTGACCGCCTCCTCCTGAACAGCCTCCGGGACAAGCCATAATTTCCACAAAGTCATATTTAACCTGACCTCTTAAAATAGCCTCGCAAAGTTCCCTTGCGTTTCCAAGACCGCTTGTAACTGCAATATTAAGAGTAATATCCCCTAATTTGAAAATACTCTCTCTCCAGCCATTGTTTTCTGAATTTACATTTCTAACTGTGCTGAAAGCTTCCGGAGCCGGCTTTTCCCCTGTTACAAAATAATAAGCCGAACGAAGTGCAGCCTCCATAACACCGCCTGTAACACCAAAAATTACACCTGCGCCCGAATAATCTGCCATAATTCTGTCAAAAGGAGTTTCACAGCATTTCTGAACGTCAATTCTTTCTGCTCTTATCATTCTTACAACCTCACGGCTTGTAATAGCATAGTCAACATCTTTTATGCCCTCTTTATTTTTCATTGACGAAAGATCACATTCAGATTTTTTTGCAGTGCAAGGCATTATTGAAACACAGCATATTTTTGACGGGTCAACATTAATCTTTTCCGCAAAGTAGCTTTTTATAACTGCACCAAACATTTGCTGAGGACTTTTTGAAGTTGAAAGCTGACCTACAAGTTCAGGATACTGGCTTTTAATAAATCTCACCCAACCCGGACAGCAGCTTGTAAACATAGGGTATTTTTTAAAATCTCCCTTTTGAAATCTTTCTACAAATTCAGTTGCTTCTTCCATAATTGTAAGGTCTGCTGAATAACTTGTGTCAAAAACATAGTCAAAGCCTATCTGACGAAGTATTCCCGCAAGCTTATTTACAGTAGCCTGTTCAGGAGGAAGTCCAAGGCTTTCACCCCAAGCAGTACGAACTGCAGGTGCAATCTGCACTACTGTTGTAATCTCAGGATTTTCTATTGCTGCAATAACTTTATTAATATCATCTCTGCCATGCAAAGCACCTACAGGACAATGGGTTATACACTGACCGCAAAGAGTACAGTCTGAGTCTTCAATCCATCTGTTATCTGCAACATCAACTCTGGCTCTGCTTCCTGTTGCAACTAAATCCCATATATTCATATTCTGAACCTTGCTGCAAATTTGAACACATCTCAAACATTTTACACATTTTGCAGCATCTCTTATGAGAGGAAATTCCTTATTCCATCTTGTCTGCTTCCCCTTTGGAATATCATCTTCAAAAGGATTTGATATTAAATTAAAATCATTTGCCAAAGTCTGAAGCTGACAATTTCCGCTTCTTACACATTCTGCACAGCGGCAGTTATGCTGGCTCATTATAAGTGCAAGATTTGTTCTGCACGCAGCTCTGACACGAGGGGAATTTGTTGTAATATTCATACCCTCTCTTACAACATTGCTACAGGCAGGCAATAATGTTTCTTCTCCCTCTACTTCAACACAGCATAAGCGACAGGCGCCGATTTCATTTAACTCTTTGAGATAACAAAGATGCGGAATATGTACATCTGCCATTTTGGCTGCTTCCAGAATTGTGCTTCCCTCAGGCACACTTATTGACAATTTATTTATAGTTATATTTACCATTGACGAGTTCTACCTCCTTTAAATATACCATAACCAAAGTGGTCACATCTTAAACAGCGACCGCATTCCTGTTTGACCTCCTGTTCACTCATACCGACACTTACAAGATCAAAATCACCCTTTATATTTTCTATATTACGGCTTGTAAGATTAACTCTGCCGCAGGCAGGACTGTTTGTAAGCTGTGATTCAGGCACATCTACATCAACTGAAATTTCATGCTGATAACCAAGGAAATTATCTATATTGTCTGCTGCAACCTTTCCGGCTGCTACTGCTCGAATTACTGTTGCAGGACCTGAAACAGCATCTCCTCCTGCAAACACATTTCCGCTTCCCGGCACATAACAGGATTTTTCAGCCTTAATTACACCACGTTTTGTTCCAATACCGCTTATTTCAAAATGCTGTAAATGTGTGGCCTGTCCTATGGCAACTACCACGTAATCACAAGGTATTCTTACGCATTCTTTATCAGCCTTTCTGACTGCTGTACGTCCGTTTGCATCAATATTGCTTATAATCTGAGGCTGAACCCATAATGCACATACATTTCCGTTTTCATCAGCTTCAATATGGTCAGGGGCATGTAGAGTAAGAATTTCTCCTCCCTCAGCCTGTGCTTCTTGAATTTCTTCAGGCAAGGCTGTCATATCCTCTATTCTTCTTCTATAAACACAGGCAACATGACTTGCACCAAGCCTTAAACTTGTTCTTGTAGCGTCCATTGCTACATTGCCTCCGCCTATAACACAAACCCGCTTTCCCTTTAAATCCGGAATATCCCCCTCACCAACGCTGCGAAGCATATGAACGGCACTTACTACATTATTGCTGTTTTCACCTTCAATACCAAGCTTTTTATCATCATGAGCACCAATAGAGATATAAACCGCATCATACTGCTTTTTAATTTCCTCCATTGTTATATCTTCGCCTACACTGCAGTCTGTAACAGCTTCAACACCTGTGTCAAGTATATATTGAATATCCTTATCAAGTATATCCTGAGGAAGTCTGTAATCAGGTATGCCATAGCGAAGCATACCTCCTAATTTATGTCTTTGCTCATACACAACTGTCTTATGCCCCATAAGAGTGAGGAAATATGCAGTTGTAAGTCCTCCCGGACCTCCTCCTACAACAGCAACCCTTTTGCCTGTTGATTCTGCACATTGGGGAACAGGTATAAAGCCTGCATGGTCAACAGCATATCTCTTTATACCGCATATATTTACCGCATCATCAACCATATGCCTTCTGCATCTTTTCTCACAAGGATGCTCACATACATATCCGCACACACTTGGGAAAGGATTGTCCTTTCTTATTAAACGTACTGCATCTTCATATCTTTCATTTTTAACAAGAGCTATGTAACCGGGCACGTCTACATGAGCAGGACATACATCCGTACAAGGAATTGCGTGCTTTAATCCTGAAATACATTTTCCATGCTCAACGTGTTCCATGTAATCATCACGAAAACCATGTATTCCCTGAAGCACCATTCTTGCAGCCTCATAGCCTATTGCACAATCAGAAGTATCAAGAATTACATTTGCAGTGTTCTCAATAAGGTCAATAGTTTTTAATTCTGCATTGCCATCAAGAACAGATTCAAGCATTTTTGTCAGCTGACCAAGTCCTATACGGCAAGGCGTACATTTGCCGCAGCTTTGAGCATGACACAATCTGAGGAAATTAAGAGCCATATCAACAGGGCATAAGCCTAATGGATTTGCACCTATTCTTCTTTTGGCATCACGATATAATCCCTCTAATACCTTCTGGTCCTTTTCCAGCGTTTCAATAACCAGTCGTCCCATAGAATTATCTTTCCTTCCTTTATATAATTTTACCTTATAACTAAAAGTTAATCAGTAATATAATATTGTAATTATATTATAATATATAATTATAATATAGTCAAACTAAAACTCAGCACATTTATAAGAATTTGTGTTGGGAGTTTTAGGAGTTTCTTATCTTTGACACGCCACAGCAAAGTCCAGTTTATTACAAAAATATTACACAAATGATTTAATAACATCAAGCAATCTTTTTTTATCTGACAAACATTTGTGCATATTTCTTTTCATACTTATTTATTTAGGCAATTTGGCAGTATAGTTTTTATGTATTGCAAGTGCGGTTTTTTTAAGCAGGAAAAAATATCCTAAATTAAATTTTATTTAAATAAAAAGTGCTGTAACTTTTCTACAGCACTCAATTTCGATTTTTAATATAAACTTCTATCAATTTAAACAACAACTCTTTTTCTTTATTATCAAGCATACTTATTTTATCATTGATTTCTGAATTGAGGTAATTGGAATTTTCTTTTGATATATTTTCAACTAAATCACCAATATTGCATACTAAATAATCAGATATTCTTGCAAGAGTAGTCAATGAAATTTTTGTTTTTCCCCTTTCAATCAAACTAACATATCCAACAGATACATCAAGATATTCAGCTAAATCTTCCTGTGTCTTTTTCAAAATCTTTCTTCTTTTTTGTATCCTTTTTCCAATTATTTCGAAATTAATTGACAAATTAATCACCTCGCTCACTATTAAAATATCATTTATTCACAAAACTATACACATACTAATAACTTTATTTTTAGTTATTAGTATTGACTTTTTATATTTTAAGTGCTAAACTTAATAAGGTATTATTTTTATAAGGTGGTGGTGTAAAATAAAAAATAACACTCTATAAACAAAGCAAAAAAAACGAAAGGGGATGATTTTAATGCGAAAGATAAAATCAATTATTTGCTTAATTTTAAGCTTGGCTTTAACGCTGCAAGCTGCCGGCTTTACAATGGTTTATGCTTCTAATGACTATGATAACCATTGGGCAAAGGAACAAATTAGCCGGTTACTGGATAAAAATATTGTAACCGGCTATAATGACGGCTCTGTGAAACCGGATAACAATATTTCAAGAGCTGAATTTGTAACATTAACCAATAAACTTTTTGGTTACAACACAAAAGCTGATTTTAATTTT
>CAZZLN010000039.1:0-18875 GCA_964654945.1 uncultured Lachnospiraceae bacterium
TCCGATAAATCTTTCGGTTCAATGATGGGGAGATTGTACTCCCACCGATTTAAAAATTTGCTTTACTCACCACCTATATAGGTAGGAGTACTATCTCTCATTCGATTAAATATTATTTTTAAGCCAGTCAGCAAACCAATTATCAATAATTTCAACACCGCTGTGATTTAAGTGGGCGTCATCTCTGAAATTGTCATTTGTCAAAAGCCGGTATTGTTTATTAATAATATTTAAGTCTAAATATTTAACATTGTTATCATCAGCGATTTTCTGAAGCTTATTGTGAATTAAATCATAGTTTTTAATATAATCCATAGACACATTTGCAATTGGAGCTGTCACAAAAATAATATTAATATTATTTTCTTTACACAGCTTTACAATTTTATTTACATATTTAACCTGAGTTGAATTTTCCTCCCATTTAAGTCCGTCAAGGTTTTTAAACTGATTTGTTTTATCAAATTCATCTTCAAGCATATTGTAGTTACAATAAGTATAACCCTTTGAACGGTATTTTTCAATGCCCTTTTGTTTTTCTTTTTCGGGAGTAAACACTCCATAATTATTTTCAAGCTTTTCTTTAAGCTTGGTATTTCTATAGGCAAAATAATCAGCCTGATACCTGAAAATGTTTATATTATATTTCACCTTTTCACTAAGAGGAAAAACATTTTTAATATAGTCATTTTCAAGCTCTTTGTTTTTCATAACCTGAAAAAGATACCCTGCCTGTGTAAGCTCAAATTCATCATCAAGCATATCCCAATACAACTCAAGCACCACTGTTTCAGGCTTTTGATAATTAAGGGCTTCTCTTAATGTGTAATAAGTTGAATCATAATGCTGCAAAGGCATACCCAGCTGATACCCTGATGTGCCAAGCTTATTATCAATAATTTCAGGGTCAAAGGTACAATATGAATGAGATGACCCGATATAAAGCATATTTACACTGTTTTTTGGAAGTGAATAAAATTCGTTCCAGCGGCTTTCATTATAGTTGTTTATTTTGTTTTCGGTTGTTGCCACACTATATATTTCCCCAAGCTTATAAACCACAGGAATGATACAGACAGCAAATATTATAATTTTAAATATAAAAATTATTTTTTCTTTAAAACTGGAAGTATATAAATTCTCCTCCACCTGAGAACACTCCTATTCCTAAAATAATAATAACAAGAATATAATAATAAACAAATCTGAATATAAAAGGTATTCTCTCAGCAAAGCTTTGAATATTAAAAAGCTCACTTAAAAATAATACAAAAATTGCACCGGAAACAAGTATGATTTCAAAAATCTGCAATCCCATATTGTTAAATACTTCATAAAGATACTGCAAATCAGTTATATTATTAATATCCGTAAATAAATTTCTTATTATATAAAAGCAGTCTGAAATTGAATTAGACCTGAAAAATACCCAAGCAAACATTACAAGTATAAATGTAATTAAAATTTTAAAAGGTAAAAATATTTTATAATCACTGTTTGGCAAAATTCTGTTTTTAATATCCCCTATAACCTGATAAGCACCATGCAGACCTCCCCATAACACAAATGTCCAGTTAGCACCATGCCATACACCGCTTAATAAAAATGTTATCATAACATTAATATATTTTCTTAAAATTCCCTTTCTGTTTCCCCCTAAAGGTATATAAACATAATCTCTGAACCATGTTGAAAGGGATATATGCCATCTTCTCCAAAAATCCTTTATGCTTTTGGCAAAATAAGGTCTGTCAAAATTCTTTATAAGATTTATGCCAAGAATTTTTCCGCAGCCTCTTGCTATATCAGTATATCCGCTGAAATCTCCGTAAATCTGAAATGTAAAAAACAATGTGGCAAATATAAGGGATATTCCCCTATATTCATGGGGATTGTTATAAACAGTATCAACTAAAACCCCTGCTCTGTCAGAAATAACAATCTTTTTAAAATATCCCATAGTCATTAGCTTTAAGCCTTCAGAAAAATTATTAACATTGAAATATTTTCTTTCAAAGAGCTGATTTAAAAGTCTGTCAGCTCTTTCAATAGGTCCTGCTACAAGCTGAGGGAAAAATGTTATAAACAATGTAAATTTAAAATAATTTTTTTCAGGCTTATATGTTTTTTTATAAACATCAATTGTGTAGCTTGCTGCCTGAAAAGTATAGAAAGATATACCCATAGGAAGAATTATATCAAACTCTTTAACAGGATATACCAAGCCGAAATATTCATAAATACATTTAAAGGTATCACTTATAAACACAAGATATTTAAACACAATTAAAAATCCGAAATTTATAATAAGGCTAATGATAAGGAGCAATTTAGCTTTATTTACGTATTTATAAATCATAAGGGAAATAAAATAGTTTACAAAAGATGTAAAAAGAATAAGCACTATAAGCTCTGCTCTCCAGCACATATAAAATATTAAGCTTGCTGCTAAAAGCATTATCCATCTGAATTTATGGGGCAGTATGTAATGGAGTATTACAACTGCAATAAAAAATAATATAAATGTAAGTGAATTAAATAACATCTTTCTACCTCCATTTTATATGATTATAAACTATTTTAGCCTCAATTTCAATAAAAGACTTGATAATGTAAGAAATATGTTTTAAAATATAAACAATATTAAAAACAAAGGAGATTGGCATGAAAAATAATTTTATAATGATACTTATTATTTTATCAGGACTTATTATAGGAAGCTATCTTGGCTCTCTTACAGAAAGCATACCTGCTTTAAGCTGGCTTAATTACGGAAAAACAATAGGGCTTACACAGCCTTTTATACTAGATTTGTCATTTTTAAAGCTTCAGTTTGGTTTAAGCATAAGCTTTACAATAGCAGGAATTATAGGAATGATAATTTCATTTATAATTTACAGAAAGGTGATTTAATTGATAGATATAATTTTAGCATCAGGCTCTCCGAGAAGGTCTGAACTTTTAAAACAAATAGGTATTCAATTCAGTGTAAAAACAAGTGATGCCGATGAAAGCTATCCAAATAACGAAGCTCCCGAAAATATAGTTGCAGAGCTTTCATCCAGAAAGGCTTTTGCTGTATTTGAAGAAGTTTTGCCATATAATAACACTGCAATAATAGGGGCAGACACAATAGTTGTTCACAAAGGAGATATTCTTGGCAAGCCTAAAAACAGAGAAGATGCCTTTAATATGCTAAGCTCTCTTTCTGATAATGTTCATCAGGTTTATACGGGAGTTACAATTGTGTATTATATAGACAACATAATAAGCTCTGAAACATTTTATGAATGTACAAATGTATATTTTAACAAGCTTAGTGACGATGAAATAAACAGATATATCAACACATGGGAGCCAATGGATAAAGCAGGTGCTTATGGTATTCAGGGAAAGGGTGCAGTGCTTATTAAAAAAATAGAAGGCGATTATTATTCTGTTGTTGGACTTCCTATTGCAAGGGTTTTTGAAAGCCTTAAAAAATATTTATAAAATCATATCTTTAAAATTTACAATTTAAGGCTTGCCCCGCCCTATAAGCTTTTGTCAAAAATATGACAGCTCATTACTGTATACCTTATTTATTTTATTTGTCAAAGCTTTTAACCCATGAGGATATTTTCATTTTTTGGGACAAAAAAATAGAGGCACGAATTGTACCTCTATTAAAAATATAAACAAATTAATTATTTTAAATCACCTGTTTTCAACCAGTCCTGATCATCATAATCTTTGTTTTCTCCAACCATACCCCAAATAAATGTATAAGCCTTAGTGCCTACACCACTGTGAATTGACCAGCTTGGAGATATAACAGCAGATTCATTTTTCATAACAATGTGCCTTGTTTCATCAGGCTTACCCATCATATGGAATACCACATTGTCATCATCCATATCAAAGTATAAATAAACTTCCATTCTTCTTTCGTGAGTATGACATGGCATAGTGTTCCAGTTAGAGCCCGGGTCAAGCTTAGTTAATCCCATAGCAATCTGACAGCTTCCGTATTCAACGCCATCTCTCTGAGATAATCTTGCAAATACTTCATCATGTATGTACTGATTTATTGTTCTCTTATTACAATCTTCCAAAGAGCCTAATGGCTTATGATTTGCATCATCATAAGAAATTAAAACTGTTGGATAAGTCTTATGTGCAGTGCCTGAAATCATATAGAACTTTGGCGGATTAGCAGGATTTTTAGCACTAAATGCAATTTCCTTAACACCCATACCAACATAAATAGCATCGCCGTTATTTACTGTATAGTCCTTGCCGTCAACTGAAACTGTACCGTCACTGCCAATATTTATAACACCAAGCTCTCTCCTTTGCAGGAAGTATTCAGCTGCTAATTCCTTGCTGCCCTCAAGCTTTAAAACTTTATCAGTAGGTGTGATACCGCCAAATATAATTCTGTCATTGTGGCTGTAAACTAATTTAGCTTCACCGGGCACAAAAATGTTTTCTACCAAAAAATGATCTCTTAACTGGCTTGTTGTATAATGCTTAACATCATCGAAATGATTTGAATATCTTGTTTCTAAAGTCATAATATATTACCCTCCTTAATTTAATAAAGCTGAAGGCTTAAAGCCTTCAGCCTTGTTGTTTAAATTATAATTATCTCTGTACTCTGCCTGAACCGTCACAAGATTCAACTTCAGCTCTTGTAACAAGGTTGAAGTCACCAGGAATAGTATGCTTAAGAGCAGATGCAGAAACTGCAAATTCAAGAGCAGCTTTCATATCCTTGCCGTCCATAAGGCCACAGATAAGACCGCCTGCAAAAGAGTCGCCGCCGCCAACTCTGTCTACGATAGGATTGATTTCGTATCTTGTTGAACGATAGAATTCTCTTGTAGCACCATCCATAATACAAGCAGACCAGCCATTGTGAGAAGCTGAGAAAGATTCTCTTAATGAAGAAATAACATACTTAAAGTTAAACTTATCACACATCTGATTGAATATGTCAACATAGCCTGCCATCTCAAGCTCACCTGAAGTAACATCAGTATTACCAGGCTTAAATCCAAGTACCTTTTCAGCATCTTCTTCGTTGCCGATACAAACGTCAACATACTGCATAAGGTTAGTCATAACCTTCTGAGCCTTTTCACTGGACCATAATTTCTTTCTGAAGTTAAGGTCACAAGAAACTGTAACGCCCTTAGCCTTAGCAGCCTTACAAGCAGCTTCTGTAACTTCAGCAGCTAAATCAGAAACAGCAGGAGTGATACCTGTAAAGTGGAACCAGTCAGCACCTTCAAAAATAGCATCAAAATCAAAGTTATCAGCAGTTGCAGTAGCGATAGAAGAATTAGCTCTGTCATATACTACGTTAGATGCTCTCATAGAAGCACCTGTTTCTAAATAGTAAATACCAAGTCTGTCACCGGTCTTAGCAATATGCTTAGTTTCAACACCAAATTTTCTTAATGCGGCAATAGCACATTCACCAATTGGATTAGCAGGAACAGCAGTAACAAATTCTGCATCATGACCATAGTTAGCTAAAGATACAGCTACGTTAGCCTCACCGCCGCCGTAGTTAATATCAAACTTAGTTGCCTGAATAAATCTTTCATTGCCGGGTGTAGACAATCTTAACATAATCTCACCCATAGTAACAATCTTGCCCATTTAAAAATCCTCCTTGAATGTAAAAATTTTAATATGTAAATAACATATCTTTTATGTCTAAATTATACCACATATTTTTTATAAGTTCAACACCATATTTTACTTTTTTTACAAAAATATTTCATAAATTGAGGCATAATTTATGATTATATCACATAATTATTATTAGTATCGGGCATTTATTACATTTATCTGTCTTTATATTTATCAATATAATCTTTATATGTTATAAGCTCCTGATTGTCATTAAGCTCAATAAGACGATTTCTGTCAGCAGGATTAACCATTATTTTAACATCATATCCCTTTTCCCCGTTTTCAATTATTCTTTTATTCTTAATCTGATACATTAATTCTTTAAAATCTGTCATGGCATTTCCATCATCAATATATCTGTAATTTAATGGATTAAGGTAATTTACCCTATGTTCCGAAATATACATATTTCCTGTGTCATATATATAATATTCATTAGTTATTTTTGTGTTAAAATCTGTATACTCTCCGTTGTGATTTATAACATATTTTATCTCTCCTGCGGGAATATTATTGTCCTCTGTAATGGTAAAATTACTTACTTTACTGTATGTTATGTTTTCGTAATATACATATCCGCTCTCAGGTAATTTTAATGTAAACTCATCAGTAACATTTTTTTCGGCATTATCAGCCTTAACATATTCAATGCTGCTTATTTCATAAAAAAGTATACCTGCTCCAACACCGCAAAGCACAAGACCTGCTAAAAATAAAACCGCCATATATTTTGCAAACTTAAATTTCATCGTGTTTCACCTCATTTTTAAAATATTTTGTAAAATAAACATATTTCAAAATTACTAAAAGAACAGCTATGGCACACAGATTAAATCCAAGACAGCCAATTGTAAGACCAATAGCAGGATACCCCAAAATCATTAAAACAAAAAGTACGCCGAAGCCTACAACCGTAAAGGGCAAAAATAGAAAACATGGCAGAACAAAAAATAATACTCCTATTCTTACTGCCCATAAAAATATATTTCCCCAAAAATGAGCATCTTCACTTTCCGAATTTTTAAAGCAATTATTTTCAATATATTTTTTTGTTTTTAAAGCCTTATCTTTTATAAATACGGCACCTTTTGATATAGTCTGTTCGACCTTATCGGTATCAATGCCGTTATTCTTATATTTCGGATCAACATTATAAGCAGATAAAATCTCATCAGCAAGCTCGTCTGCATTTCCAAAATCTTTTATTGCCTCTTCTTCACTAAGACCTGACTTCATTTTCATATCAATATGCTGAGCATATTCGTTTAAAATATCTTCCCTTTCTTTTTCATTAAGAACCGCAAATCTCTTTTCAAGATATTTTAGAAATTCATTTTTATTCATTATTATATTCACTCTCCTTAATAAATTTTTCTACCTTGCCATAAAATTCCTCCCATTCTTTTTTCAGATTATCCTTATACAGCTTTCCTGCTACAGTAAGATGATAATACTTTCTTGGGGGACCCTCAGTAGATTCTTTAAGATATGTTTCAAAATAATGTTCATTGGTCAGTCTTTTTAAAAGAGGATAAATTGTTCCCTCATTTACATCAATTACCTTTGATACCTCCGACACAAGCTCATAGCCATACATATCCTTATTTGTAACCGAAATTAAAACTATAAGCTCAAGAACACCTTTTTTAAACTGTGCATTCAAAACACTCCCTCCTTTATTTATTTTCTGATTATAGTATATTATAACTACTATGTTTTGTCAAGTACTAAATTTTAATTAGTATTAAATTTTTAATAAAAGCAATAAAAAAAGGCTGCCAAAAATGACAGCCTTAACGGCAACTAAAAATTATCGTTTTTCACAATTTTTAAAAAATGCCCTTAAATAACTAATTAGTAATGCTGAGTTTGTAGTAACTCTTTAATTTTTCATAAACCTTATAATGTATGCTGTCCTTTGTAAAGCTTCCTCTTGCAAGAGGCTTTCCTGCCTTTGTATTCATAAGAAGCTCTATACCGTCGTCTATATTATCAATAGCATATATATGAAATTTATTATTTTTGACAGCTTCAATAACTTCATTTTTTAAAACCAGATCCTTTATGTTGGCTCTTGGTATTATAACCCCCTGTTTGCCTGTAAGCCCTCTGTTTGAGCATATGTCAAAAAATCCCTCTATTTTATATGTTACACCGCCTATTGGCTGAATTTCTCCATGCTGATTCATACTGCCTGTAACTGCAAGCTCCTGATTAACAGGAACCTCTGAAAGGCTTGAAATAATAGCATAGGTTTCTGTTGAAGAAGCACTGTCACCGTCAACACCTGAATAGCTCTGTTCAAAACAAATTCTGCAGCTTAGAGTAAGAGGAAATTTTTGAGCATATTTCCCTCCAAGATAGCCAGTAAGCACCTGAACACCCTTATTATGAATAGAACCGCTCATTTCAGCTTCCTTTTCAATATTAACAATTCCTGCTTTTCCTGTGTAAGTTGATGCGGTAATTCTTGTTGGTATACCAAATGTATGGTCGCAAAGCTCCATTACACACAGTCCGTTAATCTGCCCTATTTTGCTCCCTGCAGTATCAATCATAATTTCATTATCATTTATCATTTTTCTGTATTTCTTAGCGTAACCGTCAACTCTTTCCTCTCTTTTATCTATGGCTTTTTTCATATATTCAGCAGTAATATTTTCGCTTTCGGCAAGCCTTGCCCACACATCTGCCTCAGAAATAATATCACACAGTATACCAAAACGGGTTGTCATTTTATCCTGTCTTTCTGCAATTCTGGCAGAAAATTCAAGAAGCACTGCCATACCTCCCCCGTCAATAGGAAGTATATTTTCTTTTTCGTTATAGGATTTTATAAAACCTATAACAGCATTAATATTATCTCTGTTTGATTCCATTTCATAGTCAAACATTGCACAAATTTTAAAAAGCTTTGAAAAATCATCATCGTGAATTTTTAAAAGCTCATAATAATACAAGCTTCCCACAATAACGACCTTAAAACTGACATCACATTCTTCAGGCTGAATACCCGCAACATTTATGCCTCCAAGCTGATATTCTTTAAGAGGTTCGATTTTAACCTTGCCTGTTTTTAAAATTTTTCTTAATGTGTCCCAAGCAAAAGCATTTCCAAATATATCAAAAGCATGGAAAATAATATAGCCTCCGTTTGCCTTATGAACAAGTCCGGGTTTTATTTTCATAAAATCCGTTACAAAATTTCCGTTTTCACTTTCATATTCTATTTCACCTACAAGATTTGTGTAGGTGGGGTTAAAATCAACTATAACGGGAGCACCCTTTAGACTGCTGTTATCAACTATAAGATTAACTTTGTATTTATAAAGAAAATCATCACTGCTCTTTTTATTAATCCATGGCATTACAGACGCTATAGGGTCATCGGAATTATCTTCATCGTCATTCATAAAATCTTCTATATTATTAAGTATATCTTCTTTAACATTTATAAGATAATCAGATACATCTCTGTTATCCACATACTTTTCCTGTATTGGAGTAATAAATCTGCCTGTAATCATAAGTCCTAAATTATAATCATATTTTGACATTTCCTGCTTGGCATTTTTGTCAATTTCCTTTATTTCTTTCATTGCTTTAGAGGCGAGAGCCTGAACCTCATCAGAGCCTTCAGATATACTTTCTTTTTCATCTTCACCAAGATTATCAAAATCATCTTCATTTATTGTTTTGCCATCTACAATAGGAAGAAAATATACTCCTCCGTTTTGACCTACCTTAACACCGAAATCATACTTTTTAGCTTCTTCAGTAAGCTTTTTAATAACATTGTCTTTCTTTTTCTGAACTTCTTTTGAAATTCTTTCTCTTTCTTCTTCATACTCATATGAATTAAAAGCCTTTGGTATTTCAAGGGAAAGTATATTTGCAAGCTCCTCCATTGTATCTCTGAAATTTCTGCCTTCACCTGCTTTAAGCTTTAAAAGCTTAGGCTCATTGGGATTATGAAAATTATATATATAGCATAAATCATCAGGAGTTTTTTCCTTTGCTGCTATCTTTTTTGCAAATTCTTCTGCGAAGGTAGTTTTTCCGCTTGACGGCAGTCCTGATACATAAACATTATAACCCTTGTTTTTAATTCTGAGTCCAAATTCAAGAGCCTCTGCACCTGATGACTGACCAACTATATTATTATCGCTTTTTATATTTTCAGCATCTAAATTATTTTTATCGCAAAAATATTTCAATTCATTATATTTTAACTCTGTTATCATAACAACACCTCTTAACTTAGTTCATCAATGAACATATTCCACATTATATAGGCATCTTCTTTATTGTCCTCATAATATTCCTTACGAATACCATCGAGTTTAAAACCGTTTTTAATATAAAGACCAAGAGCTGCCCTATTGCTTTTTCTCACTTCAAGAGTAAGACCTATCATTTCTTTTTTCTTGGCTATTTCAATCATATTTTTTATAATTGCATCTCCGACACCCTTTTGTCTGTAATCTCTGTGGACTGCAACATTAGTTATATGCCCCTCGGTTACAACGTGCCACATACCGCCATAGCCAATGACCTTGCTGTCCTCAAGTGCAACAATATATATGGCAAGCTTATTTTTCAGCTCATCTTCAACAGATTTTCTTGTCCAGGGTATGGCAAAGGAGTCCTTTTCAATTTCCATAATACCGTCTATATGTTCAGCAGCCATATATTTAATTTCCATATTTATTTTTCTCCTCTAACTCTCTTTCAGCCTGAGATTTTCTGAGATATATAATTTCAAAATCATTGCAGCACACAGCATCATTTTCTCTTTGCATTGCCAAAGCTCCTATATTTGCTGCTCTTTGCATATTTGAACACACAGGAGCAATGTCATAGCCTGCCTTTATAATTTTATCTTTGAAAACAGGCACACCATCACCTAAAAAAACTGCATCATCACTGATTTCTGAGGCAATATTAATAAGCTTGTCAATGTCACACGCCATATAATCGGTTATTCTTTCAAATCTCTCTAAGCAGGAATAAATTGCAGTATACACCTGATTTCTTCTTGCATCCATAACAGGCACTACAATTTTATTGCTGAAAGGCAAATTATATGCAAGACCGTCAAGAGTAGGAACAGGTATAATTTTTTTATCAAGTCCATGTGCCAGTCCCTTTGCTGTGGCAGCTCCGATTCTAAGACCCGTAAAGCTTCCGGGCCCGCTTGCACAGGCAATATAATCCACCTCTGATAAATCAGCCAAAACCATTTTTGAAAGCTGCTCCACCATAGGCATAATTGTCTGGGAATGAGTTTTTTTAAAATTAGTGGTAAATTCAGCTATAGTTTTATTTTCATCTACAAGTGCCACACTTGCAACAAGTCCTGTTGTGTCAAGAGCTAAAATTTTCATTGTTTCACCTCGATTTTTCTGTAAGAAAGTCCTTTCTCAAGATTTTTTTCAATATTTATCCAGCATACATTTTCAGGAAGCAGCTCTTTAATAAGCTCTGCCCATTCTATTAAGCAAACTCCGTCCCCAAAGAAATATTCTTCATATCCTATATCATACATTTCATCGGCATCACTGATTCTGTAAACATCAAAATGATAAAAAGGCAGCCTGCCATTATATTCATTTAAAATAGTAAATGTGGGACTTGTAATATGGTCAGAAATTTCAAGTCCTTCTGCAAAGCCTTTTGTAAATACAGTTTTCCCCACACCTAAATCACCATTTAAGCAAAATATATCTCCAACCTTTGCTTTTTGTGAAAGCTTATATCCTATATTTTTAGTTTCTTCTTCAGAGTATACTTCATAAATCATAATTATTTCTCCATATAATCATTATAATTGTTAATGATAACATATTTTTATAAATATTGCAATACCGCCATTCTCATAAAGAAAAACCTCTGCCTGCACAATATATGTGTAATAACAGAGGTATAAATATATCATATTTAAAGGGTGTTCTAAAGTAAAACAGGCTGAATTTGCTTACCCTTAACAGCCATCTCAACAGTATCTCCTATTAAATTAAAATCCGCTATCATAGACAATGGTTTTTTCTCAAAATTATCCTGACCAAAAGGCACAAAATATATATTTTTTCTTATTATAAGTCCGCCTATATTTTTAAGTGAAACACCAAGAGCATCATTTGTTGCAAGGGCTATAACAACCGGCTTATTATTTCTAAGATGAGCTTTTACAGCCATAGTTACAGGCGTATCTGTAATTCCCAAATTAATCTTCGCCATAGTGTTTGATGTGCATGGAGCCACAACCATAATATCAAGCTTATTTTTAGGTCCTATAGGTTCAGCTTCTTTTATAGTATCTATAATTATATTCCCCGTAATTTCTTCTATTTTATTTCTTATTTCATAGGCAGTTCCAAATCTTGTATCTGTCAAGCCTGAGTTATAGCTCATTATCGGATAAATATTGACGCCTATTTTTTTTAGCTTCACAATTTCATCAATAACATTATTTAATGTACAAAATGAACCACACATACACAAGCCCATATTTAATCCCTTCAGGCTCATTATATCACCTCCATTGTATACTATGATACTTGTATATTCTCTGTGATACTAATTAACCCTCTATAGCTATTGAAATTACAATGTCCTTTAATATTTCTGCGGCAGTACAGGGTGCAGTTCTGCCGGGTATTCCGGGACAGTAAAGAGCCTTTATATTTAACTTTTTGGCATAACTGAAATCCACTCCCCCGGGAGCCTGTGCCAAATCCAAAATTATACTATCTTTAGATATTTTTTTTAAAATTTCTTTATCAATAACCAAAGCAGGTGCAGTATTAAATATAAAATCAAAGCTGTCTGCATAAGCCAAAAGCTCATCAATATTTATTGATTTCATACCAAAGGCATCTATGTAGGCTTTATCAATCTGTTTTCTGTATGTAACAGTAACATCTGCACCTATGCAGTTTAATGTTCTTGATAGAATTTTACCGCATCTTCCATAGCCGATTACAAGTGCCTTGCTGCCAAAAAGAGTTTTGTCGCTTTCTTCAATAGCAGTCATTATTGCACCCTCGGCAGTTGGAATTGCATTTTTTACGGCAACCTCCTCATATTTAAAAAAATCGTATATGGCTACACCCTTTGACATAAATTTTTTATAAAGCTTGTCACTTACAACTCCGCAGATAACGGTTTTTATTCCGGCTCTGTTGGCATATAAAATAAAATCATCAACACTCATATTGACATTGTTTAAACACACATTTTTATTATCCTTTGTAAAAGGTATGGGTGCTATTATAATATCCGAATTATAAAGAGCGGTATTAATATTATCACAGCATTTTATAATAAACTGATTATCATAAGCCTTTACACTGTATCCGTCTTTAATAAGCAAATCATATAAATATTTATATCTGTAATCTCCGCCCATAATTGTAAAACCAATTTTACTCAAAAAAATCACCTCGTAAATATAAAATATGCAAGGTGATTAATATTAATTACAAATTATGCACTTCCGGGAGAAATTTGATATTTTCCCTCTTTATCAAAGGTAATATCAATTTTTTCTCCTGCACTATATAAATTTTCACTGTTGTCTGCATTAAATTCTCTCACAGCTCCATTAAGCTTTATTGTTATATTTGAATCATCAGCAGCAATTATTTCAGCATTTTTTAAAATCGGAGCCGTATCAATTATTCTGGATATGCCAAGTATTTCATTTTCTTTCATTGTTACTCTGACTATTTTATCTTCATAAGGTGAAAAATCTATACCCTCAACTCCTCTTAAACCGCCATTACACAGTATGTACTTATCTCCAAGCTCCTTACATTGCTTTCCTGTTGCATACACAAAAATATCACACTCTGTCACACTGTTTCCTGTTGCTTTATTAAATGCTTCAAGCCAAATTTTATATGATATAGGCCTGTCCTTGTCAGCTTCACTGAATTTAAGCTCAAAATTTCCCGAAGAATTAATTTTCTTAATAAGTATCTGTGCCTGTTTAAGAGTAAGATTTTCCTCCGGTGAAAAATTTTCTTCATCAGTTCCCGCAATCAATTCAGCATTATAAGCAGCATTTATATATTTATCATACCACTTTCCAATATCAGTGTCCTTAAATGTTATTGTTCTTTCAAGATTATTTATTTCATTTAAGCTGTATCTTCCAAGAGCAAGCATCTTAGCCGTTTCTGCTCTGGTGACCGGCTCTTTTTCTCCTATAAAACCGATTTCCGCCTCTTTATTATTTAATTCAGCATTTTTTTGATTACAGCCTGAAAAACAAATAATCATTATAATTAAAACAATTATCCTTAGCATATATAATCCTCCTTAGTTTATACTAATTCAACATATTAATTATATATGAGGATAATTTAATTATTATTACTGATAAAACAAATTTTTAAAATTTTTGCTTGTTTTTATAATAGCAGGAACTTTTGTTTCAGAATTATTTTCATATACTTTTTTAATATCTATTCTAAAATCAAAGGTACAGTTAATGCTGTCAAATTCAATTTCAGTACTGTACATTAACGAATTTCTGTTTTCAAATATATTGTGGAGATAAGTATTATATACATTACTTGAATTTTTTCTTATTTCAGGATAGGTGTATTCCGTAAATGGATTTTCGGGTTCTATATAAAATTTATATTTTTTAGCTTCAATATTATAGCCAAGCAAAGAATAAAGAATAAATTTTCCAAGCTCATCAAGAGAAAAATACTCACTGACTTCAACATCAAACCATACGGATTTTTGTAATGTCAATGTAATTCTGAGATTATATACATTAAAAGGTGGATAATAATTATATTTTATTTCCGCTTTTCTGTAAAAAAGATTTCCCTCAATAAGCATATTTACAAAATCTTCAGGGGAATAGCTTCTGAAAATATATTTACTTTTAAATTCACAATCCCTATTAAAATATTCACAGCCAACATTTGTCAGCCAATAGCAGGTACAAGGAGAATACAGCATAACCGTTGGAGCAATTCCTGTGTTGCGGCTGTATTTTAAAACACCAAGAAACATATCCATTTCATAAAAAAGACTGTATTCTGTTGTATACTCAGGCATAATAATTCCAAAATAAAAGCCAAAGGGTGTAAGAAACCACTTATCAAAAGTAATTCCTGTTTCAAAGCCAAAGCTGTTCCAAAAATTAAAATTGTCATCATCATCAATAAGTAAATCTTCAATTTCAGGCTCATTATTAAAATATTTTTCAAATATTAAATCAATATCATTTTCATTTTTTAACCACATTGATATGTCATCACAGGTCAAAGGCTCATCTGAAATCGAATATTCATCAAGCTTTTCAGCAGCTATACACATAGCTTCTTTAATAATTATATCAAAAAGCTTTTTATTATCAAAATTTAAAATACTGTCATTGCCCCTGCAAATCATAGTAATGCCTATTGACGGCATAACATTTAAAATTCCAAGTCTGACAGCAATATATATAATATAGCTCAGATACTCAGGGTCATCAATTTCAAATTCAGAAGAATACTTTTTATAAAATTCTCCGTTAATAAATTCATCATCATCTGCTTTTATTCCGTTTTCAGCAAATTCATATATTTTTCTTATATCATTGACAACAGGCGAATTTTCTATTGAATAATCTATATAAGAAACATCCATAAATCCGATTTTTGACTTGCTTCTGTTTTTTACAACAGGCAGGCACATCCTATTATTATTGCCCTCAAAAATAATATTTGCAGGTGATAATTCAAGACTTTCCACAAGGGTTGTGAATACCCATCTTCTCAAAAAAGAATTTACATATTTTAAAAGATATTTCTTTCCTCGGAAATTTATATTTGAATAAGCTACTTGGTATTTTTCAATGAAAAACCTGCATATTTCGTTAATATTATCAATAAAATATAAATTATTATCATCATTTTTATTCATTTTAAGTACCTCTATCCGTATATTGTTATACGATTATAACAGATTTTACATAGAATAGCAAAAAAAATTTTAATAAATTTTAAATTTTTTATTTACTAATTGCCGAAAAGTTGTTATAATAAATTATAAAATATTTTGCAGTCTGCACAATATTTATTATTATTCAGGGATTTTGTCCCAATTTTCAAATTTTACAAGGAGGATTGTAAAAATGGCAAAGATTATGCAAACTATGGATGGTAATCAGGCTGCCGCTACAGTATCCTATGCGTTTACTGAAGTAGCTGGTATTTATCCTATTACTCCATCCTCTCCAATGGCTGAATATGTAGATGAATGGGCAGCCAAAGGTAAAAAGAATATTTTCGGTCAGACAGTTAAGGTTGTTGAAATGCAATCTGAGGCAGGTGCTGCCGGTACTGTACATGGTTCATTGGCATCCGGTGCTTTAACTACTACATACACAGCATCACAGGGCTTACTTCTTATGATTCCAAATATGTACAAAATTGCCGGTGAGTTACTTCCATGTGTACTCCATGTAAGTGCTCGTTGTTTAGCCAGCCATGCTCTTAACATCTTTGGTGATCATTCTGATGTTATGGCTTGCCGTCAGACAGGTTTTGCTATGTTAGCTTCTTCATCAGTTCAGGAAGTTATGGATTTAGGTGCTGTTGCACATCTTTCAACAATAAAGTCTAAAATTCCATTCCTTCACTTTTTCGATGGTTTCAGAACTTCTCACGAAATTCAGAAGATTGAAGTTCTTGACTATGATGATTTAGCTAAGCTTATTGATATGGACAAGGTTAAGGAATTTAAAGAGCACGCTCTTAATCCTGAACATCCATGCACAAGAGGTACTGCTCAAAATCCTGACATCTTCTTCCAGGCAAGAGAAGCTTGTAATCCATATTATGATGCAACTCCTGCAATCGTAGAAGAATATATGGCTGAAATCAGCAAGCTTACAGGCAGAGATTACAAGTTATTTAACTATTACGGTGCCCCTGATGCCGAAAAGGTTATCATTGCTATGGGTTCTATCTGTGATACAATTTCCGGTACTATTGATTATCTTGCATCTAAGGGCGAAAAGGTTGGTCTTGTTAATGTTCATTTATACAGACCATTCGTACCTGAAAAATTATTAGAGGCTGTTCCTGCAACTGCAAAGAAGATTGCTGTTCTTGACAGAACTAAGGAACCGGGTTCTCTTGGCGAACCTTTATATCAGGATGTTTGTACAGCATTCTTTAACAGTGACAGAAATCCTGTTATCGTTGGCGGCAGATTTGGTCTTGGTTCTAAGGATACTACTCCTGCTGATATTATTGCGGTTTATAAAAACCTTGACTCAGATGCTCCTAAGAACGGCTTTACTTTAGCTATTAACGATGATGTAACAGGTCATTCATTAGCAAGAGGTCCTGTAGTTGATGTTACTCCTGAAGGTACTACTAACTGCTTATTCTGGGGTCTTGGTTCTGACGGTACTGTTGGTGCCAATAAGAACTCTATTAAGATTATCGGTGACCATACAGATATGTATGCTCAGGCTTACTTTGCTTATGACTCTAAAAAATCAGGCGGTATCACAAATTCTCATTTAAGATTTGGTAAGAGCCCTATCCGTTCTCCATATCTTATTGACACTGCTGACTTTGTTGCTTGTCATCAGCAGTCTTACTTAAATAAGTATGATATGACATCTAACTTAAAAGACGGCGGCAGCTTTTTATTAAATACTATCTGGTCTGACGAAGAATTAGATACTCATTTACCTGCTAATGTTAAGAGAGATTTAGCCGGCAAAAATATTAATTTCTACACAATAAATGCCGTTAAGATTGGTGCTGAGCTTGGTCTTGGTTCTAAGTTTAATATGGTATTACAGTCTGCATTCTTTATGATTACTGAAATTATTCCTAAAGATGATGCAATCAAATATATGAAAGAATTTATCGTTAAGTCATACGGTAAGAAGGGTGAAAAGATAGTTAATATGAACTATGCTGCTGTTGATGCAGGTGCTGTAGGCTTCCATAAGGTTGAAATTCCTGCAAGCTGGGCTGATGCTAAGGATGAAGCTGCTGCTGCAGCTGACAGACCTGATTTCATCAAGAATATCGTTGACGTTATGAATGCTCAGAAGGGTGACACTCTCCCTGTATCAGCATTTAAGGGTATCGAAGACGGTACATTCGAGCATGGTACTGCTGCTTATGAAAAGAGAGGTATCGCTATTAATGTTCCTACTTGGGATCCAAAAACTTGTATACAGTGTAACCAGTGTGCATTTGTATGTCCTCACGCTTGTATCAGACCATTCCTTTTAACTGATGAAGAAGCTGCTAATGCTCCTGCTTCATTAAAGGCTGTTCCCGGCAAGGGCAAGGAAGCTGCTTATAAATATGTAATGCAGGTAGATATTATGGACTGTACCGGCTGTGGTAACTGTATTTGTTCTTGTCCTCTTTCAGGCAAGACAGATCCGCTTAAATTAGTTCCTATTGATGAGGCAAGAGATCAGGTTGAAGCTTGGGATTATGCAATTAACCTTGCTCCAAAGGCTAATCCTGAAGATAAGTACTCTGTAAAGGGTTCTCAGTTTGAACAGCCATTACTTGAATTCTCAGGCTCTTGCGGCGGTTGTGCTGAAACAGCTTATGCCAGATTAATCACTCAGTTATTCGGTGACAGAATGTATATTGCTAATGCAACAGGCTGTTCTTCAATTTGGGGCGGTTCTGCACCTTCTACTCCATATACTACTAATGCTGAAGGTCATGGCCCTGCTTGGTGTAACTCATTATTTGAGGATAATGCTGAATTTGGTTATGGTATGTACACAGGTGTTAAGCAGCAGAGAGAATTACTTGCTGAAAAGGTAGACAACATTATTGCCAATGCTCCTGAAGGCGAAGTTAAAGAAGCTGCTAAGGCTTGGAAAGAAACTATGAACAAGGGCGAGGAATCTAAGGCTACTTCTGCTGCTTTAGTTTCTGCTATTGAAGCTGCCGGTGCTAACTGCGATGATTGTAAATATGTTCTTGCCCACAAGGATATGCTCGTTAAAAAGAGCCAGTGGATCTTTGGCGGTGACGGATGGGCTTATGACATCGGTTTCGGCGGTGTTGACCATGTATTGGCATCCGGTGAAGACGTAAACGTATTCGTATTTGATACAGAAGTTTATTCCAACACAGGCGGTCAGGCTTCAAAGGCTACTCCTACTGCTGCTATCGCTAAGTTTG
>CAZZLN010000040.1:0-18859 GCA_964654945.1 uncultured Lachnospiraceae bacterium
TGCTATTATATCATTTATTTCAACATCAATATTGAATTTTACCATAATTTAATCCTCCATTAAATCTTTTATCAGAAAAATAATCCCATATAGCGGCAATCAATCCACCTACCGAAGTACAAGCTGTTAATATTCGTATAGGTTCATTTATTAAAATTGATATAACCATTTTTGCCTTTAAATTAAATAAAGCGGCAAACGCCTTTTTACCAATCCAAATTAATGCTTTAACAGCAATTTTTATGAATTTACTACTTATTTTCAATAATGTTTTTTAAAAAAGTTAGCTGCAGCCTTTTTTGCCATAAATTTAATTGGGTCCATAAATCCCATCCATGTAGCGTGAAGCCAACTTGACAACCCGAGTATAATGGCATCAATTGCAATTGATATAACAAAAGTTGGTATTGAAAAATAACCGTATTTATCATTATAAGTAATTGGATTATTTTCACAATATGCAAACACATTTGTACTTAATGCCGTTCCAGTTGCACCAATATACGTAGCATCATCAGCATTTAAGAACCTACCTGTTACAGGGTCATAATAACGACTTTGGAGATAATAAAGCCCAGATTCATTGTCATAAACATATCCACGATAGCGGAAGGGGTTAAGATTTCCTAAGGTTGCATCGCCTGTTGTACTCTGAATATTGCCCCAAGCATCATAGACATAGCCTACAACTTCAGTGCCTGACTGGTTGATAATTTTGACAACGTCACTCTGTAAGTTTTTAATATAGTAGTACATTATACCGTTATATTTAAATGAAGTTGCGCTGCCGTCTGAGTCATAGTAGAACAGTAGGGTAGTGCTTCCCTTTGTAAGACCGATTAGGTTTTTATCACTATCATAATAGTAGTAGGTTGTGCCACTATTATCGGTCTTCTGTGTACGCATACCATTGCTGTCATACTTATAGTTTACCTCATTATCCTCAGTTTGTAAAGAGGCAAGCTGACGACCGTTCTGCCATGTGAAAGTCATACCATTACGATAATTTAATGGATTACCAGATGCATCATAGGTAATATCGTAACCATTAATTTTTGTTAGCTTATCTTTCCGCTGAGTATCATTGTAATAATACACATTGCCCTTAGGCTTTCCTGATGGATAATTATAAGTAGGATCTAAATACTGTTCATTTTTACTTTGAATATTACCGTTTTTGTCGTAAGAATAGTTTATATAGAATCTGTTAATATAATCATATTCTTCTTTAAGCTGGTTGAGATTGTCATATGTGTATTTATGAGCAAGCGTTCCGTTTTCGTATATCTGTGTGATATTACTGTTGCTATCGTAGATATATTTGTAATTTACAAGCTCATTTGATCCGTAGGTCTGAGTAAGCTCGCTTACGAGGTTTGTGGTGGAATTTTTTGATTTACCGCTTGCATATTCATAATCAGTAAAGAATACGCTGTTGCCTTCACTGCACGATGTTTTTATCTGTGTAGTTCTTCCAAAATCATCAGTTGTAGTTTTGGCATTAATACCGTCATTACTTACATATGATTTTCCGTTCCCATCTGTGCCTGTAGTTATAGTTTTTATTGACCATCAATCTTAGTTTTTTCAACCTGATTACCGTCTGAATCATAGCTGAGAAAATATGATAAAGCTCCTCCGTCATTCTGACGATATTCACTGAGAGTTCTGTTGTTTAAATTTGAAACAAATAATTTTTAAATAGCAGGCGACATAAAGTTGTCGCCTGCTACAGTCCGCAGAGCTATTAATGATTTAAGAAAAGCAGGATTGATTGAAACACAGCAGCGATATCGGGAAAATGGAGGAAAAAGCAGCTTAACGTTTTGTTTGAAAATTAACTGATATGTTCTCATTTTATTTTGTTTGATGAGTTCGTTTTTTGTGCTATAATGAAAATAAATAGGTGGTGGGATTGTGTTAAAAATTGCAATGGTTGACGATGAGGAATTGTTTATTGAAAAATTTAAAACTATAATTGAAAGAAAATGTATTGATTTTAATATTAAATGCAATGTTGATTGTTACCAAAACGGATATGATTTGATTGATGTTTCTTTTAAATATAACCTTATTTTTTTAGACATAGATATGCCTCTTGTGGATGGTATAACTGTTGCAAGGCATCTCAATAAAATTAGAGGTGAAAGCGAGTTTCCTTATATCGCTTTTGTAACGGAAAGGGATAACCTCGTTTTTCAAGCGTTAAAAAGTCGCCCCTATTTATTTATAAGAAAATCAGATTTTGAGAGTGATATTGATTATTGCCTTAAAAGTATAGCTAAAAAAATATCTAAATATAAATCACGGGTCACAATACATTCCGGCAGAACTGATATTGTGTTATACTTGGATAATATTGTTTATATTGAAAAAAACAAAAATTATGTAATATATCATACTGTTGACCAAGACTACAGTGTCCGAAGTAACATTGAATATGAATTTTCAAGATTAGAAAAGAATAATTTTGTGAGAACACATATAGGGTTCGTTGTGAATAATAATTTTATTTCTATGATAAATACAGATAATATTGTTTTGACAATAGGCAAAGCCGTACCATTGGGTAAAAAATATAGAGAAGAAGTAAAAGCAAAGTATTTTGAATGGTTGGGAGAAGAATATGTTTGATTTGTGCTTTGAACTGTTTTTGAATATATATCAGTCATTTATGTTTATAGGCTTCTTATATTTGTTCTTTGAGAAAAAGTTCTCTAAGCCTAAAAACATTTTGATTTCGCTTTTGTTTGTGTTTGTTATATTTTCAATAATGACATTTTTCTTGATTAGCGAAATCTACATTATAGCACTTGATATTTGTATATATGTAGTTGTATGTGAGATATATGTTTTTGTTTGCCTTAGTGGAAATAACATACTAAGATTTATTATGCCGATAATTGTGTTTTTGATAAATACTGTTATTTCGCTTTTGGCTTTAAATTCAACTAGCTTTTTTACAGGTCATACATTTGAGGATATAGCTATGCACTCGAGTATAGCACGGTATATATGTGTTACTTTAGTCAATGTTACGAACACTATTGTTTATTTGATAATACTAAGATTTAGTAACAAAAAATACAACTTAAAGAGCCTATCAAATATAATTGCATTTGTAGGTGTTCCTTTATTGGCACTAATAATAATG
Organism: uncultured Lachnospiraceae bacterium; assembly: GCA_964654945.1. Taxonomy (GTDB): domain Bacteria; phylum Bacillota; class Clostridia; order Lachnospirales; family CAG-274; genus HGM11788. The sequence continues at coordinate 3,155 of CAZZLN010000040.1, forward strand.
TTTGCCTCAAGCTATATGCTGATTGTATCAAACTACAACACAGAAATAATACCTTTTGTTTTATTGATAAATATATCAATGGTAATCATAACTGCTGTGGTTTGGTTTATGATTACAAGAATAAGCAAAACTAATGACGTGAAAACACAGCTTTTGTTAACAGAACAGCGGGCACAAATGTATGAGCAAAATGTTATAAATAGTAATGTACAGGTTGAAAAAATATCTAAGATAAAGCATGATATAAAAAATACAATTTCATGTATAGATAAGCTTGTTTTAAATGGAGAATATGAAAAGGTCCATAGTATTTGTGATAGTTATGTAGATAAAATGAGTGAGGTGTATACTCCGATACATACCAATAATACTTTGCTAAACGCAGTAATTAATGTTGAACTTGAAAAAGCCAAAAACAGAGGTATTGATTTTATTATAGAAGCAAATGATTCTATGATGGAGTTTAAAGAAAACACTGATTTGATATCAATTGTCGGTAACATGTGTGATAATGCAATAGAATATTTAGATAACACGGAATTGCCGAAAAAGACGATAGAACTTTCTATAACAAAACATAACGCTTACTATGTGATTATTTGTAAAAATATTATTGAAAAATCCGTATTATCTTGTAACCAAAAATTGAAGACTAAAAAGAGAAATGAAAATGAACACGGAAAAGGCATAGAAATAATTAAGGAGATGTGTGATAAATATTATGGAAATTTAAAAATTTCTGAAGAAAACAACATGTTTGTTGTAAAAGCAATAATTTCAAATCAAATTTTACCAGAAAACTAAATAATTTTACCAGTTTTAATAAAAGTTAATGCTTATGTGCTATTTTTTAATGGGAGATGTGAATGATGTTACATTTACTTTCGGAAAAAATAGCACTTTTTTTATTTGATAAAAATGACAAATATCCTTTAGAAATATATACATATGGATTTGAACTAATAGTTTCTTCTTTGATAGAAGCGTTAAGTATTTTAATTTTAGGTATATTAGTTGGTGATTTTATTGAAACACTTATTTTTGTAGTGTATTTCTCTTTAATTAGATTTTATTCAGGAGGATATCACGCATATACTTACATGAGATGTTATCTTATAACAGTCATAGTGTATTTGGGCATACTATTATTTTACAATTATTTCTTACTGCATTTTAATAATGCAATAATATTATTTGTTTCTGGTTGTGTATGGATGTTATCGCTTTTTCTATTTTATAAGTTATGTCCATTGAGAAATAAAAGCAAAGAGGTAAATAATATTCAGAAAAACAAGTGGATTTCGATAATAGTGTTATGTTTTGGAATGACAGTATATTTATTCGGATTTAATTTATTACATATAAAGGAATTGTTTATAGTTGTTCCAGTGATTTTATCAGTGGACATTCTATTCGTTCCTGAAATTATTAAACAAAAATACGAGGAGGTGAAAAAATGAATATGAAAAAATTGCTAAAAGCTGTTTGTATTAGTGTGTGTAAATTTTCAAATGGCGTAGCTTCTGCTAATTTTTGCTATCAGCCAAAAGCACCTAAAACGATTCAAAAGTTTTTTTAAAAAGTGTATTTTTAAAAGCAGCCCTTTATTAAATTTTTAAATTTAATATATAGGTGCTAAAAGAAAGGAGATATTTCTGTGAAAAAATTTATTTCTGTTTTGTTGATTGCTGTGTTTATGACTTCTTGCTTTGCTATACCTACATCTGCTCTAACGGGTTCTGCTCAAACCGATACGTATTATGTGTATCAAGAAGAGTCATATGGAAAAATCAAACTGAATTCACGTTCAGCGGTTGCCTCCACTTATTGCGAACTGTCCAGTGCGGGTAAAATTGCGAATTGTTACTATTTTTATTTAACAACTGGTAATGTGGTGAAAACTTTAAAGAGTGTCACCAACACATATACTACTGGGACAAACACCAAAAATACTACAGTCTCATCAAGCAGTGTATCAAACTTTAATTCTAACTATGGTGCATTTAGTGCTAATAGAGTTCAAGTAACATCATATATTACTTGGAAGAGTGAAGCCTGTGAAGATCGACCTCTTGTAGGAAAAGTTACTTCTGGTTATTCAGCATATAACGATACATATTAAGATAAATAGCACAGATTTATTCTGTGCTATTTATCTTTAGGAGGATGAAATGATGAAAAAGTTTATTAATGCTTCATTAACAGTTGCATTGCTATTTTCAATATTATTTATAAATGGCTGTACAGATGATTTAGTTTTAGACAGGGAAGAAGATGTTTTTAACTATAATACAGATATGCAGTATTGTTACAATAACATTAGTAACTCAAAGCTTGACTGTACAGAGTCAGATAAAGGGTATTACTATCTTGGTAGCAACGGAATTATTTTATATATAGATAAAAAATCGATGAAAGGAATCCCTCTTTGCAATAGAGTTAACTGTTTGCATAATGATCCTGATGTTTGTGATGCCTACGGCTATGGTAGTATTCAATACTATGACGGTTATTTATATGCAGATACAAGCGAATATAACTCGGAAAAAATGAGTGATATATCATATATTTTTAGGATAAATGAAGATGGAACAGGAAAAGAAAAGATAACAGACGGATTTAATGAAACACTTTTAGAATGGTTTATACATAGGGGCTATATTTACTATTTGACAAATACCGGATTATATAGTATGCCCATTGCCTCTCCCAAAAGTGAACCGAAGATTATTATTGATTTTAATGAACTTGGATATGAAAATGTTAATATTGATAAATTTATAGCATATACAAACTATGTATATGTATCAGTTTCAGCACTCCTTGACAACGAATCATCAGATGATAATAATTTTACACAATTGTTTGCTTATAACATAGAATCGGAAAAATACAACGAAATTGATTTAAACGGAGCAACACCAAGTATAGCGACCTTTATTAATGGTAATTTAATAACTTATGAAGCTGTGAAAAATGATGATGACAGCTATGATACAATTTATTATACTTCAGATTTGAATGGAGATAATAAAGAAAAATTTGTTGAATATCCTGCGGGTAATTATCTTTACTCAGATGGAAAATATGTATATGTTGATGACGGTGCGTATTTGAATTTTTCTGAGAATAATTCAGAAGAAAATAATTTTGAACAAACAATAAAAGTCTATGATTTAAAAATGAATGAAGTAGATAGCTTTATACTTCCTTTTGACAGTTGGATTGATATGTGTGCACAAGGAACAGAGCATTTTCTTATTTCAAGTGCTACAGAAGATGGAAACTTGGAGTTGTATTATATTGACAAAAATAAAATTTCACAATATAAGGGTACTACTGCCGAGAAAAATGATATATGTTCTCTTGATTGGCAGAATTTAACGAATACAAATAAAAACAGTAATATTATAGTTGATAATTCAGATACTAAAAAAAGCGATTTATTAAATAATTCTTATTCTTCGGCAACTAAAATAGGATATAAAATTTCAAATCAATTTAGTGTGCAAGATAATAACATAATTGATGGCTTTTCAGTTAAAATGCATTGGAACGACGATGGGGGAGAATACACAGGGGATTTTCCTGTTTTAGCGTTCAGTAGTGTGCAAAAAGCTACAGATTTTTGTAATAAAAATGGTTTTTGCATAAGAAATGAGTCTATAGTAGCAATTATATCTATTGAAGAAGTGCCGGTAGAGATATATAATATGCTAAATTCTATCATTCTTGGAGAGCCTATTGCTCCGATAAGTCCTAATGACTTTTCCGGAGAAACCATACATGTATCATAAAATAATGATATTTTGAAATAATGCGTTATGAGAATTATAACAGGTGAGTTAAGAAAATTGTTTCATAGTAGGTTGTTTGTAATATGCTTAGTTGTGTTCTTTATAGCCAACGTGTTTGTGCTCTATTACACACAATCTAATAACTATGAAACTCAAATTTTCGCTGAAAATAAAACTGAATATGAAAGTCTGATTTCTCAAGTAAAAAGCCTTAATAAAGAAGATGCCAAGGCACTTCTTGATGAGCAAATTTTCGTGTGCAAAATTTCAATGGAGCTTTCTTCTTTGAATACAAGCAGCGATGAATATTCAAAGGAAAACGCAAAACTTTTGCTTGAGCAATATAAAAATGAAAATCCTAAAGCATACGAACAGGCAGAAAAGCTGAACTATTCAAAGGACAAAGCCTTTGGGCTGTATATGTTGGCGCAAACTATTGAAAATGACCTTGAATACATAGACGGCTACGATTCCTTTATTGATGAAATGCAAAATCGTGCTGATGAGTTGCTCTCCTTTTCTATCTTTTCTCAGGAGGGTTCATTTTCCTATAACAACATTCAGAAAACACCGCAGGATTTTGAGAGCCTAAAGGACGTAAAGTTGGAGGTGGGCAACAACATTGCTGTTGAAACTGCTACTACCTTTAACCTAACGGATTTGATGGTTTTTGCACTTGTGTTTTTAATGTGCATTTACTTGTTTACAGTTGAAAGAGATAAGAATTTATACAGCTTAGTTCGTTCCACGCAAAAGGGCAGATTGTCTGTTATAGCGTCTAAACTTGGTGTGTTGATTTCTCTTACTGTGATAATTACCCTCGTGTATTACACCGCTAACATACTCGCCTGTGGTTTTTACAGCGGATTTGGAGATATGAACAGAAATATCCAATCTATAGACGTGTTCCAAAATTGTAGCTACAACGTGACCGTTTTTCAATATCTGATTTTATGGATTGTATCGAAAGCACTTACTATGTGCGCCATAGCCTGTGTGCTTTCTTTAATATTTGTGCTTATAAAAAATACCGCAACAATATTTATTGTTACGGCTGTGGGATTGTCGGCAGAATATGTTTTGTTTACAACAATCGACAGTAGTGCACTTTTAAATCATTTTAAGTATATAAACTTTTTCTATATGCTTAGCGGTAATAATGTTTTCGGCAATTACCTTAACATTAATTTCTTTACACTTCCTGTAAATTTTGCGTTAGTGTTTATTGTATCGGTGTTTTTATTAATTGCCGTTCCTTGTGTGATTTCAAGCATTTCCTTTGTACATAAAACTCAAGGCTCTAAAAACAGTGCCATTGCTCCTATACTTGAAAAGGTTAGGAATAAGTTTAGTAAGGTTCGTGGCTCTGTTCATATTTTCAGCGGTGAGTGTTTTAAACACTATAAAGGCTCTCTTGTAGCTTTGGTATTTCTGCTGTTACTTTTCTTTGGCTATAGAAATTTAACGGCTGATATTAATATTGTTTACCAGAATTCCTCGGACAGTGCCTATAGTGAATATATGAATGTTTTGCAAGGGGATTTGACTAAGGATAAAGAAAGCTGCATTGCAAAAGAGCAAAAGTATTTTGACGGACTGTACAGCAAGATTGAGAAAATCCAAGCTGATAAATCTCTAACAGAGGACGAAAAACAGACCCAACTTTCTGCTGTTAATTATATCCTTGAAAGCAAAGGTGAAGCCTTTGAGCTTGTTAAGGAACAGACAGAATATATAAAGTCAGTAGGAGAGGAGTACGGCATAACTCCACAATATGTAAACTCACTCTATTATAAGCGATTGCTTGAAAATGCCCCAAGAGAATGGGAGTATTTCACCTTGCTTATAGCGGTAATGATTTTTAGTGCGTCTAATATTTTTGCTTGTGAGTATAAGCGTGGAGTGGTAAATTTAATCCGCTGTACAAAAGGTGGCAAAGCAAAATTAGTGATAGCTAAAACAATGGAGCTGACCCTTACTTTTGTAATATCCTATATTCTTATTTATCTGCCGTACCTTATTAATTTTATAACAACATTCGGTGCTGATTCATTTAATACACCATTGATATTTATGCAGGATTTTAGCGGTGTAGAAAGCACCCTGACAATTTGGCAAGCTGTTGCATTAATCAGCATAGTACATATAGCGGTAGCTTTTGCAATTACTATGCTTACTATGATGTTTTCAAACCTGTTAAAAAACAATATCATCACAATGATTGTGATGTCGGTAGTGGGCTTGTTCCCATGTTTTATTTGTATAAACAATACTTCTGTAAGGACTTTTACAGTATTTCAAAATGGTAGCTGGCACTACCTCTTGCCAATAATAATTGCACTTAGTATCATAATTATTTTTATATCAATCACAGTAACCCTAATTAATTATTCAAAGCTAAAGCTTAGAAAGGATATCAGTTATGAAATTAGAAATACATAATTTAAACAAAACCTATAAGGGTGGTAAGGTGAAGGCGCTGAACGATTTTTCTGTTACCTTAACTCCGGGAGTTTACGGCTTGCTTGGCCCTAACGGTGCCGGCAAGAGTACACTTATGAACATTATCACAGATAACCTGAACGCTGACAGCGGAGAGGTTATGTATAATGGAACAAGCACCAAAAAGCTGGGCAAGGATTTCCGTTCCGTTTTGGGATATATGCCACAGCAACAGGGCTTGTATGATGACTTTACCCTTAACAGATTTTTGTGGTATATGGCGGCATTAAAAGGACTTAAAAAGAAAGAAGCCAAGGAGAAAATCACCGGGCTTCTTGAAACTGTAAATCTTACCCAGTCCGCCCACAAAAAGCTTGGTGGCTTTTCCGGTGGTATGAAACAGCGTGCATTAATTGCACAGGCACTTCTTAACGACCCTGAAATTCTTATCCTTGACGAGCCTACCGCCGGACTTGACCCAAAGGAACGTATCCGCATCAGAAATTTCATAAGCGAAATGGCTGAAAACAAAATCGTTATCCTTGCAACTCACGTTGTGTCCGACATTGAGTTCATAGCAAAAGAAGTTATGCTCTTGAAAGACGGCAAGCTTATGGCTTGCGACACTGGTGAAAAACTTTTGAGTGAAATTAGTGACAAAGTTTTTGATGTAAAAATCAAAGTTTCTGAGCTTGCTCAGGTACAGTCAAAATACAGAGTTAGCAACCTTTGCCACGATGATGACAACATTACTGCAAGAATAGTAACAAATACTCCACCTGAGAAATATCCTTGGTCTCAGCAAAAACCAAATTTAGAGGATTTATATTTGTATTATTTTGAAAAATGACTTTTAGAATAAATATATTTATTCTAAAACTTGTTCGGAGGAAAAAAATGAGGAATTTTCAAGTGCTATTACAGAGGCGAAAATAGCGTATTACTATGGTCAGACGCAGGAACAGGTTGATAACGCAAAAGTAGAACTTGATACAGCTATAGAAAAATTACAAAGTAAATATCAGATTCTTTTTGGAGATGTTGACTCAGATGGAGAAGTTAATATTAAAGATGCAACTCTGATTCTAAAAGGTATCGCACAAATAACTGATTTTGACGAAAGACAAGAAATTAGTGCAGATTTCAATGACGATGCTTGTGTAAATGTAAATGATGCAACAGCAATCCAGAGAGCTTTGGCTGGTTTAGATTAATATGATTTTTTGTAAGAATTATTCTATAAAGGAAATCATAAGTCTTAATATTAGTTAGAGAAATATTAAGCGGATTGAATATCTATATACACGATGTATAGCAATAGAAATATAAAACAGAATATAGGCTTTTGTATAAGCCGTCCAACAACACATATGTGGGTACTACCATAGAATAAGATTGTGAGTCGATAAGTTAGCTTTTTGCTGATTTGTCGGCTCTATTTTTATTTACTAAAGTGGAAAGGGTATTGTTGGTCTTTAGAATCAGAAGTCCTCCAATTGCTTTGAATTATATAAATTCAGTCAATTGGAGGTAATATAAATGGATGATAATCGTCCTAAAAGAAGAAAATCAAAGGATAATCCATATACAATTTTTGAAGAAAAAGGAAAATTGTATATTGCTTTTAAAGACGGACAGGGTGTTGAACAGAAAGTTGAAGTTAATAATGATATTTTCAGTTTGTTTAATGACAGTGAATTACATGACGTCAAAGAACTTAATGAGTTCGACAGACATATTGAACATTCTGAACAGTCAGAAAGTACTATGCATAAGAGAACGTTATATAAAAATATTTTGTTTGAGGATATGATGTTTTCTAAAATAAGGAACGAACAATTAAAGGGAATGTTGATTTGCTTGCCACCGTTGCAGAGAGACAGAATTGAATTGTTTTACTGGAAAAGATTAACTTGTTCCGAGATTGCAGAAATGCAGGGTTGTACAAGGCAGGCAGTATCATACTACTCCGGCATTTATTCTACTTAAAACATATGGTATTCAAAACGCCGATTTTCAGATTAATCTGCCGTTTCTCACCCGAAGGTAACCTTCAAGGTGTTATTAGTAGGATTATAAACAAGCTTAATAACCGAACCGCTGGATAACCCCTTAATAGTAACGCTCCTACCTCTTGACGTAGAGCCGCTTAGACTGTAATCATAGGAAGCTCCTGTGGAATAGGTAACGCTGGTACTTGCAGCAACGCAGTTATAAATCTTGCTGGAATTATTATAAATGTTAAGACTTATATCCACACTGTTGGTTGCAACAAAGTCAAGGGTATAAGTACCGTCACTCTGAGGGGTCAGGAATGTATCAATATCAGACCAGTCGTGATATCCTGCATTGTAGTAGCCCATAGCATAAAGATTATTATCACTTACAGGAACAGTTGTTATCGGAGCGGTAGTAGGCTCTACATCGCTGTCAAATTGATAGTTATCTACCAAATAATGTTCGCTGGAATCTTTACTGCCGTTGAGCTTAAAGCAGTTGTACTCATAAGTATTCAGGGCAATATCCACAGTCTGGCTGGAACCGTTATTGAAGATAATGCTTGAATATTGAGCAGCGTAATCAAACTTGATGCCGTAAACATCGTGACCGTTACTTGTGCCTACCTTTTCAATAGCTACACCGGGCCATGTGGCATTTTTACTGGAGCCTGACCACGCATAGCAATTTACAACAGACCAGTTGTTTGTATTTTCAAAGTAGTAGGTATCTCCTACAGGTTGAACTTTAATTGCACCGATATGCTCAATAATTGCACTTAATTCTTCTACAAGAGCATCAAATTCAGCAACGACCTCGCTCTCGCCTGTAACGTTAGTCTGATCCTTGTACTGATAGTACAGCTTTTTAAGTGCCTGATACTGATCATAGGAGGAGAAGGTATAGTTAGATGATAGTAAAGACTTAACCTCGGCAAGCTTGGTTGTAAGAGAATCTGCCCCTAACTGTGCCGGTGCAAATTTTGCATTTTCTGATGTATTTGTGGCCAGCTCTGTAATAATTTCTGCAAGCAACTTCTGGATTTGTGTAGCATCCTTAATTGAAATACGTCCGTCGCCGTCGGTATCTGAGAGTAAGATCTGTTCAGCAGTGAATGTCTCAATTTCTACTAAATATTTCTGAATTACAGTAACATCGTTGATATTAATCTCTCCGCTAAGGTCAGCATCACCAAGGTCATAGTCGCTTACTACAACACTTGAGCTGGCTTCGGTATCCTTTGTTTCGGAGGTAGGAGCTGTAGTATCGCTGGTGTCAGAGGATGACTCAGCAGGCTCGCTGTCGCTTGACGGCTCTGTAGCTTCGCTATCGGAGGTCGGCTGTGTATCGTTACTTGTTACCACCGGCTCTGTAGTTTCGGAAGAATCTACAGGAGGGTCATAATCCCAGACAGAAGCAGTTACAGTAACCGACTTGCTGTTTACGGTAGTGGAAGGAGTATAGAAGTTGTTAACTTCGTCTACTGTTATATCGGCTGTCTGATAACCGTTGTTTCCGTTGTTCCAGATAATCTTTGTATGATCTGACGGAATATCGCAGTAATAAAGGTCAACACCCTCTTCACTTGTGCCGTAATATTTTGCTGCATATCCCGGCCATTTGCAGGTAGAAGTATCACTGTCTGACCAGCTGTAGCAGTCTACAGTACCCCATTTAAGGGTGTTTGCAAAATAATAGCGGTTGGTTGCAGTACCTGCAGGAAGAGTAGAGCCTGTAGCTCCTGTTGTATCCTGAGGATTTACGGTTGAAACAGATTCAATAGAATTTGTTTCATCAGGTGAAGAGCCTCTTGAGCCTTCCATAATGTAGCAGTAAGCAGGATAGATAAGCTCGTCAGTAAGGTTAGCACCGTAGTAAACTACCTCATTCTCATAGGTTTCAACATAATAGCCCTGTGAGTTATAACCAACACCGTTGTTATAATCCAGTGAAGTAGCTGAAATTGAAGCCCATGTTGAGCCTGCTACAGCAGGATTGTGTATCATATTACAAGCTGTATTATTCTCGTTGGAATAATTGTAGCCCATAGTAAAGTCTTCGTGTGTATGACCTGACATCCAGATAATATCCTCATACTTCTGAAGTAAAGCCTTGAACTGAACAGTTGAGGTATAGCTCTCGCTTAAATGAGCCTTATAATAAGGATTGCTCATTCTGTCGCCAGCGCCAAAGCCTTTAATAGGAGAATGTTCAATAAGATAAATGTTAACACCTGTACCGTAATAGGTATCAAGTAGATTTGACAGCCAAGCCATCTGCTCCTGAGAAAATTCATCAGCAGCACTAGGGCTTGTATCTGTTTCGAGAGCCATAAAGATAAAGATATCTCCTGTAGTCTTCTCGGTTACATAATAATATGGCTTATTAGCGTCATAATTTGCTATGGTACTGTCGGTTCCCGATGCCTTAACAAAGGATTTCAGACCGGTTGAAACACCGCTTCTCATATCATGGTTACCGTCTGATTCCCAAACAGGATTAACATAATCGGACTGAGAAAGAATCTCCTCATAGGTTAACCACTCAGGGTCAGGACCTGAAGCATTTGTTACCATATCACCTGATGATACGATAAAATCAGTACCCATATCAACACCGTATTTCAAAGCCTGAGCCCAACGCTCATTTGCTTTTATATAATATCCGTTGGCGTCAATATGAACGTCTGAATATGAGTTAAAGGTGTAGAGCAAGTCCCCTGAGCCTGTGCTGAGACGCTTGCTTACAGGAACTGTATAGGTAGCTGCCGCATTGGCTACAGTTACATCACTTTTTGATGTTGTAGCAATAATCTTAGTGGCATTAGCAGGAATAGCTGTGTGATAATCAAACTTAAATATATCACTTCCGCCGGCGCTAAGGGTCATAGTGTCGATTTCATAATAACCGTCAAGAGCCTTGTTCTCATCAGCCCAATACAGGTAATATGTACCTGCCGTATCTGATGACAGGGTTACTGTACCCTCTGCATAGCCGGCAGCTTCCGCATTGTCACCGCTGAAAGTATAGGTAATATTTGTACCTTCTACAGCGTACGCTGCTGTACCTGCGAAAACTGTCATTGATAATACAAAAATCAAAGACAGCAATACCGATACAGTTGATTTTGTCAGTTTGCACGTTAATTTCATAAAATATCACTCCTCTAAATTATATTATAAAATAAACAGTACATTTTAGTATAGCTAAAATGTACTGTTTTTATGGTCAATTATTGTCATCAAAGGCGAATATGAACAAATTTAATTGCATTTTTTGTCGGAATTTACTATACAAAATTATTCTGCCTTATCAGTTTTATAACTATCCTTCCTGCTTTACCTTAACAAGACAGCTTTTTGTTACACCGTCAACAGTTGCGCTGATTGTTGCCGTACCTTCCTTTACAGCTGTAACAGTTCCATTGCTTGTAACTCTGGCTACAGTCTTATCTGAAGAGGACCAGCTTATACCTGAGCCGCCGGATTTGTTTACAGTAAGAACTGTTTTAGCCCCAACGTATAAAGTTGTCTTGCTCTTAGATAATGTAGGATTATAAACATTAACCGTACATTTCATTGTTGTACTGCCGTTGGTTGCGATTACATATGTTGTACCTGCTCTGACTGCGGTAACAACACCCTTGCTGTTTATTTTTGCTATGGATTTATCCTGAGTTGCGTATGTTACTGTACCGGTTGCTGACCTTATATCGAGAGTATAGGTATTTTTCAGATATACAGTCTTAGTCGTTACGGCAAGGTAAGGGCGAACCTTATAAGTCCTTCCGTTTATAGAGCCGTTATCATAAACGCATCTGTTCAGCTTAATCCAGCCATAATGGTTGTGCAAAAAAGATATAACCGCAAAGAAGTCCGATTTCATCGGATTTTTTTTGTTGTATTACCCGTGATTTTTAGTTGCATAACCGTAGATGTATTTTGACTGTTTTTGCACTTTTGGAGATTCGAACCCTCGAAAATACTTTACACAGAAGAAATTTTTTAAATTACCATTCTGTGGAAGAATACTTTGATAATGTTCAGGACATAGAGAATATGCCACAGCGGTTGAAAATTCACAATTAGGACATACAATATACTTGTAAAATACACAATGAAAGAATACACTGTAATTGCTTTTGGATTTGCTTGTTTATGACAGCAGTACGAAATGGTTGGAAGCTTGCCTAAATGCTCAAATGAATCTGGAATGAAAAGAATGGTCAGACACTGAAATGTATGCGGAAGTAATCAGTGGGATAGGATTGCTTTTAACTTCAATTAAGACATGGATAGTATGCTACATTTAGGAATTTATGAAGGAGGTCTTTCATCATAAAAAAAATTATTTCATTTTTATGTATTGCTACTTTGCTTGTCTGCACGTTAACAGCGTGCTCCGGCACTGCTCAGTCGAAAAATGCGCAGACGGGAACAGATTATTCCGGTCAGACACTGACCGGAAAAGTTGTTGCGGTTGACGGAACGCTGGTAGCTGTTCAGCTTGGAGAGTTATCTGATACTGTAGGAAACGGAGATTCTGCGCAGATGCCGACTGATACCGGATCAGGAAATTCAGATGTTGGTTCTGCCGATGGAGAAACCCCGCCGGACAAGCCGGAGAATGATGAAAATACAGAAAACGGTGCAACTCCGCCTGAACTGCCGAACGGTGAAACGGGCGGCAGCGAAGATGTAGTAGGAAATCAAAATGCTTCGTCGAATATTTCGGAAGGACAACAGGGTGGCAAAATGATGCAGATGCCGGGTGGCAAAATGGGATCGTCTAATGGTTTCACTGCAAACGGAGAAACGGCGATTGTAGATATCAGCGGAGCCAAAATTCTAATCGAAGCAGCTTCCGACAGTGAGGACAGTTCGGAGGGCTCTGTTGATGATATCGTTGTTGGCGCAGTTTTGAGCATCCGGGTGGACAACGATAACGGAGTTTCTACGGTGACGGTCCTATCCGTCGGAGGAAATAGCGGATTCGGCGGAGACGAGGGAAACGGTGGATTCGGTGGTTCCGGAGAAGTGACACAGGGTACCTCTGCCAATACGATAGATACAGACGGTGAATACTCCGACACAAGCTATTCTTCCACGGGAGACGATGAAAACGCACTCCGCATTGACGGTGCAACAGTTACCTTGAACGGGATTACCGTGGACAAGTCGGCAGGCTCCAGTTCCAACACGGAGAATGGCGATTTCTACGGAATGAATGCGGCGCTACTGGCAACAAATGGAGCCAATGTCACGATTACGGGTGCAAACGTTACTTCCTCTGCGCAAAACGGCAACGGTGTGTTCAGCTATGGTACCGGAACAGTTGTAAACATTTCAGACTCCACGATTACAACAACCGCAGATAACTCAGGAGGAATTCAAACAACCGGCGGCGGAACAACAAACGCCAGCAATCTTACGGTGGAAACCTCCGGCTCTTCCGCAGCGGCCATCCGTTCCGACCGTGGAGGCGGAACCGTCAATGTGGACGGCGGCACATATACCTCCAATGGGTACAATTCTCCCGCTGTCTATTCCACGGCTGATATTACGGTGAAAAACGCGGCATTGACTGCGAATCATTCAGAAGCGCTGGTCATTGAGGGCGAAAACTCCATCACATTGGAAAACTGCAATGTATCCGGAAATATGAGCGATGATAAGGGGACCAGCTCGGACGAAAACATCCACAATATCATGATATATCAATCCATGTCCGGTGATGCCAATGTGGGAACCTCCTCGTTTTCCATGACAGGCGGTAGCCTGCTCTCCAATAACGGAGATCTGTTCTATATAACCAATACCGCCTGTACGGTTTATCTGTCCGGCGTAGACATCACTAACAAAGAAAAGACCGGTTATCTGATGAACATCTGCGGGAACAGTGCAAGCCATGGTTGGGGAACAGCCGGAAAAAACGGGGCGCAGGTTACATTTACAGCCGATGGGCAAACGCTCGAAGGGGATATCGTTGTGGACACGATATCCAAACTGAATATGACTCTTTCCGGAAAAAGCAGCTTTACGGGAACGGTCAACATCGTGGACAATGCGCAGAACGGCGCCGCCGTTTCGGATAATGCTGTCGTAACGATTGAATCCGGCAGTACATGGATGCTTACCGGCAACTGCACAATCACCTCGCTGACAAACAACGGAGCAATCAATTTCAACGGCTTTACGATCACCTTGGCTGACGGCACAGTCTTAAGCTAAGAATGAAGCCTCGTCTTTCTGATTGCAACTGAATTGCAGCTGTCCCCCGGTAACCTTTTCCGGTGCGGACAGCTGCAATTTTGCGCAGCCATAGATTCTCTTATAAGAACTGGATGTATGTATGGGTATATTATAATTTCTGATAAGCTCAAAGTTTTACTCTATACTTTAAATAGTTATATTTGACTTGCAATGGTAAATCTGAAAGCGAAAAATGTGGTCTATATGTACATTATCAGAGCGATAAAATGATGATGGTGCATGGTCTTAAGATCATGGGAAATCATTTTAAGATATATATGAGCTTATGTGTTTGAAAGCGGCTATGTAATCAGTATTGGAAAAATACAAAGGGAGAGGCAGAACGGAGAGACAAAATTCTGACGGTTTGTGACAGGATGATGAAATCCGGATGAGACAAATCTGTAGTAACGGTTGAAAAGTTCATAAATTTGATGTATACTGTTTTATGTTGTGAGAGTAGCAAATCAGGATTGATATAATTCAAACCGCTTTAGAGGAAAGCATATGAGAAATATCATTACATCTATATATACTTGGGAAATACCTAACCTACCAAGAAATAAGGGAGATGGTTTCATTCTTTCGATTTAATAGGATTTACAAAAAGAAAGGATAAAATCATACATGAAAATTGAATATTTTAAGAGATACCTATTTCTTTTCATAGGTCTGTTTATCATGTCATTAGGAGTAGCTTTTTCCATTAAGGCTGATTTAGGGACTTCACCTATTTCAAGCGTTCCTTATGCAGTAAGTCTCATAGCTCCAATGACAGTTGGAATGGTAACCATTATTATGCACTGTGTTTTTATTTTGCTGCAAATAATTATTCTAAGGAAAAAATATCAGCTTGTTCAGTTGATGCAGCTGCCGGTTGCGATTATTTTTGGATTCATGACTGATTTTGCAGTATGGCTGATTAACGGAATATCCTATTCATCCTATCTGATGCAGTGGATTTTATGTATCGTAGGAATTGTTTTAGTGGCTATAGGTGTCAGCGTGGAGGTAACAGCAAATGTTGTTACATTAGCAGGAGAAGGACTTGTGCTTGCAATCTGCAAGGTTCTGCCCATCAAATTTGGGAATATGAAAGTATGCTTTGATGTGACTTTAGTTGTAATAGCTATTTTGATAGGCATCTTCTCAAAAGGTGAGCTGTTGGGAGTTAGAGAAGGCACAGTTGCTGCGGCTTTGTTTGTAGGATTACTTTC
>CAZZLN010000041.1:0-18853 GCA_964654945.1 uncultured Lachnospiraceae bacterium
ACGCAGTCAAAACTACTGAGGAGCTTGTACTCCCACCGATAGACAAGTAACTCCCGCAGCCTAAGAGGCCGGGGACTTCCTTACCTGGTTAAATTATTTTAATAAATAGAAATTTCAAGTTCTTCTGCAAGGTTATCAAAACCTTTTTGAACACTTGTGAGTATATCAATAGCTTCCATACAGTCTTTTTCTGTTTTTAAAGTATCAAGAGAAGAATTTACTTCCTCAATTAAAGTGGTAAATCCATTATAAATTTCTTTCTGCTCGTCGTTCATATCTGCATCTGCCAAAGTATTGCTTAAATTGCTGACTGTATCTAAGAGTTCCTTAACAGTATCAACTGCTATGGCATCGTTGTCTGTATTGTCTGTTTTCTCTGTTTCTTCTGTTTTTTCAGATTCTGCGTTTATTGCTGCTTCAAGCTCATCTGATACACCAAGCTCTTCGGCAATTGTATCAAAGCCGGCAGAAGCTTCAAAAAGAGCTTCCATTATACTTTGAACTTCTTCGTTTGTGTAAGTCTTAGATTCAGAATCAAAAACCTGAAGAGCTGATGCAACTGTATCACAGTATTCTGCATATGCTTTATACTGTTCTTCTGTCATATCATCTGTATATTTGTTTAAATATCCTGTAACCAAATCACAGGTTAAGGCAATTGATTTTGCATCAGCAACTGAATTTTCATCAATTTCATCAGCAGCAGGCTCTTCATTAGATTCTGTATCAACAGCATTTTCTCTTGTTATTGTAACTGTTTTTGTTGCATCGTCCCAGTCAACCTGTGCATTAAAGTTTTCTGATACAAATCTTACGGGAACGAGAGTTCTTCCATTAACTATAACAGCAGGAGTGTCAATTTCAACAGGAACGGTTACTCCGCCGTCTGTAATATTAAGAACTGTTTCGCCTACTTTAAGAGTAGCTGTTATGCCGTCTTTTGCAAAAACGACTGTTTTTGTTTCTCCTTCCCAGTCAACTGATACATCAAGGGCTTCTCCGACAGCTCTCATTGGAATCATTGTTCTGCCATCAATAATAACTGCAGGCTGATCTGACTCAAGCTCTGTGCCGTTTATAACAACGGTCACTTCAGGGTATTCCTCAGCAACTGCATTAATACTAACAGCGGAAGCTGCCATAATAGCGGCAATAATAAATGCCAATTTCTTTTTCATTTCTTTTACCTCCATAAAATTCAATATATGTATGTATTTTATTTACACAGTACATTATATAACAGTTAAAATAATTTTGCAATAACTTTTTATGTAATGTCAGGACATCTAAATTGCAATATTAAATGTCCCAAAATTTTGTTAAGCGACATTAGCTGTTCTCTTTATTATGATGGCATAAATTGTTTTTTTGAAATTGAAGAAGCTTATGAAATAATCAGCAATAGGAAAATGAAAATAATTTTAAAGGTACGCAAAATTAAAAATTGTGCATTTTTTAAGAATAATTAAGGTCTGCAAAGTCGCTGTTTAAGCTTATTAACAGATTTTTTTGCTTTTGGATGTGTCAAAGATGGGATTTATAGGAATATTGTCAAGGAAAAATCATAAAATATTACTATTAAGCAAATGGAGGTAAATATGTGCGGAATAGCAGGTTTTTGTTCGTTTGATACAGATTATACAAAAAATTATGAATATAATATAGAGGTTTTAAAAAAAATGAGAGAAGCCCTTTCAAGGCGTGGTAATGATAATGTTGGTGAATATCTTGATAAAAATATAGGACTTAGCCAGACAAGGCTTACTATAAGAGATTTGGTTGGCGGAAATCAGCCAATGACAAGATATAAAGACGGAAAAAGCTGCACTATTGTTTACAATGGTGAAATATATCAGGCAGATGCTCTAAAAAAAGATTTAATAAATAAGGGATATAAATTTGAAACAACATCTGATACAGAAATAATATTATTTGCATATATGGAATATGGTGTTAAGTCAGTTAAAATGCTCAATGGCATATTTGCCTATGCAATATGGGATGATAATTTGAGAAAACTGTTTTTATTCAGAGATTATTTTGGCGTCAAGCCATTGTTCTATACCTTTGAAAACAACTCCATAATATTTGCATCTGAAATAAAGGGACTTTTTGCAAATAATATTGTAACTCCAAAACTTGATATTCACACACTTAGAGAAATATTTGGAATATTCCCTGCAAGAAGCGAGGGTGATGGTATCTTCAAAGGTATATTTGAAATAAAATATGGTCACTATGGAGTATATGATATAAACGGTTTTAATCAGTATAAATACCGGGAGCTAAAATCAGAACATCATAATAAGAGCTATGAAGAAACAGTTGATGACGTGAAATATCTGATTAAATCTTCTGTTGAGGGACAAATGGTATCTGATGTTCCTGTATGCAGCTTCCTTTCAGGAGGTATTGACAGTTGTATAGTAACTGCAATTGCATCAGACTATTTAAAAAAGCAAGGTAAAGAATTTAATACTTTTTCATTTGACTTTAAAAATAATGATATTTATTTTACAGCAAACACCTTTCAGCCTGAACAGGACAAAAAATACGTAGATAAAATGCTGGAAATATATCCTTTAAATCACAGCTATCTTGAATGTTCAGAAGAAAGTCTGGTGGATTTTCTTTACAAAAGTGTCGACAGTAAAGATTTACCGGGAATGGCTGATGTAGATGCTTCTATGCTCTACTTCTGTTTACTTGTGTCTAAGCATAACAAGGTTACTCTCACAGGAGAATGTGCTGATGAAATATTCGGAGGTTATCCATGGTTTCACAAAAAAGAATTTATAGAGGCTGACACTTTCCCATGGTCAATTAACACTCATATTAGAACAGAAATGTTTTCTGAAAGATTAAATTTAAAGGACTATATATATTCAAAATATAAAAAATCTCTTGCTGAAGTACCGTATCTTGACGGTGAAAATAATATTGAAAAAAGGCAGAGGGAAATATCTTATCTTAACTTAAAATGGTTTATGACAACCTTGCTTGAAAGAATGGACAGAGCATCAATGTATAATAAGCTTGAAGCAAGAGTACCATATGCAGATTATAGAATTGTAGAATATATGTGGAATGTACCTTGGGAATATAAAAATCATAACGGAGTAACAAAAGGGCTTCTTAGAGATACTGCTAAGGATTTGCTTACTCCTGAACTTTTATACAGAAAAAAATCACCTTATCCTAAAACCTACAGTCCTATATACGAAAAAAAACTATCCAAAATATTGTCTGAAATTTTAAACAACAGCAATTCACCTGTACTGGAATATATAAATAAAAACAAGGCTCTTGAGCTTCTTGATGTAAATAATAAATATGATATTCCTTGGTTTGGTCAGCTAATGAGAAAGCCGCAAATGATGGCATATATTATTCAGGTAAACTACTGGCTTGAAAAATTTTTTTAATTATTATATAAAAAGGACTATTGCGTACTTATACAATAGTCCTTATAAATCAGTTAAATTTAATAATGAATACAGGAGGGTCCTGTTCAGCCTGAACCATAGCAGAAATAGTCTGCTCAAGGCTCTGCATTTCATTAAATTCAAGTTTTCCGTTTTCCATATGACCTAAAAGTTTTTTGCCGCTTTCAGTTTGGAAATAAGCAAAATTTCCTGCTGAACAAGTATACATATTTTTAGAATCGGCTTCTGTAATAACTCCTAAGTCAATAAGCTGCTTGGTAAATTCAGGCATATCAGATAATATTGCCTGATAATCACCTATATTATAAATAGGAAGCAGTCCAAATTCCATATCAGGAAACATCTTATTTACAGTCTGCTTTGCATTTTTTGCATTAGCTATATTTCCAATTCCAACCTTCCAGTTATCACCATCTTTAACCAATACGGTTTCTATAAATTCAGATGTATTTTTAACATTGTTGGCAACAACAACTGCATATTTATCATCACAAGCTAAATGCTTAATATCATAATTATCATTAATAGCAGCTGCCCCGGTGATTTTCTGATAGTTATTATCTCCTTTTTTAGGATTAACGATTGTGCCATGTATAAATGAATATTTTAAAACTAAATCATGATACTCCTGCTGAGAATAATATTTACCATCTAAATCTTTAGAAGAAAAATAATATCCGTCCTTTGTATTAAATGCAGTGCATACCTTAAAATCATTTCCGTTAAGTCCGACATCTGATGCTTTCAGATATAAAATATCAGTATTTGCAGCAACATTTTCACTGGCTTTAAATAATCCTTCAGACATTATATCTTTTAGCATAATGTTATTTTTAGCAGTTGTGCTGTATAAAAATCCATAAGAGCTTGCAATTCCCATATCATCATAATGAGCATTAACATAGTCATCAAGAACAGCATTTAATTCTTTAAGTTCGCTAAGCTCAGCATCTGTTGCAGAATAATCTGTTAAACCAACCTGAATTTCTTCCGGCTCTGACGGAACACCATCATTGTTCAAAATATCTGAATTATTAATACCTTTAAAAATTAAGAAAACTATCACTAATGCTATTATAGCAAGTCCACCAAAAATTAAAACAGGCTTAATGCTTTTCTTTTTTGGCGTTTCCTCTGTAGCTGTATTTTCATTTGTTTCAGTGATAATTTCGTTATTTAATTCTGTTTTTTCATTATTCTCCATCACTGTATTCACTCTCCTTATCTGATATTGTTTCAAACACATCACTTATTTCTTTAGCGTGTATTTCAAGTATTTTGTTTACAAGCTGTTCTGTAACAGACAAATTTTCATCAAAGTCTGCACATATTTCCCATACAGGATTAAAATCATCATCACATTCTATAACATCAGCTATATCCTTAAAGCAATCAGCATCATAATAGTCATATATTGCACTATATTCCCAATCCTCAACATCTCTGCCTGTTGAAAGTCTTATATACAGCTTATTATCCATAACATAAATATTGACAATATATTCTTCATTATTAGTTATTTCAAGTGTGCCTATTTCTTTTTCAAGAAACCCTGTAGCTTTATTTTTAAGCATTATAACAATTACAGTTTCTTCCATATTAATTATATCTCCTTTTATTCATCCCAGCTATGATGATGAAGATGACCCTCCATAAGACAGCCCTCAAAGTTATTTTGTTTCAATGCCTCATATAATACAATAGCAACTGAATTAGATAAATTTAGGCTTCTGTACTGTTCAAGCATAGGTATTCTGACAGACGTTTCTTTATATTTTAAAAGGATTTCTTCAGGAATACCGCTGCCCTCAGAGCCAAACATAATAAAATCATCACTGTTATATTTAACATCACAATAATTTTTTCTGGCTTTAGTTGTAGCCATATAAATAACAGGATTGTTATTTTTAGTTAAAAAATCTTCAAAGCTGTCATAATAATGAACGTCTAAATCCTTCCAGTAATCCATACCTGCTCTTTTTAATGTTTTATCATTAATAATAAATCCAAGGGGTCTGATCAAATGCAGGCTTGACCCTGTTGCAGCACAGGTTCGCCCTATATTACCGGTATTTTGAGGTATTTCGGGCTGATGTAAAACTATATTCATATCAACACTCATTTCTATGTTTGTTATATTTATAATATAATACCACAAAATTATTACATTTTCAATATTTCTATTGACATTTATTTAATTTTACTTTATTATCTAATTAATAATAATTATCAAAGGAGTAATCTCATGGAAAAAAGTCTGGTTCAAAATTTGAAAAATGCAAAACTAAAGGTTACACCTCAAAGAATGGCAATATACTCATATCTTATAAATTCAAATATTCATCCAAGTGCCGAAAAAATATATAATGATCTTAAACCTGATAATCCATCAATGAGTCTTGCTACCGTTTATAAAAATGTAGCCGCTTTACGAGATGCTCACCTTATTACAGAATTTAATATTGGAGAAGATAAGCACAGATACGATGCTAACACAGATTTTCATACACATCTTGTATGCAAAAGCTGTCACAATGTTTATGACTATTATGAGAATATATCACTTGATAATATAATAAATAATTTAAGTAATAATATGAATTTTCAGGTAGATGAAAAAGAAATAGTTTTTTATGGTATATGTAAAAATTGTGCAGAAAAAATTGATTAAGCTGCTTTAAAAGCAGCTTAATTTATTTACATTTTTTCATATTTTCAGGTTTTTTTATTATAAACTGTCTTTTACTGTCCATATAATCCTGAACTTTTCTTAAAGCCTCACCAAATCTTTGAAAATGCACAATCTCTCTTTCTCTTAAAAATTTGATAGGTTCAAGCACATCGGTATCATCAGTGAGATTCATAATATATTCATAGGTTGAACGTGCTTTCTGTTCCGCCGCCATATCCTCATACAAATTTGTAATAGGATCACCTTTTGACTGTAAATAAGCTGCCGTAAATGGCACACCTGATGCACTTGCAGGATATATGCCCTTTCCATGGTCAACATAGTATTTGTCAAATCCTGATTTTTTTATTTCCTCGATATTAGCATTTTCACTTAATTGAAGGCATATTGCACCAATCATCTCCAAATGTGCCAATTCGTTGGTTCAATACATATATCATTTATAAATCTTTACTGATTTAACTGTGTATTTTTAATTTTCTGCCATTATGCAAAGTACCTAACCTTTAATCGTAACGCTGTAATAAATATAATAACAGACTTACATTTTAAATTTGTTTATAATCCCATTTTTGTTTTTTAACTGTTAAGCTTGCGTAAAAACTCCCGTATCAAACTCCGCCTTAAAATTAAAATTATTGTTGATTTTATGCAAAAAGTATAGTAATATATAATTAAGTAATTATATACTAATAAAACTAATAAACGGAGGGATTTTCCAATGGAAAAATTAAACAGACAATTATTGACCAACGGCTTTGATTTTAAAGATATTGAAGTTGGCAGTAAGGAAAAAAAAGCCGAAAAAGTAATTCAGTTTGGGGAGGGTAACTTCCTTCGTGCCTTTGTTGACTATATGTTTGACAAAATTAATGAAGATGGTTTATTTGATGGTGGTATTACTCTTATTCAGCCTATTCCCGGCGGTGACTTTTTAAGAAATATTCTCAATGAACAGGATGGTCTTTATACACTTATTGCAAGAGGTCGTGAAAATGGCGAAAAGACTGTACAAAAAAGACTTATTACTTGTGTAAACAGATGTATTAACCCTTATGTTGATCTCGATACATATAATGAATGTGCTAAAAATCCCGAACTCAGATTTGTAGTTTCAAATACAACTGAAGCAGGTATCTCTTGGAAAGAAGAAGATATGATTACTTCCAAACCTCAGGATTCTTTTCCTGCTAAGGTTTGCAACTTCTTATATGTAAGATTTAAGGAATTTAACGGTGATATGAATAAAGGTCTTGTGTTTATTCCTTGCGAGCTTATTGATGACAACGGCAAGACTTTAAAAAAATATGTTTTACAGCACGCTGCTAACTGGAAACTCGGAAATGAGTTTATTAACTGGGTTGAAAATGCCTGTGTATTTACAAGCACTCTTGTTGACAGAATTGTTACAGGTTATCCAAGAAATGAAGCTAAAGATTTATGTGAAGAATTTGGCTATGAGGATAATGCAATTGATACATCAGAAATTTTCCATACTTGGGTTATTGAAGGTCCGGCAGAGCTTGAAAAAGAACTTCCATTCCCTAAGGCAGGTCTTAAAGTAATATTTACTTCTGATGTAAAGCCTTATAAAAAGAGAAAAGTCAGAATACTTAACGGTGCTCATACCTGCTCTGTACTTGGCGCTTATCTTTCAGGCTATGACATCGTTCGTGATGTAATGAATGATGAATTATTCTACAAATATCTTGAAGATGCATTAAATAACGAAATTATTCCTGCTATTACAAGTGAAGAACTTACTCATGATGATTTAAAAAGCTTTGCTGATGCTGTATTTGACAGATTTAAAAATCCATTTATCGACCACAAGCTTCTTGATATTTCACTTAACTCAACTTCTAAGTTTGAGGCTCGTGTACTTCACACAATTCAGGAATATTACGCACAGAAGAATGAACTTCCTAAAATTCTTACATTCTCATTTGCTGCATATCTTGCATTCTATCGTGGTACCGAAATTAAAGATGGTGCTTTAACAGGTCACAGAGGAGAAGAGGAATATCCAATTAAGGATAGTCCATCTGTTCTTGAATTTTATAAGGATGCCTGGACAGGAGTTGATGCTGCTGACAAGGCTGATGTTGCTGAAATAGTAAAGAAGGTTTGTGCTAACAAAGATTTCTGGTTAGGTGCTGACCTTAATACAGAATTAGGCAGCTTCCCAAAAGTTGTTACAGAGCATTTATATAACATTTTAAATAACGGTGTTGTATCAGAAATAAAGAAAGTTTTAGCTTAATAAATTATGGAGGACTCTATGGAAAACAACTCATTAATATTAAACAATAATGATAACGTAGCAGTCGCTCTTCAGGATATTGCTTCAGGCACAGCTATTCAGGGTGTTAAAGCAATTGAAACTATCAGCAGGGGTCACAAAATGGCCCTTGTTGATATTAAAGAAGGCGAAAATATAATCAAATATGGTTACCCTATCGGTCATGCAACAAGAGATATAAAGGCAGGCGAATGGGTGCACACTCATAATATCAAAACAAATTTAAGTTCTACTCTTGAATATACATATAATCCAAAATTAAAGGATATTCCTATAACAAGAAAGGATACCTTTATGGGTTATGTGCGTAAAAACGGTGAAGTTGGAATAAGAAATGAAATTTGGATTGTAAATACCGTTGGCTGTGTAAACGGTGTGTCTAATGCAATTTGTGCAGAGGCAAACAAGAGATTTGGCGGCAGAGTAGACGGTATTTATAACTTTGTTCATCCATATGGCTGTTCTCAGCTTGGTGAGGACCATGAAAACACTCAAAAGCTTTTAAAAGGTATGGTTAATCACCCTAATGCAGCCGGTGTTCTTGTGCTTAGTTTAGGCTGTGAAAATAATAACTTAAATGAATTTAAAAAGGTTTTAGGGGACTATGATGAGGACAGAGTTAAGTTTATTATAGCTCAGGACTATGAAGATGAACTTGAGGCTGCTATTACTGAAATTGAAAAATTAGTTGAATATGCCGAACAGTTTAAGCAGGAGGAATGTCCTGTTTCAAAGCTTGTTATTGGTCTTAAATGCGGCGGTTCCGATGGACTTTCAGGCATTACAGCTAACCCTCTTATAGGCAGAATTTCAGATATTGTGGTTGCTAACGGCGGTAAGACAGTGCTTTCGGAAGTTCCTGAAATGTTTGGTGCTGAAACTATACTTATGGATAGATGTCAGACTCCTGAGCTTTTTGAAAAAACAGTTGAGCTTATTAATAATTTCAAAGAATATTTTATAAGCCATGGCGAGCCTGTAGGCGAAAATCCATCTCCCGGTAATAAAAAAGGCGGTATCACTACTCTTGAGGATAAGTCTTTAGGCTGTACTCAAAAGGGCGGTACTTCTAATGTTCAGGGTGTACTTAAATATGGTGAAAAGGCAGTTGCACAGGGACTTAATCTTTTACAGGGTCCCGGTAATGATATTGTTGCAATCAGCGGTATGATGGCAAGCGGATGTCATATTATTCTTTTCTCTACAGGGCGTGGTACTCCTGTGGGTTCTCCTGTTCCTACAGTTAAGATTTCAACTAATTCAGCTTTAGCTCAAAAAAAGCCCGGTTGGATTGACTGGAATGCAGGCAGACTTGTTGAAGATAAGCAAATGGATGAATATGCTGAAGAATTCTTTAAGTTTATTCTTGATGTGGCTTCAGATAAGATTAAAACTAAAAACGAAATAAATGGCTATAGAGAAATTGCTATATTTAAAAACGGTGTAACATTATAATTTAAAAATATATTTATAATTATAAGGATATAATAAATATAAATTCTTATAATTAAGGAGGATTATAAAATGAGTTTTATTGATGAAAACTTTTTATTAAAGAGTGAAACTGCCAAAAAGCTTTTCCACGAATACGCAAAGGATGAGCCAATATATGACTTCCACTGCCACCTTAATCCACAGGAAATATACGAAAACAAAAATTTTGAAGATATTTCCGACGTATGGCTTGGCGGTGACCACTATAAGTGGAGAGCTATGAGATCTTTAGGTGTTCCTGAAGAAGAAATTACAGGAAAAAATGCTGACAAGCTTAACAAATTTGTTAAATGGGCTGAAACTATTCAGTATGCTATCGGCAATCCTTTATATCACTGGACTCATCTTGAATTACAAAGATATTTTGGTATCTATGAGCCTTTAACAAAGGATAATGCAGTTGAAATTCATGACAAAATTAATGAAATGCTTGCTAAGCCTGAATTTAAAGTAAGAGAGCTTATTAAGAGATCTAATGTTAAAGCTATTAACACAACCGATGACCCTGCTGATTCTCTTGAATGGCACAAGAAACTTGCCGCTGAAGAAACAGCATTTAAGGTATATCCTGCATGGCGACCTGACAAGGCTCTTAATATTGATGCTCCAACATTTGCTGATTATATTAAGACACTTGGTGCTACAGAGAATAAGGAAATAAAGACTTTTGCAGACCTTAAGGAAGTTCTCTTAAAGAGAATGGATTTATTTGATAAATTAGGCTGTAAGGCTTCTGACCACGCATTCACTTATGTTCCATGTTCAAGAGCTGATGAAGCTGAAATTGATGCTATTCTTGAAAATGCACTTAATGGCAATAAGCCATCTAAAGAATGCTGCGATAAGTATAGAACAGAGCTTATGATTTTCTTAGGTACACAATACCATAAGAGAGATTGGGCTATGGAAATGCACATGAATATTAAAAGAGATAACAATACAAGAAGATTTGAAGAAATGGGTCCTGACACAGGCTTTGACTGTATTTCTGACTGGTCATCAGCAGAAGGCTTAACCAATCTTTTAGACGCTCTTGATTATAACAATAATCTTCCAAAGACTATTATCTTTGCAGGTAATCCTGCCGATAATCAGGTGTTTGGTACAATTCTTGGCTGTTTCCAGGGTACTGAAGCTGCTTCTAAAATTCAGTTTGGCACAGCTTGGTGGTTTAATGATAACAAAGACGGTATGGAAGCTCAGATTAAAGCACTTGGTAATTTAGGTGTACTCGGTAAATTCATAGGTATGCTTACCGACTCAAGAAGCTTCTTATCTTATCCACGCCACGAATATTTCAGAAGAATTCTTTGTAATATTATCGGTCAATGGATTGAAGACGGCGAATATGCCGACGATATTGAATTTGCAGGAAAGCTGGTAGCTGATATTTGCTATAACAATGCTGCTAAGTATTTTAATCTTTAATTCAATTATATTTCTACTAAGTTAACGCTGCGTAATTCTGAAGAGGCAGGGACTTTCTTACTTGGTTAAATAATTGAGCATTCTAAGGGCAGAAAAACTCTGCCCTTATTTGATAACAAAGGGGTGTGTTATATGAAAAATTTGGTATTAATATTTGCTTCTGCTCTAATAGCAGCTGTTTTGGCATCGTGTGTATATGCAAATGATATTTCTGTTGAAATAAACAATAAAAATCTTGAAATTTCCACATCAGCTGACGACCCAAGAAATTTTGAACAGTATGCAACAAAGTATGCTGACGGCACATATCATTCAGGCTACAGTATACCTTTAGGTGAATATATGATTCTGGCATTACCGAATAAATCCGGAAAAATAAGAATATATGATACTATTGACAGCAAAATTACAGAAGAAGAAATTAGAGATACCAGTCATTATTTTGAATATTCATATTATCTGAATATTGAAAAAGAGCTGTATGTTGAGGTTGAAAATGCAGTTATAATCCCTAAAGATGATGTAAAGCCTCTTGATATAAGTAAGCCCGGATATTTTAGAGTTGGTGTAGATATTCCTGCCGGTGTTTACACTTTCAGAATTAATCAAAACCAAGATATTGGATATGCAGATGTTGTCACTTCTAATTTAATTTTGGGTTCCGGTTTTTATCTATCAAAAAGTCGGAATAGTAAATTTGTATCATCTGATAATCCTGATGATATAGTTCTCAGCCTTAATCGAGGAGATATTCTATATAAATCCGGTGTTGATATTTATGATTCACAATTAAAGCTAAAAACAACATTTTCTCCAATATATATTTACAATGATAATTATGATAAAGAATATAATTTTTCAGATGTAAGAGACAGCTACAAAAAAATGATATATTCTGAACTAACAGATATTATAAAAATATATTCTTCGGATTCTAAATCATCTGATAGATTTAAAGAGTCTTATAAGAAAAATGTTGTTGCCAAATGGCAAAATGAAGCACAAAACGATGCCGAAAGACTGTATTTACAAATGGCAGAGGATATATATGATGACTTTTTGAGATTTATACATAATTCAGAAACAGAATATGCAGCTCTTTATACAAAAAGTATTTTTACAAAATATATCAGAGATTACAGAAATTCCTATTTAAGTAATATGTCAGCATTTAATTTGGCACAAAGTTTTTCAGAATGTGATAAAATCAAAAACCAAATTGTAAATTTTGAATATATTATTAATTGACTTAATTTACTATAAATTATACTGCTGCATATTTTTGCAGCAGTATAATTTTGGAGGATAGTTATGTTAAATTCTTGGATATTTTTAGTTCTTATGTATGGAATACTAAAGGGTATAAGAGATGTAATTAAGAAAAAAGCACTTGAAAAAAGTACGGTAATGGAAGTGTTGTTTTTCTACACAGTTATAGGATTTATAATGGTCAGTCCTACTGTTGGAGAAGCAATTCAGCTTGATATAAAATACATAGGAATTATAGTTATAAAATCAGCTCTTGTATTTACTGCTTGGGTACTTGGATTTAAAGCACTTTCAAAGCTTCCTGTCAGCTTTTACGGTGTTCTTGATTTATCGGGAGTGTTATTTACTTCTGTAATGAGTGTATTGCTTTTAAGCGAGGTATTAAAAATAAGTCAGTATTTTGGTCTTGCAGTGGTTATGCTCGGACTTTTTCTTGTTAATTATAACAAAGGCAGCAAGGCAGAAATAAAGACTAAGTATGCAGTTATGGCACTTGTTTCCTGTATATTAAATGCAAGCTCCGGAATACTTGATAAGGTGCTTATGACAGGGGGTAAAATAACAAGTACACAGCTTCAATTTTGGTTTATGGGAATAATGGTAATATTATATTTCATATATATTCTTATTACAAGAGAAGTGATTAACTGGAAATGTATTAAAAACAACATATGGATTATTGTAATGAGTGTATTATTTGTTATAGGTGATAAGGCACTTTTTATTGCGAACGGTATCCCTGACAGCAAAGTCGCAGTTATGACAATACTTAAACAATCAGCCTGTTTTGTCACAATCATAGGCGGCAGACTTGTTTTTAAAGAAAAGAATATTTGCTACAGACTTATCTGTGCAGTTGTAATTATTATAGGTATATGTATTTCCGTAATATAAAAAGCGTAACTGTTTTTAAATTACGCTTTTTTATATCCTATAGTCTGTCCCATTTTAACAGAAAATTCTCCATCAAAATTAAGAATATCATCATTAATATCAACTGCATTATTTTTAACAAGCATAACTATAGTAGAACCGCCAAATTCAAATCTGCCCTTTTCTTCTCCTCTATGAAATTTATGCTTGTTATGATAATTTACAATTCTTCCAACAAACAGTGCTCCCACTTCAATTTGAACAATATCACCAAAATTTTCAGTACGCATCAGAGTATATTCTCTTGAATTTACTTTAAAAACTCTGGCATATTTAAGACCTATCGGCTGAACTGTATGAAGAACTCCGGGAATAAAAATATTTCTTGTTTTCACACCATCATCAATATAACAATATCTATGATAATGAATTGGTGTAAGTCTATATACAAGACACTTTCCTCCATTAAATTCTTCAGCAAGCTTTTTGTTTTTCAAAAGTTCTGAAAGACTGTATTTAACACCCTTAATTTCAAGTGCCTCATCAGTATCATAAACAGTAAGAAGTCCGTCACAAGGTGACACAAAGGCATTTTTATCAGCATTTATACAACGCTTCCCCTCTTTTACCTTTCTGATAAAAAAGTCATTAAAGCAGCTCCAGTTTTCAATTTTAAAATCAGATAAATCTATGTTATTTTTATAAATAAACGGCTTAATCATAAATTTTGACAAGCCGCTATCCATAAATTTACCTATTAATACTGACCATTTTGGCTCAATAAGTTTTTTAAGAACAGTTCTTCCCGCAACTGTAGTATAAAGCCATTTAGTAATGTCAATACCCATATTTAATTCTCCTTAATTAATATTATAAAATCACCTTTGCAGTTTTCCCTTAGGATCATTAATAAGAACAATAATAAGCCATATAATAAGACCTAAAGCAACAACACTTGCACCAAGATAACTGTCATTTATCATATCTGCTGCATTTGGTGTAAAATATTCGGCACCAACTTTTATGTATTCCGCAACAGCATCTGCAAACCACATAAGTGATGCACCCCAATATATAAGTGCAAGGGTGCCAATTTTCATATTGCTTTTATCATTTGCATACCACACAATAGTAGAAACTATAGCCGCAAAAACCGTAATCAACAAGGTCAATTACATTACCTCCTAACTGATTTAACAGCCTCAGGCATTTTCTCGATTTTTCTTGCAGCCACAACCATACATACCCAAAAAACTGTTACAAATACAGCCATGGCAACACCTGTTGTGGACATTTCAAAAAACATCTCCAATCTGTCAGCAGGATTTGCAGCATTTGTCAAAAACGGGAAAAATGGTGTAAGCTCACCATGCCATATATGCTCAAAAGCAAGCAAAGCTGAACCACCCCAAAGCATATTATTCAGCCATCCCATTTTTTCAATAAATATATTTTGTTCGTCACTCTCCTTGTGATTTTTGTCAGCTTTTTTCTTTAATATTGTTGTAACAATTGCCTCTGCTGCAGGCACCAAAAAACAAGCCATAATATTATTTCCTTTCTTATATTATTTTAAAAGTTCAGAAGAATTTCATCGCTTATATTATACTATACATTTAATTTCATTTCAATAATTTATCAGCAGAAATTTTTATTTTAAATGCTCAAATGCGGAACTCAAAAGATATTTTAACAAAGCCGTTTCTATTACAATACAAAGCTATATACAGCCATAAAAAACCAACCTCCAATCGACAGTTATTTTAAGCTGACTTTGGGGGTTGGTTCAAATTTACATATTCTGCTCTTGTTTTTATTATAAGTATAATAGTATTAGCTATTTGTTGCTCAATTGCCCATTATAAAAAATCTTATTTTATATTATAAACAGCAGTCTTTGTATCAGCATCCCAGTCAACACTTACACCAAGTGCCTGACCCAATGCTCTGAAAGGAATAAACATTCTGTTATTTGATATTTCAGCCTTAACTCCGTTATCCATAACTATTGACTTGCCGTCAACAATCATAGTGTCACTGCCTGCTGTAAATTTAATAACCTTGCTGCCTGCAGAAACGGTTGCGGTCTTTGTTTCTGCGTCCCATTTGACATTGCTGCTTGTATCAGCCTTTTCAACATCTTCACCGCATATTGCCAAAGCGACAAATCTTAAAGGCACAAGGGTTGAATTTGATGAAGGCTGAATATAAGGAGCAGCATCAATAGTGTATGTTTTGTCGCCTATTACAATTTTCTTATCGCCTATTGTTGCTTTAACAACATTTGAAATAGCACTCTGTGTTGTTTCTTCACTGCTTTCTTCTGTTACTGATTCTGTAGTTGTGGCAGTTACAACACTTGATGAGCTGCCGCCACCAGTATGGCGAGTTCTTGTAGTAGTTTCTGTAGAATTTGTAGTTGATTCAGTAGTTGGTACAAAGTTTTCATCTGAGCTTGCTATTATCTCATCATAAGTACCGTCATCGTCAGAATCTTCTTTTATAACCAAATCATCGCCGTCATTTGTAATAAGTACAGAGGTTTCGTCAGAATCAAAAGTAAGCACCTTTGTTTCCTCATCATTATTGGCAACAACACTTATATTGGTTAATTCTTCGCCCTCAAAGATATATCCATCTCCTGTATTGGTCAATAAGGGATTTTCAGCACACTCTGTTCCACCGACCTTAACTGTATACCAAGGAAGATTAGTATAATCATTATTTGATGTTAATGAAATTGTATATTGACCTTTATTATTTGATATACTAACAAGTCCCTCTGGTGAAAATTCAGCATTTCCTCCACTGCTAGTTTTTGCACTTGCATAATAATTATTATAAATCATTTTTGCTTCCAAAGGTGCATCTTTATCTTCATTATCAATTACATATTCATTATTAGCATTAAGTTCTACATTATAATAACTACCTTCAATATTATCAGCTATATCAAACCAACCTTTATAAGAGGAAGAACTAAATTTACCAAGTTCATTAATATTAGCAACGGTATTTCCATTTTCTTCAATATTTATCTTGCTCTTTCCTACTTTTAATTTTAAAATAGCATTATTATATTTTTCCATATTTGATATATTCTTAAAATCTATTAAATTTATATCATTGTTTGCACCTCTAAAACTAATATAAGAATAAGGCTCTATATATTCATCATTTTTTAACACTATATATTTAAATTGAGAATTTTCTGCTTCTACTTGATTATTAGAATTCAAAAATGAATTAAATAAAATAAATGCGTTTTGATTTGGATAATTACAATCATACAATGAAATAACCGAATTATAAGTATATCCTGCATATGTAAACTCATAATTTGGTGTATAACTATATGCAACTACAGCATGTGCTCCTAATGCAAGATCAAAGACAATTAATAATGGATTGGCACCTGTTTTGCATAAATTAACTCTGTTGGCGATATACTCTAATTTCTCAACTTCGCCTAAACTATTAATATTAGTATTATTATTTACTATTTCCGGTAATATTTGTGATACTTGATAATATCCTATTGTTTCTCTAGCTTCTGTATTATCGAAAGGTATATCATGAATTACATCAAAATTTTCTAACACCTTAGCATTAGCCTTTTTTAATACTACAGTCGAACTCATACCATAACAATGACCATTGCTACCTTCTTCTATATAATCTCTCATACTCTGCTTTATATTAGCATCTCTTATTGAGCTATATATTCCATCCATAGCACTATTGTTAACTCTAATAGGTTTTTCAGAATAATTAACAAAATTCCAAGTGTCTTCGGATATATTCAGTTGTTTATTATTAGTGCCATATCCATTAATATAAATTGTATCCTCGATAGATAAAGTACTAAACTCATCACAATACACATCAACACTTATAGTATAACTTTTGTCTTCAGACGTTTGAAAAATTTCTGTATACCATACAAATGGATTATATAATACCACCATATCATCAGACTCTCCCATAACCGTATGTGAAGAATCTGAATTTGCTTTAATTTCTGACAAATAGATTTTTTGGTTTTGAGCTGTATTACTCTTAAAATCAACACCTTCGGGCAAATTAATTTCGGCATATACATTATGTACAGCTTCATCATTTGGATTTGCAACTACTAATTCAATTGTATATTCTTGTGTAAAAAAATCATATGTACACTCGTGTCTTAATTCTAAGTTGAGTGGATTTAGTATCTTATCAGCAATCTTACCAAAATTTTCAATAAGGCTGTCTACATCAGTTGCATTATAAAAACCGCTGTTTTGGATGCTTTCCATAAAGGAGCTTGCAGAACTGCTATTTCCAAAATATACAGAATAAACTTTGTATTTGTCGGCTATATTGTCATACGCACTCTTAGCCTTGCTTGAACTATCCGGCTCACCATCAGACATTATAACCATACTCTTGATTGTATCATCGTCCCACAAATCCTCAAACATACTGTCTGCTGTAGCTATGCCTGTGTGAAGGGGTGTACTGTTAGAACTATATAAGTTATCAATTACTTTAGTTAATTCAGAAATATCATCGGTTAAATCGCATTTGATTTTTCTTGAAAAGGCATAAACACCTACTCTGTTTGCAGAATTTGCTTTGAAAACAGTTTCGCAAAATTTTACAGATGCTTCTTTTAAGGCATCCATATCATTGCTACTCATACTGCCCGAATCATCAAGTACTAAAATTATATCCTGCCTTTTGCTTTCAGTTGCATTATTAGCGCTGAAAGCATTTGAATAGCTTGATACTGAATTTATTTCAATACTTGAATCGGAAATAATTTTATCTTCTCCGATATATATTTTATTATTAACATTTTCAGCATACACAAAATTCATGCATCCTAATATCATTACAAAAGACATTAAAAATGCTAAAATTCTTTTTTTCATTTCAAGTTTCACCTCTCATAATATTCATATATAATATAATTATCTAAAATTTTGAATAGTTATATTATATCTCTGTTCGTATTTTTCAATTGATATTAATTAATTATCATAACTATATGTTTCTCCATAATCATACTGATAACATCCATCCATATCTCTTAAATTTCTTGTTTTTCCATTTACATATATGCAAGTCTGACTGCAACCATAGCACCTCTTGGAGCGGTTTATTCTGTTTTTCTTAAGGTTGTGATACACCTGTTGCCATTATTGCACCTAAACAACAGCCTGTGACAACAGATATAAAATTTAGTTTCATTATTTACATCTCCCTTCTAAATATCTTAAAATCCACTCTGATTATTCCATATATCCTTTTTCACCTCAAAATACATTTTTCAGAAATAATTTATATGAATTTATATAATAAGAA
>CAZZLN010000042.1:0-18267 GCA_964654945.1 uncultured Lachnospiraceae bacterium
GAAAGATTTATCGGACGACCGTCAGGTCGGCTTTTGCAAAGCAAAAGTTCTGAATATTAAGCCTACGGCAGGATTGCAGGCGTGTGCAGAGGAATATGTCAGCAAAGCTGACACACACGCCGCACAATAATGCCAAGGCATTATTGAATTTTAAAGAGGGATATATAATGAATGAATTTAAGGTTGTGTCAAAATTTAAGCCCACAGGAGATCAGCCTGAAGCAATTGATAAGCTTGTAAGCGGTCTTAAAGAGGGCAAAAAATTTCAGACTCTTCTTGGTGTGACAGGAAGCGGAAAAACATTTACAATAGCTAATATTATTGAAAAAGTAAACAAACCTACTCTTGTTATTGCTCACAATAAAACTTTGGCTGCTCAGCTATATAACGAATTTAAGGAATTTTTCCCCGACAATGCAGTTGAATATTTTGTGTCCTACTATGATTATTATCAGCCTGAGGCATATGTTCCTCAAACGGATACTTATATTGAAAAGGACAGCTCCATAAATGATGAAATAGATAAATTGCGTCATTCGGCAACAGCAGCTCTTTTTGAAAGACGAGATGTTATAATTGTTGCCAGTGTAAGCTGCATATATGGTCTTGGTGCGCCAATTGACTACAGTGAAATGACATTATCCGTAAGACCCGGAACAATTATTGACAGAGATGATGTAATAAAAAGACTTGTTGAAATTCAGTATGACAGAAATGATATAAATTTTGTCAGAGGTACTTTCAGAGTTCGTGGTGATGTGGTTGAGGTTTATCCTGCCGGCAGTACGGATACAGCAGTCAGAATTGAATTTTTTGGCGATGAAATTGACAGAATTTCAGAAATTGATGTTCTTACAGGTGAAGTCTTGGGAACAAGAAATCATATAGCTATTTTTCCTGCATCTCATTATGTAACAAATTCAGAAAATTTAAGACGTGCTTTAAGAGATATAAGCAAGGAGCTTGATGAAAGATATAATGAATTAAAATCACAGGACAAGCTTCTGGAAGCACAAAGATTGTTGCAGAGAACAAACTATGATATGGAAATGATGGAGGAAATGGGGTTTTGCTCGGGAATTGAAAACTATTCAAGACATCTTGACGGCAGAGCACCGGGGAGTATGCCTCATACGCTTATTGATTATTTCCCTAAGGATTTGTTAATGATAGTAGATGAAAGCCATGTTACAATACCTCAGATTGGAGGTATGTATAATGGTGACAGGTCAAGAAAAACAACCCTTGTTGACTTTGGATTCAGACTTCCCTCTGCTCTTGACAACAGACCTCTTAAATTTGAAGAATTTGAAACTAAAATAAATCAGATGATATTTGTATCTGCAACTCCGAGCAAATATGAGGCTTCTCATACAGAGCAGATTGTAGAACAGATTATAAGACCAACAGGACTTCTTGACCCTGAAATTGATGTAAGAGGTGTAAATGGTCAGATTGATGATTTAATAGCTGAAATTAACAAAATCACTAAAAAAGGCGACAAAGTCCTTGTAACAACTCTTACTAAAAAAATGGCTGAAGATTTGACTGATTATTTAAAGGAAACAGGAATAAAAGTTAAATATCTTCATTCAGATATTGACACTCTTGAAAGGCTTGAAATAATAAGAGATTTGAGATTAGGTGCCTTTGATGTGCTTGTAGGCATAAATCTTCTCAGAGAAGGTCTTGATATACCTGAAGTAAGTCTTGTTGCAATTCTTGACGCTGATAAGGAAGGCTTTTTAAGAAGCGAAACCTCTCTTATTCAGACTATAGGCAGAGCAGCAAGAAATGCTGACGGCAGGGTAATTATGTATGCTGATACTATGACAGATTCAATGAGGAATGCTATATCCGAAACCAACAGACGCAGAAACATACAGCAGGAATATAATAAGGCTCATGGCATAACACCAAAAACAATAAAGAAAAAGGTACATGAAATTATTAAGGCAACTCAAGGCGTAGAGCAGAAATCCGATATTATGGATAAAGCTCCTGAATCAATGTCAAGAGATGAGCTTTTATCAGCTGTTAAGAAAATTGAAAAACAAATGAGAAAAGCGGCAGCAGATCTTAATTTTGAAAAGGCTGCCGAATTAAGAGATAAAATGATAGAATATAAAAAGCTATCATTAATGTAATGGTGATAATATGGAAAAAAACAAAATTGTAATTAAGGGTGCGAGAACAAATAACTTAAAAAATATAGATTTAACAATTCCAAGAGATAAGCTTGTTGTGCTTACGGGATTAAGCGGAAGCGGCAAATCAAGTCTTGCCTTTGATACTATATATGCAGAGGGACAAAGAAGATATGTTGAAAGCTTATCCTCTTATGCACGTCAGTTTTTAGGTCAGATGGAAAAACCTGATGTTGACAGTATAGAGGGACTCTCTCCCGCTATTTCAATAGATCAGAAAACAACTAATAATAATCCGCGATCAACTGTAGGTACTGTAACAGAAATTTATGATTATCTGAGATTGCTTTTTTCAAGAGTAGGTACACCTCATTGCCCTAAATGCGGCAAAGTGATAGAAAAACAGACTATTGACCAGATTGCAGACAGAATTATGACACTTAAAGAGGGTACAAGAATTCAGCTTCTTGCTCCTGTAGTAAGGGCAAGAAAGGGTGAACATATAAAAATACTTGAGGATGCTAAAAGAAGCGGATATGTCAGAGTAAGAGCAGACGGAAATATATATGATTTAAGCGAAAAAATAACCCTTGATAAAAATAAAAAACATAATATTGAAATTGTAATTGACAGACTTGTTATTAAAGATGGAATGTCAGGCAGATTAAGCCAGTCAATTGAAACAGTTATGGCATTAAGCGGAGGCATACTTATTGTAGATGTTATAGGCAGTGATGAAATTGTATTCAGTCAGAATTTTGCCTGCCCTGACTGCGGAATAAGCATTGAAGATATTGAGCCGTCAAAATTTTCATTTAATAATCCTGCAGGAGCCTGCCCGGATTGTATGGGTATTGGTGTAAAAATGATAATTGATGAAGATTTAATTGTTCCAAATAAAAATCTTACATTGGAGCAGGGTGCAGTAAATGCTCTTGGTTGGGGAAACATAACAAAACCCGATTCTCCTATGTATTCTGTTTTGGCTGCCCTTATGAATGTATATAAATTTGATTTAAAAACACCATATAAGGATTTGCCTCAGGAAGCAGTCGATGCTCTTATGTATGGCACTCATGGATACACAATTGACGTGCCTTATAAGGTTGGAGCAGCTACCAAATATTATTCCTTTGAATTTGAGGGTATAATTCCAAATATTGAAAGAAGATACAGAGAAAGCGGTTCTGATTTTGCAAAGGAAGAATATGAGGGCTGTATGACCAATATAAGCTGTCCGACCTGTAAGGGAAAAAGGTTAAAGCCTGAAATACTTGCTGTAAAAATAAATGAAAAAAGTATTTCAGATGTAACTGAAATGTCTGTAAAAAAAGCTTATGAATTTTTTGAAAATTTAAAATTAAGCGAAAATCAAATGATTATAGGTGCTCCTATATTAAAAGAAATAAAGGCTAGAATTAAATTTCTTATAAACGTAGGTCTGGATTATCTTTCTTTGTCAAGAACAGCAGGCACATTGTCAGGCGGTGAGGCTCAGAGAATAAGACTTGCAACA
This sequence comes from uncultured Lachnospiraceae bacterium, assembly GCA_964654945.1. Lineage (GTDB taxonomy): Bacteria > Bacillota > Clostridia > Lachnospirales > CAG-274 > HGM11788. The sequence goes on from CAZZLN010000042.1 coordinate 3,664, forward strand.
CAGATTGGCTCAGGGCTTGTAGGTGTATTATATATTCTTGATGAACCAAGTATAGGACTTCATCAGAGAGATAACAATAAGCTTCTTGATACATTAAAGCATTTAAGAGATATAGGAAACTCCCTCATAGTTGTTGAACATGATGAAGATACAATGAAAGCAGCAGACTATATTGTAGATATAGGGCCTTATGCCGGAAACAAAGGCGGAAATGTAGTGTTTGCAGGCACATATAATCAGATTTTAAAAAGCAGAAAATCAATAACAGGTGCATTTCTCAGCGGAAAAGAAAAAATAGAAATTCCTAAAAAAAGAAGAAATGGCACAGGTGAGTTTTTAAAAATTAAGGGGGCAAAACAGAATAATCTTAAAAATATAGATATTGAAATACCTTTGGGTAAATTTGTATGTGTAACAGGCGTTTCGGGAAGCGGAAAAAGCTCATTTGTCAATGAAATATTATATAAAACTCTTGCAAGAGATTTAAACAGAGCTAAAATTAAGCCAGGTAAATATGACAGCATAGAGGGAGAAGAAAACCTTGATAAAATTATTAATATTGACCAAAGTCCTATAGGACGTACTCCACGTTCAAATCCTGCAACCTATACAGGCTTATTTGATTTAATCAGAGATGTTTTTGCTCAGACACAGGATTCAAAAATGAGAGGCTATGAAAAGGGCAGGTTTAGCTTTAATGTAAAAGGCGGAAGATGTGAAGCCTGTGCAGGAGATGGTATATTAAAAATTGAGATGCACTTTTTGCCGGATGTGTATGTGCCTTGTGAAATTTGCGGCGGAAAAAGATATAACAGAGAAACTCTTGAAGTTAAATTTAAAGGTAAAAATATTGCTGATGTACTGGATATGACAATTGATGAGGCTTATGATTTTTTTGAAAATCTTCCTAAGCTAAAAGCTAAGCTTGAAACCCTGAAGGCTGTCGGTCTTGGATATATTAAGCTTGGTCAAAGCTCCACTACATTATCAGGGGGCGAAGCTCAAAGAGTTAAGCTTGCGGCAGAGCTTAGCAGGAGAAGCACAGGAAGGACAATTTATGTTCTTGACGAGCCGACAACAGGCTTGCACGCCTATGATGTAAGACGTCTTATAGATATTCTTCAAAGACTTACAGAGGGAGGAAATACCGTTGTTGTAATAGAGCATAATCTTGATGTTATAAAGACCTGCGATCATATTATAGATTTGGGTCCCGAAGGGGGAGATAATGGCGGAACCATTGTTGCATCAGGTACTCCGGAAGAAGTATGTAAAATTGAAAAATCTTATACAGGCAAATATTTAAAACAATATTTATAAAAGGGCACCTTTATAAAAGTGCCCCGTATCAGCAATCATCAGAAAAATCAATATCATCATAAAAGTTTTTATGACAGTTTTTAGTGTTAAAAAAGGCACAATGGCTGCATCCGTATACCTTTGTGTGATAGGGCAAATCTGACATCGGTTTAAAATGGGAGCATTGTTTTGTGTTGTATTTTTTCAAAATAAATCACCTCTGATATATTTTATAAATATTAAAAAAAATTATTCAAAAATACTTGCAATAGTAAAAAAATGGTGTTATAATATACGCATAGTCAATGGTGTTTACGATGAGAGTGGGTTCTGCCCACTCTCGTTTTATGTTTAGTTTAGAAAGGAAGGTTTGATGCAGGCAAAGGAAATAGTTAAGCTGGCAGAAGAATTATCTATGCCAATAATTAATGAACAAAATTTTGAATTTGTGGATGCTGAATTTGTTAAGGAGGGTCCTAATTGGTATTTAAGACTTTATATTGACAAAGAGGGCGGTATTACAATTGATGACTGCGAACTTGTAAGCAGAGCCTTAGATGCAAAGCTTCCTGAAGACATTACAGAACAGCCCTTTATATTAGAGGTCAGCTCTCCCGGAATTGACAGGGTTTTAAAAAGAGATGCAGAATATACTAAGTATAAGGGCAGACTTGTGGATATAAAGCTTTTTAAAGCTGTTGACGGTTCAAAGGAATATCAGGGTGAACTGATAGGTCTTATTGATGGTAATGTAGTAATACTTGATGATAATGGAAACAAATTAAGTTTTCCTAAAAATGAAGTATCTACTACAAGACTTAGTGTAGTGTTTTAATTGACAAAACAAATTCTATAAAACAGGAGGATAAATTAAAAATGGACGGCAAGGAATTAATTGTTGCCTTAGAGCTTATTGAAAAAGAAAAAGGAATTAATAAGGAAGTTGTGTTTGAAGCTATAGAAGCATCTTTAGTAACTGCCTGTAAGAAAAACTATGGCACTTCTCAGAATATCAAAGTGGATATGAACAGAGAAACAGGAGATATTAAAGTATATGCACAAAAAGAAATAGTTGAAGACGTATATGACGGTTTCCTTGAAATTTCCCTTGAAGAAGCAAGAGAAATTAATCCTAATTATGAGATGGGTGATTTCGTTGATTTTGAAATTACTCCTAAAAATTTTGGCAGAATTTCAGCTCAAACTGCAAAACAGGTTGTTGTTCAAAAATTTAGAGAAGCTGAAAGAGAAAAAATGTATAATGAATTTGCCGCTAAGGAAAGAGAAGTTGATACTGCAATTGTTCAGAGAACAGATTCTAAGGGCAATGTGATTGTCAATCTTGGTAAAATGGATGCTTTTCTTCCTGTGTCTGAACAGTTACCGGGAGAAAAATATAATTTTAATGACAGAATTAAAGTTTACATTTTAAAGGTTGTATTGGCAGCAAAGGGTCCTCAGATTACAGTTTCAAGAACTCATTATGAGCTTGTTAAGAGATTGTTTGAGCTTGAATCACCTGAAGTTTTTGATGGTGTTGTTGAAATCAAATGTATTTCAAGAGAAGCAGGCTCAAGAGCTAAAATGGCAGTTTATTCAACTGTTGAAGATGTAGATGCTGTCGGTGCTTGTGTAGGTCAGAATGGTTCAAGAGTAGATGCTGTTGTAAATGAATTAAACGGAGAAAAAATTGATGTAATTCCTTGGAATGAAGATCCTTGTGAATTTATTGCAGCTGCTTTAAGACCATCAAGGGTTCTTGCTGTTGAAATCACTGAGAATGAAGAAGAAAAATCTGCAAGAGTAGTTGTTCCCGATACTCAGCTTTCACTTGCAATTGGCAAGGAAGGACAAAATGTAAGACTTGCTGCAAGACTTACAGGCTGGAAGATTGACATTAAGAGTGAATCTCAGGCAAGACTTACCGGGTTTATTGATTTTTCAGAGTTAGACGAAGATGAAGATACTGATGAAGCTTATGAAGAGGCTGATGAATAAATATGAATAAAAAAATCCCTATGAGAAAATGCACAGGCTGTCAGGAAATGAAAAGCAAAAAAGAGCTTATCAGAGTAGTCAGAAACGAAAATGGTGAGTACTCTCTTGATAAAACAGGCAAAAAATCAGGCAGAGGTGCTTACATCTGCCCAAATACTGACTGCCTTGCAAAGGCTTGTAAAAATAAAGGTCTTGAAAGGTCCTTTAAGGCTCCTGTGCCCGGCAGTGTTTATGATGAACTGAGAGAACAGCTGGAGGGTAAAAATGACTAGAAAAGCATTATCCTTATTATCTCTTTGTCAGCGTTCGGGAAATTTAGTAACAGGCGAAAGTGTTGTGGAAATTGCAATACAAAAAAACAAGGCTTTTTTGGTTGTAATTCCTGAAGATGCCTCAGATAACACAAAAAAGAAATTTAAAAATAAATGCAGATATTATAATATACCTGTTATTATAGTATCAACTAAGGAGGAACTTAGCTCTGCCATAGGTAAATATAATCGTTCAAGCTTTGCGGTTATAAATGAATCCTTTGCAGAGAACTTGAAAAAAGAATTGATGTAATAACAATATAGAACGGAGGTGTTTCAATGTCAAAAACCAGAGTACACGAATTGGCAAAGACATTAGAAATTAATAGTAAAGATTTAATAGCAAAGCTTAAAGAACTGGGTATAGAGGTTAAAAGTAATCTTAGTGCTGTTGATGATGAGGTAGTTAAGGAAGTTACTGCAATATTTAAGGGCGGAAATACTCAAGAAAAAAAAGCTGAAAATAAGCCTGCTGATAAATCTGCTGAAAAAAAGGCTGATAATTCCGGAAAGGAGCATTCTAAAAAAGTTATATTTAAAAAGAATAATTTCAAAAAGAATAACTTTAAAAAGGAGCCTTTTAAGAATAATAATCAGCAAAAAAGTAATCCTAAAAAGGGAGAGTATAAAAAAGAAGCACCTAAAGCACCTAAGAATAATAAGCCTGAAATTGATCAGGTTGACAGAGATTTAGCTCTTGAAGAAGAATTTTCAGGACAGAAAAAGAAAAACAAGAAAAATAGAAAAAATAAGAATAAAAACATTAATACTGCACCTGTAGTCGAAAAGGCTGTTGAAGATGAAATTCTTGAAATTCAAATTTCTGAAAATATAACAGTTAAGGATTTAGCTGAAAAAATTAAAAAAACAGCTTCAGAAGTTATTATGTCACTTATGAAAAAGGGTGTTATGGCTACAGCCAATCAGGAAATCAGCTTTGAGGTTGCTGAACAGGTTTGTGAGGATTTTGATATAATTGCAGAAAAAGCAGAAGAAATTGATATACTTGAAGAAACCTTTAAAGAAGAGGAAGATTCAGAGGACTCATTAGTTGAAAGACCTCCCGTTGTAGTTGTAATGGGTCATGTTGACCATGGCAAAACTTCTCTTCTTGATGCAATAAGACATTCTCATGTTACCGCAAAAGAAGCAGGCGGCATAACTCAGCATATTGGTGCTTACACTGTTTCTATAGACAAAAAGCCTATTACTTTTCTTGATACACCGGGACATGAAGCCTTTACTGCCATGAGAATGAGAGGTGCTCAGGTAACTGATATAGCTATTCTTGTAGTTGCGGCTGATGATGGTGTTATGCCTCAGACAATAGAGGCTATTAATCATGCAAAGGCAGCAGGTGTGGAAATTATTGTAGCTATTAATAAAATTGACAAAGCAGGAGCAAATCCCGACAGAGTAAAGCAGGAGCTTGTTGAATACGGTCTTGTGGCTGAAGACTGGGGCGGTGACACAATTTGTGTGCCTGTTTCAGCAGTAAGCAAAGAGGGTATTGATAATCTTCTTGAAATGATACTTCTTGTATCAGAAATGAAAGAATTGAAGGCTAATCCAAACAAGAGAGCAAGAGGTAATATTATCGAAGCTCAGCTTGACAAGGGCAGAGGTGCAGTAGCAACTGTACTTGTACAAAGCGGCACATTAAATGTTGGTGATCCTGTAGTTGCAGGTTCTGCCTATGGTAAGGTCAGAGCTATGATGAATGACAAGGGTCAGAAAGTTAAAAAGGCAGGACCATCAGTGCCTGTTGAGATACTTGGTCTTAACGAAGTTCCTATGGCCGGAGATATGCTGTATGTAGCAAAAAGTGAAAAGCAGGCAAGACAGGTTGCCGAATCAGTTTTGGCTAAGTCAAGAGAAGAAATGATTAAGGATACTCCTCAAAAAGTTTCTCTTGATGATTTATTTACTCAAATTCAAAGCGGTAATATTAAAGACCTTAATATTGTTATAAAGGCTGATGTTCAGGGTTCTGTTGAAGCTGTAAAGGCAAGTCTTGAAAAACTTTCAAACGACGAGGTAAGAATCAGAACAATACATGGCGGTGTCGGTGCAGTTACCGAATCAGATGTTATGCTTGCTTCTGCTTCCAATGCTATTATTATAGGCTTTAATGTAAGACCTGAGGCATCTGCAAAAAATGTTGCAGAGGACCAAAAAGTGGATATAAGATTATATAGAGTAATATATCAGGCAATTGAAGATATTACTGCTGCTATGAAGGGTATGCTTGATCCGGTGTTTGAAGAAAAGATTATAGGTCATGCTGAAATAAGACAGCTTTTCAAGGCATCAGGCGTTGGCACTATAGGCGGCTCTTATGTTACTGATGGTAAATTTGTGAGAAATGCAAAGGTTAGAATTATAAGAGACGGCATTGTAATATATGATGGTGAACTTGCAACGTTAAGAAGATTTAAAGATGATGTTAAAGAAGTTAACACAGGCTTTGAATGCGGTCTTTTATTCAATAAATTCAATGACATTAAAGAAGGCGACATTGTAGAAGCCTATGTTATGGAGGAAATTGAAAGATAATGAAAAAAAACAGCAATAGAATGATTAGGATAAATGATGAAATCAAAAAAGAGATTTCCGAAATTTTAAGAGCTGATATGAAAGACCCCAGAGTTGGTGTTGTAACAAGTGTCATTAAGGTCGATACTACAAATGACCTTAAATACTGCAAGGTTTATGTAAGTGTTCTTGGCGATGAGGAAAAGAAAAAAGAAGTAATTGATACAATTTCTAAGGCATCAGGCTATATCAGAAGTCTTATTGCAGGCAGAATTAATTTAAGAATTACTCCAGAATTAAAATTTATACTTGATGATTCTCTTGAATATAGCTTCAAGATAGATAAAATTATTAAGAATATAAATCAATAAGAGGTAGATATATGTACAGTAATAATATACTAAATGATATTAAAAATATACAGACTGTTTATATATCAGGGCACATAAATCCTGACGGTGATGCTGTCGGCGGGTGCTTTGCCTTTGCATTGGCTATGGCTAAGCTTGGGAAAAATCCTGTGATACTTCTTGATAAATATGCCGATAAGTTTAATATAATAAAAGGCAGTCAATATATCTGGGGAGAAGACTATTCACACCTTGAGGCTGAAATATTTTTTTCCATAGATTGCGGTGATAAGGAAAGACTTGGCAGGGCATTGCCTGTTTTTGAAAAATCTAAAATAAAATATAATATTGACCACCATATAAGCAATAATTATTTTGGTGATTACAATATTGTAAATCCAAAGGCATCTTCAGCCTCTGAAATTGTATATGAGATTATCAGCCGGTTTATAGAAGTTGATAAGGATATTGCATCTGCAATTTACACAGGTATCCTTTTTGATACAGGGGGATTTATGCACAACTGCACATCAAAAAGAACTCATCAGATAGCAGGAGAATTAGTCGAAAAGGGCGTTGATACTCCTTTTATTCATTCAAAAATATTAAAAGAACATACATTGCCGCAGGTTAAAGCTTTTAATAAGGCTCTTGATAATCTTGTAATTGAAAAGGGAGCCGCTTATACAAAATTAACTGATGAAGAAATAAAAAATTGCGGTGCCGATTATTCTGATATTGATGGAATAGCAGAGTATATACTCAATATTGATGGCGTAGGCGTATCTATGCTTGCAACTGAAAGAGGTAAAAATATGGTTAAGCTTTCTTTCCGTTCAAGAACTATTGATGTAAATGAAGTTGCTGCTCTGTTCGGCGGCGGAGGACATATACTTGCAGCCGGTGCAGGTGTTAATGACAGAGAACTTGACGATGTTGTTATGGCAGCCTTTAATGAGCTTAAAGCAAGGTTGGTAGCTTATGAAAAATAATGATATTGGCTTGTCGGGAGTAATAAATATATATAAGGAAAAAGGCTATACTTCTCATGATGTTGTAAATATTGTGAGAAAAACTCTTGGCAGAGTTAAAACAGGACACACAGGCACTCTTGACCCTGATGCAGAGGGTGTTCTGCCTATATGTATTGGCAAATCTACAAGGCTTGCTGATTATATAGCTGCTGACATAAAGGAATATATAGCTGAAATAACTCTTGGGGTAACCACTACAACAGAGGATATATGGGGAGATATAATTACAAAAAATGATATTAAATTATCTGAAGATGAAATAATCAGTGCCATAAATTCCTTTGAGGGTGAATATCATCAAAAGCCTCCTATGTATTCAGCAATAAAAGTAAACGGCAAAAAGCTCTATGAGTTTGCCAGAGAGGGAAAGGAAATAGAGCGAAAAACAAGACTTATTCATATTTATAAAATAAGTGATATAAAAAAAATTGAGTATAATAAATTTGAATTTAAAGTACTTTGTTCAAAGGGAACATATATCAGAACATTGTGTAAAGATATAGGTGAAAAACTTGGCTGCGGCGGATGTATGTCTGCACTGATAAGAACAAGAACAGGCAGCTTTTATCTGAAAGACAGTATAAAACTTGGTGAATTTAAAAATATTGCGGAAAATAATAATATAGAAAGCATATTGCTTACTCCGGATAAGGTGCTGAGCAGCTTTGAAAAGGTAGTTGTAAGCAGTGAAGCTGACAAATATTTATATAATGGAAATAAAATCAGCTTAAACTACATAAGGGGTAAAATCAGCACAGATAAACTCCTTGTATATGACAGCTGTAATAGTATAATTGGAATATATGAAGTTACGGGAGAATTTATAAAGCCTGTGACTATGTTAAGGTGATAAAGATGATAGTATACGAAAACAAGGATTTCCTTATAACTGAAAATACTGCAGTGACAATCGGAAATTTTGATGGTATACATATGGGCCACCAAAAGCTCATAGAAACAGTGTTGGATTATTCAAAAAGGTTTAATTTGAAAAGTGTTATATTTTCATTTAATCCTCATCCTGTTGCTTTTTTTGGAAAAACTGAAGATTTTAAAACTATATGCAGTCCTGAAGAAAAAAAATTTATAGCTGAAAAAACAGGTGTTGATGTTTTAATTCAGTATCCTTTTAACAGAGAATTTGCAAGCCTTAGTCCGACTGAATTTGTAGATTGGCTTTGCACAAAGATTAACTGCAGAGTTCTTGTCGTAGGTGAAAACTACTGTTTTGGCAAGGACAGAGCAGGCAATTTTTCAGTACTTGAGCATCTTGGAAATGAAAGAGGAATAAAGGTTATTGGCATACCTCGTGTAAAAGTTAATGATGTAAGAGTAAGCAGCACCGGAATAAGAAGACTCATAAATAACGGGGATATGGAAAAGGCAGCATATCTTCTTAAAAAGCCGTATTTTGTCATGGGTGAAGTAGTTGTTGGGGACAAAAGAGGAAGAACTATGAATTTTCCTACTATAAATGTTATGCCTCAGAATAAAAAGCTGCTTCCTCCTGATGGAGTATATTTTTCAACTGTTATTATTGATGGAAAGGAATACTACGGTATGTCAAATATCGGTGTTAATCCTACATTTAATGGAGAAAGAAGAAAAATTGAAACAAATATATTTAATTTTGATGAAGAGATATACGGAAAAACTGTTGTAATCACTTTTTATAAGAGAATAAGAGGTGAAAGGAAGTTTGATAGTATAAATGAGCTGAAGGCTCAGCTAAATGCAGACAGAGAAACTGCAAAAAATTATATAGATAATTTAGATGTTTTAAAGTTTAAACTATAATTTTTTATAAAATAATTTAAAAAACCCTTGCAATTGTATCATAATTGTGGTATCATATTTTCTGTACGTATCCGATGTTCAGGATTTGGAATCTCCAACCTTTCCTTAACATCAGGAGCTATTATTATATTATATGGAGGAAATTAAAATGGACAAAAAAGCTATTATTGCAAAGTTCGGCAGAAATGAAGCTGACACAGGTTCTCCTGAAGTACAGGTTGCTTTACTTACTGAGAGAATTAATCATTTAACTGAGCATTTAAAGGAACACAAAAAGGATCACCATTCAAGAAGAGGTCTTTTAAAGATGGTTGGTCAGAGAAAAGGTCTTTTAAATTACATTAAGTCTAAGGATATTGTTAAGTATCGTGAGCTTATTGCTGCATTAGGTTTAAGAAAGTAATTTTTAAAATTAGCGTGGTGATAATCACCACGCTTTATTTTTTACTGTCAAAGTGATTTACAGGTAATATTTTTAGTTTACAAAATTATTTATGCTTTTAAATTATTTTGTAAGCTAAAAATTACAATGTATTTCACTTTGATAAATAATATTTATTCAAAGGAGGAATTATTATGTCCAAAATTTATGAAATGGATTTAGCAGGTAGAAAATTATCTATCGAAATTGGCAAAGTCGCTGAACTTGCAAATGGTGAATGTATCGTAAGATATGGAGATACAGTTGTGCTTGTAACTGCTACTGCTTCTGAAAAGCCAAGAGCCGGAATAGACTTTTTCCCATTATCAATTGATTATGAGGAGAAAATGTATTCTGTAGGCAAAATTCCGGGAGGCTTTACAAAAAGAGAGGGCAGACCATCAGAAAAGGCAATTTTAACTGCAAGAGTTATTGACAGACCTATCAGACCATTATTCCCTAAGGATTACAGAAATGATGTATCAATTAATGCTATGGTTATGTGCGTTGATCAGGATTGCGACCCGGCTATTTGTGCTATGATAGGTTCATCTGTAGCACTTTCAATTTCCGATATTCCGTTCTATGGACCAACCGCCTCTGTATCTGTAGGCTTTATAAATGGTCAATATATTATAAATCCTACTGCCGAACAGAAAAAAGTAAGCAGAATGAACTTAACTGTTTCTTCAACTAAGCAGAAAGTTATGATGATTGAAGCAGGTGCTGATGAAGTTACTGATGATGAAATGTTTGATGCAATTATGTTTGGTCATAAGCAGAATGTTTCCATCTGTGAATTTATTGACAAAATAGTTGCTGAAAACGGCAAAGAAAAACATTCTTATGAAGAACATATTGTTGACCATAATTTATATGATGCCATCAAAAATTTAATTACCGACCCTCGTATGGAGGAAGCAGTATTTACTGATATGAAGCAGGTCAGAGATGAAAGAATGTCTGCTATTAACGAAGAAGTTTTTGAAAAGCTTTTTGATGAATTTGGAAATGATGATGAAGAAGAATTTGTTGCTGCTGTAGATGAAGCTATTTATAAATATGAAAAAGAAACTGTAAGAAGAATGATTTTAAGAGAACATAAGCGTCCTGACGGCAGAGCATTAAATGAAATCAGACCTTTGTCTGCTGAGGTTGATTTTCTTCCTCGAGTTCATGGCTCAGCTATATTTAAAAGAGGTCAGACTCAGGTTATGACAGCTACAACTCTTGGCTCTATGGCTGATGTTCAAAAAATTGATGGGCTGGATGAAAATGAAACTTCAAAGAGATATATTCATCATTATAACTTCCCCGGCTTTTCTGTTGGCGAAGCTAAGCCATCAAGAAGTCCCGGACGTAGAGAAATTGGTCATGGTGCCTTAGCTGAAAGAGCATTGCTCCCTGTTATTCCAAGTGAAGAAGATTTCCCTTATGCAATAAGACTTGTGTCTGAAGTATTAAGCTCAAACGGCTCTACTTCTCAGGCAAGTGTTTGCGGCTCAACACTTTCACTTATGGCAGCAGGTGTACCAATTAAAAGACCTGTAGCCGGTATTTCCTGCGGCCTTGTGACAGGTGAAACAGATGATGACTTTATTTTATTGACTGATATACAAGGTCTTGAAGATTTCTTTGGTGATATGGACTTTAAGGTGGCAGGTACCCAAAAGGGTATCACAGCTATTCAGATGGATATGAAAATTCAGGGTCTTACTCCTGAAATTATTAAGGGTGCTATTGCTAATACACACGAAGCCAGAACATATATTCTCGAAGAAGTTATGCTCAAAGCCATTGCCGAACCTAGAAAAGAGCTTTCCAAATATGCTCCTAAAATTGAATTTGTTCAGATTAGTCCTGATAAAATGGCAGAGGTTATTGGCTCTAAGGGCAAGACAATTAATAAAATTATTGAGCTTTCAGGTGTAGATAAGATTGACACAGAAGATGAGGGCAGGATTTATGTATCAAGTGCTGATGCTGAAGCAATTAAAAAGGCAGTTGATATGATTAAAATGATTGATAAGGGACCTGAGGTTGGCAGAGTATACGAGGGTACTGTTACAAGAATTATGAATTTTGGTGCTTTTGTTGAAATTGGATTTGAAACAGAAGGTCTTGTTCATATTTCAAAACTTGCTCATGAAAGAGTAGCAAAGGTTGAAGATGTGGTTAAAGAGGGTGATGTAATCACTGTTAAAGTGACTGACATTGATGACCAGGGCAGAATTAATCTTTCGAGAAAGGCTTGTCTTCCAAGACCTGACAGAAAAGAGAATAGTGAAGAATAGTATAAAAGGGGCTGCTGACAGCCCCTTTTTAAACAAGTAAGGAAGTCCCTCGCCTCTTTGGCGGCGGGAGTTACTTACCTATCAGTTATACTAAACTGTTGCTTAATACTTCATTCATACCTTCTGCAAGTACAAATTCCATATTTTCTTTGCCATATTCCGGAATTTCATCAAGGTCAGAAGCATTATCTATTGGAATAATGACTTTCCTGACACCTGCTCTTTTTGCAGCAAGCACCTTTTCTTTAAGACCTCCTATTGGCATTACACGCCCTCTTATGCTTATTTCGCCGGTCATTGCAATATCGGCTCTGACAGGCTTATGGGTCATAGCAGAAACCATAGCCGTTGCCATAGTTATACCTGCTGACGGACCATCTTTAGGAGTAGCCCCTTCCGGTATATGAATATGCACATCAGTATTTTCAAAATCCAAATCCACACCAAGATTATCGGCATTAGCTCTGATATAGCTTAAAGCTGCATTATAGCTTTCCTCCATAACCTTGCCAACATTACCTGTAATTTTGAAATTACCTTTTCCTTTTAATACGTTTACTTCAATGCTAAGAGTAGTGCCTCCAACAGAAGTCCATGCAAGACCTCTGCATATACCAACCTCATTTTTAGCATTTATAGTTTCAGGTTTGAAAATCTTTCTGCCTAAAAATTCTTCAAGATTTTTTGTTGATACTGTTATAGGCGAATTATCAGTAATCTGCTGTTTAACAGCTTTTCTGCATATTTTGCCTATAAGCCTTTCAAGGGTTCTCACACCTGCTTCTCTTGTGTAGCTTTCGATTATCTGTTCAATTGCGGCAGTTCTTATTTTAAGCCTGCTTTTTGTAAGACCGTTTTCCTTTAACTGTTTAGGAAACAAATAGTCCTCGGCAATTCTAAGCTTTTCTTCGGCAGTATAGCTTGAAATCTCAATAATTTCAAGTCTGTCACGAAGAGGTCCCTGAATAGTATCAAGGCTGTTTGCAGTACATACAAAAAGGCATTTGCTTAAATCATAAGGCATTTCAATATAGTTATCTCTGAAATTTACATTCTGCTCACCGTCAAGAACTTCAAGAAATGCTGCGGCAGGGTCACCCTTATAATCTTTGCCGATTTTGTCTATTTCATCAAGAAGAATAAGAGGATTGGAACTGCCTGCCTGCTTCATTGCATTTATAATTCTTCCGGGCATAGCTCCAAGATAAGTTCTTCTGTGTCCCCTTATTTCGGCTTCATCACTGATACCGCCAAGACTTAACCTTACATATTTTCTGCCAAGAGCTCTTGCCATACTTTTTGCAATAGAGGTTTTGCCAACACCGGGAGGCCCTACAAGACAGAGTATAGGGGCATGAGGGTTTTCAATCTGTTTTCTTACTGCAAGATATTCTATAATTCTTTCTTTGACTTTTTCAAGTCCGTAATGGTCTTTGTTTAAAATTTGCTCAGCCTTTTTAAGGGATTTGGCTTCCTTTGTCATTTTGCCCCAAGGCAAAGAAAGAACATTGTCAATGTAATCTCTTATGACTGACCCCTCTTGGGAAGCCTGATTGCTTCTTTTAAGCCTGTCAAATTCCTTTTCCAGCTTATCTACGGCATACTCAGGCATTTTCAATTGCTTCATTTTTTCTCTGTAACCTGAAATTTCTTCACCTACGCCGCTTTTATCACCAAGCTCCTCATTAATAGCTTTTAATTCTTCTCTGAGAAAATACTCTTTTTGAGATTCTTCCATATTTTCTCTTGCTTTTAACATAATATCATTTTTGACATTAGCTCTGTGAATTTCTTTTTCCATTAATTTAATGGTAAGCATAGCTCTTTCATAAATATCAGTTTCTTCAAGAACATCTCTTTTATCTCTGAAATTTTTAACAAGCTTATCAGTGAGCTTATCACATATGACGCCAAGTTCACCGGTTTTCTTTAAATCATTTATAAGAGCAGGCTGAAGCACAGGCATAATACCTCTGTATTTATCAAAAAGCTCTTTTAATATTTCAATTGAAGCTTCAATTTTTTCCTGAGCTTCGCTGTTAAATTCAACTATAGGTTCAATTTGAGCCAGTGAAAAATCGCTGTGCTTTTGAACGGAATCAATAAAACATCTTTCTGTACAGCCCACAGACATTTTAACTGCTCCGTCAAGTCCTCTCATTGCACTTTTAATTCTTCCTATAGTACCAATTCTGTATATGTTGTTTTCTCTTATACCATCATCGTATGATTTGGCATTAACGATTACAACATAGTTGTCAGCACCCATAGCTGCCTTAACGGCCTCTATAAACTCATCATTTTCTATATTTATAGTATAGCTGCATTTAGGAAAGGCAACTATATCTTCTAATAATAAAATAGGCATATATCTCTTATTATCCATATTAAAACACCTCTTTTCAAACTACTGAAATATAATAAATTCAATAATGACTTGGCATTATTGTGCGGCGTGTGTGTCAGCTTTGCTGACATATTCCTTTACACACGCCTGCAATTTTGCCGACGGCTTAATCTTCAGAACTTTTGCTTCGCAAAAGCCGACCTGACGGTCGTCCGATA
>CAZZLN010000043.1:0-18167 GCA_964654945.1 uncultured Lachnospiraceae bacterium
GTATTCATCATTTCACTGCCTTAATAAAATTTTATAAGTGTTTCGGATTTTAGCTCACAGGTCTTAATTTTCAATCCCTTACAGCTTTGCTTAATTCCATAACAGGGTGAATAGAACTTATCTGTAATTTCGGCACTGCCGTCAAATTTTACACTGCCATTTATTTTTTCAGAGCTTATATATGCCCTATTATCCTTTAATTTTACGTTTATATCGGGACCAAAAACAAAATTTATATATTTTTCACCCTTTTCATTAAATTCATCAGTAATTCTAAGGGTAGATTTTTTATCAAATTCAAATGTTCTTCTGTGTATGCAGGGCTGATAACCGTTATGCTCAGCCTTCAACACAATTTTATCATCATACTCACTATATTCCAAAAGCTTACACTTTGCCTTTTTGCCCCATAAAAAAGCACCGAGCATTTCAGACTGGTCTTTATCGCCTATTGAAACTGTATTATGATTTTCGGTTTTTCTGAAATAATTTCTGCTTTTTAAATCACAATGATAAATATATGTACCAATATCCGCAAATACACTTTCCCCTTCATAAAAAAGCTGAAAGCTGAGAGCGTCGGCATGACCATGAGCCGCAATACTTCCAAAGCCTAAATCACCATGGTCAATTCCAATAAGTATTTTTCCGTCATTGCTTCTTAAAACAGAGTTTCCTCCCTCTTTATAGCATACGGATTTTTGATTATTATACAAAGGCTTTTTTTGCGCCTCTATAATTTCATCGTCCGTAAAAAGCCATCTGATTGTTTTGTTATGGTCAAAATCACAGTATTTTTTATTCAAAAGACAGCTGAAAATTTCCAAAACATATTTATAATGATTTATTTTGCCCCCCTGCAAATCGAGAATTTTGCCCTCATCATTATCACCAAATTCAACAATCTCGCCATATTTGCCCATACAGTCTGCAACATACATACACATTTTATCAAGGCTGTTTTCCCAGCTTTCAGGCACCGGAATATTATTCTTTTTTAAAAGCCTGAGCATAAGACCCATAGCCTCCATATAAAAGCTCTGGTAATGAAGGGAAAGCTCTTTGTTAATTCCGTCCGGATAATTTTGGAGAACAAGCTCTCTTGTAAGTATTTTAACTGCAGCCTCAACCCATTTATCAAAGCCGAACAAAATGCCGCTTTGACCTATAGCATAAGCTTCAACTATAAGATGATTATTGGCTGAAGAATATCTTGAATAGTGATTTGAAATATAATCAGTCATATTAAGTATGCCTGTTTTAAGCTTATCAATTATTTCACAAGGCACATTTTCTGCTTTTGAAAGAAAAGCACAGGCATAGCACCAGTTAGATGCTCTTATGGCAATTTCCATAACACTTACATAGCTTATTCCCCAAAGAAACGGGTTTTTTTCATTCCAATCTTCAAACTGTAATATAAATTCATCTAAATATTTTTTATCATTTGTAACATAATAATTTTCTGCAAGTATTGCAAATTGAAAATGCCGGTTTAGTTCCCAGTTTGTTCTGGCATCACCAATATCATCTCTCTGTTTATATTCAAGATTATAAGAAAATTTCATATTCCATTTATTATGAGTTTGAAATCCACCAAACCAGTCTTTTTTATATTTATTATAATCAAATCCGCCTAAAAGCTGAATTTGATTTTCTGCAAACTCATTATTTTTATAATTCAAAAAAAGAAGTTCAGACTGAAATGAAAGACCCTTTAATTTATCATTAAACAGTCTGTCAACTACAGCAGCAGGCTTTGATTTAAACAGCTTTTCCTCTTTTTTCTGCATAAGCTTCCGGGATATACGCCAAATTACTTCAGGTATACTCATAGCCTGCAGACGATTAAACAGCCACTTAATATCAGCCATACTCTGACCTCCTCTTTTGGAATTAAAATTCTGTTTTTATCATATCATGGATAATCTCTTTATCCTGAGCAGCATTTTTATTAATATTGCTCCAGCTTATACCCTCATAATTGCCCTCATAATCAAGCTCATCATACTGTCTTACAAGGTCAACAATAATCTTATTAGGATATTTTTCGGGAAGCTTTTCAAATTCCTTTTCCTTGTTTGTAACAACAAGCACATCACTTGCACCTGCAACAGCATCTATATCGTCTGTAACAATATTGTGAAGATGAGGGAGCTTTGCTTCTATAAAATCAGCATTAGTGCCTGTCTTTTTAGAAATACTTACATTCTTGTCATAAATATGTATTTCATAGCCTTTTCCAAGAAGATTTTCAACTACATCCACAATAGGGCTGCATCTTAAATCATCAGTACCTGCCTTAAAGCTAAGTCCCATAATACCGATTTTTTTCTTGCCCTTGCTTTCAATAATTTCAACAGCATTCTTTTTTTGAAGCTCATTGCTTGGATTGATAGCATTAATAACAGGAACATCAATATATAAATCATGTGCAAGAGTTCTAAAAGCCTTTGAATCCTTAGGCAAACAAGAGCCGCCATAAGCAAATCCCGGCTTAAAATAATAAGGAGAGATATTAAGCTGTGTATCCTTGCAGAATATTTCCATAACCTTATGACTGTCAATACCAAGACCCTTGCAGATATTACCAACTTCATTACCAAACACAATTTTAAGTGCATGATAGGTATTATTAACATATTTCATAATTTCAGCAACTTCAATATCAGTAGAAACAAATTCTCCCGAAATTTCCTTATAAAGCTCTCTGAATTTATTTTCAGCATATTCGCTGTCTGTACCTATAAGAGTTAATGGAGGATTGAGATAATCCTGAACAGCAGTTCCCTCACGAAGAAATTCAGGATTTGAAACTACAGTAAAGTCTTTTCCTCTTTCCTTGCCTGATGCCTCTGCTATAATTTCTCCCACCTTTTTATTAGTACCGGGTAAAACTGTGCTTCTTATTGCAACAATATGAAAATCATATTTATCTTTCATAGCTTCGCCAATCTGACGTGCTGCATCATAAATATAATTAAGATTAAGGTGTCCCTCTTTACTGCTTGGAGTGCCTACAACAATAAATGAAATTTCTGAATTATGCACTGCATAGTGATAATCCATTGTGGCTTCTAAAAGACCATTATCATGGGCTTGTTTTATAAGTTCCTCAATTTCAGCTTCTATAATTGTGGGACGTCCCTGATTAATAAGATTAACCTTATTTTCAGATACATCATTGCCTATAACATGATGTCCCAGCTTTGCACAGCAGGCAGCTCCCACACAGCCAACATAGCCAAGTCCAAAAATACTTATATTCATAATAAAACCTCCCATAGTCTGTTACATTTATTATTGTTTAAGTCCAATTTTATTAATAAGCTCTTTATGCTTTTTTGCATCATCATTACTTTTAAGAGCTTGTCCTATACGCTTAAAACTGTTTTCTCCGGTTGAAACTCTCAGCCGCCACAGCTTAATCCAGCCTAAAGGCAGAAGCCATTTAGAAGTTCCCTCAAACCATACATATCTTTTTGTCATATTTTTATAGCTTGGGAAAATAATTTTCAGCAGATTTATAAATCTTAATGTCAAGGAATTACCGCTGCTTCCTATTCTTATAGCATCTAAATTTTTATTGACATCGCCAAAAATTCCTCCGGCTAGGATATATTCCTCAATAACACAAATTTCATCTTTATTAAGCTGTGTTTTATCAAGGGGTATATCTGTGCCAAACCATTTTTCGCATAATAAAAATATTACCTTTGAAAAATCATATAGTTTAAGATATTCAAGCTGCTCTCTGATATAATCCCAGTCAAGCTTATCTTTTAATTTATCGGCAAAAACAGCTATGTCAAGAATCATCCTTACACCACAGCCTCCGTTTTTGAAATGTTTTGCCATATGAACAATAAGGTATATAAAATGATACTCTCTGTTAAGCTCAAAGGTGTGATTTTCAACATTTTCACAATGGCTGAAGCAATCTTTAAAATAATCTGTATAATCAATATCCTCAAATAAATTTTTACTCACAAGCTTTGTATGAATTTCAAAACATATATTATTTTTAACATAATTTCTGACGGTTTTTTTTGAATCCATTTCATCAAAGGCAAACCCAAAGCTTAATAAAAGCTTATGAACCTTGTTTTGATTATTTTCATCGATTATAATATCAATATCACCCATAGTTCTAAATTCCTTATGGGGATAATAATTTCTAAGCACATAGCCTTTAAACACAATATGCCTTATATTATTTTGATTTAAAATGCCTATTAGCTGTTTAGTAATAATTTCCTGAATTGCTGAAAATTTAAGTGTACCGAGGAATGCCTTTTTCAGCCTGTTTAAAACATCTGCATCATCACATATATTTTTATCCTTAATATAATGATATACTATTGCACTAAGGTTATTGTCAACTGCAAGAGATGTTATTTTTTTCCAGTCAGCATTCTCAATCTGTGCAATACCGCCCTTTATATAAGACGATATTATCCTGATAAAATTTTCTGATTGAACTTCCATAAAAAACACCACTCGGCAAAATATACTTATCAAAACATCATTTTTTATTTTATCACATATATAAACAACTTGTCAACATTATTTATTTCATATGCAGCAAAGTTATTGAGGTACAATAGATAGGCAACACTTAAAATAAAAAAGTAAGGCAATTTGCGGCCTTTAAAGCGGTTTTTTGAGTTTTTAAATGTAAAAGGTATTATAAATTATCTGTATAAAACAGTAAAGATTATAATTTCAGTACTTATATGTATAAATAAAAAAAGAGGCAAAACCTCTTTTTTATTTAACAATTCTAAAAACTCTTGAGCCTTCATAAACATAAGGTCCATAAGCAGTATAAAATATCTTTCCGTCAATCGGAGATGTAAGCGTCTGAATAATGTTTCCCTCATATGGGTCAAGTATATATCCTAAAATAGTACCGCTGTTTACCATATCACCAACATGAGTGCATTTATGCAGAACCCCTGCTTTTCCTGCTCTTACAGAAGCCATATCTCTTGACTGAATAAGCCTTGATGTTTCTCCCGTATCGGCCTCACCTTTAATTACACCTTGTTTTATTAAAAATCTTTCAACAGTTTTTACAGACAATATGCCTGCATTTTCGTCAATTCTTGAAGTCTTGCCCATATAAAGTGAAAAAGCATTTGTGCCAAAAATTTGCCAGTTGTAATTAAGAGTGGTAGTATCATAAGGTCTTGAATTACGAACAAGCACATAAGGCAATCCAAAATCCTTTGCCATTTCAACATTTTCATAGCCCGTTCTCATCATTCTTACATGGGGAATAAATCTTCCTGAAATGTAAAAGCTTGTAAAATGGATACCATATTCATATCCCTTTACATATTCAAAAACCGCATAAGCTATTCTCTGAGTGGTTTCTCCCTTGTTATAACCCGGAAACATTCTGTTAATATCAGTATTATCCATTGCCCAAAATCTTTTTTCAATATTGATAGAAAAATTATTTACAGTCGGAATAACAACAATTGACTTGCCCTTTTCAATTCTGCCCTGTATTTCTGCATCTTTAAAATATGCTATAAGCTGGGAGCAGTTATACATCTGTTGAGCCTCATTACCTCTTGTAGCACCTACAATTGCCATAGTTTTTTCGCAATCAGGGTTATCCAAATCTCCAAATCTGTAAGCAGTTATCCTCATAGTATCTCTATAGGGAGATTTTAATTCATAAATTGTTTCTTTAATCATCAGACTCACCTCCTAAAAGTCTTGCTATGAGTGAGCCTTCATAAACAACCGGATATTCTCTAAGTGTAAAAAGCAAACCATTGCATGGAGAAAGAATTTTATCCTTTACACTTCCTGTCAGAGGGTCAATAATATCTCCTATATGCTCTCCCTTTTTCATAACATCACTATGTTTAGCCTTCTGCACAAATATGCCTGAAGCATTTGCATTTATAAAAAACACCTCTTTGTTTTCAGAAGTAACGGTCTTATGTTTTTCACCTCTGAAAACATTATCCTCAAGCCACATACCCATACTTTTCATAGTGTTGAATATACCGTCTGTAAGCTGTCTGCAATAGCTTTTTGTAATTCTCATACCAACACCGGCTTCAATAACAACACAAGGCACTTTTCTGTCATTTAGCGAATAACAGAGTGTAGATTCTAAAACTGTAGCATTAGGATGTATCCAAAGAAAATCAAGATTTAATTTTTCAGCAATGGGAATAAGCTTTTTGCCCATATTTTCATTAATTCTTGCCTGGGGAATTTCAGTAAGAAATATATTGCTTGCGTGAATATCAAGTACAAGGTCGCAGCCAATAAGGCTGTCTATAATATCGTGGGCAATAATATCAATCATGGTACCCTGTTCATCACCGGGAAATACTCTGTTCATATCTAAATCAAAACTTGGAATACCTCTTTCAATTGAATCAATACCAAGAGGGTTTGTTGCAGGATATATATCTACAATACCATTTAAAAATTCAGGATGCTCCTTTATTCTCTCAGCAACCATATAGGCAACATACTGACCTTCAAGCTCATCTCCGTGAGTGCCTGTTACAACAGCAAGTCTTTTAAGGCGTTTACCCTTTATTTTAGCACTTTGATAACGACATCTCTTTATTTCGAGAGTTTCATCTACAGGTAAACGTGTAGATGAAACGGTTTCTACCTTAGTTATCATAGATTTCACCAACCTTAACCATAATCTCTGAATTTTGAGTAACTATGCCCTTTTTACAGGCAAAGCAGCCTCTTTCGACACTGCAGTCATAGCTATCTCTGCCCTGACCAAGCTTTATATAGCCATAGTCAACAGCCTTATTATGGGTAGGGTCAAAACCATACCATATACCATTGTCATAATATTCAATCCATGCATGAGTTTCCCCTTCACCTTCGATAAAACCGTCACAGTATCTTGCAGGTATTTTAGCAAGCTTTAAAAGTGTAATTGCAATATGGGCATAGTCCTGACATACACCCTGTTTTTTATCAAAAGCTTCAGCAGCAGTTGTTAAAATATCTGTAGAATTAGGAGTGTAGGTCATATAATTATATACCATTTCACAAATTGCAGAAACATCATTTTTAATATTTCCGGTTAAAGGAATACCCTTAAAAAATTGTATAATTTCATCACTTGCTTTTGTTCCGGAACTTTCATAAAGATAAATTTTTTCAAGATCTTCCATAAGCTTATAGTGACTTGCAAGAACCTTGCCCTTTACTGAAAAGGCAAATTTATTATGCTCTTTATTGATTGTGCCGTTAATAGTTTTGTTTCCGAAGGAATCTTCGCCTATAGAATAGCTGCATTCAGGTTCTAAGGTGATTTTTATATCGTATATTCTCTGAAAAACAGTATCCTTAGGCAGGCATTTAAGCACAAAATTATGATTTATAATAGGTAAATCAAATGTTATTTTAGTTGTAAAATCAAATTCATATCTTTTCATAGCATCACCTCTTATTTTAAAAGTCTGTTTACACAGGCTTCAATTTTTTCAAAATCAGGATCACTTTCCTGTGCAAACAATTCTTCAAGGTCATTACAATTATTTTCAGAATCAATATGTTTTATGTAACGGCTTAGTCTTCTTTTACAGCCATCAATTTTATAAGAATTTCTGCCAAAGCGATAGAAAAGATCTAATCTTTCAATATATTTTCCGATTTTAACAGTATCTCTTACACTATCGTCAATAATATAATCATCAACTGCACCCCAAAAGCTCATAAGGTTATCAATAACTTTCTGCAAATCAAAAACTCTGCATTCATCATTAAATGATCTTAAAACATTGTTATATGCAAGCTGAATATAGGCAACAGTTTCAGTGTCAATCTGTTCTCTTAAAACAATTGAATTGTCATAAGCCATACCAAGAGAATAAGCAACACTTGATGTGCAGTTTTTATCTGTAATCATTGTCTTTAAAAATTCCTCTTTATTATTGAATTTATAATCCAGACCAAGCTTAGCACAAAAATCGTCATAAGCATTTTCTTCAAAATCAACCATTCTGTCATAAAATTCTGTTATGATTTGAGAGATTTTATATGCTCTCTCTGCATATCTTCCCAGCCAATAAAGGCAGTTTGCCTTGTTTACTGATACATTATCCATGTGTCCTTAAAGCCTCCTCCTTGTGATGAATTTACTACAAAAGAATCAGGTTTTCTGGAATATCTTGTAAGACCGCTCTTCCAGACCTTTATATCTTTTCCATGAATTACAAAGGCTCTTAAATCAGCCTTTCTTGGTACTTTTGTTACACCGTCATCATCCAGAATATCAAGGTCAAGAAAATTAATAATTTCCTGAGCAATAAATCTTCTTGGATTGTAAGTTATAATATCTTTAAGCTCTGCAAGCTTTTCTTTTGTAAGGTCACGTCCGAATATTACTCCATACCCTCCGGCTTCACTAACATCTTTTATAACAAGCTTTTCTATATTATCCATAATATATTTCATATCCTTTTCATAGAAAGGAACATATGTAGGAGCATTTTTTAATATTGCATCTTCACCGAGATAATATTTAATCATTGCCGGCACAAAATAATAAATACCTTTATCATCAGCCACACCATTACCCGGTGCATTTATTATTGCAACATTTCCTTTTCTGTAAGCCTCCATAAGATGAGGAACGCCAATTGCAGATTCCTGCAAAAATGTCATAGGGTCAAGATAATCATCAGATAACCTTCTGTAAATAGCGCCTACTCTCTGATGTCTTGAATTAAAGGTTTTGTAATACACAATATCATTTACAACCTCTAAATCTTCAGGAAAAGCAAGAACTGCACCTGTTTTTTCAGCAAGATATGAATGTTCAAAAAACGCTGAATTGTATCTTCCCGGTGTAAGCACAACAGTTATGCCTCCGCAGTTGACATCATTAAACATATCTGCAAGAAGTTTAGGATAATTTCTATTATCCTCAATTTTGTTTTCCTGGAATGTTTCAGGAGATATTTTTCTTGTAATATCCCTTGCAATCATAGGATAACTTGCACCTGACGGCACTCTCAAATTGTCCTCAAGAATATACCAGTCCTCAGGTGCTTCAACAAGGTCAATGCCCGAAATATGATTATAAATTTTTTCAGGCGGCACAATATTCATACATTCAGGCAAAAAACCCGGAGCATTATACACAAATTCCTCAGGAACAACATTATCTCTTATAATGCACCTTTTGGAATAAATATCATTCAAAAACAAATTTAAAGCACAGGCTCTCTGAATAAGCCCTCTTTCAAGCTTTTGAAACTGCTTTGCTTCAATTATCCTAGGTATTGCATCAAAAGGAAAAAGCTGTTCAATAAATTTCCCATCTTTGTATAAGCTGAACTTAACGCCGTATCTGTCAAGAGTTTCATTAACCCTTTCTTTTTGTTCATGAATAAGCCTCATATCCTCACTCCTTTTTTAATAAAAAAGACGCACAAAATACTGTATAGTGTTTTGTACGTCTTTATACCTGTATATATTAATTATACCATAAAAGTTCTTTATGTCAATATTTATATTTTATTTTCACATTTTATCCATAGTATAATAATGTTTCTTATAGGTGCAGTACAAACCATCAAATTTATCGGTAATTATGATTAACAATTCTGTTGTTTTTTAAGATTTTTTTCAGCGGTACTAAGCATAAGCTTAATTCTGTTAAGCTGATTAACTTCACTTGCACCGGGGTCATAATCAACCGCAACAATATTGCTGTCAGTAAATCTTCTCTTTAATTCTTTAATTACACCTTTTCCTGTTACATGGTTAGGCAAACACGCAAAAGGCTGGGTACAAATATTGTTTGGTACACCGCTATGAATAAGCTCAACCAGTTCAGCAGTAAGAAACCAGCCCTCTCCGGTCTGATTGCAAAGGCTGACAATATCCTTAGCCATATCACCAAGTTCAGCTATATCGCAAGGCCGTTCAAACCTCTTGCTTTTTTCAAGAGCATCACTCATTGGTCGCCTGTACCATTCAACAAATTTAATACCAAGATTTGAAACAAAGGTTGCACTTGAACTCATACCAAAGCACTTTTCTTTATACTCTGCATTATACAGGCAGTATGTAAAGAAATTAATAAGGTCAGGCACTACTGCCTCTGCGCCCTCGTTTTCAAGAAGTGTAACTATGTCATTATTTGCTGTAGGATGGAATTTAACAAGAATTTCACCTACAACACCTACCTTTGGCTTAACAATACTTTCATCAAGCTCCAGCTCGTCAAAATCCCTTATAATAGCATTTACAATAGATATAAACTTACTTCTGCTTGGCTTAACAACTGCTTTTTTACATTCTTCATTCCATTTTTTATAAAGGGCATCGGCAGAGCCTTTTACTTTTTCATAAGGTCTTGTTTTGTATAGAACTCTCATAAACAAGTCACCAAAAAGCACTGCCTGTAAAAGACCGAATATCAGCTTTTTACTGTATTTAAAGCCGGGATTTTTCTCAATACCGCTTGCACTTATTGAGATAACAGGTATATTTTCAAGTCCTGCCTTTTTAAGAGCACGTCTTATAAATCCAATATAATTTGTAGCACGACAGCCACCGCCTGTCTGACTTATCATCAAAGATGTATTGTTAAGGTCATAATCACCTGACTTTAATGCTTTTAAAAGCTGACCTACTGTAATAAGAGCAGGATAACAGGCATCATTATTAACATATTTAAGACCTATATCCACACATTCCTTATCAATAGCCGGCATAAGCACAATGTTGTAGCCTGCTGCCTTAAATGCTTCCTGTGCCATATCAAAATGTATAGGTGACATCTGAGGCATAAGAATAGTGTGATTTTTCTTCATTTCTTTTGTAAATACAACTCTTGGCTTTGGTGCAGCTGCTTTATGGGGCTTAAAGTTTTTCTGCTTTCTTTCAGCAAGAGCAGCTAAAAGAGAACGAACTCTTATTCTTACAGAGCCAAGATTGCTTACCTCATCTATTTTAAGACAGGTGTAAATCTTTCCTGAACCTGCTAAAATATCATTAACCTCATCAGTAGTAACGGCATCAAGCCCGCAGCCAAAGCTGTTAAGCTGAACAAGCTCAATATTTTCCTGTTCTCTCACAAAGCTTGCGGCAGCATAGAGTCTTGAATGATATGCCCACTGATCCATAACATTAAGAGGTCTTGGAACCTTATCAGCACCTAAATGGCTGACACTATCCTCTGTTAAAACTGCAATACCATAGCTAACCATAAGCTCAGGTATACCATGATTAATTTCAGGATCAAGATGATATGGTCTGCCTGCAAGAACCACAGCTGTCATATCATTTTCTTTTACTATTTCAAGAATTTCCTCACCCTTTGCCTTTATATCATCTTTAAAGGATAAAAGCTCATTCCATGCACGTTTGCACGCTTTTTTAATTTCGTCTTTAGAAATTTCAGGAAATTCATCAACAAGTCGTTTTGCAAGATATTCTTCATCTTCAAAAGAGAAAAAAGGATTTCTGTAATCTAAATTTAATTCTCTTATTTCTTCAACATTATTCTTAATATTTTCAGGATAGCTTGTTACAATAGGACAATTAAAATGATTGTCTGCACCTGCTATTTCCTTTCTTTCATAAGCAACACAAGGATAGAATATAAATTTTACGCCATCATCAATAAGAGATTTAATATGCCCATGTACTATTTTTGCAGGATAGCAGGCAGATTCACTAGGTATGGATTCTATACCCTTTTCATAAACCTTTCTGCTGCTCTTTGGAGAAAGTTTAACACTATATCCAAGCTCAGTAAAGAAAGTAAACCAGAAAGGATAATCCTCATACATATTAAGCACTCTTGGAATTCCCACAACACCTCTTTTAGCTTTTTCAGGTGCTAAAGGAACATAATTGAAAAGTCTGTTGTATTTATATTCAAAAAGGTTAGGCACACAGCCTGTAGTTACAGTTTTCCCTGCACCTCTTTCGCATCTGTTGCCTGAAATAAATTTTCTGTTTCCGTTGAATTTGTTTATGGTTAAAAGGCAGTTGTTTCCACAGCCCTTGCATCTTGTGAATGTAGTGGAAACCTGCATATTTTCAATATCTTCAGCAGTATAAAGAGTAGTTTTATAGCCCTCCTTAAATCTTTCCTTTGCAATTACGGCACAGCCAAATGCACCCATAATACCGCTTATATCAGGTCTGACAGCTTCTCTTGTGGAAATAAGCTCAAAGCTTCTTAAAACTGCCTCATTATAGAAAGTACCGCCCTGAACTACAATATGCTTTCCTAAATCTGTCGGGTCGGTAACCTTAATAACCTTTTGAAGGGCATTTTTAATAACCGAATATGCAAGTCCCGCAGAAATATCAGCTACCTCTGCACCCTCTTTTTGTGCCTGTTTAACTCTCGAATTCATAAACACTGTGCATCTTGAGCCAAGGTCAATAGGACTTTTTGCAAAAAGAGCTATCTTTGCAAAATCCCTTACACTAAGATTAAGACTTCTTGCAAAGGTTTCTATAAAAGAACCGCAGCCGGCAGAACAAGCTTCATTTAAAAGAACACTGTCAATAACACCATCTTTAATTCTTATACATTTCATATCCTGACCGCCAATATCAAGAATGAAATCAACCTTAGGGTCAAAAAATGCAGCAGCCTTATAGTGAGCAACAGTTTCAATTTCTCCTATATCCACCATAAGAGCTTCTTTTATAAGACCCTCGCCATATCCTGTGATACAGGAATTTTTTATTGAAACCCCATCAGGCAGAATACTGTATATATGTTTCAAAGCCTTGGATACCATTTTAAGAGGACTTCCCTCATTGCCTGCATAGAAAGAATAAAGCAAATCTCCGTTTTCTCCTATTAAAGCAAGCTTTGATGTTGTAGAGCCTGAATCTATGCCAAGAAACACATCACCCTTGTAGTTTTCAAGGCTGCCTTTTTTTACCATAGCCTTGTCATGACGGGCTTTAAATTCATCATATTCCTCCTGTGATTTAAAAAGAGGCTCAAGTCTGTTTATTTCCATTGTAAGATGTTTTTCACCGCTTAAATTATTAATAAGCCGGTCAAATGTAAAAATCTTGCTGTCATCGGAAGTGAGGGCAGAACCCATAGCGGCAAAAAGATGTGAATTATCAAGTTCAACAACCTCATCATCTTTTAAATTAAGCACATCTATAAATCTTGCTTTTAATTCAGTAAGAAAATGCAAAGGTCCGCCTAAAAATGCAACATTGCCCTTTATAGGCTTACCGCAGGCAAGTCCGCTTATAGTCTGATTTACTACTGCCTGAAATATTGAAACAGCTAAATCCGATTTTGCAGCACCCTCATTAATAAGAGGCTGAATATCGGTTTTTGCAAATACACCGCAGCGTGCAGCTATAGGATAAATTACTTCATAATTTTTAGCATACTCATTAAGTCCCATAGCATCTGTCTGTAAAAGTGATGCCATTTGGTCTATGAATGAACCTGTGCCGCCTGCACATATACCATTCATTCTCTGTTCAAGACCGCCTTTAAAATAAATGATTTTAGCATCTTCTCCGCCTATTTCAATCGCCACATCAGTTCTTGGCGCTTTATAATCAATAGCATTGCTGACTGCAACAACCTCCTGTAAAAAAGGAATTCCTATCCATTGGGCAATAGACAATCCTCCGCTGCCGGTAATCATAGCAGAAAAAGCAATATTTCCAAGCTTCTCCTCTGCTTGTTTAATAAGGTCAAGAAGCGTTTCCTGAATATTTGACAGGTGACGTCTGTATTCCTTAAATAAAATATCATTATTTTCATCTAAAACAATTAATTTAATTGTGGTTGAACCAATATCAATACCTAATTTAAATCTCTCCATAATATTACCTCTGTTTCTTAAATTATGAAATCAATAGTTGATAATATGTCAATTTAATTATAATAGAAAAATGTCAAAATTTCAACTAATTTATTTAAGTATTGACAAAATATGTATTGTGTACTATAATACATAGTACAGTAGGAGGTGATAGATTGATAGATATTAACTTGAAATGCAGTATTCCTATATATGAGCAGATAATAAACAGTATCAAAGAAAATGTCGTAAAGGGTTATTTAAAGGCTGATGATTTGCTGCCATCTGTAAGAAAGCTTGCAGCTATGCTTCAGATAAACCCTAATACCGTTGCAAAAGCATATCAGGAGCTTGAACGACAGGGAATTACAAAAACCATTTCCGGCAAAGGTACCTTTATAGCCTCACAAGAGGAAAATAAAAGCATTGATATATCAGAGCAGCTTGAAAATATAAGACCTGCTCTAACTCAGCTTATGCTAATGGGAGTAAAAAAAGATGTAATAATTGAAAAAATTGAAAATATTCTTAATGAACTGGAGGGATAATATGATTAAGATTATAAATCTTGTTAAGAACTATGGAAACCATAGAGCAGTTGATAATGTATCAATAAATGTGCCAAAGGGTACTATTCATGGTCTTATAGGTAAAAACGGAGCAGGAAAAACTACAATAATTCACTGTGCAACAGGTGTGTATAAACCAACAGAAGGAATGGTGTTAATTGACGGAGAAAATGTATATGACAATCCTGCCGTAAAGTCTAAAATAGGATATGTTGCCGACAGCTGCAATTATTTTCCTACATATACAGTAAGTAATATGATTAATTTTTACAAAGGAGTGTACAAAACATTTGATGAATATAAATTCAACAAGCT
This sequence comes from uncultured Lachnospiraceae bacterium, assembly GCA_964654945.1. Classification (GTDB taxonomy): domain Bacteria; phylum Bacillota; class Clostridia; order Lachnospirales; family CAG-274; genus HGM11788. The sequence goes on from CAZZLN010000043.1 coordinate 14,705, forward strand.
TAATGAAATATTTACTCTGCCCTTAGACAGAAGAATAAGCCGGCTTTCAAAGGGTATGACTATGCGGCTTGCTCTTATGCTGAATATATCCTATAATCCTGATGTGCTTATACTTGATGAGCCTACAAACGGACTTGATGCCATTGCTAAAAAGCAGGTAATGGATATACTTATTTGCGAAGTTGAAGAAAGAAAATGCACTGTGCTTATATCATCTCATCATTTAGGAGAGCTTGAAAAGCTGTGTGATGGCATTACTATAATAAACGATGGAGCAATTAAATATCAAAGCAGTATAAGCGATATTAAAAACAAAATAAGAAAATTACAGGCAGTATTTAAAAATGATGTTGATTTATCACAGATAAAAGATATTATACATATTGAAACCATAGGAAGTATAAAACATATTATAACCGATAATTATTCATTGGAATTTGAAAAAAAGCTATATGATATGGGTGCAGTTATAGTCGAAGAAATAGGAATGAGCCTGGAGGAAATATTTATATATACTTCCGAAAACAAGGAGGTATAATATATGAATTCAGTTTATAAAAATTATTTAAAAAATACAATAATACTTTTTGCTGTAGTTGTGCTTTTTAGTGTATTTTTTATTTACATACATAACAGAGATTTTTATGAATATATAAATGAGTTTATTATACTTGATTATGTAGCTGTATATATACTGATGTTTTTTCTCTATAGGGACAGGAATAAAAAAACAGGAATATTTATACGTTTTTTGCCTTTGAAAACAACTAATGCTTATATGTTTAAAACAATTCTTTCAGTATTGTTTGTAGCAGCCGTTATAATATTTCAGCTCATAATCAGCTATTTTTATGAATATAGAGGTTTGCTTAATAATATTTTTAATCCTAACAGCATTGATATATTTGAACAAATGCACATATATTTTATTGTTTTTATATGTATGGCTGCAGCATTAACTCTGTCAGTTAATTTAATAGGTGTTGTCGGATTAGCTCTTATTTTTCCGATTGGAGCATTATTATGTGCTGTATTTGCTGTAGAGGGAATTGCGGAATTTTTAGAAATATTATTGGTCGACAAAATAAATTTTATTGTTTTTATAGATGATATTCTTGAATTTGTTTTATTTGGCTATAATGTTAATTCCCTGTTGTTTTACAGTATAGTTATATTTATTATAAGCGGTGTGATAAACAAATATATTGACTATTCGAACATAGGAAGAATGTTTTACTTTAAAAGGCTTTATATTCCTTTTTCAATACTTGTGTCATTTATAGGCGGCTTTTCACTGTTTTATGTAATTACAGTATTTTATGATTTGTACATATCACAAACTTCAGCAGTAATTCTTGTGTTGGTATGTATTGCAATATCCAACAAATTATTCAGAAGTTTATATAACTACTATAAATAGGAGGTGAGCTGATGGATAACAGAATAAAAACCCTTTTTAAATCAGAAATAAAAAAGGTAATTTGGCTTTTTGTGCTGACGATTGCTGCTGTATATATTGTGTCTGTCACAGGTTATAACAAAGATATTTTAAATGATTATTCAACACTTATAAACAACAATAATACTATTTCTTATATTGAATTAAGAGGATTTTATCCAAATTTCAGTGAAATAAATCTTCTATGGCTTTTTGCCCTTGTGTTCTTTCAGTTTTCGTCAGAAACCAATTTGTGGTGTTCTCTGCCCTACAGCAAAAAGGAGCTTCATTATACAAAAATATTTGTAGGCACATTATTTATAACTCTTGTATTTTTATATTTTTCGGCTTCATCACTTTCAATATTTAATGACTACAGATTTGTATATGATGAAATACTTTCAATAACTGACGGCAGCTTAACCCTGCCTAAGGGTTTTGATTTATTTTTACATATTGTTCTTGTTTATATAATATATCTGTTCAGCTACTATTTGCTTATATTTTTACAGTATAAAACAAATAGCAAGACAATAGGACTTATATTCGGCGGTTTAATACTTTTTACGCCTGCTTTGATTTCTAATCATATTAATATGTATGCTCACCCTACTCTGTACAGGTATCTGCTTATATATTTTTCTGATAATATGCACTCACTTATGACAAATGTATACAGCAATGAGTATTTCCATATCAGTATGGGAAATCCAACTTATTTTGAGCTTCCGACCTATATATTTTATACTGTGCTTGCAGCTATATTCTTTGTGGTTGCATCAAGAGGAAATTCAGCAGAAGATACAGGCATATTATGCAATAAGGTTTATGGAAAAATATTTGTTTTGCTTATAACAGTATTTTTTGGTCTTTTAGGGCTTCAGATGATATATTTAGAATCTTTTATAGCTAAAATAATTACATTCATAGTTTTTGGCGGCACAGCCTTTGCAGTAACATTAATTATATTAAAGAAGCAGGGGGTGAAATTATGAAAAAATTTGTTTATATTATATTATCTCTTGTGCTTTTAAGCGGCTGCGGCATTAAAACAAATGAAAATGTAAGTTCCGATAAACAAGGCAAAATGCTGTATCTTGAAGAAAAAGGCAAAGCAATGAATTTTAAAGGAACAGACATAGATGAATTTTTCAATACAATTGATTACAGTAAGCTTGAACAATCCGATATTACAATACTTCAAAAAGCTGAATATCCTGCAGATGAAGACAGAACTGCTGTTGTTTATATTGACAGAAAAAATCACCTGTTTTTCGTCAGAGATAATAGGTTTACGGAAACATATAATAACAATTGTAAAATTCCTGAAAATTATATTGATTTAATTAACAAAATATCAGGCTGCAATATGAATTATTCAGACGGAACCATAAACGGACAATATGACAGGCTCGATTTTGAAAATGATGAGTATATTATATGCAACCCTGACAAACACTCAATATTTTCACTTTACTATAATAATGTGTATGCAAATATAAATAATTTTCCTGTAAAAATAATAGCATATATAGATAATAATAAGGCTGTCAAACTGCATATTATAGGACTTAAAATTTCTTATATGGAAAACAAGCTTACAGATAAAAACAAAGAGAGCTTAATAAACACTTTATCTGCACTTGGTGTAAATAGCTGTGATAAGCTTGTCACAGAATTTCAGAATTATATTGAGGATAAAAAAACCTCAAACAAAATTGGAGAGTATAACATAAATTATTGCGACAATTCCCTTGTATCTCTGTATAATATTGGAGATAAAAGATTTAAGCAGATGGATATGACTGTCAGCTTAGGCTGATAATCAGGGAACAGTCACATTAAAAAAGGAGCTGATACGGCAATTAACTGCTGTATCGGCTCCTCTGTTTTTATAAATTGAAAAATACTTTTTTATTTATCAATTGGTTTTGTAAACGGCTGTCTTAGTATCAGAATCCCAGTCAACGCTTACACCAAGTGCCTGACCCAATGCTCTGAAAGGAATAAACATTCTGTTATTTG
>CAZZLN010000044.1:0-10886 GCA_964654945.1 uncultured Lachnospiraceae bacterium
TTGAAGGCTTTAACCGACAGCTTAGAAAGGTTACTAAAAATAAAGGTGTATTTCCTGCATATGACAGCCTTTTAAAAATGCTTTACCTTGCCGGCTATGGATATAACACGTAAATGGACAGAGCATATACAGGATTGGGTAAAATCAGGGCATAGCTTGAAATCTGTTTTGAAGAACGCATAGCAAAAATTAACCCTCAATATTAAGAAAAGCTAGATTTATGCTGCGAAAGCTATTGATAATGAGGGCAGCTGAGGTATGCTTTTTGCAGGACAGCACACCCCTAAGGGTATCTGCCTGCAGCTGTTCTAAACCACAGCTGCAGAGGCTCGTTGCCAATAGATAGTGGAATAAATGCGACAACTCAAATACAACTTGACAAAATTCACATATGTTGTAAAATCCCATCTTTAACACTTTATAGAATAAAAAATCGCCTGTATTATCGATTATAAGAGGACTACAGGCAATTTTGCCAATTTAATGAATTATGGTAATTTTTAAAATTTTTAAGCTTAAAAATTTTTATTTATATTTGCTTGGTTTTTGGATATTTTGTAATATAAAATAATTCTGCATTTTTTGATTTGGTGTTGATACCTTCATAAATAAATCACAGGCAATACTATTATATCACATACCGGAGAACATTATGCAAAAAAACAGGGCAATTTGCTGACTTTAAAGCCGTTTTTTAGTTTTTAACTGTTAAACTCCCGGGTTTTACATTTTCATTATTTTGTTCCATTTAGGTCAAATTTGTTTTTAAAGTTTGAGTACTTAAATTTAACTGATTTTGACTCCAAATGGAACATTTTTTTGTGTTAATTTGCTTTACTGTTTGTTGTTGTATAATAAATTTCGTAATAAATTGCATAAAAAGAGCGTACAATACTTGATATATATTGTTAAATATGATATAATATGACAATATATAACTTATTTTTGATATTAAAAGCAACTTAAGCATTCAGCAAAGTGCAGCTTTATATTGTATACTTTAGATATTAAGCAATTTTCTTGCGTTATCTGAATATATAAGGTCAAGGGTATTATTGTCAAAGCCAAAGCTTTTAATTAAATCTACATATTTTTTTTGATCTGCCCAAGGCGAATCTGTTGCAAAAAGAATTTTCTTTGCACCGTGTGCAAGAATGATTTGTCGTGCCTTATCCGGATATCTGTCTAAAACAACAGCAGTATCCATATAAACAGGCTTACCGACCAGCTTTTTCATAACTAAATCAGGCAAATCACAGCCGCCTAAATGCGCCAGCACAAGCTTATTGTCAATAATGCCTTTAAGTTTATCAAGGACATTTAAAACCATATCAGGCGTACAAAGAATATCATCGGGATATCCTACATCTACACCTGCATGAGTGACTGTAATAAGATTTCTTTTGGCTGCGGTTTCCATAATTTTTATAAAACGGGGATCATCAAAATGAACACCTTGGTAGTCGGGATGAATTTTAATTCCGGAAAGTCCGGCAGCTTTTATTCCGTCAAGGATTTCTTCAATGTTTTCGCTGTCAGGGTGTATGGCTCCAAAATATATAATCCCTTCCTTACCATTAAGCTCTGCAGCTAATTGGTTTATGGTTTTAACCTGTCTTGGCGCAGTTGCGACAGGCAATACTACAGAATAGGATATACCGGCCTTTTTCATGGATTCCTTAAGTGAGGAAAGAGTTCCTTCTCTATAAGATGGCACTCCTCCCTGTTTTTCAAGCTTTGCTATTACTTGTGCTGCGATTTTATCCGGAAATGAATGAGTATGAAAATCTATTATCATTTGTTACCTCCTACTAAACCTTACAGGCTTATTTATATCATTGTATAAGTTAGTATAACACAAATATTTTTATTTTAAAAGGTGATTTGATGACAATTATTGATTTATTGGAACGAAACAGCAAGGATTACAAAGACGAAGTCGCCCTTGTTGAGATTAATCCTGAGCTTGATGAAACAAGAAGGCTGACTTGGCGAGATTATGAATTGGTTCAGCCTACAGAAAGAACAAGCTATCGTCGAGAAATTACATGGGGCGTTTTTAATGAAAAGGCAAGCCGATTTGCCAATGCCCTTATTAGCCGTGGAATAGGAAAGGGGGATAAGGTTGCCATACTTTTAATGAACTGTCTGGAGTGGCTGCCCATTTATTTTGGAATATTAAAAACAGGTGCCATTGCGGTTCCCATGAACTTCCGTTATTCCTCTGATGAAATTAAATATTGTCTTGATCTGTCTGAATCAGATATGCTTGTATTTGGTCCTGAATTTATAGGTCGAGTTGAGGAAATTGCAGATGAAATAAGCACTAACCGTTTGCTCCTTTATGTTGGAGACGGATGCCCGTCCTTTGCTGAAAGTTATATGACGCTTACAGCAGATTTCGGCAGTACTGATTTAAACCTTGATATTATGGAAGATGATTATGCAGCAATATATTTTTCATCCGGTACTACAGGTTTTCCAAAGGCTATATTGCATAGACACAGGGCATTAATGCACGCAGCTGTTGTTGAGCAAAACCATCATTCTCAAACTCATGATGATGTTTTCCTCTGCATACCGCCCCTTTATCATACAGGAGCAAAAATGCATTGGTTCGGCTCTCTTGTAAGTGGTTCAAAGGCTGTTTTGCTTAAAGGAACAAAGCCTGAATTCATTTTAGACAGCGTTTCAAAAGAGAAATGTACCATTGTTTGGCTGCTTGTTCCATGGGCACAGGATATTTTAAATGACCTTGATTCAGGCAGGCTTAACAAAGAGGATTATGAGCTTTCACAGTGGCGGCTTATGCACATAGGTGCACAGCCTGTTCCCAAAAGTCTTATTAAGCATTGGCTGGATTATTTTCCTAATCATAAATATGATACAAACTATGGTCTTTCAGAATCAACAGGACCGGGTGCTGTTCATTTAGGTGTTGAAAACATACATAAGGTTGGTGCTATAGGAGTGGCAGGCTACGGCTGGCAAATTAAAATTGTTGACGAAAAGGATAATGAAGTTAAGCAGGGCGAAGTAGGTGAGCTTTGCTTAAAGGGCAATGGTGTTATGGTCTGTTATTATAATGACCCTGAAGCAACAGAAAAAACACTTAAAGACGGTTGGCTTTTTACAGGGGATATGGCAATGCAGGATGAGGACGGATTTGTTTATCTTGTTGACCGTAAAAAGGATGTTATAATAACAGGTGGTGAAAACCTCTATCCTGTACAAATTGAGGACTTTATTCGTGGAAACAGTAAAGTAAGTGATGTGGCAGTTATCGGTTTGCCTGACCAAAGACTTGGTGAAATAGCTGTAGCTATTATCAAGATAAAGGACGGATGTGAGTGCACAGAGGATGAAATTAACAACTTCTGCAAGGGTATGCCTAGATATAAACGCCCAAAGAAGATTATATTTGCTGATGTTCCAAGAAATCCTACGGGAAAAATTGAAAAGCCTAAGCTTCGTAAAATTTATGGTGCAGAACATTTTGTTATCGACCAAATCAAATCTGACTAAAGTAATAACCAATAAGGAGAATTTAAAATTATGACTACAATGATTATTTCATCAATACTTATCATTTGCTTTTTTGCTATTTTGATAGGTATAGGTATTCACTCAAGAAAGCACGCAACTGATGTTAATGGATTTGTTCTTGGTTCGCGTTCAGTAGGTCCTTGGCTTAGTGCATTTGCATTTGGTACTTCCTACTTTTCAGCAGTTATATTTGTAGGATATGCAGGTCAATTTGGTTGGAACTTTGGACTTGCATCTACATGGATTGGTCTTGGAAATGCCTTTATAGGCTCACTTTTAGCTTGGAGTGTATTGGGCAGAAGAACTCGTATTATGACTCAGTACCTTTCTTCAAAAACAATGCCTGACTTTTTTGGCGCACGCTTTAATTCAAAAGGACTTAAGGTTGCTGCTTCATTTATAACATTTATATTTCTTATTCCGTACACAGCTTCACTTTATAATGGACTTTCCCGTTTGTTTTCTATGGCATTTAATTCTATTGATTATTCAGTATGCGTTATAGTTATGGCTGTGCTTACAGGTGTTTATGTTATTATAGGCGGATATATGGCAACAGCTATAAATGATTTCATTCAGGGTTTTATTATGCTTGTGGGCATAGTTCTTGTTATTTTAGCTGTACTTAACAACAATGGAGGTCTTGTAGAAGCTACAAAGGCTTTAGCTTCACAGACAGGTGATGCAGGCTGGCAGGGAGCCTATTCTTCTTTCTTGGGACCCGATCCTACATTCCTTTTATTTGTTGTTCTTTTGACTTCTTTAGGTACATGGGGACTCCCTCAGATGGTTGGTAAGTTCTACGCTATTAAAAATGAAGATTCCATAAAAAAGGGCACAGTTATTTCAACATTATTTGCAATTATAGTTGCAGGAGGATGTTATTTCCTTGGAGGATTTGGCAGACTTTATAATATTGATGTCAAGGCTGACGGCTTTGATGCAGTTATTCCGACAATGCTTTCAACACTTCCTTCCATCATTATTGGAATAGTAATTATGCTTGTTCTTTCAGCATCAATGTCAACTCTTTCATCATTAGTACTTACCAGTGGTTCAACAGTTACCCTTGACTTTATTGAACCTCTTACTAAAAATAAAATGGATGAAAAGAAAAAGATGTTTATTATGCGTCTTTTTATAGTAGTATTTATAATTATTTCTGCTGTTATAGCAATTTTCCAGGCAAAGTCAAAAAATATATTTATCGCTCAAATGATGGGTATATCATGGGGTGCTTTGGCAGGTGCGTTTTTAGCTCCGTTCCTTTATGGACTTTACTATAAGAAAACAACAAAGGCTGCAGTTATATTTTCATTTATATTTGGTGTAGGTCTTGAAGTATTTCAGCTTATAGTTTCACTTAAACTTATAGATGTTTCAACAATTCCTGTATTGAGTTTTGTATTTAAAAATTCTTTGTATTCAGGAGTATTTGCTATGGTAGGCGGACTTATATTTGTGCCTATAATCAGTGCATTTACACAGAATACCCTTCCAAATAATGTAGAAGATATGTTCGAATGCTATAATGATACAAAAACTGTAGAAATAACTGACAGTTTAGGCAAGTAAATTCTTTATTAGTGTTAAGCTGAAATTTAAAAACAGCATAGCAACAGGTTTTAACTTTCTGAAATATTCTTAACTGCAATATACAGAATGTTAAAAATTGAAAGGAGATAAATTATATGAACAAAAAACTTATGCTTGGCAATGAAGCTATTGCCCGTGGTCTTTATGAGGCAGGGGTAAAGCTGGTTTCAAGCTATCCCGGAACTCCGTCTACAGAAATTACGGAATTTGCAGCAAAATATGATGAAATTTATTGTGAGTGGGCACCAAATGAAAAGGTTGCATTAGAAACAGCTTTTGGCGCTTCATTAAGAGGGGCACGCAGTGCCTGTGCAATGAAGCATGTTGGTCTTAATGTAGCGGCAGACCCTCTTTTTACACTTTCATATACAGGAGTTAACGGCGGATTGGTAATTTTTGTAGCAGATGACCCTGCAATGCACTCATCACAGAATGAACAGGACTCAAGACACTATGCTATTGCTGCTAAAGTACCTATGCTTGAGCCTGCAGATTCTTCAGAAGCAAAGCAATTTGTAAAGGAAGCATATAATATTTCCGAAAAGTATGACACTCCTGTAATTGTGCGTATGTGCACAAGAAACGCCCATACTCAAAGCACTGTTGTTATGGAGGATAGAATAGAAAAAGAGCTTCCTGCCTATGAGAAAAAAGCTCAGAAGTATATTATGTCACCTGCAAATGCAATTAAGCGTCATCCATTTGTTGAAGAAAGGACTGCTAAGCTCAGAGAACTTGGAGAAACAAGCTTTCTTAACAGAGCAGAAATGGGTGATACAAAAATTGGGATTGTTTGTGCAGGTACCTGCTATCAATATGTAAAGGAAGTATTTGGAAATAGCGTATCGGTGCTTAAGCTCGGTATGGTTAATCCTCTTCCTGTTGATATTATAAAAGACTTTGCCAATAAGGTTGAAAAACTCTATGTAATAGAAGAGCTTGATGGTATTATAGAAACTCACATTAAATGCTTAGGCATTGATTGTATAGGTAAGGATATGTTTTCACCTTTAGGTGAATACAATCAGGCAACCATTCGCAAGGAATTTAATATGCCTTTGCCTGAAACTGTTACAGCTGACAGTATGATTCCTGTTCGTCCGCCTATTATGTGTGCAGGTTGTCCTCACAGAGGTTTATTCTATATTCTTTCTAAAAATAAGATTACAACATTAGGTGATATTGGCTGCTATACATTAGGTGGTTCAGCACCGCTTTCTGCTCTTGATTCCACTTTGTGTATGGGTGCTTCAATTTCCGGTATTCATGGTTTTAACAAGGTTGGCGGAGCAGAAACAGAAAATAAGACCGTATGTGTTATTGGTGACTCAACCTTTATGCACTCAGGTATTACAGGTTTAGTTGATATTGCCTATAATGGCTCAAATTCCACAGTTATAATTCTTGATAACTCTATTACCGGTATGACAGGTCATCAGCAAAATCCTACAACAGGTTATAATATTAAGGGTGAGCCTGCAACGGCAGTTAATGTAATAGAGCTTTGCCATGCTATCGGTATTAATAGAGTAAGGGTTGTTGACCCATATAACCTTAAGGAATGCGAAGATGCTGTTTTGGAAGAACTTTCAATAGCAGAACCTTCTGTAATAATTTCACGCAGACCATGTATGCTTCTCAAATATGTAAAAGCTAAACCGCCTGTAACTGTAGATACCAACAAATGCGTTGGATGTAAGATGTGTATGAAAATAGGCTGTCCTGCAATAAGCATAAAGGATAAAAAGGCTTCTATAGATTTTACACAGTGCGTAGGATGTGAGGTATGTACACAGCTTTGCAAATTTGGTGCAATAGAAAAGGGAGGCAAAGAATAATGGATACTAAAAATGTAATGATAGTTGGTGTAGGGGGACAGGGAAGTTTGCTTGCAAGTAAGCTTTTAGGTGCTTTACTTACAGATGAAGGCTATGATGTTAAAGTAAGTGAAGTTCATGGTATGAGCCAAAGAGGCGGCTCAGTTGTTACATATGTTAGATTTGGAGAAAAAGTTTATTCTCCAATAATAACAGCAGGTGAAGCAGATTTTATTGTTTCTTTTGAAAAGCTTGAAGCTGCCCGTCATGCTGCCTGTCTTAAAAAGGGCGGCACTATTGTTGTCAACACACAGACTATTGACCCAATGCCTGTTATAACAGGTGTTGCTGAATATCCGCAAGGTGTTCTTGAGGAATTAAGCTCAAAGGGTGTAAATGTTGACAGTATTGACGCTTTAAGCCTTGCATCTGAGGCAGGAAATGCAAAGTCGGTTAATATAGTACTTATGGGCAGACTTGCTAAATATTTTGAAATCCCTATGGGAAAATGGCTTTCTGCTATTGAAAAATGTGTTAAACCTCAGTTTGTGGAAGTTAATAAAACGGCATTTACTTTAGGTTATAATGCTGAATAAATATTAAAGAAAGGTGAGCAAGATGGAAAGATATTACCAACCTGAAATTGAAACTGCATCCAGAGAAAAAATTCTTGAGATACAAAACAAGAAAATTGTAAAGCAGGTTCGTCATGTTTATGACAATGTTCCTTACTACAAAAAGCTTATGGATGAAAAAGGAGTTACTCCCGATGATATTAAAAGCGTAGATGATATTAAGAAGCTTCCGTTTTTATCTAAGGAAGATTTGCGTGAAGCTTATCCTTATGGACTTTTGGGTACCGACCTTAAGAATTGCGTGCGTATACAGTCAACTTCCGGAACTACAGGCAGAAGAGTTGTAGCATTCTATACTCAGGAAGATATTGATATATGGGAAGAATGTTGTGCAAGAGCGATTGTAGCCGCAGGCGGAACAAACGAAGATGTTTGTCAGGTTTGCTATGGTTATGGCTTGTTTACAGGTGGACCGGGACTTAATGGCGGTTCTCATAAGGTTGGTTGTCTTACTCTTCCAATGTCATCAGGAAATACGGAAAGACAAATTCAGTTTATGATGGATCTTGGTTCGACTATTCTTTGTTGTACACCATCCTATGCTGCATATATAGGTGAGTCTTTAGCAGATGCGGGATATAAGCCTGAAGACAACAAGCTCAAAGCAGGTATATTCGGTGCTGAGCCTTGGACAGAAGAAATGCGCAGAAGTATTGAGAAAAGCCTTGGAATTAAAGCTTATGATATATATGGTCTTACTGAAACAAGTGGCCCCGGAGTTTCCTTTGAATGTTCAGAACAGACCGGTATGCATATAAATGAGGACCATTTCTATGCTGAAATCATTGATCCTGAAACAGGAGAAGTTCTTCCTGAAGGTACGAAAGGTGAACTTGTGTTTACTTCACTTGATAAGGAAGCGTTCCCTCTTTTGAGATATAGAACAAGAGATATTTGTATTCTGACAAGAGAGAAGTGTTCTTGCGGCAGAACTCATGTTAAGATGAGTAAACCTATGGGCAGAAGTGATGATATGCTTATTATCCGAGGTGTAAATGTATTCCCAAGCCAAATAGAGGCTGTACTTATTAATAAAGGATATTCACCAAACTATAAAATTATTGTTGACCGTGTTAATAACTCTGATACTTTAGATATTAATGTGGAACTTGATCCTGCACAATTTTCAGATAAGGTTAGCGATACTCAGTCAATGGAAAAATCCCTGGAGGCAGCTATGCGTACAATGCTTGGTATAGGACCAAAGGTACATCTTGTACCGCCTAAATCAATAGTCCGCAGTGAAGGCAAAGCAGTAAGAGTTATTGATAATCGTAAGCTGCACGATTAATATATGATATCTGAAAGAAAGAAAAAGCAATTAGAAAGGAGCTGTGATTAAATGGCTATTAAGCAGTTATCTGTATTTGTTGAAAATAAACCCTGCAAACTTATGGACACTACTAAGGTATTAGCTAAATCAGGTATTAATCTGCGTGCAATGAGTGTTGCAGATACTAAAGATTTTGGTATACTCAGGCTTATCGTAACTGATATAAATAAGGCTAAAGAAATCCTTTCCGAGGATTATCTTGTTACCATAACAGATGTTGTTGCTGTAAAGATGAAGGATGAATCAGGCTCACTCTATACAATTCTTGAAGCTTTGGGTGATGAGGGTATTAATATTGAGTATATGTATGCTTTTACAGCTTCAGGAAATTCAGGTGCCTATGTTGTATTTAGAGTTGATGATAATGAAACAGCCGAAAAAGTACTGGCATCAAAAGGAATAGAAATTCTTAATGAGGAGAATATGCCTGAAATATGATAAATTGAAAATGATATTATAACTTTTGATGATGACCCTGTAAAAAAAGAAAACCTAAAAATGTTTAACATTTGTTTAATCAAAATTAAAAATTTTTACTGTTGAGGTACAATAGATAGGTAACACTTAAAATAAAAAAGTAAGGTTCAACTTTTTATGATATAATTGAATTACAAACGGTAAGAAGTATTACGAATACATAGCTGTTGATGAATGCAGCAGATGGGCATACAGACAAATGTATGAAGAACATAGTACATATAGCTCATATCAATTTTTGATAAGTCTTATAAAAAAATGCACCATTTCCAAGGTCAGGTAGTATTTTGCTTCACAAAATCTCCACTTTACCCTTGACAACTTCTTTAGGTAAAAAGTGTAACCAATCATTGACACTTTAACAAATGAATACATAATGGATCTTCTTGATTATAATATTCCTCTGTGATATAATTTAACTAATGAATAACCAATGTGTTATGGGAGGAATAGGTATGAGTATTTATACAATAATTGCAGGTGTAAATGGTACGGGTAAATCTAGTTTAAGAGGTGTACTTGAAGGACAGAATGCAACTCTTGGACACATAATTGATCCAGATTTAATAGCAAAAGAAAATAATAATGATTTGATTAAAGCTGCTAAAATTGCAGTTGCAAAAATTAGAGATTGCTTAGATAAAAATATTTCATTTACTCAAGAAACAACATTATCAGGCAGAACTGTATTAACCACTATAAAACAAGCAAGAAAACAGGGCTATTATGTAACTCTTTATTATATAGGCTTAAGCAGTGCTGAAGAAAGCCTTGTTCGTATTGCCAACAGAGTATGCAAAGGCGGTCATAATATTCCTGAAAAAGATGTAAGAAAAAGATATAACAAAAGGTTTGATACATTGATTGAGGTAATTTCATATTGTGATGAAATAAATTTTTATGATAATGAAAATGGATTTGTTAAGGTAGCTGAAATTAAGAACGGACAATTTAGATACATTAATGGCTACAGACCTGAATGGATTGTTGAATTAAATAATATGCTGAATGATTATTAATTAATAATATAATTAAGAATATTGATAATCCATATAATACACAGATATAACTATAAAAAATTAGATTGTATATTTTACACAAGTTATTTATAATAAATTTCATAAGTAATGATTCATATGCAGATAAAGTATTCAGTATAAATAATTAAAATAGGACATCAATCAATTAGTTTAGAACGTTCAGTTGATTGATGTTTTTTGTTGTGTGTTTTTATTGACACTATATGTTATTGTGCAAAATCATTTATAAGATAATAACCTAACAAAACGCACGCGTGTGTTTTTGATATGATAATGGTGTGTTATGATGTGTTTTAATGCAGCTATATTCAATCAAATTGACAATTCAATATAAATAACTTAGCGTTCTGAAAAGGGTGCTTTTTTAGTGAAATAAAAGAGGTAATTCCAAAGTAATTAGTAAATTGAACTATACATATAAAAACAAATAAATTCAATATTA
>CAZZLN010000044.1:10986-16431 GCA_964654945.1 uncultured Lachnospiraceae bacterium
TAATGGTTCAGGCAAGAGCACTGTAACAAAAATGGCTAATTTTGGAACAAGAAAAGTATTGAAGATTTGATTAAAATTGAATTATAGAAGAAATTTAGGAAAGGCTTGAAATATAACCTTTCCTATTTTTTTATTTGTTGAACAAAGCAGGGTGTTTTTTATATAAAGATATGAATAACTAAAATATGAAATCAAACACGCTGAGTATAGGGTATGGTATACCATATAGTATACCATATAAAAACTAAATAACCATATGTAATAATCAGCATATTAGCTGTTTTAGCGATATAATACAAATATGAGTATTAGTATATATATTAAATATTTACAACCCATTTAACATCTATTATTATAAGCTTTTGTATATTTTAAGATTTATATTTACATACTATTATTATGGCTATGGATAAATAAGGATTTATATTCAATAGTACATTAATGTAATAATAAAGCTTTTGATGTTAAAACAGGAGGTGAGCCTTATGCAAATTCAAATTGATGACAATATTAAGCTGGTGAGTATTTGGCTCACCAAAAAGGAAGGATTGGATAAGGATATAAGAAATAGTCTTAAGATATTGTATGCAGATTATAAGACTAAGAAATACAAAGTAGCCGTGTTTGAATCTGGTGAGGATAAAGATTTATATGGCTTGACTGAAGCATTACTGAAGGATAATAAATATAAACTGTATAAGAATAATAAAGAATTATCCGAAAGGGCTGTAGGCTTTTAATAAGGTGGTGAGCAATGCTCACCACCTTATTTTTTATGTGCACACGATTCGGGCATAATCTAACGGGTGAAAGTCCCAACACGCCCGATAGTGGGAAGTGTATAGCTAAAGACAAGAGCGTCCACCGTGGGGTGGAGTCTGAAGAAAGTCGGCGGCAAAGCTTTGGTCTGACGAACAGAAATTACATCAGGCTGCAACTAAGGATAAGACTGTAAAACAAGTCAAAGTCCAATAGCTATACGGAATTAGTTGTAGTAATGTGGCAGATATAGCTGCTCAATTAATGGGTAGCCACCTACTCGATTTTTATCCATAATGGACTTATAAGTCCTCGGCGAAAAAACGAAGGTTGTTGTACAATTAACTCCTTGTGCAAAGTGTGCTACAATAAAAACAACAATATCTCGCAATTTGTGAGGTACAAGGAGGTACGAAATGATAACAGGTGTCATTAAAAATAAGAACCTTACAACTGTAAACTATGAAACGGGCAGCATAAGCAGAGTAAAGTATATTGTAATTCACTACACAGCCAATAACGGCGATACGGCATACGGCAACACAAGCTATTTCAAGTCTGTATACAGGGACGCATCCGCACATTATTTTGTGGACGAAAACGAAATATGGCAGTGTGTGGAGGATAAAAACATAGCTTGGCATGTTGGAGCAAACAGCTATAAGCACCCTTACTGCCGAAACAGCAACAGCATAGGCATTGAAATGTGTTCAAGAAAGTATGGTAATGGTCAATATTACTTTATGGAAAAAACGGTTGATAATGCTGTGGAATTGGTAAAGTACCTTATGGCAAAATACAATGTGCCTACAGAAAATGTAAGAAGACACTATGATGTCACAGGTAAAATCTGTCCCGAACCTTATGTGCGTGATACTTCCGCTTGGAACAAATTTAAAAACAGACTGACAGAAATTGAGGAGGACGATGAAATGATAACGGAAACAAATATCAGCGTAAACGGAAAAAACATAAAAATAAACAGAATACTTAAAGACGGCAAAAACTACATTGACCTCAGAGGGCTTGAAAACGCAGGCTTTAAGGTTTCCTATAATGCGGATACAAAGCTGCCGTCACTCGATAACGACATCAAAGAGCTTGCGATTGAAGCAGATGGCATTGATAAAATTGTCAGAGCAGTTAACCTAAACGGCAGCAACTATGTATCCGTCAGAGATTTATCTGAAACAACGGGAACTTTTGATGTGGACTATGAAAACGGTAAGGTTATAATAAAAACCAAATAAGTGCGGTTTGTAAAAGCCAACTCACAGAGGATAAACACTGTGGGTTGGCTTTTTTTAAAAAGATAATAGATTTTAAGAAGGTGGTTAAAAGCAGAAATTAAATTATACAAAAAACCTCCAAACTGATTGTAATATCCACATCGGTTTAGAGGTTTTAATAAATTTTGGGATTGCTCCTGTATGAAACAAGCTTATGCGGTTAAATTGTTCCAAACTTCCGCATTGTCTGCTTTTTGATATGAGTGCATATTTGCCGCTTCCATCACATCGTAATAATACCAAGCATTTTCAGAAATATCATTGAAGCCTGTTAAATATTCTGCGTTTTCATCGACATATTTTTTATCTGCACATCTATCCAACATATTGTTTACAACCGTCACAACCTCACTCCGTGATATATTGTTATTCGGTCTGAATGTTCCATCGGGATATCCGCTTATCCAGCCATAGCTTACAGCAGCCGTAACAGCATCATAATACCAACTGTTTTTAATAACATCGGCAAACATTTGCGTTCCGTCTGATTCTGTATTGGTAAAACGCACTGCTATAGCCGTAAATTCAGCACGCGTAATATAATCGTTAGGTCTGAATGTTCCTGCCGTATCGCCTGCAATTATGCTGCGTGAAGCAAGTACATTCACTGCCTCAGCAAACCATTCCTTACCGTTTATATCGGTAAATTTAACATTACCTGTTGCATTTTTATCCAAAAGCAGATTGTAAAACATTTGAGCGACCTCTGCCCTTGTCATACTGTTTTCGGGGCGGAATGTACCGTTTTCATATCCGCTTATGTATTTGCAATGCTCAACAGTTTCAAGAACATCGGAAACATCAGCAAAGACGTTTTCACCATTGTTTTCGCCGCTGTTTTCAGCAGTTGCCGGATTTGGCGAAGAGGTATCATCCGTTGTATTTTCAGCAGATATTTCTGTTGAAATTTCGGTGGTGGTTTCGGTCGAAGTAATTATACTGCTACCTCCGCCGCCTCCTCCGCCGCCTCCTGATGTGGAGGCAACAACGGCAACAGCTGTATTAACTGTTCCTCTGCCTGTGTAATTATCCTTTAATAAGCCGCTAAAACCGCTGTAGCTTATTGCAAGTGTATAGTTACCGCTTGTATTTATCATTGTATTCATATCAGGTATATTATTACCGGCTTTATCGGTAATTGTTATACTGCTGATATTAAGCGCCAGAGTATCACTGCCTGTGCTGCCGTTTACTGTATAAAGGTTGTTTTCGGCAAGTGCTGTATGTATACTTATACTTATTGTGACACCGCTTACATCCGCTTGGGCAGGTTTAATTTCAAGCACACCATTTATAATGCTTATACTGT
Source organism: uncultured Lachnospiraceae bacterium (assembly GCA_964654945.1). Taxonomy (GTDB): domain Bacteria; phylum Bacillota; class Clostridia; order Lachnospirales; family CAG-274; genus HGM11788. Next base: position 14,344 of record CAZZLN010000044.1, read on the forward strand.
AGTTAATTGTTACATCTTCACCTTCGGCATCGATAATTGCAACACTTGAAATTTCATTTTCAACTTTGCCCGCACTTATTATAAGGCTGTCCTTAGTCATAGCAACAACAGCTTTGTGATTTGCTACAAGCCCCTTTGCCGTAAATTCATCACTTGTAAGTTCAGCTCCGTCATATGTCTTTGAAACACTTGCTGCGGTTATTTCAGCTTTACAGGGTTCAATATTGACAATCGCCCTTTCAGTTTCAAAGCGTGACATAACACCGTTTTCATCGGTAACATCTACACAGCAATAGTATTCTCCGCTGTCGGCTACCGTTTTAACCTCATAACTCTGTGCAGAAGCTGACTCAACAGGAGCATAGGTATCCGTTCCGACTGCTTTAAAATACCACTGATAGCTCTGAATTACATATTCGTCAACAAGACTGTACTCAATGTTATGACTCTCTCCGTCATAAATGATGTCACAGTCTGAAAGTGATATAGTGTCGGCTTTCCATGCGGCATAGTATGTTCTGTTGCCCATTTCCACTGCTTTTATTTCCGTTACCTTTGTTCCTTCAAGTGCTTCGTTGTCATACCAGCCCGCAAACACATATTGGTCACGTGTAAGTTCGGTCGGAAGCAGAGTGCCCTCACCAAAGATATACTCATTTGGAGTATTGCCGACAATCTGACCGCCGTTTGTAACATATTCTATTGAATATACACAAGGAGTCCATACTGCATAAAGCACGGTATCGGCATTATCGGAAAAAACATCATTTGGCTGATATTGAATATTACCGTTTTCGCTGTATGCCCAGCCTGCAAATTCGTAACCCGTTCTTTTCGGTATAAGGTCGGAAATCATAACATCCTCTGCATATTTTTTAGCTGTACCGGCAGGCATATTGGCAACGTAATCCTCAGTACCCGTCTTGTATTCAAGTGCATATGTATCAAGTGCTATGCCGCGAATTGTTACAACTTTATTTGTAGTAATACATTCAATTGTGTAAGTATATGAATCTTCACTTACAGGCATAAGCTCTGCACCGTCAGCCATTACAATCAACGATTCACCATTGTAACCCTCATCTACGGTTATTGTAAATGTGTGGCTTTCGCCATAACGTACCTGAACAGTTCCCGACGGATTAACAACATATCCTATTGTGTTGTCGGGAACAGTCACCGCCAGATAAATTTCTTCCCACACAGCAGTTAAAGTTATGTTTTCGGTTACGATGTCCGTATCAAATGCCCACTCCGTTCCGTCAGCTTTCGCCCAGTAAACAAATGCATATCCGTCCTTTGTCGGAGGTGCCTGATTGCTTAACATTGTTCCGTATTCAGCCTGAATGCTGTTAAATGTCATTCCGTCAACAATGTATTCAACTGTGTAAATATCTCTTGCAACATTTTCAATTGCTATTACCGTATCTTCTATAATACCGCTTACCGTATATGTATAACGGTTGCCGTCAGATGATACATATGATAATAAGATTCCGTTTGCCATTACGCGAATATCGCTATTGTCATAGTGATTATCGATGATCACGGTAAATGTATAGCTGCCGCAGTAAGGAACAGTTGTATCATCATCTGATGTTACGAGATATCCTTCGCCATCTGTAGCAGGAGTTACTGTACAGCTTTTAGCTTCCCATACTGCTGTAAGAGTAGTATTACCGTCAACAGTATCATTTGCGAAATCCCAAGCCTTTGAACCGTCATTCCATTCTACAAAGGTGTAACCCTCTTTGGCAGGAACTGTCTGCTCGCCAAGCTTTGAACCGTATTCAGCGGTTACGCTGTTGTAAATCTTGCCGTCAACGATATATTCAACTGTGTAAATATCTTTTGCAATACCGCTGATAGCAATTACTTTGTCAGTTGTAATGTTTGATACTGTATAAGTATAAACATTATTTTCAACAGATGTCGGTGTCAGAACCTCACCGTTTGCAAGTACCTGAATTGCATTGCCGTTGTAATGGTCTGCTATTGTTACTGTAAATGTGTAGCTTCCGCCGTAATCAACAGTAGTATCATTATCACTTGCAACTGTGTAGCCGTTTCCGTCTTGTGCAGGTGTTA
>CAZZLN010000045.1:0-15396 GCA_964654945.1 uncultured Lachnospiraceae bacterium
ATGGTGACGGAAATAGATTTTTTGGTGTAGAGCTTGAAGTTGACTATGGTGGAAACATAGGCGATAATGCAGAAAAAATCCTTAATATTGCAAATGTCAATGATGAAGACAGACTTTATATAAAAAATGATTCAAGTATTGAAGATGGTTTTGAGATGGTTTCACATCCTATGACATTAGATTATCACAAAAAATATATGCCTTGGGAAGACATAATGAAAAGTCTTATAAATATGGGATATATGAGTCATAAAACTGCTACTTGTGGTTTACATTATCATATTAACAGAACTGCATTTGGTGAAACACAAGAAGAACAAGAAGAAGCAATTGCAAGAATACTGTATTTTGTAGAACACCATTGGGATGAGATGTTAAGATTTTCAAGGAGAACTGAAGTTCAAATGGCTCGTTGGGCAAATCGTTATGGTACTGCATTAGGAATGAGTCCAAAGAAAATGATGGATGACATTAAAAAATGTGATTATAGCAGATACAGATGCGTAAATATTCAGAACTATTACACAATTGAGTTCAGAATGTTTAGAGGAACTCTTAAATACAATACTTTTATAGCCACATTACAGCTTATTAATGAGATTTGTAATGTGGCTATTTCTTTATCTGATGAAGAAATGACAGAACTTAGCTGGAATGATTTTATCAAAGGCATAGACAAAGATGAAAATACAGAACTGTTTACATATCTTAAAGAAAGAAACTTATATGAGGAGGTCTAAAAAATGTGTTGTTTATTTGGTTTAGTTGATTATGACAATAAACTGTCAATAAAAAATAAGGAAAAAATAATCAGAGTATTATCAAAGGAATGTGAAGCAAGAGGTACTGATGCAACAGGTATTGCATATATGACAAATAACAAAATGACGATATATAAAAAAGCATTACCTGCAAGAAAAATGAAGTTCAGATTTAACAGTAATCCTCAGGTTATTATGGGACATACCAGAATGACTACCCAAGGCAGTGAAAAGAATAACATTAATAATCACCCATTTTACTCAGAAAAATTAAACTTTGCTCTTGCTCATAATGGTGTGCTTTATAATGATAAAACTCTAAGAAAAACAGAGAAACTACCTGATACCAAAATTGAAACTGATTCTTATATAGCTTTGCAGCTTATTGAAAAGCAGAAAACCCTCAACTTTGAAACCATTAAAAATATGGCTGAAAAAGTTGAGGGTTCTTTTTGTTTTACAATTCTTAGTAAGGATAATGAACTGTATATAGTAAAGGGCAATAATCCAATGTGTATTGCAAAATTCAACGGATTTTATATTTATGCATCGACAAAAGAAATATTAACTAAGTCACTTAAAAAGCTTGGTTTAAAGCATTATAAAGAGGTCAATATAAAAACAGGAGAAATTTTAAAAATTGATTATTTTGGCAATGTTATCAGAGCTGAATTTAATATTAATTATGATTATTGGAATAATTATTACTGGGGTTATGGAGCAATAAAAAGAAATGCAACCAATGAAGCTAAGTCAGCATATGATGAATACCTTGAAGACCTTATTTATTATGGTAAATGTGTAGACATTGAAGAAGAGACTATCAGGGAATTGTTAGACTTAGGCTATGATTATATGGATATTGAAGATATACTGTATAATTATGACTACTACAAGGCGGATGACTTTTGTGATGAAATATAATTAATTTATAAAAAACAATTTAGTTTATAATAAATTGATTTTAAGGGCAATGTAGTTTTATATGCTATATTGCTCTTTATTTTTTTATGGGCAATAATATATTAGGGGGTGATTAAAATGAAATATGGTTATATTAGAGTATCAACAAAGGAGCAAAATGAAGCAAGGCAATTAATTGCACTCAAAGAATATGGCGTTAAAGATAAATATATGTTTATAGATAAACAAAGTGGAAAGGATTTTGAAAGAGATAATTATAAAAGGTTATTGAAAAAGATTAAGCAAGATGATGTTATTGTTATTAAAAGTATTGACAGACTAGGGAGAAATTATAAAGAGATAATTGAACAATGGAGAATAATAACTCAGAATAAAAAAGCTGATATTGTTGTTCTTGATATGCCATTACTTGATACTACTAAAAATAAGGATTTAATGGGTACATTTGTTGCAGACCCTGTTTTGCAGGTGTTATCTTTTGTTTCTGAAACTGAAAGAGAAAATATAAGACAAAGACAGGCTGAGGGTATTGCTGTTGCTAAGGCTAAAGGTATTAAGTTTGGCAGAAAAAGACAGTATGACCCTAATGATTATATTCATATTTATAAAAGAGTAAAAAATGGTGAACTTAGGACAAAAGATGCAATTGCTATTATGGGTGTTAGCGAAAGAACCTATAGAAGAATGAAATCTGAATGGGATAAAATGTTAAATATGCATAATTAAAACCGTCATAATGTATACTTTGTGACGATATTTAAAACACATTTTTGCCATATATTTATGTATAAATTTACATAAATATATTGATTTTTAAAAATAAATATGTTACAATTTGACTAGAATAATTTATAAAAAATGGACTGTCATAAAGTATACTTTGTGACGGGTTGCAAAGGAGGAAAATAATGAAAAGATTTTTTAGTGATGTGAGGGAAATCCTATTTACAACAGTCATATTTGTAATGATAAGTCAGATGCAATGTTTTGCTTATACAAAAACAGTTGAATGGCAATGGAAAGTAGCTGATAATACTTATTATCCCATGCCTTATATTGAAACAACGGATTATATTACTAGAAATGGTACAGCAATGGTAAAATTTAGGAATATGGTTAATGTAATGGGAGGAAGTGTTGAATATATAGCTTCATCTAAAACTACAAAGGCTTATTTCCCTATTGGGTTAAAGACTCAATCAGTAGCAATTAAGGCAGGAAATAAAGCTATAGATTTTACTGATAGAATTGAGTATTTATACACCAAAAATTATTCAAGACATTATGCAAATCCAGCACCAGTCATTATAAATGGTTCTCTCTATGTATCTGCAATAGACCTAGGAAATGTAATGGCAAAAGACAGGGTTTGTCCTCTTTTAGATAACAAATATGCAGATATAAGAAACGGAAAACTTTATATTGCATATGCTTATAATACACAAGGTTAAAAATATATTTTATAAATAATTACAATAAATAATAGGAGGTTTATTATTATGAAAAAATATATAACAATATTATTAACAAGTATTGCGACAGTTGTTAGCAGCGTAAATTCCTTTGCATATACAAAGCATTTCGAAGAATATTATAGAAGTGATGTAGGTGTTATCGGAAATTCAGATAATATGACTTGGGAAGATTTGAATAGAGTGGGATGGACGAATTTATTTCCATATATAGAAACAACAGATTATATTATGAGAAACGGAACAGCAATGGTTAAGTTTAGAGATATGGTTACATTTATAGGAGGTAAAGTAGATTATAATACGAATACTAAAATAGTCAAGGTCTATTTTAATACTGATTTGAGTAATGGAGCTATAGGCTTAACAGTGAATTCTGTAGCTGTAAGAGCAAATAGAAACAGAATAGATTATACATATGTATCTGGAGATAGCGTTAGCTACAATACAAAAGTAACTCCTGTAATTATTAATGGTTCTCTTTATGTGTCAGCTGTTGATTTGGGAAATGTTTTAGGTGGCGAGGGAGCAAAAATGCAAAATGGTAAGGTATATATTAATTATAGATATAATGCAGGTTAAATAAAATTGAGGTGAAAATTATGAAAAAATTTATAAAATTATGTGTAAGTACAATATTATGTGCTACATTTATAACAAATATAGTTTCTGCCGACAATTCACAACAGGTATTGAATACTCTTAATAATACATCTTATTTGAACTCATTAATAGGACAAGAATGGGGTGGAATTAGTAAATTTGCTGTTGCAGATATGAATAATGATGGGAATATGGAGCTTATTCTTACACGGGATTATATTGTCTATTCAAGTGCAATATATAATGTTTGTGTTTTAACCTTTAAAAATGGAAGCCCGATAAAAGTAGCTACTGAGCATATGTATCATGGTTACAATCCGTCGACTGGTATATTTATAACTAGTTCAGGTTGGACAGGCTCTATCACATATGACATCAATAAGATTAATTCAGACGGTTCAGTGTCAAATATACATACGATTAATGCAGAGTATAATACCTCTATTGGAAATTGCTATAGAATTGATGGTGGTAGTTACAAATATTTTAGTAACGAGCAACAGCTAAGTACTGCTGTTGATTCTCTTTTGAGCTATTACAATTTGCAACAGCCAACTTTCTATGATTATTTTCCTTCTAATTTTAGTAAGGCAATAATTGCAGCTGGAGGTAGTTTATCAGGCGGAAGCAGTTCTGGCACAAAATCTTATAATTTTTCATCAAATAATTATAGTGTTACTAATAAAGTAGTAGCTGTATATGTTGGAAAGCAAGATGTCTTTGTAGGAGAAAGTGCTGATAATGGTAAATTCTATAGTTTTAAAGATGCAACTCCATATATACAAGTTCAAAGCAGTTCTGTTATGGTACCTTTAGGTGGACTTAGTATCGCACTTACAAATGAATTTCCTAATATTAATGAAAATGAGATTGTTTCGTGGAATAGCAGAACAAAAACAGCTGGCATCACTATTGGAAATATAAATGTACAATTAACAGCTGGCGACAAATATATGTATGTTAATGGCAGAAAAGAATATATGGGAGGTGCAGTAGCTGAAATTGTAAATGGAAGAATCTATCTACCTTTTAGAGCAATTGGCCAAGCTTTTGGTGTAAATGCATCTTGGGATGCTGATTATAGAATGGCTCAATATAATTAATATACATATTTTGTAGTTAGTATATATAAATAATACAAGGAGAAAAATTAATGAAAAGATTTAAAAAAATACTTAGTCTTTTGTTGGCTATTACTGTTTTTTTGTCCACTAGTATAAATTTTACTATTATGACACAAGCAGCATCAAGTTTATCAGCCGAAGAAATAAGGGGCAGAATTGATTCATTAATGCAATCGCCTGGTTTTATCCCCAATAAAATGCATAAAAACAGTAATTGCAAGGGATTTGCCGATGCTGTGCTTATGAAAATTTTTGGAATATCTCATGGTGTAGGTTCTCAAGTTGGCATAAATAATGAAACAGTTCATATTAATACTGCAAGTGGCTTTAGAGAAGTTGGAAGAGTTTCAATGGCTAATGGTAATCTTAATGCTGCTGGATTAAAAAATCTGTTTACTAATATTGCTCAAGCAGGAGATTATGTTCAGATGGACTATACGAAAATTAGTAATAATTTAGATAACAAACATTCGTTAATAGTATATTCTACAAGCAATACCGGAGTTGTTTTCTACCATGGAGGTACAACAAAATATGTGTATTTTGGTAGTTCACCAAATCCAAATTCCAAGAATCCTCTTTATGGTTATGTAGGTAGAGAAATAACTTGGGATAAATTCATGGAATATTTCAAAAAAAGCGATGATGCTTTGATTCTTTATAGATACGAAGGAGTAGTTGATAAGGTTGTTGTTACTCCACAGTGTGCAGGGGTTACTATTAATCAAGAAAGTTTTGTAGGTGGTAAGAGATTGACTTTCACAACATCAGAGCCTGGTGCTAGAATAGTATATCAGACAAATGATGATGGTTGGTCTCCTCAGGATAATGGTTTTTCAAGACCGTTGTATAATTCAATGCGTGTTAGGGCTTATGCAACCAAATCAGGATATAAGGATAGTGGAGTAACTGATATATGGCTAACAATAAATAAGCTAACAAAACCTAATATATCCACTCGTTATGTTGATAATGGTATAATGGTTGAAATGAATTCACCTGAAGGTGCAGAAATTCGATATACAACAGATGGCTCTACACCTACAGAAAACAGTATAAGATATAACGGAGGTTTTGTTATAAGCTCATCTACAAGTGTTAAAGCTATTGCTGTTTCATCAGGCTGGGCGAATAGTGATACAACTACAAAAAATATAACTGTATCAAAACCTGGAACACCATCAGTAAGTCTTTATAACACAGAAGATAAAATTGCAGTAGGTGATACTGCATCTGTTAGCTGGACAAAGCTTAATAATGCGTCTTCTTATGTTGTGTCATTATATAAGGATAATACTCTTTTAGAAGAAAAAACAACAACAGGAACAGTTGAGTCTTTTGTTCTTGATAAGTTAGGTGGCTACACAATAAAGGTTAAGGCAAAAAACTTTGCTGGAGAAGGTGAAGAAAGCTATCCTCCGGTTATAGTTACTGCTATGGCTGATGTGAATGTTAAATTTGTTAATTATGATGGTAAAACTATTTCGGAACAGACTGTTAAATATGGTCATGAGGCAATACCACCGTTTGTACCTCAGCGTAAGGGTTATACATTTGCCGGTTGGGATTCTGTGGCGTATAAAAAGGCTACGGAAGATATGACAATAACAGCTTCATACGAAATTAACAGATATTCTGTTAGCTTTTATGATACAAATGGTACAACATTATTATCTACACAAAAGGTAGAATATTTAAAATCAGCAACACCACCAGATGCATCTAAATGTACAATAAGAGATAATTATATTTTCTCAGGATGGCATGTAGATTATACAAGTAGTGGTGATGATTATACAGCTGTTGAGGGTGATATGAAACTTATTGCGACCCAAAGCTGGGAAAATAAGGATTTACCAGTTGTTTTGTCTGTAAATAATTGTTATAGAGATGATAATGGAAAAACTTATAGTGCAAGTGTACATATTACAAACTCCAATTTAGGTACACTGAATTATAAACTTATTGGTACATTAAAAGCATCTAATGGAAAAACCCTAAAGAGTGTAATTACTGAGGCTTATTCAGATAATGATGTTGAAAAAGATGTAGAGTTAACAATTAATTATACTGACAAGGCTTCATCATTTGAGGTTGTAGCTGTTGGATATGATGGAGATTTTAAGACTGGTGGTACTGTGTCAAAGGTGGCAACATCTGGAATATCTCCTAGAACAAACAGCTATTGGGGGGATTGGTCAGAATGGACAGAAACTAAGCCAGTTAATAATGGTGGTACTAATGTATCAGATTTTCAAATTGAGAGCAAAACTCAATACAGAGGCAGAACCAAATCATATGTAGATAGTTATAATTCTGGTGTAGCAGGATATTCTTTGAGAACAGATGTAGAAAATCCTACTGTTCAATATGGTGCATGGAGTGGCACACAAGATTCAACAACTTATCCTACTCCAAGTGACTGTTGTCAGATAGTAGGACAGTATAATGTTTATAATTATTATCACTATTGTCATCAGTACACAAGTGGAGGTGCATGGAAAGTAGATTCAATACCTTATGGTATTAATAATACTTTGCATTTTTATTCAACAACTACTGGATTGCCATATCATCAGATAAGTGATAAGGGTGGCTATAAGTCTTATGGACCTGCTAACGCAAGTCTTTGTAGTCATGGTAAGCAGTATTGGTGGCCTGTAGGCACACATTTTACCTCTTATGACAATACAATAAATAAACACTATCAGTATCAGACAAGATCAAAGAGTTATTTATATCATTTCTGGAAATGGAATGATTGGTCAGCTTGGTATGATGGAAATCCAGGTGGAGACGAAGTTCAGACTAGAACTGTTTATAGATCTAGATATCAGTATACTGATAACATAAGTGACACTAATGCAGGAACAGAAAACACAGAAGGTAAGGAATATAAAATAAGTGGAAGTCTTACTAATGTTACAAAGGACTTTACAGGCAAAGCTGCTACAGTTATGGTTTATAAAAAGACAAATTCAGATCCAACTGAAGAACAACTTGAATATGTAAATCAGATAACTATCGGAGAAAACAACAGCTATGATTTCACTTTTATACCTAGAGAGGAAATTTCAGAGTTAACAGGTGATTATATTATTGCTCTTGGTCTTGAGGGTGGCGATAAGCCAGTTAACATTGATGTTATTAAGGCTCCTAAGGCAGAACATACAGTTGCTTTCATGGCTGATGGTGTAGTAATCTCTACTCAAACAGTTAAAGATGGAGAAAATGCTATTGTTCCAACTGTGCCTGATAAAGAAGGTTATTATTTCGAAAAGTGGAATGAAAATATAACCAATATTACATCAGATATGACTATATCAGCCATATATAAAAAGAATGATTTTTCAATTGTATTTGTTGATTTTGAAAACAATACTGTTAATGTTACAAATCATTTCTATGGTGATGTTGTTGAAATGCCAACTCTTGATAATACAGAAGGAAAAACTTTTGTTGGTTGGGATGGTGTAGATGGTGATACTTATACAGTAACTGATAATAAAGTGTTTACAGCTAAATGGAATACTGCATCTTATACAGTTAAGTTTGTTGATAACAATGAAAATGTTATTAGTGAACAGGTAGTTGAATATGGTAAATCAGCTGAACCTCCTGCTGACCTTAATGTTGCAGGATATGTATTTGATGGTTGGAGTCTGGGCTCAAGATGGTGGAGTGTAGACCAAGATATGACAGTATATCCAATTTTAAAATACGAAAAAACAGTGGAAACACCGGTATATTCTCAATATAGCGACCCTTCAGGAGATAATATATTGGTGCTTAACAGCTCTACTCCAGATGCTACAATATATTATACACTTGATGGTACTGAACCAGATGAAACAAGTGCACAATACGACCCTGAAGAAGGCATAGTATTTAATAGTGATATTACAGTTTGTCTTTATGCTGCATGCAGTGGATATAATGATAGTAATATTGAAGAAATTGATTTAACATATACAGATACGTATGATTGTACAGTATTTTTCGAGCCGGATAATGGTGCTTATATTGATGAAATAACTGTACTTTCAGGAGATACTATTTCTGAACCTGAAAATCCTGTAAAGATAGGCTATAAGTTTGTAGGTTGGTATGAAGATTATGAATTGACAGAAAAATATGATTTTAATGCACCTATAAATAGTGATATTACATTATATGCTAAATGGGAAAAATCAGAAGGAATAGGTGATGTTAATAACAGTGGAACAATTGATAAAACTGATATTGCTATAATACTAAAACGAGCTAGTGGCTTAATTAGCAAAGATGATTTTGAGGCTAATTATAATGCTGCTGCAGCGGACATAGATAAAAATGGTGTAATCGATATGTTAGATGCAGTTTTAGCTTTTAATCTTATAAAGTGATTTAATACGAAAAATAAGGTATAAGGTATAATAGTAATTAATATAAGGTTTATTTTATTGTAGCTTTAGTTGTAGAGCTGTATTGGATTGCTGATAACAAAACAGCAGTATATAAGGCTTAATAAATTTTAGCTATAATATTAAATCTAAAAACAAGGAAAAGACTCATTCCATTAAATTGGTTTGAGTCTTTTCTTATTAATTATCTATAAGAAAACCTCCCAATAGTAGCGTGGTTCAAAACAGCTTAAGCGAAATACAGTAAAAAAACTCCTAATGTAGCACAATAATGTATGACCTGCCAGTCAAACAAAAATATCAAATTAGACCAATAAAAACGCACTTGTGCGTAGCCAGTAGAGATTAGGACCATGCACAAAAACTGAAAACCACCCGCTATACGGGTGGATGGTTATGTTTTTGCATATATAAATCTGTATTAAATTAGTATTTTGACAATATAAAATTTAACATTTGGGTGTATCAATCTGGTACATATAATCGCTTATACTCCCTTGATGCAAATTGGTCTGTCATACCTGAAATGTGATCACATATAATACGAATAAAATACGGATCTTTTCTTAGTTTTTTATCATCAATTTGAAGGCGATTTAATTCAACTCCATTTTTTGTGAAATATCTTGTTAATATGTAATCTGGCAGTTGCTTGGGATGTTTGTAAAATGCCTTAAACAGCTGCTTTATGATATACTCTGACTTTGAATCAGCAATGCTTATATTTTCAGAAAATATTACTTTATTAGTCAATTCATCGGAAACATCCCTCGTTTGCTTGGCTATATCCTTTGATAATATGACACACAACTCATTTATTACATCTTCTCTGTTTGTGAACTTAGGATTATATTTCTCACAATAATTTTCAATCAAGGCAGAAGAAGTATTAATAGCATCATTAATCAATAGTCCTATGTAATCATGTATTATAATTGTACGCAGATGAAAAGCAGGAGTATTAGAAAACTTATTCCTGTAATTATACGGCATTATACCTCTTTGTTTTAATATATTTTTTATTATAGGAAATTTGATAACATCATCAATAGTAATTATTCCACTTCTAACACTATCCTCTAAATCATGCGTATACTGTGCAATCTCATCTGAAAGTGCAACAACTTGTCCTTCAAAGGTAAAGGAAAAAGGAGTATCCATATTCATATCAGTATAATCATTATTGCTATCTTGACATAATATACCATCTTTTTTTACTTTTGTATGCTTAACTATGCCCTCTCTTACAGCAAGAGTAAGATTAATGCCATTATATTCATCACATCGTGTTTCTAATTTATCGACTATCCTTAGTGACTGTAAGTTATGCTTGAAACCGTCTTTCTGGTTACAGATACCATCAATTCCTTTGCCTCTAAGAATATCATCAAGAATTCTTTCGCCAACATGACCATAAGGGGTATGTCCCAAATCGTGTCCAAGTGCAATTGCTTCTATTAATTCATCATTTAATCCTAATGCCTTGCCGATAGATCTCGCAATCTGGCTTACTTCAAGAGTATGCGTTAACCTGTTGCGATAATGATCACCGATGTTAGCGTTAAATACTTGAGTCTTATGCATCATTCGTCTGAACGCCCTTGAATGCATTATTCTGTCCCTGTCTCTCTGAAATGGAGCTCTAATTTCCATTTTAGAATTATATTCTGTGTGAATACGCTTGGTAAGAAACGGTTTTTCATAATCAATGTAATAATTCATTTATGCCCTCCTAATCTAAAATGCTCTTGTAATTTTCTTGGATTTGCATATGTATCATGAAATCTGTTATTATATCCATAGTCTCTTATTATAAATGGAACAGCAAGGCAAGCATCATCTATTAATCCCCTAATCCTCGCTTTTGCTACTTCAAATAGCAAATTATCTTTTTGCTGTGGATCTGATAATACTATTTTTTCAAGATATTCAAATGAAAGAATGTTTTTTTTGTTGGTAAGGGTTATATGCTGCCCAAAATTCCCCTTATCAAAGAACAAGCTTAATTCTTCAAGTTTGAGAAAATATCTCTCATTAGCACTTATAGTATTTTTCCACTTGTCGGGATTCATTTTTGTTATGCGAATATGACCTTCTTCCACAGTATCTAAAACATCAATATCATATACAAACAGAACAGGACCATAATAACTAACACCAGTTCTTTTCTGAATTTCCATAGAATCAAAGAATATATCGTAAAAAATATTATATCTTTTATCAAAGTCATCAGTATATTGACCTGTCTGGGGAAGTTTCATATCTTCGCAAAGACCTCTGGACAATAGTCCTCTGCTTTGTAAAAACGAAAGGGATGTTTCAACTGTATTAGCATGATAAAGATACCTAACCCCTTTTTTTATTAATACTTGTTTTATTTCAAGATTTGTCATACAATCCTCCTTTGTAAAATATTAAAAAATCTTGGCACAAATATATAGTGTTTAACATATGTCGATTTTTTTACACAGATAAAATTTAGTTGTTGCTCACAATCAGGTAAATTCAATTTCTTCGTTTACTTTTTCATGGATATCAATTCTATTGACAATATCAATTTTATTTACAAGCCAACCATTTAAATTACAATTCTTTATAAACTCATCAATTCGATTGACCCCATTCATTTCTTTCAGAGTAACAACAATACCAAAGCGAAGTCCTACTCCATCTTTGGGGTCCAACCTATTATTTGTTTTTACTTCCATACCCCAGTTTTTGTTAGTATATGACTTTTTAGGGATTTTCCTTTCCTTAGGTATTTCTGTAATATACTTTACATTATCCCATTTCCGAAATCTATCGCGTGCTTCTCCTTCAAGAATATAACTTTGAGTCGTGACTAATGCTTCGCTTTGATTTTGTTTATCCTCATTGATTTCATTTAGACTTCCATTATCTTTGATTCGACCAAAATGAAGATTAAGCTCTGTATTTGTATAATCGACTCCTTGTGTTCTGTCACATACAGGAAAATAACACATTGTGGCTTTTGCATAATAAGGATAGCTGTTATCTTTAAGAGGAACTGGGAAATGATAATTATAAGTATTCCACTTTTCGCTAATATCTGTTACTACAAATTTTATTTCATCATCCTTGGTATGAACTATATCCTCAATTCTTATAGGAACAACTCCATGTCCATAAAGAGCTACCTCTTCAGGAGTAGGTGTTTCATTCCAACCTCTTGCCGAATCTATAATCATTGCTTTTGCAACTTCTCTGTTTAACCCTAAAACATCAATTAAGTATGATAATTTCCTTGCTATCCAAGGTGCTGCATATGAAGTGCCAGCAACGTTTACTGCACCTAAAGGTTCACAAACTTGAATGTATTGTTCTTCACTTCCACCATAGTAACTAACATCTGGTTTAGCAAAGAATGAGAGTGCTAATCCTTTTCGAGAATATTTTGTTGATAAACCGCTTTTAGTTACTGCATTTACCACCATACTGTTAATAGAATCTGCCGGAGAACCAATTTTTACAATACTCTCATTAGGCTTATTTGTGCCAGCTACAACAAATATAACATCATTTTCGTATTGAATTTGATCTAATACAGCAGCTTCTGCGGAAATGAAATTATCATTGACTTCCTGATTGCTACCAAGAGATATATTCCAAACTTTTATATCAGCATTTTCAGTAATAATTTGTTTTATTTGTTTAATAATTGTAAAAGAAGAAAATTGAGTTCCTGTTGCAACTCCAAAATGTCGAACTTTAAATCTCCCACATCCGTCATCAAGCCATGGGTTCAATTGAGGTCCATCTACGATTATAGAAGTTACAGAAGTGCCATGACGATAATCGTCTTGATTTTTGGGAATGTTGTCATCAACCATATCATGATATTCTACCCATTTGCTAAAGTACACGCGAGTATCAAACAGTGTATCTATAACACCGATGGTTGGTTCAATACTTGGAGCTGGAATATATGCAAGGTCTCTATAAGACTGTTCAATAAAATCCTCTGCTGACAAATCTGATATATTTTCTGTAGCCATTGAAACAAGATATGGAGCTTTTGTGAATAATATTTTAGCCTGTTTTTCATCTAAAAAAACAGTGTGAGTATCCAGTATGCGACTTGATAAAATATCAATACCTATATTTTTAAATAGTTGTTTAGTATCCATTTTTGTATCATATAAGGTAATTATACTTTCCTTGAATTGTTGTGAAGCCTTTTCTATCTCAAAATCTTCAATATATGAGACATCAGCTATAATTTGTTTGAAAGTAGTTTTTTTTAATTGGTATGAAGTGAAATTAATCTTGTCAATTATTTTTTTGTCATCAAATATTGTCTTTGTAATTCCATCCTTGAACAATGATAATAAAACATCATTTGCTTTTGTCAGTAATTCAACACTATAATCTAAATCTTGGAAATCTAAAAAATATGTGATTATATGCCCGCTTTTATCACTGTTGAATTTTGCACCAACAATAGCATAATTTGAATTTTTTCCTTTTAAAAGCCCAGATATACGATTACTTTTTGCAACAATTTTATTATAAATTACACTAATTAAAACTCCTTCGAACGGTCTTTGCTCCTGTTCCCAAAATTTTTTTATCTGTATGATTTTATTTTTTAATCTAAGTAATTGTTCACTCGTAACAGTAATTTTACTGTTCATTGCTAAACCACCACCATGGTTGTTTTTATTAGCTTGAACAAAACGTTTCCCTCTTAGTTCTAGTACATTATTCATACTAATCGTCCTCCTTATTTAATTTTCTAGATATCGAACTTTTAGACTCACCTTTCAATTTTTCAATTTCTCGGACTGTAAAGCCTTTTTCGTAAAGTTCATTAATATTCGTTCCATCAAGATTGCCTATCAAATTATTATAAAGCCTTCTTAAATAGTCATACTCAAGACTAACATCACTGAACGCCAAAGATGTTTTTATAATATTTTTTAATTCTCCAGGATAAGGAAGTTCTTCTGAAGTTTTCAATATCTTTTTAAACAATCTTGTATCTTTTGAAATTCCTTTGAAATTTCTTATAAAAGACGAGAAATAATATTCTGCAACCTCAATTAAATCTTCTTGGCTATATTGATTGAAATTTATTATTGCGTCAAAACGCCGTATTAAAGCCTTGTCAAAATTTGAAAATAAATTTGTTGTTGCAATGATTACTATTTCTTTATTTAAATCTGTTAAACGGTCAAGTTCTCTTAAAATGGTTGAGGTTACTCTCCCCATTTCACGAACATCATTAGAATTGATTCTGTCTAATGCAATTACATCTATTTCATCAAATAAAACAATAACCTTATTGGAATAAGGCAAAGAGTTAATTTCGTTAAAAATATTTGCAATATTTTTATTGGTTTGACCTAATTTACTATCAATTAATTTGTCGAAATCAACACAGAATAACATTCTTTCCAAAAGTCTTGCAACATGCTTAGCAGCTTCTGTTTTTCCGCTTCCAGGTAAACCCTCAAATAAAAATTTATTTATACCAACATTGTGGTTAACAGCGTTAATAATGCCTTTTATATTTTCTGAAATTGCTAATGGTAGGTTTAACGGTTCCACCGCTCTAGTATCTATCTGCTTTAAATAATCACTTTCAAAATCACTACTTTGAGGCGTATATAAATTAGATTCAGTTATTAGGCTCATGATATATTCTGCTAATTGTTCATCACCAATGCTATCAAAATATCTCGCAATATTTATTGCTTCATTTCTAAAGGAGTTTTCATTCCTTTCAACATGATATTTAATTAAGTTTAATACATTTTGTTTTTTCATATTCTTTTCCTCCTCATTAATTATTATATACTATTTTTGGGACATAGTCAACATATTTTGGGACAAATATTTATATTTATGCAATTAAAACTGAAATATCAGACATAAAAAGGCAGTATAGATAGATATATTGAAAATAACGAATTTGACAAAACGCTTAACCAATGTTATAATACTTTATAGAAAGCTATGAACCTCTGAACCCCTCAGAAATTCATAGCTTTCGGCATTTTTATAATATTCCTTCTTAAATTACCTTCTTCTTGGGGAGCAGAAGACACAGACACTTTGCTTAATATACTAAAGGAAAATAATGTAA
>CAZZLN010000046.1:0-15376 GCA_964654945.1 uncultured Lachnospiraceae bacterium
ATTCAGAACTTTTGCTTCGCAAAAGCCGACCTGAAGGTCGTCCGATAAATCTTTCGGTTCAATGATGGGGAGATTGTACTCCCACCAATTTAAAAGTTTACTTTAATCACCGCCTATAGAGGTGTGAGTCTATCTCTCATTCGATTAATAACCCCTGTGAAAACCACAGGGGAATTTTTTATGTTTAAAGAAAAGCTCAAGCTTGGTAAATTTGACAAAAGCCATAAAATAACCTATTTTTTATGACTAAAAAAGGGAGCTTAGGCTCCCTTAAAAATTTTTAATATTCAGGTTCGATAAGACCGTATGCACCGTCTTTTCTCTTATAAACAACATTTACATCATCAGTTTCCGCATTTCTGAAAACGAAGAAGCTATGACCTAACATTTCCATTTCCATAACAGCTTCTTCCGAATCCATAGGCTTAACAAAAAATCTTTTATTCTTTACAATACTGATACCGCTTTCTTCATAATCATCATTATTAAAAGCCATAGCATTAAGCTCGTCTGCAAAAGCCGGTGACCTTTTAGCCTTATCTGCAAGTCTTGACTTATACTTAACAAGCTGA
The DNA here is from genome assembly GCA_964654945.1 of uncultured Lachnospiraceae bacterium. Lineage (GTDB taxonomy): Bacteria > Bacillota > Clostridia > Lachnospirales > CAG-274 > HGM11788. The sequence goes on from CAZZLN010000046.1 coordinate 573, forward strand.
CGTTCAAGAATATCTACAGCCTCATCAACCGCAGCCATAAGATCGTTTTCAGTCACCTCAGCCTTAATAATTCTCTTGTTAGGGAGATTTACTGTAACATCAACCTTTTTATCAAGCTTAACATCACTTAATATAACATTTGCTTCAGCTCCGTCAGGATAAAGCTTTGCAATTCTGTCAAGCTTTGCAATTATCTTTGACTGAAAGTTATCAGTTACGTCTACATTAATACCTTTAAATGAATATTTCATTATACCAACCCCTTATTGTAAAATAGCTGTATAAACAATACAACTTGTTAATTTATTGCACGATGTATACAGGTTTTGTATATACTGTGGGTAAATTAATCTGTTAATTTACGCACTTTATATACAAGCCTTGTATATACTGTGAGTAAATTAATTTATATTATAAATATTCTACATTTATTGCTGATTTCCTTTTTACATAATAATAAAATTTTACATATTTTCTGCCAAAATATTTCACAAAAATTGCAAACCCTATTGAATACAAGGGTTTTGAAGTTTTTTGATTTTTTAAAAAAATTGTGGATAACTTAAATTTTTCACTTTATTTTTAATGGTTTTATTGTGGATAAGTGGGAAAAGTCTGTGAATAACCTATTTCAGCACCTTTCAAGAGTGTTTATAATTTTGAGTTTTCCACATTTTAAATTTTTTTAAATTAAAATAAAATGTGAATAAAATTAACATAATTTAAGTCATAATTATTATTATTTAATTTTTGGTGATTTTGTACAAATTTATTTTTTGTAATTTTTTACAAATATGAAAATGTATCTACATCAAACAATCCTTTGTCGCTCAGCTTTAAATGGGGAATAACTAACAAGGATATAAATCTTACAATCATAGCAAGCTCTCCGCTGCCCTCGGGACAAATATCAGCCATTGCATCAAGTATTTTTCTATGCTCATTATCCACTATTGCAGCTGCCTTATCTGACATAAGTCCTCCTATGGGAAGCTCCATAAAAGCCGTAACCTCATTATTTTTAACAACTGCTATACCCCCGTTTTTTCCAAGAGCATTAACAGCAGCTGCCATATTTTCACTGTCACTTCCTATAACTGTTATATTGTGAGAATCGTGACCTATTGTCTGGGCAATTGCTCCGTTTTTAATATCTATGCCGTCTACAAAGCATTTTCCTATATTCCCTGATGCCTTATAGCGTTCAATATTTGCACAAAGACACATTCCCTCTGAGCTTTCTTTATATATTGCAGAAGTAATTAGCGAGCCTCTTTCTATTTTTATGGCAGGTATAACGGCTCTGAAGGTTTTTTCAAGGTCACTTGCCTTGACAGGCTTTATATTTACAGTTTCTGTTACACCTTTTATATCAGTACTTTTAAAATCAAAATAGCAGCTTCCGTTTCCTGCAACAAGCTCACCGTTTTTGTAAACCTGTCTTATATCTGTTGCATTTATATCCTTTGTAACTATTATATCGGCTTTGTAACCCGAAGCAATTGCTCCGACCTTTCCAAGTCCATAGGCAACAGGAGAATTATAACAGGCAATGGTATAAGCTGAAACAGGGTCAATTCCAAGTCTTATTGCCTTGTCTATACAATGATTTATTGTGCCCTCTGTAAGCACATCGGAAATATCCTTGTCGTCAGTACAAAAAGCAAAATGACTTAAATTATAAGGTGTTACTGCCTTTATAAGCTCCTCAAGATTTTTTGCACCGGTGCCCTCTCTTATGAATATATTAAGTCCATTGCTTATTTTTTCAAGAGCCTCCTCAGCAGTACTGCATTCGTGGTCATTTGAAATACCTCCGCATATATAAGCATTAAGGTCTTTTCCTCTTATCATAGGTGCATGACCATCTATATAATAAGCTGTGTCAAGCTTTCTCATAACATCACTGTCACAGTTTATAACTCCCGGAAAATTCATCATTTCACCAAGTCCGAGAAAAGGATATTTTTCCATAAGCTCTTCTGTCATTTTTCCGTCTATAACACAGCCATTGTGATCATAAGGTGTTGCAGGCACACAGGATGGCAGCATATAAAATATATCTAAAGGAATATTTTTGCTGTCCTCTATCATAAATTTCAGACCGGCTTCACCGCATACATTTGCTATTTCGTGAGGGTCTGCAATGATTGTTGTTACACCTTTTGGAACAACCATTTTTGCATATTCTGACGGAGTTACCATTGCAGATTCAATATGCACATGGCTGTCTACAAGTCCGGGAGCAATATATGCACCGTTTACATCAATTTCTTCAAAGCCCTCATAATCACCGATACCAATAATAATGCCGTCTTTTACTGCAACATTGCCCTCAATTATTCTATGGTTTAATACATCAATTATTTTTCCGTTTTTTAACACAAGGTCAGCTCTCTTTTTGCCAAGTGCTGCCTGAATAATACCTGCTCTGTTCATTATTTCACCTGCTTTATAATATCATTTTCACAATTTATATCACTGCCGAGAACATACATAAAATACAAGCTCTTTGCAGCCTTTTCTCTTGTAACACTTTCCTTTGGAAGCAATGTTTTACTGTTTTCCATTTTTCCTCTTGTAACATTTTCATCACATCTTATAAGACCAAGATTATATGCCCTTTCTATTTTTTCAGCAATACTGCTGTCTATATCAGCCTTATCCTCAACTGCAGCAAATCCGACTAAAGGATAATACTGTGCTTCATCACCTATAAGATTAGGGTCATAATTCGGGTCATCAGGAGAAATATTGCTGCCGTTGTAATCTGTCATATACTTTGGCTTTTCACTGTATTTTGACAGATAAGCATCAAGATTTATAACTGCCATAACCTCTCTTGTAAGCACCTCGTCACCATAGCCTGTTATATTTGTTCCATAAAGCTTATTTATACAATCTGCATAATCCTTTGCCGAAATATCAGCTTTAGGATTGAAATTTCCGTCACTGTCTTTAGTCATTATTCCAAGCTGAAGCATCTTTTCAATCTGATTTCTGTAATAAGCATTATCACCGGTAATATCCTTTGCAATTTCAGGGTATACTTTATCCCAGTTTCCTGCCCGAACATCATCTGTCATAGCATTAACCATTGGCTTTAAATAATCATATTTTTCTGCAAGATTTTTAATATCCTCTGCTACAATTTTTGCATACTGTTTTGCAAGAGCTTCTTTAAAATGAGTACCGTCAATCTTATTTTGAGGATGACCGTTAGCATAGCTACCTGAATTTGTCTTTCCCGGAGTTTCACCTGCTTCAAGGCTCATAACCATAGCCTGCACCGTATTTTCACCTATTGAATTAAGATAGTCGACACTTCCCTGATTTAAGTCTGCAAGAGGTGTATTGGTTTCTTCAGCCACCTCTCTCATAACCTTTGGAAACTCTCTGTCCTCTGTTGTAAAGCTGTCTGCATAAGCTTCGCCCTCCTCAAGGTTTGATACTCTTGTCATAGGAGTTACTAAAACAGGAACAGCACCTCTTGCCTTAATAGCCGGAATATATATATCTTCAAGATAGGATTTATACATTGCTTCTGTAGAGCCTACACCAAATCTGGCAGTAGGGTCTGAATCAGCACCCTTTTTTTCATCATTATGTCCTGATTGTATAAATACAAAATCCCCCTCTGAACAGGTCATAAGCACATCATTAAGCCTGCCCTCCTGATACATCTGTTTTAATGAACGTCCGCCCATTGAATAATTTACAATATTTATTTTGTCACTGTCAAAAAGTCTGTCAAATACCTGTCCCCAACCGCACATTGGTGCTTCTTCAAAAAGATATGATTTTAATGTAGAGTCACCTAAAAGATAAACTGTAGGCTTGTCTGAAACATTGTTTTCAACAGGTGTAATTTTAATTGATTTTAAAACAACAGCTTTTCCAACGGCCTTTGGCTCAATTTCAATATCAATAAAATCTCTGCCGTTAGCATAATCAAGAGTATAAATATTACCATTCCATTTCCCCATATGGAGATTGGGAACAAGCTGTGCAGCATCCCAGAATTTTGTGCTGTCAACCCTTGACTGCTGCATTGCAGATATTGAAACAATGGCATTTTCTTCTCCGTCTTTAACTTCAACCTCTATATTATATCCTCCGGCAGGAGCATTCACTCTGAAAACCATACCTCCAAGATTGTGAGTTGTAGACTTTGAAAAAGCAATACTGTTTCCCTCTGAATCTTTAAAATCAAATATATTTGGATTTTGCTCTGTTATTGAAAATCCCTCTGAAGATGCCAAAATTTTATCGGGATTTACAGTTCTTTCAGGCATATTTGTTGTTTTTGATACAAAGCCATATCCTTTGTCATAGCTGTATTTTGGAACAATGTTCATATTAGCCTTTATTTTTTTAGCACCATCAATATTTTGAGATGTAAAATTAAAATATAATATACCTTCTTCCTTTGCATAAGCCATATATGACATGGCAGGTATGCTGATAACTATTGATAAAATAATTGCGGTTAATTTCTTAATTCGTTTCAAGATAATCCCTCCATATCTTTTGTTTTTAAATGTCAATTTTCATATTTATATGAGCTATATCAGCCTCCATATATATTTCTCCGTAAGCACTAAAACCAAGCTTTTCATAAAATCCCCTTGCTCTTGTTTGAGAATGAACATAAACAGTGTCAAAGCCTTTTTCTCTGCATCTTCTTAAAAGCTCATTTACAAGCAGGCTGCCAAGACCCATTCCTCTTAATTCCTTTAAGCAGGCTATTCTTCCAATAAGTCCCTCTCCCCTTTCTCCTATTATAATTCTTCCTGTTGCCCCGGGTCTGTTATTATAATATAACACAACAATTTCAGAATGATTATCACTTCCGTCAAAATCTTCCTCAGGCATAACACCCTGTTCCTTAATAAAAACTGCCTGTCTTATATATTTTGCATCATCATTAAGCTGATTTTTAAACCACTTAAATTCAATATTACCGTTCATTATAAAGGACTCCTGTCTATTTTTTTTGCACGTCTTGGATATTTTTCAGGTGTATTGCTTATTTTTTCAATAATTACAATATTATGCTTTAAATCCGTATCAGGCAAAACTGCCTCTTTTATTTCGACAAGCTTTCCTCCAAGCTCTGAAATTGCATTTTTGCAAAGCTTTGCTTCATCATATACATCAGGACCTTTTAAAGCCATAAACACTCCGCCTGTTTTTACAAAGGGCATATCATATTCACACAAAATATTCAAAGAAGCAACTGCTCTTGAAACAGCTATATCAAATTTTTCTCTTAAATTTTCATCGTGACCAAGCTCTTCTGCTCTGCCATGAATATATTTAGCATTAATATTACAGCTTCTTCCGACTTCTTTAAGAAAATTAATTCTTTTTTTTAGTGAATCCAAAAGACACAAATCAATTTCAGGCTCTGCAAGCTTTAAAGGGAGCCCGGGAAAACCTGCTCCTGTTCCAACATCTATTACACTTTTGTTTTTAAAATCATATATATTAAGAGGTGTTATACTGTCTGCAAAATGTTTTATTATAACCTCTTTGTCTTCTGTGATGCCTGTTAAATTCATTACTTTATTCCATTTCACAAGAAGATTTTTGTAGATTTCAAACTGTATAAGCTGATTTTCATTCAGTTCTATATTAAGTTTTAAAAGGTAGCTTTTTAAAAATTCTTTCATAATATATTTTCCTAATAATTCAGATATACAAGGAGCATATTTACATCAGCAGGTGATACACCGCTTATTCTGCTTGCCTGTCCTATGCTTACGGGTTTTACAGTTTTTAGCTTTTGTGTTGCCTCAAGTCTTAGACCCTTAACCTTATCATAGTCTATATCATCAGGAATTTTTCTTGATTCAAGCTTTTTAAACTGCTCAACCTGTTTAAGCTGTCTTGAAATATAACCCTCATATTTTATCTGAATGTTCACCTGTTCCCTTATATCATAGCTAAGCTTTGGTCTTTCGCTGTCTATTGGAGCAAGCTTATCATAATCCATTTCAGGCCGCTTGATTACATCTGCCATTTTAATTCCAGTTGCAATAGGTGAGCTTCCGCAGCTTTCAAGAAGTGCATTTACTTCATCTGCAGGTGCTAAATTCACTTTAAGCACTCTCTTTATTTCAGAATTTATTGCAGCCTTTTTCTCTAAAAATTTATTATATCTTTCTTCTGTAATAAGACCATATTTATAGCCTTTTTCAGTAAGCCTTAAATCAGCATTATCCTGTCTTAAAAGGAGTCTGTATTCTGCTCTTGATGTCATCATTCGGTAAGGCTCTCTGCTTTCCTTAGTAATAATATCGTCTATAAGAACACCTATGTAGCCTTCCGAACGGTCAATTATAAGAGGCTCAATCCCCTTACAGTATGCAGCAGCATTTATACCGCCTATAATACCCTGTGCAGCAGCCTCCTCATATCCGCTTGTGCCATTAAACTGACCTGCACTGAAAAGACCCCTAATATTCTTAAATTCAAGACTTAATTTAAGCTGGTTTGCATTCATACAGTCATATTCTATTGCATAGGCTGTTCTTGTAAAACGCACATTTTCAAGTCCCGGGAGAGTTCTGTACATTGCAATCTGAACATCTTCGGGAAGTGATGAGCTCATACCCTGAACATACATTTCATTTGTATCCTCGCCCTCAGGCTCTATAAATATCTGATGTCTGTCCTTATCCGCAAATCTTACAACCTTGTCCTCTATAGAAGGACAGTATCTTGGACCTGTACCCTCGATTACACCTGAATACAAAGGAGAACGGTCAAGATTAGCTCTTATTATTTCGTGAGTTTTTTCATTTGTGTAGGTAAGATAGCAGCTAATCTGCTCTCTTGCAATATCTTCCGGTTTATTTTCAAATGAAAATGGTACAATATTTTCATCTCCGGGCTGTTCTTTCATTTTTGAAAAATCAATGCTTCTTTTATCAACTCTTGCAGGAGTACCTGTTTTAAACCTATACATATTTACGCCAAGCCTTTTAAGACAATCACTTAAACCGTTGGCTCTCCTAAGTCCGTTAGGTCCGCTTTCAATAATTGTATCACCATAAAGACAACGTGCCTTTAAATAAGTGCCTGTGCAGATTACTGCCGCCTTACACTTATAAAGAGCATCACTTTCAGAAATAACACCTGTTACCTTGCCCTTTTCAACAACAATTTCTGTAATTTCTCCCTGACGCACAAGAAGATTAGGTGTATTTTCAAGAGTTTTTTTCATTTCAGTATGATATTTTGCCTTGTCAGCCTGTGCTCTTAAAGAATAAACGGCAGGACCTTTTCCTGTGTTTAGCATTCTCGTCTGAATATAAGTTTTATCTATATTTTTGCCCATTTCTCCGCCAAGAGCATCTATCTCTCTTACAAGGTGTCCCTTTGAGCTGCCGCCTACATTGGGATTGCAGGGCATCATCGCTATACTGTCAAGATTGATAGCAAAAAGTATTGTGTTAAGTCCCATTCTTGCAGATGCAAGAGCTGCCTCACAGCCTGCATGCCCTGCACCTATTACACACACATCAACCTCATCAGCCGTATATATTTTTCCCATTATTTTCACCTCAATAAACTCAAAGCTTATATATCATAAGCATAATCTTATGGACAATGGCAAGAATTATTGTAAACACAACTATAAATGCCACAAATCCAATCATATATGCAAATATTGTTTTAAAATCATTGACAGCCCAGCCAAGAGCATTTCTTAAATAATCTGAAAGATAATAGAAGCATATAAATCCAATTACGACAAAAACATACTGAAACACCTTATATACCATTTTAAATGAATTGGGATATTCATAGGTTTTCCAGCAATTGCTGCACTGAATTTTCTGATTAAAATTCGGCACTATGTTTACGGATATATCATTTTTACAGTTTTTGCAGGTTACTTTCATAATTATCCTTCTTTCTATTTTCCTAAACAAAATTCACTGAAAATCTTATCAATAATATCTTCTTCCAAAGCCTCTCCCGTAATTTCGCCAAGAGCCTCATAGGCTTCTGTAAGGTCCATTGAAATAAAATCCTCAGGCATCTTATTATCAACGGTTTCCATAACATTTTCAAGATATTTCTTTGCTCTTACAAGGCTTGCCTTGTTTCTCTCGCCTGAAATAAGCACAGAATTATCAACATTTATATCTCCAAGCATAAACATATTCTTTATTTTTTCGTACAGCCTTGCTATTCCCTCATCGGTTTTTACTGAAATATTAACAGGGTCTAAATGTTTTATTTCATCAATATTTATTTTCTGATCAAGGTCAAGCTTATTTACAAGAGCTATAACCTTTTTATTTTTAGTAAGCTCAATAAGTCCTCTGTCCTCGTTGCTAAGCTCTCTGCTGCCATCAAACATAAGCAGCACAAGGTCAGCTTCTTCTGCAAGACTCTTTGATTTTTCAACACCTATTTTTTCAATTACATTGTCAGTTTCTCTAACACCTGCAGTATCTATAATATTAAGAGGTATTCCCCCTACATTTATCATTTCTTCAAGGGTATCCCGTGTAGTTCCGGGAATATCTGTTACAATTGCCCTATCCTCCTCAAGGAGAGTGTTTAACAATGAGGATTTCCCAACATTGGGTCTGCCTAAAATAACTGTCTTAATACCCTCTTTATATATTTTTCCTGTATCGGCAGTTGAAATAAGTCTGTCAATTTCAGTCATAACCTCCTTTGTGCCACCTGCAATTGTATTATAGGTCATAGTTTCATCATCATGCTCAGGATATGCAACTGCTGCCTCTATATGAGCAAGCATAGTCAGTATTTTTTCTCTTAAAGCTTTTATACTCTTTGAAAGTCTGCCCTCAAGTCTTTTCATTGCGGCATCCTTGCCTGCTTCTGTTTTTGCATTTATAATATCAATAACTGCTTCTGCCTGTGTAAGGTCAATTCTGCCATTTAAAAATGCTCTCTTTGTAAATTCTCCCGGCTCTGCCATTCTTGCCCCGGTCTTTATAACAATGTTTAAAACAGAGGTAACTGCCCTATAGCCTCCATGGGTATTTATTTCTACAATATCCTCTCTTGTGTAGGTATTGGGAGCTTTCATAACAGACACTAAAACCTCATCAATTATTTTATTTTCATAAACTATATTTCCAAAATGAATTGTATGGCTGTTCTGCTCTTTAAGTTTTTTACCCTTTGGAGATACAAAAAGGCTGTCAGCTATATCTATGGCATTGCTTCCGCTTATTCTCACAATACCAATTCCGCCATTGCCTGTGGCAGTTGATATTGCAGCTATTGTATCATCTAAATTTATTTTAAGCATAAAACCAACTCCCTGTCAAATTCAAACAGGCACAGACAAAATTATAGCCTGTGCCTGTTATTTTTATGATTAATAACGATATTTTCTTGATGAATAATTGTTTTTAAGAGCAATAACTACATATCTGTAAGGCTCAACACCTTCACTATATGTAGTAACGTATCTGTCATTTTGCAATGTAGCATGAATAATACGTCTTTCATATGGATTCATAGGCTCAAGATTAACATTTCTTCTGTTATGCTTAGCCTTTTTAGCAAGATTGAAAGCTAAATGCTCAAGAGTTTCCTTTCTTCTTGCTCTGTAACCCTCTGTATCAAGGGTTACATTCATATAAGGATATTCCCCTCTGTTTACAACAAGGTTGGTAAGGTATTGTAAGCTGTCGAGAGTTTGACCTCTTTTGCCTATGATAGCACCCATATCATCACCTTTCATATCAATGATAATCTGTTTGTTATCTGTAAAATAAGCATCAAGCTCAACATCCATATTAATAGCACCAAGAACTTCCTTTAAAAAATCAACTGCAGTCTTAATGATAACAGCCTTATCTTCATCAGTAAGGTTAGCTCTTTCACTCTGATTTTCTTCTTCTGATATTTCAGCAGCAACAGGCTCTTCTGCCTTTGGCTCCGGCTTAACAGCTGCCTTTTGCTCCGGCTTAACAGCTGCCTTTGGCTCAGGCTTAACAGCTGCCTTTGGCTCCGGCTTAGCTTCCTTTTCATAAGCAGCCTTTGGTTCAAACCTTTTAACAGCCTTTTTTGCCTTAGCTTCTGATTCAGCATCAGCCTTTTTCCAAGCAATAATTTTATATGGCTTCGCACCTATACCTAAAAATCCCTTTGAAGCCACTTCGAGAACCTCCCAGTCAATGTCATTAATGCCAACGCCAAACTTAGCACAGGCTGCATCAACTGCATCATTTAAAGTTTTTCCTGTTATTTCTATTTTGTTCATAAAAATTCCCTCCGTTATCTGTACTGTCTAGGGTACTGTTCACGATTTTTATTTTTCTTCTTTTTAGCCTTTTCTGTTTTAGGCACAACTATATCACTTTCATCAATTTTGTTTGAGAAATGCTTGTTTAATACAAGCTGCTGGCATAACTGATAAATATTTGATGCAATCCAGTATACACCAATACCTGCCGGTAATGAAATAGTAATCCAAGCCATCATAAGAGGCATAGTAATATTCATAACCTTCTGCTGAGTTTTCATAGCAGGGTCAGTGTTTGCATTTTTATTCTTTCTGTTCATAAGCCATGAGGAAAGGAAAGTTGTAAGACCTGAAAGCAAAGGAATAACAAGCATAGGAGATAATCTGTAGCCAACTGTTTCAGTAAGATTAAGCCCTAAGAAAGTTTCAATGTTATTCTTTGTTTCAAAAAGCTGCATAAATCTTGAATCTGTAATAAACTCTTTAATCTGTGCCATTTCATCAGGCCCAAGACAGTTAATCATTCTGCTTAAAATACCGACTGTGTATTCAGTGCCGTCAGGCACCTTTAAAGTTTCTCCAAAAGAGCAAATAAGGTTACCGAGAACTGCATTTGAATCTGCTGCTGATAAAATAATATCAGACATCTGAGTATAAATATCCTGAATATTTGAAATATAGAGAAAAGGATTTTGCATAACATAATACAGACCAAAGAAAATAGGAAGCTGAATAATAAGAGGCAAACATCCGCTTAAAGGATTTACATTATTTTCAGAATAAAGCTTCTGTGTTTCCATAGTCAATTTTTTCTGAATTTCAGGATCGTCTTTTGCGTCTTTATATTTATCCTGAATTTTTTTAAGTTCAGGCTGCAAAAGCTGCATTTTATACATAGACTTCTGCTGCTTATAGGCAATAGGAGTCATTAAAAGTCTTGCAAAAATAGTAAGCAGAATAATTGCTAAACCAAGTGAGCAGTATTCCACACCAATAATGTCATAAATAAAATAGAAAAATATGTTAATAAAAAATCCAAGAATTTTCGCAATTAAGCTTGTTACAATCCAAGGCTCGTCCAAAATATCACGAGTTACGATTAAAAAATTCAACAAATAAATTACCCTCCTTAATAAAAATAATCAGATATTTTTAATATCTTCATTCGTACCAATTAAGGTACAGGGTCATATCCACCCTTATGAAATGGATGACACTTCAAAATTCTTTTCAGGCTTAAATAAATTCCCTTTAAAAAACCATATTTTGAAAATGCCTCATAGGCATATTGTGAGCAGGTTGGCGTAAACCTGCAGCATTGGGGTTTTAAGGGAGATATAAATTTACGATAAAAACCTATTAATATTAATGCTGTTTTAGTAAGCATTTTATCAGTCCTTTACTCCGACTTAAGTAATTTCTGTTTTTTCAGCAGATGCAGCAATGCACTCTCAATCTGGTGATAATCTGCCTCCTTTGCAGAAGCTCTTGCTATAACCACAATATCATAGCCTTGTGCTATATGTTGTTCGGATAATCTGTAACTCTCTCTTAAAAGGCGAGTTATTCTACTACGGACTACACTATTGCCCACCTTTTTGCTGACAGAAATACCGTATCTGTTCTGCTGTGTTCCATTTCTCATAGCATACATAACAAGCAATTTATTCGCTATGGAACGACCTCTGTTATAAACAAATCTGAATTGATAATTTTTTTTAAGGGATTCAGTAAAAAGCATATAAATTCCCCGTTTCAAATATTAATAAAGCCCACTTAAAAAGCGGGCTTATAAAGTCTGTCAAACGACATCTGATTATGCAGATAAAACCTTTCTGCCTTTTCTACGTCTTGCAAGTATTACCTTTCTGCCGTTAGCAGTACTCATTCTTTTTCTGAAGCCATGAACCTTGCTTCTCTGTCTTTTCTTTGGCTGGAATGTCATTTTCATATCAAAAGCACCTCCTTCTATAATAGTATATAAATCATACTTTAAGTCAAATCAAGCACTAGCTCTATTATAGTAGAAAAAGCCTCTGTAGTCAAGAAAAATTTTTTATATTTTAACATAAATACTGTTAAAGGTTAAAACAGCTTAAACCTATTTACCTTCTTTTTCAGGTGAATTTTCCTCCTGGGGATCATAAGGCTCAAATTCTACAGGCTGATTTAATACAATCTGTGGGAAAGGAACATTTATGTTATTTCTGTCAAATATAATCTTAACACCACGCATAAGGGCTCTTTCTACTGCAGCCCTCTTATTTTCAGGACATTCAGCGGTTATTTTAATATTTACGCTGCTGTCTGCCAGAGCCACAACACCCAAATATTTAGGTACACTCACAATATCCGGAATAGTGTCACACAAAGATGGAAGCTCACGTGCAAGAACAGCCTCAACACGTTCGATTGATTCGCCATATTCTATGCCAATTTCACAGCTTGCAACAGAAAATTTTCTTGTCATATTCAAAACGCCTGAAATCTTGCTGTTATTAAGCACCTTTATGTTATGAACGGCATCTTCTATTTTTGTGGTTCTTAAGCCTATTTCAACAACTGTTCCTCTAAATCCGTCTACGGTTATAATATCTCCTACTCTGAACTCACCCTCAAAAACTATAAATAATCCTGCAATAAGGTCAGAAATCAATGACTGGGCACCAAGACCTATAATAAGAGATAAAAGTCCTGCTGATGTCATAAGAGTTGAGGTATCTACACCAAAAATTCTCAATGCATTAAACACACTTATTATAATAGCAGCATATTTAATAATTCCGCACATAAGTCTGCCAATGGTTTCTCCTCTTTGATTGGAGTTTCTTGCAATAAGCATAAACAGCCTTCTGAGAATTACAGCAGCCATATTTACAAACATTACCATAATTATAACATTTGTTAAAGAGAAAATGTTAAGGTTATTTTCCCATCCGCCGTTTATAATATAGACTAAAATAGATTCGTCCCCTTTATAGAACAGACTTTTGTGAAGCCATATAATTACACATATAATCACAGCAATTATACCAAAAATCATATTTACTATAACTAAAAGCTTCTGCTCCGGTGTTTTTTCTTCCCATTTAGGCGACCTTAAACTAAATCTGCTCTCTACAGAGCTTATTGTGTTCACTGTTCCGTCTTCTCTGACACAGTTAAAATATACACTGTTTTCATCTTTATCCTCAACAGCACGCCTAATCTCTTTAATATCATCTCTGTTGCTTATAACAAGAATATAAATAAGCATAATAAATATAAGCAAAGACACAACAAGAGTAATGCCAACAATGACAAGCCTTGTTCTGCCTATTTCTCTTTCAGGCACAGCAATATAAAGATAGTTGTCCTCAATTTCCGCTGAAGATGCAAAATATTTTTGACCGTCAAATGTTATAAAATCGGAATATCCGTCTATAAACTCATTATCTGTCATACCAAGACTGTAAGCACTCTTGCCAATTAAATTTTCATCAGGATGGTATGTAATTTCTTTGGTTTCGCTTTCGCAATTTACAGCAAATACAATACCGTTGTTGCCCACCTTAATGCTTGCAAGGGATGAGTTTATGTCAAGAAGTGCAAGATTAAGTTTGCGGTTTTCTCCCGACATGGCAATCTGAAGCATACCTTTAACGACATTGTTTTCGTCATAAACTGCAGCACCTATATATTGATTTAGAGTACCGTTATCATCTATTGTCATTTCCTGAATATAATAGTCCTGACCGCCGGACAGCACTGCCCAAAAGGCATTTGACTGATCCTCTTTTTTCTCACTAAGCTTTACAGTACCATGAGAAGCACTGGAAACAGTTGACTCACCTTGTACGTTAAAATAATATATATTCTTAACACTAAGCTTTCCTGCAAGCTCTGAAATACCTGCATTTGTCAAAAGCTGAGGACATTGTTCAATTATGTATGCTCCTATCTTACACTTGATAAGGTATCTGTTGTTATAGTTTTCATCCAAAAGGTCTGCCTTTTCGTCATATCCGCTTACAGTAGCCTTTATATCCGCTGTGTGCTGATTGTTGCTGACTGCGGTGTTGGATATAAAATAAAGGGTCTGTAAAAAAAACGATATTAGAAAAACAGCCGTAAATATAATCACCACAACAGGCACCATTTTTCTTAAAATATATTTATTAATAAATTTTTTGTGTGAATGCTTTAGGGCTGTAACCTCCATAAGGTCAGGGTTTGAAAGACCGTAATTCCAAACCATTATGCCATAGGTAATAAGCAGTGCAATAGCAATCAAAAGTATAATAAGTGATGAAATAACCATAAATCTGTTGGTCTTCATCATTTCGGAATATGGCACAACTGCCAGAAGATAGCGATCCTCATCCTCTGCATTTGTGGCACAAAAATAACTTGTGTCATTTATTTTTATAAGTCCCTTAAAGCCGTTTTGAAGATTTTCCGGCTTAAGCCCCACCTCATAGGCAGAGGCATCTATAAGGGTATTGCCGGGATAGGTTTCAATGGTATTTGTCAGCTTTTTAATTGAAAAAACAAAGCCGTTGTTGCCTATTGAAATATT
>CAZZLN010000047.1:0-14799 GCA_964654945.1 uncultured Lachnospiraceae bacterium
TGTCCTGATTAAGGTAAATTTTTTTCGGCAATTTACATTAGTAAATTGTAACATTGTTAGAAAAAAATGTCCTGATTAAGGTAAATTTTTTTCGGCAATTTACATTAGTAAATTGTAACATTTGCTAGGGCAAAAGCAGAACTACGTTCTGTCGGATTTATTTCCGATTCAATCAAGGAGGGCATAAGGAGGGTTTATATAGGCAAGGGAGGCATAGGGGATTAAAATTTTGCGGGGGACATCTTCCCCCGCAAAAATTGAATTACATAAAAAAATTTCTATTTCCTTGCCAATTCATAACTTTCTGTTATTCGCAGTTTCATTTCTTCGTCCGAAATACAATCATCAAGAACAAGTGTATACCAACTCTTTTTGTTCATATGTGTTGAGGTACAATAGATAGGTAACACTTAAAATAAAAAGTAAGGTTCAACTTTTTATGATATAATTGAATTACAAAACAACAATTATAGAAAATAAGAACCTTACAACACTATGTTATCACAAGTTAAGCACTTTTGTCAACGAATGATTAAATATTAACAAAACCATACATGTTAAAGTGTAACCAATCATTGACACTTTAACAAAACTAGTGCCAAAAAATGTATATTTATGTTGATTTATACTAAATAATGTGTTAATATTAAAACATAATTTGTGTTATTATAGTTAAAATTGTACATTTTATATATTAATAGTTTTTTATAATAACCATAAAAAAATTATCAAAAGCTCAGACCGCAGATTGCAATATATGATGTAAAATTTAATGGTCGTAATTTCTGTTAGGTTGGGAAATGAACTTAAAGGAGGTAATAAAAAATGAGATTTCTAAAAAGAATGTTGTGCCTTTTTGGAGCTGCGGTTTTTCTGGCAGGCTGTTCATCAGGAACCGGCAGAGTAAAAATCAAAGAAACAAACAGCCTTAACGTTATTACAACAAATGTTAATCAAAATATTGATAGTGTAACATTATACTATGACATTGGCAATAGAATGGGGCAAATTGCAGCGCAGGAAACCTTTAAAGATATAGCTATGGCTGTCAGCAGCGTAAGTAAGGAAATTGCTTCTTCATATAACAGTAATGATGCTGCAGCAGATAAAGACAGAGATGATAATAAATCTGACGGTGATATAGTTTATAATATAAAATTAAGCAATTCTAATGGCAGCACAGAATCCGATGATGCAACTCTTACTTCATACATATTAGGAGAAACTGAATACACCAATGAAAAAAGTATGGTATTAAATGAAAGCCTTGCCAATATTAACAAAGATGGACTCACTGTTGTTGTAACCGACCTTGCTTCACAGATTGACGGTGATTATGTAAGTGTTGCGGACAATATGGTTAAAAGCGTTTTAAAAAATGATTTAGCTGTTGCATATATATGTGTTTATGATTATGTTAAAAATCCTTCGAATATACCGTATTTTATAGTAGTTATAGGTAATAATGATGTTGTTTCCGAATTTGTTACGGATTTCAAAAATGACAGAACAGTACAAGAAATTTCAAATAATAAGGATACCTTGTTTGAATCAAACACTACAGATGTAATAAATTATGAAATATTTGCAAATAAATGCGGAATTAACAATATCATTTATAACAATATTGAATTTGTTGAAGATGGCATTGTTTATAAGAAAAAGGATAATGCTTTGACTAATGAGGACCCTGTTACTGAATATGAAACAGTAATAGATGAAGGCGGAAGCTTTACTGAAGTTAATGAAAACTTTAACAGTTCAAATTATCTTGATAAAGATAAAGGCATAGAGGGCACAGTTAATTTTAATCCTTTATTGACAAATGCAGATAAGGATGCTGATAAGCTTGTAAAGTATTCTATGGAAGACAGCAGAGATGCTAACGGCAACAGAATAAGTGCAGATAATATTAAGTATCTTGCTGTTGAGCCTTTAGTAAGCTCTAATTCAAATGACATTGCAGGAAAACTAAAAATGGTTATACCATTTGATATTATTAATGGTGTTAAGCTTAGTCTTCTTGAATGTGATGTCAGTACAGAAATATATTATGTTGAAACCAATGACAAAAACGAAGGCGAGTTTAAAAAATTTGAGGGAAAGACTGATATTGATACATCAATAGCTAAGGGTGTTGAAAATGTTCAGGGCAAGTGGAGAATTGATGATCATAACAAATCTCTCACTTTTAATATAGCTATACCTCATTTAAACAGTCTTTTTGAAAAAATAAATCCTGATTCTCCTCTTATAAAATTAAATGTAATGTTTAATCACTATAAGACAAAAGAATATCTTCCAATGTGGGTTCTTGATCTTAGCAGCGGAGAAAAGCCGGAAGGCGTAAGAGTAAATAATCTTCATAAATTCTTTGATTATATTTATGATTATCAAAATAAAGAAGATAAAGCAACTAACGGATTTACACTTTATATTAAAAATCCGGCTGTAACTACAGAACGAGCTGCACGCAGTGAAAAATAATAATTTAAAAGGAGTATTAAATATGAAAAACAATTTAACTAATTTTGTAAGCGGTTTGGGACAGGTATTATGCACAATAGTAATATCATTGATTATGATACTGATTTCTAAGTTTATATTAAGAGGATATTTTTATGAAAATGCATATCCTGTTGTGCTTGATTATAGTGAATGGGCAGATTTGTTTGTAAGCAGATTTGTTATGGCTGCCGTTACAGCAATTATTATCAGCTTAATATTTGTGTTGCTTTCTGCTTTTGTAAAAGGACCTTTTGTCAGAATGAGCGGTTGGTGCATTGAGCTTGTTATATCCATAGCTATAGCTGTTGTATTTACAGTTGTTTTTAGTAGTGAAGCTGCTGAAGAAACAAGCTGTCTTACAATTGCCAATGCAATGTTTATAATTGAATATGTGCTTTCATTTTTTGTTGGTTCATTTTTTGCAGGACATTTTTGGAAATATGATTATAATCCGATTTTAGCATTTTTTAACAGAAGAAAACAACATTAATAAATATGAGGTGGTAGTATGAAGGTTTATTTGCTTTTTGTAGGCGGCAGCGGCATAAGAGTTGCTAAAAGTTTTTTGCATTTATGCGGGGCAGGATGTTTTCCGGGTCATGAATTTAAGATTATGCTTATAGATTCAGATAACAGCAATGGAGATACAGACTTACTTAAAACAATAATTAAAAAATATAATGCAATAGGCAAGCTTAGTGATGCACCGGATATTGATTTTTATAAAGATCAAAATGATGATATTGTTGTATGGAATCCCCTTAAAGAAAATGCTTCGGACTCAATGGAAGATATTATAAAAAGGAGTCTTTGGACAACAGACGAGGATAAAAACATTGCAGATTTATATGACTTTCTTTACACAAAGGAGGAACAAAGCATTTCTCTTGAAGAAGGCTTTTATGGTCATACATCAATCGGTTCTTATTTTATGACAAACGCTATAAGCGGAGATAAGCTGGGTATGCTTAATAAAGAATGGACAAGCTTCTTTACTGATATTAAGAGAGATGATGCTGTATTTGTAATAGGCTCTATGTTTGGCGGCACAGGAGCATCTGCATTGCCTACTATTGCAAAAATATTAAAGGATTATCCTGATACAAAAGATAATTATTTGGGTGCAGGTATTATAATGCCATATTACAGCACTGCAGCCGATAATGACAACGTCGGCGATATAAATTCAAAGCTGTTCCCGGCTAAAAATAAAGCTTCTTTAGGATTTTACAGTGATCAAAAATTAGATGAAAAATTTGAACACATCTACTTTATTGGCGATGAAGGCGATAACTTTATGATACTGAAAAATGCCAGAGGAGGAAAAAAGCAGAGAAATAAGGCTCATCATGTAGAAATTATGGCTGCGGCTACAATTATTGATTTTATAAATGATATTAATTTTAAAAAGCGTAATTTAACAAAAGCATATGATTCAGACGTTAAAACAGGAAACAAGTTCGTAAGCATATTAAACAGAACAGGCGACAAGGTTGCCACAAAGTTAATTTCATTCCTTGAGCTTGCCATATTATTTAATAAGGCAATTTATAAAAATATAAAAGAGAATAAAGGCGCAGGATGGCTTGGTAAAGTTAAATTTGAAGGCTATGAAAAAAATTTTGCTGCATTTTCAGAATACTGTAAGGAATATATAAACTGGATGTTTGAAATTCTTAATGATACAAACAATGATGGAAAGTATTACAATCCTCAAGAAACAATAGACCTTATTTTGAACAATAAAAAAAGACCTGATAAAAGCGGTTTTAATATAGTTAATGCTGACAGTATTGAAAAAATAAAATTATTTACTCCTGATTTTTGCAAAAAGCAGGGTTGGTTCAAAAGTGAATATGAAGATATTAATGCAATGAAAGAATTTTCAAATGATCCTGATGTTAAGAACTATGAAGTTACAGGTGAAAAATTAATGATGAATTTTGATAGTTCTATGAATAAGAGCATAGAAAATCTTTCCCAATTTGTAGATATACTAAAACAACAGTTTATATAGGAGGATTAGTAAATGAGTAAAATAGCATTACATCTTATTGAGCATCCAAAGGTTACATTAGCACCGATAGGTGACAGTTCAATAAAATCTTTTGATAAACATAACAGCCTTTCAGCACTTGCAGAAAGCTTAAAAGATGATCTTGACAATGAAGAACTTGGAATTAATATGGAGAGAAGCAATATATCTCTTCCATCTCCCTGGGCAAATTTTCTTACATTTAACACAATGCTTTTTAGCGGAGCAGATGATACTACAGTAAAAAAAGCTAATGAAGAATGGAAAAGCCTTCTTTTGCTTATTATATTAAAGCCGGTGCTTGATATTGATATTACATATACAGATATTGATCTTAAAAGTGAAAAACTTGGAGGATATGCAAAAAAATTCTGTAAAAATCTGATTACCGTTATGCCTGAAACCCATATATTTGAAGATGGCTGCTGGAGTAAAATCAGACTTATAAAAATTAACGGTATAATAATAGGTGCATTTTCAAATACATCTCTTGTATGCTCATCATATAATCAGATTGATGAAAAATTAAGGAATTACCTTATTGAAAAGGGTTATCCTAATATATTTAATGTAGTTAATAAAAAAGACGGCTCTGTCAATACATACCTTAGCTTTGATGGCATAATGAAAGACATTATGAAAAACAGCGGCATAAAGTGTCATTATGTGTTACAGTGGCTTGAAACAATGGAAAATGAATTATCAAAAATAGCAAACAAAAAAATAGGAGAAAATGATGTTGCAAAATATTGCAATGCACTTTCTACAAAAATTGACGGGCTTAAAAAAGAATTAACCGAAAAGGCAAATGATTGGGGAATTGATTTATCATATTATACAGAAAAGGAAATAATTAATGGTGAAGAAATAACAAAACAATTTGCAAATGTCAGTGTAGGCAGACATGATTATGAAAATGTGCAGGGACTTTTTGATGCCATAAATTTATATTTTGATTTTACTTTAAAAAGAATTGAGAACGAAATATCCATAAGAGATATGAAAATCCTTGCTTTTAACAATCTTGACAAGGATTTAATACATCTTCTTGAAAAACCTGATATTGTTAAATTGCCTCAAAATAAGGAAATATTAATACCTGATAAAATATTTAACGATGTTATTACACTTTTAGCCATACCTGCAGGACAGGATAATAAAGATGACGGAGGAGAATGGCATCTTGGCGAAAAGCTTGGAGAAGGGGATAATTTTGCTTACTATGTGTTGACGCCTATTCGTTTTGACGCTATGAAACGCTATTTTGCCGACAGCAGTTATGAGCTTAAAAGCAAAATTAAATATAATGCAAATAATGATTTCACATTTGTATCAGCAGAGATAAAGCTTAATACTCAGGCGCTTGATTATAAAAATGAGCCTAAAGATATAAGTATTCCTCAAACCTATGACGGCAGCAAAATAAGAATAATGTATGCTTCAAGTCTGCCTCTTATCAGTATATGGCCTTATAGAAAGCTTAATGATATTTCAGGCAATAATATATGGAAGAAATACTATTTCTATCTTAATCAGCGCAGTGATGATGAGCAATGCAGCAGATTTAGCTTCAACTGTGATATAGCAAGTGAAAATACTATTGAATTAAACCTTGCCAATGCAAATAATATTTCCAAAAGAGAAATAAGAACCTATAACGATATTCCAAAATATATTGAGGTATATAACGACTTCAGCGGTGAAATGGGTGTTATACTTTTATGTAAGCCTAAAACAAATACAGCAAGCACAAGTGACTGTGTTGTAGGTCTTGATTTTGGTACAACATCTACAACTGCATTCTATAAAAAAGATAATACAAATACACCTCAGTTTATTAAGCTTGGCAAGACATACAGTCATGATATTAGGGGTGAAAAACCAATTGATGTATGGAGAGATGAAAACGTATATTCAGGACTTGAAGAAATTACAATGAATGCTCTTCTTGATGACGGAAAGATGTCAGACTATGGTGTAATGTTCCCGGGTTACAGATTCTATGACAGAATGGCATATCCAAGTTTATTTATTACAACAGGAAATCAATCAGCACTTTCTGCCGATAATCCCCTTACACATGGCAGCTGTATATTAAATTATTATTATACAAATGTGCCTATTGGAGATTCTGTAATTGATGATAATTTAAAGTGGAGCACAAGAAATGATACATCAGACCATATTAACGGATATTTATCACAGATGATGCTCTCTATTGTTTATAATCTTATAAGTGAAATAAGAATATCAGGAGATATTAAGCTCAGATATTCATATCCGACAGCTTTGCCTGTTGAACTGAGAGAAAATTTTGAAACCTATATTTCTAACATATCAAATTCCATAAACAATAATATTCTTGATAATGGAACTAAAATTGTTGTTGAAGGCGGACAAACAGAAAGTATTGCAGCGGCTATGAACTTTAGAGATAGTGGCGGTTCATGCTTTGTATGTGTGGATATAGGCGGTGGTTCATCAGATATATCTGCATGGCATAAAAGAGCTGATGAGAGTATTGACAGCATTATGCAGACTTCTATTAATATGGCATCAAGAGATATTTTCAGACCTGCTTTTTCAGAAATTGTAATTTCAGACCCTAGCAATCCGCCTAAGCTTAGAGAAAGAATAAAGGATTTTGCGGGATCTGATTATATTGGACCGATTTTTGATGCTGCTGTAGAAAAATACAACAGCGGAGAAAAGGGCAGCAATAAGGAAAATCAAAGAATTGCCATAGATTTGATAGGCAATGCTATTGAATCGGTATTGTTTGAATATTCTGACCAGCTTGTATCTTATATGCCTGCTGATAAAAATAAGTTCCAAAGAAAAATTCTTTTTGGTCTTTATTCTATTCTCTATTTCACTGTTGCATCTGTTGCAAAAGCTATGGAGGACAGAAACATTGACAAAAGCACAATGAGAACAATGAAGATTTTCCTTGCGGGTAACGGTTCAAAGCTTTATACTTGGATTACTCGTACATATATGAAGAAGCTCAAAGATGTTATTACAGAAATCGGACTTGATTTTGGAGTAATAGATGAGGGCGGAAGAATAGATATTATTGAGCCTGATTTTGCAACACTTAAAACCGAAGCCGCAAAGGGACTTCTTGCAAATGATTGGGATAAATATGAGAATGATAACGAAATGGTATATAATGGAGAAACAATTTATTTTACTAAAAAAGACGGCAGCAAGGTAAAATTTGAGCCTGATATGGATTTATGCAGTGACAGTGAAATAATTAATTTCTATAAAGGTCAGCCAACAAACCTTGTTGAGCCTATAATTATTGAGTCAGATGAAGATATGCGTCAGATTAAATCAATGGTAAATATATTTAATGAACAGATTACGGGGCCGATTTCATCTAAGATGAAGATACAGTGCGACAGGAATTTCTGGCTTGATGTATATCAGTCTGCACAAGGAATATTATCAGATAATATAAAGCATAAGCAAATGACCTCAACTCTTATGATTTATGCCAAAGCTGTAATTAAAAATATTTAGGGGGTCGGAAATATGAAAAAAAGATTATATTTATGTTTAACTTTGTTGATTTTATCTATGCTTTTTGGCTGTTCGGACAATGGCGGCAGAAATGAAGAAACATTGCGTGAAAGAAATTCAGAGGTACAAACACAAGCAGATATTGACAATGAACAGACAGAGATGACCACTGAAACAAAACAGGCTCAGGAGGAAAATTCTGTTGAAACCAAATCCGATGTACAGTCTGAAACAGAAAGTGCTGCTGCTGAAGATGTCACTGAAGATGCTGCTGAAGATGTCACTGAAGCTGCTGTTGAAAACGGTACTGAAAATATAGAAAATGATGAAAATGAAATTGAAAAATCAGTGCCTGCTGTTCAGGAAGAAGATGCCGAGTATGAAGAAAGTGAAAGTATTTTCACCCCGGATATTATAGCAATACTCTGCATTGCGGCTGCATCACTTGGTTTTATATCTGTGGTTTTAGCTGTTGTTATTCTTGTTATTGTTATTAAAAAAGCATCAATGATTAGTGCTGCTTTATCCTGTATTGAAAATAATGTTAAACAGGAAATAAGTGCTTTGACTGACAAAATTAATGTTATTTCAGAAGAAATAAACACTGTCAAAAAATATGTTAATAATAATAATACTCTTATAACAAGTGTTGCCGATAATTTAAAATCAGTCGAGGCTGCAGCGGCTGATATTGATAAACATATTACGCAAATAAAAGATCAAAAGACTGTTGTAAGAACTCAGGCAAGAAGCAAAACAGCATCTAAAAATAAATGCGATTTGCTTAATGAATTTTTTAATGGAAAGGGTGCATTGCCAACAGGATTAGAAATTAAAAAGATTAGTCCTGCAGGTAAAAAGCCATCACTTAATGAAGAAAAGGGATTTGAATTTTATTGTGAAGATATAGGCGGAAGTATAAATATTTATCCTTCAGCTAATATTCTTAAACCTGCTATGATTTCATTCCTTGGGAACAATATTATTGAACTGAGAAAATCACAGGATGGCATTGCAAAGGTTTTAAAACCTACTAATGCAATAGTCAGCATAACAGATAGTACACTTACAATAGTATCAAAAGGCATAGCAGAATATTAATTTGTTATTAAGACTGCCGCAAACCTGTCGGTTATTTAAGTGGCAGTCTTAATTTAACCAAGTAAGGAAGTCCCCCGACTCTCAGGCTTATAAGCTTTGCTTTTGCAAAGCCTGCCCTATGGGCATCTCAATTTCTTTTGGGCTAAAAGGGACACTTTTGGGCAGCAAAAGTTCTGAGGTACGCAGCTATAGCGGAGTACGAGTATCCTTGACTTTTATTGTTATATTATTCCAATCAGAGAGGGGAATATCAAATGTATGATAAAGAATTAAATAATAATGAAAATTATTCCGATAATGTAGAATATATAGAATATGATGAAGAAGATATTTTGGCACTTAACGAAGAGCTTGATGAGCTGCGTGAAAGAAATCAAAATTTATGTAAAATAATAAATGACATTGAAGCTGAAAAGTCAGAGCTTGCCAAAAAGCTTGAAAATATATCTTTAAATTCAGAAAATAACAGTGGTGATAACACTTCTGATACAGAAAATCCAAAAATAAAACAGCTTGAAATGAAAATAAAACAGTTAGAGTCAACAGAGGAGGAGCTGGAAGCATTAAAAGCTGAAAATGAAATGCTGAAAAAAGCTGCAGACAATAGTGCTGATAATAACGGAGAAATAATAAAGCTTAAAAACGAAATACTACAGTTAGAAGGCTCTGAAAAGGATTTAGAAAATTTATTAAAAGAAAAAAATGAAGAAATAGAAGAACTGGAGAAAAAATTAAACGAAAGTCAATCAGCCGGGGAAAGCTCAGAGGAACTGGAAGCATTAAGAGCAGAAAATGAAATGCTGAAAAAAGCTGCAGATAATAATGCTGATAATAACGGAGAAATAATAAAGCTTAAAAACGAAATACTACAGTTAGAAGGCTCTGAAAAGGATTTAGAAAATTTATTAAAAGAAAAAAATGAAGAAATAGAAGAACTGGAGAAAAAATTAAATGAAGGCTCATCAGCCGGGGAAAGCTCAGAGGAATTGGAAGCATTAAAAGCAGAAAATGAAAAACTTAATGCAAAAATATCTGCAAATGATAACAGTCTTAGCAAAATATCAGAGCTTGAAAATACAATAATGCACCTTGGTGAAAATAAAAAAGCCTTAGAAAAAACCATAGCTGAAAAAGATTTTGAAATAGCTGAGCTTAAAAACAAAATAGATGATTTTGTTAAAAACGCAAATAATTATAAAAATATCCCTATTAAAGTTACCAATAAAAATACAGACTATATTAATATTTATAATGATTATATTTCCGGCAGGATTAGCTCACTTCCTGCTGAGTTTGAACCTATAAGCATAAACTTCGGAAGCATTACTCCAAAAATTGATAATGCAAGAGGTCAGATTTTTTACTGCATAAAGCATGATTGTTATATTGAAGTTTATCCATCTGTTGAAATAATTAACAGTGAGGGTGCTAAGGTCTATAACTTTGCTGTTTATAACTGTAATCTCACAGGAAATAAAAAAATAATTAAACCGGCACAAGTGGTGGAAACAGGTAAAGGTAAATTTGCAGTAAAAGAAAATGGTGAGCTTGAATACTAAATCTGCCGGAGAAAGGGGATATATGGCTGATATAAAAAAATCATTTTATGATGCTTATGAAGAAAATAAAAAGCTTGAGAAAGCATATAAATACGTAAATGCAGAAAATGATACCTTAAAAGAAATATTAAAATCCAACAATGAAGAAATTTTAAATTTAAAAGCTAAAATATGTGAGTCGCAACAGCAGAATGAAAATTATGCAGAAGAACTTAAAGAGCTTGAAAAACAAAGAGCAGAAAATGCTTATGCTCATAAAAAAATTGAAGAATTAAACATTAAAATTGATAAACTCAGATGTGAGAACAAAGAACTTAAATCAAAAATAAAGGCATTTAATAAAAATGCGGTTTATGAAAAATCATCAGAAGAAAATACCAATATTATTAACAATAATTCATTTTCATTTCCAATAGAAATAGAGGAAATCAATGATATTATAAACGGCAGAGGCACACCCCGTTTGTCTTTATATAAAGAAGTAAGCGCTGTGTGCAGACTTGGGTCTGATTTTGTCACAATTGATAATACACCGCCCTATTTCTACTATTTGTCTGAAAACAAAAGCTCAGGCAGACTGCATCTTTATCCTTCAAAATTAGGAGCAGAGCGTGCAGATTTTATCAAACCTTTATTTGATATTGAATATACTGACAACTCACCTACATCAGTTGCATCACCTGCAGTGCTTTCTGCCAAAAGCACAGGATACACTGTTATTGAAAAAGGGAAAATATATATTTATAAATCCACAACATAAACAGGGAGGAATATGCTTAAATGAAATATATGTGTTATATATGCAATAGGGAAGATGAATATGACGAAGATAGTGGATTTTGCTATTATTGTGGAAATAGAATAGATAAAAGCATTGCCGATATGGAATCATTGATTATAAATTATGAAGAAGAAATTCTGAAATTTAATAAAAAAAGTGATGAGCTTATTAAAAAATATAATAATAAGTCTGTTGCATTAAAACAAATTGAATATCTCAAATATAAGGAATACAGTCAGATTTTAGATGAAGAAATGCCTAAAAATATAAAAGCATTATATAATATTGCGAAAAAATATAAAAACAGAATAAATATAATAAAGGATAAGATTAAAAAATCAGGTCAGACAGGCAAAGATGTTTTTGTTATGGATACCCCTTTTATTGAACAGTGGGATGGCTACTGCAAAAGACTTTATCCTAAAGACATAGAGGGTATGCCTGTGTCTAAAGTTCATACATACAATGCCTATATGACTAATAAAGACAGAAGAAAATATTTTGCTATGGATATTATGGATAAGATTTATCTTAAATATGAAAACGGAATTTTTCTGAAAGGCACAAGCCAAGACTTAAATCTTTATTATTCATATGTATTTGGTGAAGATAATGAGTTATATGATTTTTTCCCTACAATCAATGTGAATTATCAGGGAATTGAAAAATATGAGAGTTTGTTTGAGGTTTCATTTTCAAATAAGAACAATGAAAAAAGTATGGATTATTTTATGATTGAAAAACCTTGTAAAATGAAAAAACAAGGAAATGTATTTAATTTATTGAAACAAGGAAATATCATTTTTATAAATAAAGATGAATTTGAGAATATGAAAAAATATTATGATGAAATCTGCAACACAATACATAACACCAATAATCAAAATAATTTTCAATACTATTTATATCTTGATAAAATTTATGAAAGATATAAAATGGCTTCAGATACAGAATAATATTAAAATTAACAGGGAGTGAATTAAATGCTTACCGATGATTATATATGTTATAAATGCAAAAATAGATATAAAATTAATTATGATGACAAATTTTGTTCCTATTGCGGAAGTAAAATTTCGAGATTTTACAGCAAAAAATTTATTGATACTGAAAAAAAGCTTAAAATATCTGTAGCAAAAAGACTAAAGGCTGCAGAAAATTATGAAAATCTTGAAAAAAGCTTTGAAAATAATATTAAAATATATGATGAATTTGAAAAAAATATAAATTTAATAAAGCCAAATATTGACAAAGTATTTAATGATTTAAAATTAAAACCTGACAAGTTTGATAAAATAATGAAAAATAATCAAATTCAACATTCTCTGCTGCTAAAATATATAAATAATCTGGACAGCAGTTTTACAAAAGAAATGAAATATTTTGTTTCTGCCAACAAGTCTGCAACACCTGCAGAAGTATATATGGAATATATATATATGAAAGATGATGAAAGAAGTAAATATGACGGAATACAAAATTTTGAAAAAATAATGTTTTTAAAAGATAACGATCAGTTTAGAAAAGTATATTCCAATGGGACATTTGAGCTTTTTATTTTTAATAATGGCAATGATATTCTGGCATTTCCCGCAAAGGGGATATATAAATCGGATTATTCTGAAAGAAGAATATATTCTTATTATGAAATGTTTGATATTAAAGTTGTCAGCTTAAAAAAAGATAAAATAGAAAATATCGAAAGACCTTTGAATTTCATACCTGCTGTACTTGTAAAAAATGACAGCATAAATTACAAACTTGTAAAAAAGGGTGAAATAATTATTAAAAAAATAATATCCGAATAAGATAAAACAAAAAATAAGGAGGATAAGATATTATGTATTGTCAAAACTGTAATAAGGAAATTGAACGTGAAAACGCAAAGTTCTGCCCTGTTTGCGGTGGTCAGCTTGTTGATAAAACAGCCTTAACGGATTATAAATTAAATACTAAAGAAGATATAAATGACAGTACACAGAATATACAGGCAAATCATTGCGATTATATATCGGATAAAGTGATAGATGATTTTGTTGTTAAAAATACTGAAAGATACAGAAAAAAATTTAGAAAATTTCAGAACGGAAAAAAAATAAGCTTTAATACAGCAGCGTTACTTGTAACTCCTTTATGGCTGATTTACAGAAGGCTGTATAAATTGCTTGTTATTTATATTGTGGTTGCTATTTTTTTTGGAAGCACACTTAACTTTATTATGTCAATAGTATTCTGCCTTTTCGGTGATTGGTTTTATTATAATAAATTTATAAAAAATTATGAAAAAAATAATGGTAAAATAACATTAAAGCCCGGTGTAAACAGTTTTGCATACTGGTTAGTTGTTATATTTTTTATATTAGTTGTATTATCACTTATTATAGCAAATGCTTAGTACAAAAAACATAAGAGGGTGATTTAATTGAAATGTCCGAAATGTAATCGGGAGATTGAACGTGAAGGTGCTAAATTTTGCCCCCATTGCGGTACAGAATTAGTAGATACATATGCGGCTGATGAAGCTGTTGACAACAATTATAATAATTATAACAGTTATAACAATTATAATAATTATACAGCTGCAAAAAATCAGTCCGAAGCCAATAAAAAATCTAATATTGCAATAGCAATTGCGGCTGCGGCAGCAGTAGTAATTTTTGGTTTTATAATTGGAAATTATATAATTAATCAGAATTCTTATAATTCTAAAACTGAAGATGCTTATGTGGATAGTGATGAAAATTATATCCATAATCAAGCAGATAATAAAGTAATAATTACAGAGCCTGCTACTGAAGCAACCACAAAAGAGCCTGCTTATGCGGTATATTTTGAAGATATTTCATGGTATGAGGCAGAAAACAAATGTTTTGATATGGGCGGACATCTTGTAACATTTGATACTCAGGAAGAATTTAATAAGGTTATTAATATAATTTCAGAGTATGACCTGAAATCTGTTTATTATATTGGCGGGTTTAGAGATCAGAACAGTAATGATTATTATTGGATTGACAGTGATGGCTTTGGCTATGGAGAACCAATCAATAATTTAACAAGCTGGCTGCCGGGAGAACCATCATTTTATGATAAAGATACAGGATTGACGGAAGATTGTGTAAATTTGTTTTACAGCAGCAGTGTCGGAAGATGGGTAATAAATGATATACCAAATGATTATCTTTCTGTTGCAAGCTATAAAGCCGGCAGAGTAGGATACATATGTGAAATTGATTAATCGAATGAGAGATAGACTCCCACCTCTATAGGTGGTGAGTAAAGCAAAC
>CAZZLN010000048.1:0-14354 GCA_964654945.1 uncultured Lachnospiraceae bacterium
TTCCGATTCAATAATGCGAGCATTTGCTTCCCTCCTTTAGGCAAGGATGGCTTATGAGAATTACATATTTAACATAAAAGCTCTCGTAATCAGCACCTTATATTAAGGATGGCTCGCTTATGGTGCCTTTATCCTTTATATTCAATAATTTCTTTGACTCTTCTGAAGATTCAATTAAATGGGATGCAGATAACAAGATTTCTACTGTAGTCACAAATATGTCAGGTGAAAAGACTGTTATAAGGTTTGATGTGCTGAATAAAAAAATATATTATAACGATAATGAATATATTTCAGAAAGTGTTTCTGATATAGAAATTACAAA
Source organism: uncultured Lachnospiraceae bacterium (assembly GCA_964654945.1). Classification (GTDB taxonomy): domain Bacteria; phylum Bacillota; class Clostridia; order Lachnospirales; family CAG-274; genus HGM11788. Next base: position 326 of record CAZZLN010000048.1, read on the forward strand.
AGGAAGAATTTATGTTCCTTTCAGAACCTTGGGGAATTTATTAAATCTGAATGTAGAATGGAATTCTGAAACAAAACAGGCATCTTTTTTTGAAAAATAATATATGTTTAAAAGGATTGTATCAAAGGGTACAATCCTTTTTTGTTGACATAATTTATTATTAATGTTAAAATGAACTAAAAAATTATGTATTAAAGGAGTTGTTTATATGAAAAAAATACTGTTTACTTTTGTTATTGTGCTTTATATGGCTGTTTGCTTCAGTGTTGTAAATGCGGCAACGGCAAAGCTTAACGGCAGCGTTGTTAAAAACATAAAAACAGGCACATCTGTTACAGACAGTTCCCTTACTATTACTATGACTGAAAATGAAGTCAATCATTTCAAAGACAGTATTACAATCACTCTTGACGGAGCAGAGTGGGATTATGGCGAAAGCGGAGAAATTAATTCGGTCATTTCCTATGAAAAGGTTGATGCGTCAAAAATTAAGCTCCATATTAAAACTAATGATTCTATGGAAAAGGGCTATTCAGCTGTAATTCCTCTTAATTGCAGAATAACAGTGGTTAAAAGCAGTGTAGCCGCAACTGTTAATTATGGCTTTAGCGATGTAGCAGAAAGTAAGGTTAATTTTGCGACAGGAGAAATAAGCAGAGCTTATCTTGACGGCAGTGTAAAAGAAGTTGAGCAGGGCACAATAATTTATAAAAAATCAGGCTCAAGCACCTGCAATAATCTTAAAATAAGAGTTACAGCCAATGACGCTGTTAAAACAAGAGATAAAATAAAGGTAACTCTTGAGGGGGCAAGATTTACCGAATATGAGGATTACGGCAGAGTAACCTGTGACAGAGGAACTGTTGCGAATTTCAGAAAATCCGCTGACGGCTTAACTCTTGAAATTGTTTATGATTCTTTTACAAGTGATATGAAAACCTCAGGCTATACTCTCACACTTCCTTTGGCGGTGACAGTTACAGGCACAGGTGAAATTAAAGCCATAGTTGATTTTGGCGATGAAAGTGTGGAACAAAGCACAGTTGTCTTTGCAAGAGTAGACAGCGGTACTGTTTCTGCTGTGGCTGAAAATCCAAATTCACCTATTGAAACCGCAAACACAGTAAGCAGTGTAACTATTCAGGATAATACCTTAAAAGGCTATAATAACAACACAAAAATCAATGTTCAGCTAAATCAGGTGTTCCACTTTGTTCAGACTCCTGAAATTGTGGGTACAGGCAAATTTGAAAATTTGTGTAAAATCGAACTGGATAAAAATGATACTCAAAAGGCGGTAATCACTATTACAGGTGCTGTAAAATCAGGAGAAACAGGCACAATTAAGCTTGTTAATCCTATTATAGAAAGATCTCCCAATGCCACAAACAAGTTTTCAACTGTTGAAATAAGCTTTACTACTAAAAATTGGAGTGATTACAATGTTTCTGCTGTAATTGCAAAATATACCGAGGGTGCAAATTCTGCGCCTCCGTTACAAATTACGGTACAAAACCCTAATGCAGCCGCAAAAAAATATTCTGCACTTAACACAATAACAATTACAGATTATGGAAACAGAGCCTATAGTGCAGGTGCAAAGATAATGCTTAGCTTTGACAATGGATATACTGTGTTTAAAGACGGTGCAATGCCAACCCTGAAGGGAACAGGTAAGTTTGAGAATAACTGTGAATTTAAAATTGACGAAAATCAGGCATATATACTTATTCCCAAGTCAGCATCTCAGGAATCTTCAGGAACTGTTATAATAAATAATATTGTTCTTGAAAGAGAAAGCACAGAAGCCTTTGAAGACGGAGTAAAGCTTACTGTTTCTGTCGATGGCGACAGCTCAAGCAGTGCATCTGCAATAGTTGCAAAGTATTCATCAATTTATGATACAGCACCAAACACCACTACAACTACAGAAGCTTCTACAGAAACAACAACTTCAGCTCCTAAAGAAAATGGCAATACAGTTAAATTTAAAATAGGTGATGTAAATTATTCCGTAAACGGAGAAGAAAGCAAGCTTCTTGCCGCACCATACATAAAGGACAGCTATACAATGCTTCCTATGAGAGCAATAGCAAATATTGTCGGTATTTCAAATGATAATATAAGCTATGCAGAGGGCACAGCAACATTTACTGTTTCAGACAGCATTAAGCTTGTTGTTACAGCAGGCAGCAGTGAATATTCCGTTGCAGGCAAAAATATTTCAGCATCAACCTCTGCTGAAATTATAAATGGCACAATGTTTCTGCCTATGAGAGATTTGGCAAATGCCATAGGTATATCAAATGACAAAATTTCATTTAACGGTGAAACAAAGGAAATAACATTAATATGTTAATCTGCCCGGGATATAACGAAAAGATTTAGTATTTAGTGGGAAGATAAATATGTTATACATTAAAAAAACAGCTCGATTTGAGCTGTTTTTTTAACCAAGTAAGGAAGTCCCTCACCTCTTAGGTGTAGGGACTTCCTTATCCGTCAGTAGGAGTACAAACTCTTGGTTATGAGTACGTAGCGATAGCGGAGTACGAATATCCTTGACTAATATTAAAGCTTTGGAATTAAGTTATAAAATTCTTCAACTGAAGCGTCATTCATAACTGCTTCAATAATTTTCTTTCCAAGAGGAAGAAGCTCAGGAGTATCAAACTTTTTAAGCTGCTCCTTGAAGAAATCTGTAAAATACTTAGCACCAATGTCATAAGCTTCATTTCCGACACGTCCCTGAATATTAACCTTTATTAAACCCGGGTTAATAGGAGTACCGTCAATTTTAACAGACTTAGGAATATAGCCAAGTAAAGAACATCTTGCAGGTTCAAGCTGTTCAGGCTTAAACTTAGCACCGCCTCGTCTTGAAAGATATTCTCTTGTTACCCATTCTCCCGCAAAACCAATCTTATAAGCACCGATGTACTGGTTAGGAATAAGAATGTATCTTGTGCTAGGAGTATCTAAAATCTGTTTTAATAATAAATTAGCCTGATCAACCATCTTGCCTGTGCAGAATGGCCAGTAAGAGCCGACACCCTCGCTCTTGAGAGCATTTGCATTTCCGCTGTTATCAATAATAGATGGATTAGCATAGCCTCTAGGAGCAATTAATCTCCATATCCATGCAAGAGCAGGCGGAAGAACATGGAACATACCGATGATACCATAATCAGGATGCTGCTTAGTTGTAGGAGGAGTACGTATACCAAAGCTTCGTACATCAACCTCCGCCTTGCCATAGACAATGTTATTTTTAAGCTTTCTAGGCATAATAACTCTTGGGTTAGGACATGGCTTTCCCGGAGCATCTTCAATATGATCCCAAATAAGACAGGTAGAGCCGGGAACTGCATTCATATTAAGGAATACAAGAGATTCCTTTGGATGACAGCAAGCCTTTTCTGTTTCAGGCTCTGTTCCGTACTGGTCAATATGGTTTACTCTAAGGAACCAGCCATATTCAGCATCACAAACAACAAGCTTTTTGCTGTCATTTTGCAATGATGGGTGAGCAAGTGCCATATCATCGGTTACGGGATATAATGTGGATGTATCAGTAATAGAAACATAGGTTTCTTCACCTGTCATAATGTTAGTAGCAAGCAAAACCTTACCGTCTGCCTCTCTGTGAACAGGCTCAGTCATTTCTGACTTGCCGCCGCCTGAAGCACCTTCGTGCATAATTGTAAATTCCATTTCATAAGGAGTTACAATTCTTACTGTAGATGCGTGGAGAGTAGACCAGCCTTCCTCCTCACCAATGTGAAGAAGAATAGAATAAACACCCTTCTTGGCAGATGGTCCTAAATATAAGTTGTAGCTGAATATTTCCTGCATATCATACATTCTGTTGTGAACAACAATCTGTTTTCCGTTGTAATGAGTATGACGGAAAGGCGGAGCTACATAAATAACTGCCTTCGGCTTGAAGAAATTAGGAACTTTCTTAGCCGGAATAAAACCCTGTAATTCGGCAAGGGCAGTTGCAAAGAAAGCACAGTTTCCGGGAACAACAGCAAGACATGGATAGCCTATACCCATACTGATATTGCCTGCGTAAAAAGGAACTACAATTAAACTTTCCTGTGATTTTAACCATTCAAAGGTTTCGTTTCTGATACCATCAAAAGGCACACCAAATCTTTCCATATGAGTTGGTTTGTCAGTTGGCAGGTCATCAGCAATAACCATTGAGTTAGGGTCACGTCTTCTTAAATTCACATCATCAAAGTTTATAACTATACCGTTTTTACATTTTACAACATAAGCCTCTCTTATGGTTTCACCGTTTACTTCAATATTGACATCTTTAGTCATATTTCCCTTGCCGCCAAGTGCAAGGTCAAAAAGCTGTTCCTTTGTTTCGGGAACTGTAATTTTAACATTGCTTTTTTTCAAAATACTGCTAAGTGTTTGAGGCAGCACCATTTTGTTAATGGCAGCCACACTTACATTAGTTTCCTTAGCCATTATTTTACCTCCTTCGCTTTAAAAGCTAATTCAAAAAAATATTCATATAAAAAAATACTTTAAATATTATAACTTAAAAATTATACAGTATATATAATACCATTGTTTCAGGCAAAAAGCAAGGAAATAAAGTGCAAAAATGCGTTTTGAAATATAATTTTATATAAATTTACCATATTTTTTAATAATAATTATTAAAAACTGTAAATATTTTTTATTTAAAGGGCGTATTTTATAAAAAAAAGATAAATAAATTGTCAGACAATTGCAGGAAAAAAATAAAAATAATTCAATTAATAATGTGTTGGCAATTTGCTGTTTTTGTGGTATACTTATTTTGTAGTAAAATAATTCAAGTTTAAGAGGGGATATAATGAAATTAAATATTAAATCAGCAGCAGTCTTGACATTAATGTCATTTGCATTATTATTAAGCGGCTGCGGAAATAATAAAGCAAAGCTTCCGGATAATTCTGAAATATCTTCAGCAGGTCTTGAAGGTGTTAAACAGACTGATGAGCTTGAAGGAAGCTTTATTGATGATGATGAAACAACAAATGATGATGACTATTATCTTTCAGAGTATAATATTGGCAATAATACTATAGAATATACCTATATTGAATCAGACGAACAAAAGAAAAATTTAACTGTTACGGCAAATAAAATGAGTGAGCAGGAATATCAGGATTTTCTTCCTGTTGGAGATACAATTTCTGCCGTTATAAACGGACAGGACTGCACATTTATAAGCAGAACAGTTCACTATGTGACCGATGATTATGTGCCTACAGAAAGAGTTAAGGCAAATGTTGAAAAGGGCACTACTGAAATAAAATACGGAAGCGGCACAAATCAGCTTCTTCCTATTCAGAAAATGTATTGGTATGATGCTGAAAATCAGATAGGCTATTGTATGGAAATAATGGGTCAGTACTACACTTTAGAGGACTGGTCAAGCTTTGTACAAAGCTATATGGAAAATGCTGAATAATTTTCAAAAAAAGGGGATATATATATGAATTTAAGTGAAGTTAAAAAAATTCATTTTATAGGAATTGGCGGTATCAGTATGTCAAGCCTTGCGGAAATTCTTTTAAGTCAGGGAAAAACTGTTACAGGTTCCGATTCTGTTAAATCTGCTACCACAGATAAGCTGGAAGCTATGGGAATAAAGGTTTTATTGGGACAAAAGGCGGAAAATATAACTGATGATATTGATATAGTGGTTTACACCGTTGCAGTAAGAGAGGATAATCCTGAGCTTGTTGCTGCCAAAAATTCAGGTGCGGCAGTTTTGGACAGAGGAGAGCTTGTTGGTATGCTTATGCTTGATTATAAATATCCTGTTTCTGTTGCAGGCACTCATGGAAAGACCACAACATCATCACTTGTTACTGAAATATTTCTTCAGGCGGATTTAAACCCTACCGTTTCAATTGGAGGTATGCTTCCAAGCATAAACGGCAATTATAAAGTTGGAAGCAATGATTATTTCATACTTGAAACCTGTGAATATTTTGACAGCTTTTTAAAGTTTAATCCTCATTCCGCAATTATTCTTAATGTAGATAAGGACCATATTGATTATTTTAAAAATCTTGATAATATTTATAAATCATTTAATAAATTTGCACAGAGAATACCTCAAAACGGATTTATTGTTATAAATAAGGATATTCCAAGATTTAATGAGGTTATTGATAAAGTCAAGGCTCCTGTTATTACCTATGGCAAGGACAATACATCACAGTGGTATCCTACTGATATAAGCTTTAATGAGCTTGGATTTGCAAAATATACTGCAAATTATATGAATGAAAAAATAGCAGAAATTCAGCTTAGAATTCCCGGAGAGCATAATGTATTTAACTCTCTTGCCGCCTTTGCTCTTGCATATAACTATGGCTTAGATAAAAATTCAATTATAAAGGGAATTTATAATTACACAGGAACAGACAGACGTTTTCAGCATAAAGGAAGTTTTAATGGCATAACTGTTGTTGATGATTATGCTCATCACCCAACAGAAATTTCAGCTACAATCAACAGTGCAAGAAGTATGGATATAAATAAGCTTTGGATTGTGTTTCAGCCTCATACCTATTCAAGAACAAAAGCACTTTTAGATGAATTTGCTGCTGCACTTTCAAAGGCAGATAAGGTTGTGCTTGCGGATATTTATGCTTCAAGAGAAAAAGATACAGGAATTATAAACAGCAGGGATCTTGCAGATAAAATAAAGGCATTTGGAACAGATGTAACCTACTGTCAAGGCCCTTTAAGTGAAGTTGAAAAATATGTTCGTGACAATTGCCCGTCAGGTTCATTGTTGATAACTATGGGTGCAGGAGATGTGTTTAAAGTGGGAGAAAACCTTGTAATTAATAATAAGTAACCTGTTTTATCCCCTTTATCACAATCGAAACATTAATTTTTTGCGGACAAGCTATGATTATCCACAAAATTTAAGATTTTATAAAAATAAGCCAATTTACAAAATTTATAAAAAAAACTTGAAAAATATACTATTATATTGTATTATAGAATAAAGATTTATTTATAAGACTAACTATATAGGTTAAATAATTAAAAAATCTAAAGAATTACTTTTTTCAAATAAGGAGGAAAATTTATGATTTCTGCCGGTGAATTTAGAAACGGTGTTACTATGGAATACGAGGGAAATATTTATCAAATCCTTGAATTTCAGCATGTTAAGCCCGGTAAGGGCGCTGCTTTTGTAAGAACTAAGTTAAAAAATCTTATTTCAGGTGCTGTAGTTGAAAAGACTTTCAGACCTACTGAAAAGATGCCAAAGGCACATATTGAAAGAAAAGATATGACTTATCTTTATAATGATGGTGAGTTATATAACTTTATGGATGTTGAAACTTATGACCAGATTGCTGTTTCAGCATCAGAAGTTGGCGATACATTAAAGTTTGTTAAAGAAAATGAAGTGGTTAAGGTGCTTAGCTATCAGGGCAATGTGTTTGGTATTGAGCCTCCGTTATTTGTTGAGCTTGAAGTTACCGAAACTGAGCCGGGCTTCAAGGGAGATACTGCTACAGGTGCTACAAAGCCTGCTACTGTTGAAACAGGTGCTCAGGTTAATGTGCCATTATTCATCAGTGAGGGTGAAATCGTTAAGATTGACACAAGAACAGGTGAATATTTAGGCAGAGTAAATGAAAAATAATTTATTTTCAGAACAGCCTTTACGGCTGTTCTTTTTATGCTTCATAACTTCTTAATAAATGCTTAATGAATACTTTATTGTTATTTTGATTTTTAAGTGTTATACTGTATACATAAATAGGTTAGATATAGGAACCGATTACTCCTTTTACATAAAATATATAAGAATTTTGTTTACCCTTTTTAATTCTTACACTTAAATATTAAATCGATTTTCCCCTTTTAAGATTTAGTTTTTCAATGGTTCCTATTCCTATAAATAGTGTGGAGCTATTGCATAAAAGTAATAGCTCCTTTTTCATATATAAGTTTAAAAATTTTCAATAATTACCATTGATATTTTGATTTTAAAGTAGTAAACTTATATATAACTACCGCAAAAATCGAAAGCAAGCTTTCATTTTCTTCGGTTAAGTTATATAAACAATTTATGGGGGATTTAAAATGCTGAAAAAAGCTATAGGTTCAAGAGTCAATCTTAATGATATAACAAATCCAAACACAATGGAATTCAGATTATATATAAACGATTTGTTGGAAAATAAAAGTGTTTTAAGGCTTGATGATTATGAACAGCATATAAATACTTCAAGACTGCAGCATTCTTTTAATGTTTCCTATTACAGCTACAAAATTGCAAAGCTTATAGGTGCCGATGCAAGACTTGCAGCCAGGGCAGGACTTCTCCACGATTTATACTGGTATGACTGGCATTATAAAAAGACACCTGAAAACCACGCTTTTTTTCATCCAAAGCTTGCTCTTAAAAACGCAGAAAAAATTACAAATCTGACTAAGCAGGAGCAGGACGCAATTTTAAAGCATATGTGGCCTCTGTCAAAGGGTATGCCTAAATATAAAGAAAGCTATGCAGTTACAATTGCCGATAAATATGCGGCAACCTTGGAGGTTATAAAACAAAGAAGCGTTAATTGCTATAAAAAAATAAAAGAGGTAATATAAAATTGGGCGGTCGAAAAGACGCCCTGTTTTTATATTTGTTTATTTACTGTTTCATATTCATTGTCATAATGAAAATAAGGACAGGCATATTTGCTAAAGCTATAATATCTTGACATTTCGTCTTCATCTATATTTATTTCACAAATCTGTTCTTCAATTTCATCATCATATACATAGTGAGAACAAAGCTCACAGCAGTTCATATTTGACATAAATCCACCTCACATATGATATTTTGTAAAATTATAGCATAAAATATTATACTTTTCTACATTTCTTGACGTAATTTAAGAAATATTGTATAATTATATAAATTCTAATTACATTAATGAGGATAAAATGCTTGAATTTTCAGGGAGGATTTGTTCACATATAAACAAAAGGTGATATTATGAATAAAAATAAATTTATATTTACAATAATAACTGTATTTCTGTGTTCGGTTTTATTTTGTCAGAATATTTTTTCAAACACAACAGTAAATAACAGCTTAGGCATTTTGTCTATATTTGAGGATATTGCCGATAAAAACGGAGGCTCTGTTGATTACGGCAATTACAATGAGGCACTTGCGGCAGCTTATTTAAAGGCAGTTTATAATAAAAATGCGTCAGAGCTTTCAAAAGAAGAAATTGAAAAGGAATTTAACAATGTTTTTGAAAACAAAAACGGCAGCTTTGCAACTAAGCCTATAAGTGAAATTCTTGAAAACACTAATATTGACAGAGAGCTAAAGAACAAATTTGACCATAATTATTATGGTGAAATAAGCACTCTTGCAGCAATAAAAAGCAATGGATTTTATATTTCACAAAACAACAGCAGATTTTATGATATTGAATATAGTGCAAGCAATATGCACGTTCATGGCTGTGGTCCTATTTCTCTTACAATGGCGCTTAATATGCTTTCAAAAAAGGCTCAGTATAAAGCGGAGGATCTTGCACAATGGGCAAAGGATAATGGATATATGGATTCAAATGCAGGCACCGCATGGACATTTATTAATGATTTTGCAGAAGAAAAGGGCTTTAATGTTGAGCAGACTGCAATTGGGGGTACAGATGATTTTGGAAAATATTTTTCAGAAGGTGCAGTAATACTGACCTGTATGAAAAATGGCGTATTTACTGATGACGGACATTTTATAGTGCTTTCAGGTCTTGATTCCCAAAATAATATTCAGGTGGTTGACCCTATAAGCATTTACAGAACAAATAAAAACTGGTCTGCAGAACAGATAATTAAAGAAAGCAAGGGTACATTCTGGATTATAAAGAGGTAGCTTATGAAAAGGTTTACATTTTTCTTAGTAATATTAATAGCCATAATAGCAGTTTTGTTTTTTGGACTTATAAAAAACAAAATTATTAATAAACCAAGTCAGACAAATGAAGAACAGGGATATATTATATCAGAGTCAAAAGGGCAGAGCTTTAGTCTTTTGCAGAAAGATGATGCTGAATTTGAGCTTAAAGGACAGATTTCAGACGGCACTCATAACAGGGTTATTGTAAGAGTTGTTGATGGCGGAGATACCTCAAAGGTTCTTTCTTCTGAAACCTTAAAAATAAACACAGAGCCTTTTTCTTACAATATTAATATGCCTGATGACAGAAATTCAGTATATATAAATATTTATTATAAAGATGAAAAAGAGCTTGCAGTGTCAATGAATGCAATAAAGCTTCAAAATGATGACGGAAAATGGACCCTCGCACAAAACTCAAATACTGAAGAAAACAATAAAATTCTCGGACAGGGCAATCCAAATGATTTTGTATATTCAAAAGGTGAGTATAAAAATATACCACAAGAGGTTCTTACATTAAGCGACACCATCACAAAGGCTCATACAGATAACTATGACAAGGCTTATGCAGTTTATTTGTGGCTTTGCGAGCATATTTTTGTGACAGAAAATGCAGAGGATAAATCTCTTGAATATGTTTTTAATACAAGAATTGCAGATAATGAAAGCTATGTCAATTATTTTGCCGCACTTTTAAGAGCACAGGATATTCCTTGCACAATTGTGGAATGTGACGGCTATTATTTTAATGAAATTTATGTAAAAAATAAATGGATTAATGTTCAGACAGACAGAGATACGTTCAACAAATACATTGACGGACAGTATATTTATGACAGAAAAAATCTTTATACCCATTTTGGAGTGCCAAACAACATAATTTCTGTTAATTATATTGTGAAAAGTCACAAAAAATGATAAAAAGGTCTTATAACAATTGACAATTTGATAAGTATATTTTAAAATAAAAGTATATATAATCAAAGAATAAATGGAGGTTTTTATTAATGAAAAAATTTTTATCAATTTTGACAATGGCTGCCATGTCATTATCGTTATTAGCAGGCTGCGGTGATGCAGCTTCAGACGGTGCAGCTTCCGGTGAAACAAAAAATATCGGTATTATTCAGTATACTGCTCATCCTGCACTTGATGCAGCAAGAGATGGATTTATTGCACAGCTTGAAGAAGCAGGCTATAAAGATGGCGAAAACTGTACTATTGATATTCAGAATGCACAGGCTGACCAGTCTAATTTAAAAACTATTTCTCAAAAATTTGTAAATGACGGCAAGGATCTTATATTTGCAATTGCAACTCCTGCTGCACAGTCTGTAGCCGCTGAAACAAAGGATATTCCTATTCTTGTATCTGCTGTTACCGATCCTGCCGCATCAGGTCTTGCAGAGAGCAATGAAGTCCCTAACACTAATGTATCAGGCACTTCTGATTTAACTCCTGTTAAGGAACAGATTGATTTATTAAAGCAAATTCTCCCTGAAGCAAAGAAGATTGCAATTATGTATTGCTCAGGTGAGCAAAATTCAGTTATTCAGGCAGAAATGGCAAAGGAAGCTGCTGAAGAAGTGGGACTTGAAACAGAAGAATTAACAGTAAGCAATACAAATGACGTAGCTCAGGTTACAGAATCAGCTGTAGGCAAATTTGATGCAATTTATATTCCTACTGATAATATTCTTGCATCTTCAATGCCTCTTGTATCAAGCATTACTAATCCAAAGAAATTGCCTTTAATTGTTGGCGAACAGGGTATGGTTGAAGGAGGCGGCTTAGCTTCTGTTGCTGTTGACTATACAGAACTTGGAAAGCTTACAGGCACAATGGCTGTTGATATATTCAATGGTGCTGATATTAAAACAATGCCAATTCAGTATGCTCCAAATCCTCAGCTTATTATAAATGAAACTGCTGCAGCCGAACTTGGCATAACTATTCCTGATGAAGTTAAATCAAGTGCTGAAGTTGTAAATACTGTAACAGAATAATCTTAGTAATAAAGCTAAAGGCGGCTTTTATGCCGCCTTTATTTTTAAGCAGTAAGGAGATAACAGATGAACGTAATTATTGGTGCCGTTGCTCAGGGCTTGCTTTGGGCAGTAATGGCAATTGGTGTATATATTACATATAGGGTGCTTGATATTGCAGATTTAACTGCTGAGGGAGCATTTACCCTTGGAGGCGGTACTGCCTGTGTGCTTATTGCAAACGGGTTTAATCCTTTTGCAGCTACTGCCATAGCCTTTATTGCAGGTCTTATTGCAGGTCTTGTAACAGGCATTCTGCATACAAAATTTAAAATTCCTGCTCTTTTGTCAGGTATTCTTACAATGACTGCTCTCTGGTCCATTAACCTTAGAGTTATGGGTAAATCAAACATTCCTCTTCTAAAAGAAAAAACCATAATTTCTATGCTTGAAAGCTTTCTTTCAGGCTTAGGAGCTCCTCCATCAATGACAAAGAGCTATGCAGCTATTGTTGCAGGTGTTATTCTCACTGCTGCTGTTGTAGTAATTTTATGGTGGTTTTTTAAGACAGAGTTTGGCTATGCCCTCAGAGCTACAGGAAATAATCAAAATATGATTAGAGCAAATGGTGTAAACACAAATAAAGCCATTATTATAGGCGTTATGCTTGGAAACGGCTTAATTGCACTTTCAGCAGCTCTTGTTGCACAATATGACTGTTTTGCTGATATTTCAAAGGGTGTAGGAACAATTGTTATTGGTCTTGCATCTGTTATTATTGGTGAGGTTGTATTTGGTCATAGAACCATATTGCGTTCACTTATTGCAGTTGCATTAGGCTCTGTGCTTTACAGAATAATTATTGCTGTTGTATTGCAGCTTGGCTTAAAGACAGACGATATGAAGCTTATAAGCTCAATACTTCTTATTATTGCTCTCTGCTTCCCATCAATCAGAAATATTTGTGTCAATAATCTGAAAAATTCAGTTAAAAAGGGAGGTAGCGAAAATGCTTAATCTTACTGACATACATCAGAAATTTGAAATAGGAACAATTAATGAAAAATATGTTTTAAAGGGTATTAATCTGGATATTAAAGAGGGAGATTTTGTCACTGTTATAGGAGGTAATGGTGCAGGAAAATCAACTCTTTTAAATGCCATTACAGGCACAAACACAATTACGGCAGGAAACATTGTTATTGACGGACATGATATTACAAAAATGCCTGAGCATAAAAGAGCCAGATACATAGGACGGGTTTTTCAGGAACCGAGAATGGGTACTGCTTCTGATATGACTATTGAAGAAAATCTTGCCATAGCCTATAGACGAGGAAAGCCAAGAACTCTTAAATTTGGCATTACTCATAAAGAAAGAGAATATTTTAAAGAAATTCTTGCATCTCTTGGACTTGGACTTGAAACACGATTAAAAGACAATACAAGATTTCTTTCAGGCGGTCAGCGTCAGGCAATTACTTTGCTTATGGCAAGCTTTCACAATCCAAAGCTTCTTCTTTTAGATGAGCATACTGCTGCTCTTGACCCAAAGACTGCTGCAAAGGTTTTAGAGCTTACAGTTGATATTGTGGAAAAAAATCACCTGACAGCTATGATGGTTACTCATAATATGAAAGATGCTTTAAGAATAGGCAATAGACTTATTATGCTTCATAAAGGCAACGTAATACTTGATATAGAAGCAGAGGAAAAGAAAAAGCTTCAGGTTTCAGACCTTCTTGCTATGTTTGAAAAGGCAAGCGGAGAAGAAATGAGCAGTGACAGAATGCTGCTTAATTAAAATGAATATATTTGCATAAAATCCGAAAGCAGGCAATAGTTTTTTTTGCGGCTGCCCGCCAAAGTTCCGGCAGGTATAGTTTCTCAATTTGTTGTCTGCTTTTTTGACTGTGATGTATAAATTCATTTCACAGCTTGTCCCAAGATACAGCCCTTTAGGCTGTATTTTTTTCTTTGGCTTTGAGTTCATTTTTCCTTTTAATGCCGTTGACGGTCAGTAAGTTATATCACAAGAAGTTCGCACTTCTTGTTACTGTGCTTGCTTTGCTCACACAGT
>CAZZLN010000049.1:0-14143 GCA_964654945.1 uncultured Lachnospiraceae bacterium
TGTAACATTAACCAATAAACTTTTTGGTTACAACACAAAAGCTGATTTTAATTTTACTGATGTAGACAGCAATGCCTGGTATGCAGATCAGTTTTTTCAACTGATATATCCGATAATTCTGATTTATTAACAGAAGGTATCGAAAACATAGTTGATTGCTTAGAAGATATTATTGCACCTGCTGCATAATATTTCCATACATAACATAAATCGCTGTCACAAATCGGTAAAATACAATCGGTTTGTGGCAGCACCTTTAAAATAAAAATTCACACATTATTTTATTTGAAATATCAAAGCCGTTTACATTAAGACTGATTCTGTCATTATTAATAACAAAATAATCAGAAAATTTTTCAAACACATTTCCATATACATCAAATATATTTTTATTAAACTGTATTTCAAAATCCGAAATTGAAACACCTCTGTTCATTCTAAGTCCAAGAAACATAAATTCTTCCATTATATCTTTAAATGTTAATATTTCCTTATTTTTTATGGTTATGCCATTAATATAGTCATTAATATTTTCGGTATTTTTATATCTTATATTGTCAATCATACTGGCTGCACCAAGTCCAAAGCCCTTATAATTTCCTCTTTCCCAATAAACACAATTGTGAACAGATTTTCTGCCCGGTTTTGCAAAGTTTGAAATTTCATACTGATTATAGCCTTTTGTTTTAAGAAAATCTATTCCATAGTGATACATTTTTCTGTCGGTTTCATCATCAGGCAGATTAAGCTCCATATGGTAAAAAGGCGTACCCTCCTCCACAATAAGACTATAGGCAGAAATATGCTCCGGATTTAAATTAGTAATATTTTCAAGGGTTTCTTTCCAGTTTTCAAAGGTCTGGTCAGGCAGAGAAAACATTAAATCAACACTTACATTGTCAAAATATTTTCTTACTGTTTCATAATTTTTAAGAAATTCATATCTAGTGTGTATTCTTCCAAGAATTTTAAGCAGATTGTTCTGCCACGCCTGAAAACCCATACTTATTCTGTTTATTCCATTTTGTCTGTACACATTTAATTTATTTTCTGTTATAGTTCCGGGATTAGCTTCTATTGTGATTTCAGCATTTTTTTCAATATTGAATTTTTTTAAGACATACATAATTTCAGCTATAATATTTTCATCAATATAGCTTGGAGTGCCCCCTCCGATAAAAATGCTTTTGACGGCATAATCACAGTCAAAAGCATTGATTTCATTTAAAAGAGCATTTTTGTATTCTTCGGCAAATTCAGTATTTTTAAAGCTGAGAAAATCACAATATTTACATTTTTCCTTGCAGAAAGGTATGTGTATATACAGGGAAATTTCATTCATAATTATTCCTCATCTAATTTTAAAACACTCATAAATGCTGCCTGCGGCACTTCTACATTGCCAATCTGACGCATTCTCTTTTTGCCCTCTTTCTGCTTTTCAAGAAGCTTTTTCTTTCTTGAAATATCACCGCCGTAGCATTTTGCAAGCACGTCTTTTCTATATGCTGAAATAGTAGTTCGGGCAATAATTTTATTGCCGACAGCAGCCTGAATAGGAATTTCAAACTGATGTCTTGGAATTTCTTTTTTAAGCTTTTCAGCCATTTTCCTGCCTCTTTCAGCAGCAGAATCTTCGTGTACAATAAAGCTTAATGCGTCAACAACCTCTCTGTTTACAAGTATATCAAGCTTAACAAGTCTGCTTTCCTGATAGCCTATTAAATCATAGTCAAACGAAGCATATCCTCTTGAACGGGATTTTAATACATCAAAGAAATCATATATAATTTCATTCAAAGGCAGCTTATATTTTAAAACGGCTCTCGTTTGCTCAAGATAATCCATTCCTTCATATTCGCCTCGTCTTTGCTGACATAATTCCATAATTGAGCCTATATACTCACTTGGAAGTATTATTTCTGCCCTTACAACAGGTTCTTCAATCTTTGCAATTGCAGTAACATCAGGCAAATCTGACGGGTTTGAAAGGTCAAGCATTGTGCCGTCTGTAAGATAAACCTTATATATAACAGACGGAGCTGTTGTAATAAGGTCAAGATTATATTCTCTTTCAAGTCTTTCCTGTATAATTTCAAGATGCAAAAGTCCAAGAAAACCGCATCTGAAGCCAAAGCCTAAAGCAACTGATGTTTCAGCCTCAAAATTAAGCGAAGCATCATTGAGCTGAAGCTTTTCAAGAGCATCTCTTAAATCTCCGTATTTTGAGCCGTCAGCAGGGAATATACCGCAGTAAACCATTGAGTTTACCTTTTTATAACCCGGCAATGCTTCCTTTACCGGATTAGCTGTATCTGTTACAGTATCACCAATTCTTGTATCCCTTACATTTTTTATACTGGCAGTAAGATAGCCAACATCTCCGGCTTTTAATTCATCAACGGGTATAAACTGTCCCGGTCCAAACACGCCAACTTCAACAACTTCAAATTTTTTATTAGTTGCCATAAACTTTATGTTTGTGCCTTTTTTAACTTTTCCGTCAAAAACTCTCATAAAAACAATAACACCCTTATAGCTGTCATAAAAGCTGTCGAATATAAGAGCTTTTAAAGGTGCATCTTCATCACCCTCAGGAAAAGGAATATCACTTATTATTTTATCAAATACCGATTCAATATTTATATTTGCCTTTGCTGAAATAAGAGGTGCGGCTTCTGCATCAAGACCTATAATATCTTCAATTTCAGCTTTTACTCTGTCGGGGTCTGCACTTGGAAGGTCTATTTTATTAATAACAGGCACAACCTCAAGATCATTGTCAAAAGCAAGATATACATTTGCAAGAGTCTGAGCCTCAACTCCCTGTGCCGCATCCACAACAAGCACTGCACCGTCACAGGCTGCAAGAGATCTTGAAACCTCATAATTAAAGTCAACATGACCCGGAGTATCAATAAGATTAAGTATATATTCCTCTCCGTCTTTGTTATATACAAGTCTTACTGCCTGTGCCTTTATTGTTATGCCTCTTTCTCTTTCAAGTTCCATATTATCAAGAATTTGCGACTGCATTTCTCTTTCAGTAAGCAAGCCTGACTGCTGAATAAGTCTGTCTGCAAGAGTTGACTTACCATGGTCAATATGGGCAATTATACTGAAATTTCTGATTTTTTTCTGTCTTTCTGAACTCATATTTATCTATTCCTTTTTTATTTTTTACTTAATACAAACTCACTGCCTGATGCAGCACCGCTAAGTCTATTTTGAGTTATATCTACATAAATAATTTTATCACCATCTATTTCAAACTTAAATGTAGGTTCATTTTTTGTGCCGTCTGCTGAATTATAATCTTCAATATCATATAATAACAAAACATTGTCTTCAATTTCATAGATACCTGTATATTCTGCCTCATCAGGATCATTAACATAAGATATGCTGAAATTTTCATCATCAAGAATATATACCTGAGGCATATCCTCATCTGTACTGATTGTGTAAGTACCTGTTTTTAAACTCTTTGCCCCACAGCCTGTCATAAACATTGTTAAAATACATAAGCCTGTAATAATATATTTTCTCATAATAATCCTCCCGCTTTTCTTATTTAGATACAGTATACCACAAATAAACGGCATATAAAAGAGAAAAATAATTTTGAATAAAAAATTATATAAAACTATTGACAAATTATATAATTGGTAGTACAATATATTTGAAAGATGAGGTGAGGTTAATGGGAAAAAGTGTTTACAGCATAGTTTTAAATGATGCTGTTGTAGAGGCTATCGATGATATGGCATACAGACTTGGCACTAACCGTTCTAATATGATTAACCAGATTTTAGCTGAAAAGGTATCTTATATTACACCTGAACAGAAAATTAAAAATATTTTGTCAAATGTGGAGAGATTAATAGATAATAATATTTTTCAGATTATGCTGCCGTCAGGTGACAGTTCACTTATGATTAAAAGTGCCTTTAAATATAAATATAATCCAAGTGTTAAATATTCGGTGGTGCTTAACAAAAACGGAGGCTCGGCAAAAGGTGAGCTGAGAGTTAATTTCAGAACTCAAAACACTGCTCTGTTAAATGAACTGAATAATTTTCTTACTATATGGACTGCTCTTGAAGCTCATTATTTAAAAATTGCACCAAAGTTTACAATAGGTGCAGGCAAATTTACAAGAGAGCTTATGCTTCCTGATAATGATATTAATGATGAGCAGGCAGGACAGCTTATATCAGAATATATTCAGGCATTTGACAATATAATGAAATTTTATTTTCAGGGAGCAGATGTAAAAGATGTGGAGAGAAAATATTTAGAGTTTATTAAAAAGAGAAAATTTGCAATCTGATTTTTAAAAAGGAGTGTTGTATATGAATATGCAGAAATTTACACAGAAATCATTAGAAGCAATTCAGCTTGCACAAACATTGGCAGCTGAACACAATCATCAGCAGATTGAGCAGGAGCATTTGTTATATGCTCTTATTTCACAGGACGGTGGAATGACTGCTGAAATGATTAAAAAAATGGGAGTTGATATTGGAAGCTTTGGTCTTGAAGTTAAAAAGGCTATGGAGAGTTTGCCTTCAGTAATGGGAGCTTCAAGAGAACAGGGGAAAATTTATGTATCATCTGATACAGACTATGCTCTTAACAAATCAGAAACAATTGCTCAGAATATGGGTGATGAATATGTATCTGTTGAGCATATTATGCTTGCAATTTTAGAAAAGCCTGATGTTAAAATTAAAAATATTTTTAAAACATTTAATATCACAAAAGACAGATTTTTAAATGCAGTAAAAGAAATAAGGGGGAATTCAAGAGTGACTACAGACAGACCCGAAGCTACTTATGATGTGCTTAACAAATATGGTCAGGACTTAGTAGGACTTGCGGAAAAAGGCAAGCTTGACCCTGTTATAGGTCGTGACAATGAAATAAGAAATGTAATAAGAATTTTGTCAAGAAAAACTAAAAATAATCCTGTGCTTATAGGTGAACCCGGTGTTGGTAAAACTGCAATTGCAGAGGGACTTGCTCTTAGGATTGTTAAAGGTGATGTTCCTGACAATATAAAAGACAGAAGAATTTTTTCACTTGATATGGGTGCATTAATTGCAGGTGCAAAATATCAGGGCGAATTTGAAGAAAGATTAAAGGCGGTATTGCAGGAGATTAAAAAAAGTGAAGGCAAAATCATAATGTTTATTGATGAGCTTCACGTTATAGTCGGTGCAGGCAAAACAAGCGGTGCAATGGATGCCGGCAACCTTTTAAAGCCTATGCTTGCAAGAGGTGAACTCCATTGTATAGGTGCAACAACACTTAATGAATATCGTCAGTATATTGAAAAAGACCCTGCTCTTGAAAGAAGATTTCAGCCTGTAATGGTTGATGAGCCTACAGTTGAGGATACAATTGCCATATTAAGAGGTTTAAAAGAAAGATATGAAGTATATCATGGAGTTAAAATTCAGGACGGTGCCTTAATAAGTGCTGCAACCCTTTCAAACAGATATATTACAGACAGATTTTTACCTGATAAGGCTATTGACCTTGTTGATGAGGCTTGTGCCACAATAAAAACAGAAATGAATTCTATGCCTACCGAGCTTGATGAAATAAGCAGAAAAATTATGCAGAATGAAATTGCTGAGGCAGCCTTAAAGAAAGAAGAAGACAATCTTTCAAAAGAAAGACTTTCAAATGTTCAAAAGGAGCTTGCTGAATTAAGAGATGAGTTTTCTGCATTAAAGGCTAAATGGGAAAATGAAAAAACAGATATTAACAAGCTTCATGATTTAAGAAGTGAAATTGAAGATGTGAAATCAAAGATTGAAATTGCAGAAAGAAATTATGACTTAAATGAAGCTGCACAGCTCAAATACGGCAAGCTGCCTGAATTGCAAAAAGCACTTGCTGAAGAAGAACAAAAAGCTGAAAATGCCAAAAATAGTGACACCAAGCTTCTTAGGGACAAAGTTACAGAAGAAGAAATTGCCAAAATTGTAGGCAGATGGACAGGTATTCCTGTTGCAAAGCTTATGGAGGGAGAAAGACAGAAATTATTATCTCTTGATGATATTCTTCATGAAAGGGTTATAGGACAAGACGAGGCTGTTGAAAAAGTTACAGAATCCATAATACGTTCAAGAGCCGGTATTCAGGATCCTGACAGACCTATAGGTTCATTCCTTTTCTTAGGACCTACAGGTGTTGGTAAAACAGAGCTTGCAAAGGCACTTGCACAGGCACTTTTTGACGATGAAAAGAATATCGTCAGAATTGATATGAGTGAATATATGGAAAAATACAGTGTGTCAAGACTTATTGGTGCACCTCCGGGATATGTTGGCTATGAAGAAGGCGGCCAGCTTACAGAGGCAGTAAGAAGAAAACCATATTCAGTTGTGCTTTTTGATGAAATTGAAAAAGCTCACCCTGATGTTTTCAATGTGCTTTTACAGGTGCTTGATGATGGCAGAATTACAGATTCTCAGGGCAGAACAGTAGATTTTAAAAATACAATTATAATTCTTACTTCAAACCTTGGTTCTTCATTTATACTTGAGGGTATACAAAGTGACAATACTATAAGTGATGAAGCAAAAAATGAAGTCAGCAATATGCTTAAAACACATTTCAGACCTGAATTTTTAAACAGACTTGATGAGATTGTGTTCTATAAGCCTCTTTCTAAAACTGAAATAAGCAAAATTGTTGACCTTATGCTTAAAGACCTTTCTAAAAGACTTGAGGATAAGCAGCTTCAGATTGAAGTCAGCGATAAAGCTAAACAGTATGTTATCGACAGCGGCTATGACCCTGTTTATGGTGCAAGACCATTAAAAAGATTTATTCAGAGTAATATTGAAACTGTTGTTGCAAGATGGATTATCTCCGCCAATCCGGCTCCGGGAACAGTAATTCATATTGATTATGATGGCAACAGAATTGTTGCTCAATAATTTTTATTACAAAAAGCAGGAGGCTGCTGCAAATTAGTTAAAAACTTATTTGCGGCAGCCTCATTTAATTTATCTTGGCAGCTCTATAACAGGCTTTTTTCTGTTCTGCTTATAAAGCACAAATTTTCTGCCTATAACCTGAACAACATCAGCTCTTGTTCTTTCGCCTATAACCTCTGCAATATTTCTCACATCTTCAAAACAGTTGTCAAGAACGGTTGCCTTTATAAGCTCTCTTTTTTCAAGAGCTTCTGATGCACTTGCCACTACCTCAGGAGTTGCGCCGCCCTTGCCTACTGACAGCACAGGCTGAAGCTGAGATGCCATTTTTCTTAAATATGCTCTTTGTTTGCTTGTTAATGCCATTTTAAATCTCCTTTGGTTTAATGATAGAACTCAAATTCAAGGTCATAAATTTTAACAGTATCTCCCTCGCTTACACCTTTTTCTTCGAGAGCCTCTATAATACCTTTTTCTCTTAAATATTTCTGGAAGAAAGCAAAGCCCTTTTCAGTTTCAATATTTGTATAACCAATCATCTTTTCTACGCCGACACCCTCAACAATAAAATAATGCTCACTTGGCTGTTCAATTGTGAATGGTTCTTCATCAATTTTAACCTCTGCATACTCCTCATATTCTTCCTCAAATACAATATCCTCAGGATAATCCTTTAATATATCGGCAACTGCCTGAAGCATTATATCAAGACCGGAATTTGTAGCTGCTGAAATAGGAAATACCTTAACATCATCACTTTCATACTTAGCCTTAATCTTTTCATAATTTTCCTGTGCTTCAGGAATATCCATTTTGTTTACTGCTATAACAGTAGGGCGTTTTGAAAGTCCCTCTTTATATTTTTCAAGCTCTGAATTTATTTTTTCAATATTTTCTATAGGGTCAGTACCCTCAAGAGCAGCACCGTCAACAACATGAATAAACACCTTTGTTCTTTCAACGTGCCTTAAAAACTCGTGACCTAAACCTATACCCTCACTGGCACCCTCAATAAGTCCGGGAATATCTGCCATTACAAAATCCTCACCCCAACGGCTTCTTACAACGCCAAGATTTGGTGATAATGTTGTGAAGTGATAATTTGCAATTTTGGGGTTAGCATTTGTAACCATTGAAAGAATTGTTGACTTTCCTACATTAGGGAAACCTATAAGACCTACATCTGCTATAAGCTTTAACTCAAGTATAACATCATATTCTCTTGAAGTTCTGCCTCTTTCAGCATATCTTGGGGCCTGTCTTGTGGGAGTTGCAAAATGTTGATTGCCCTTTCCTCCCTTGCCGCCTTTTATAATGACCTTTTTCTGATTATTTTCTGTCATATCAGCCATAACCTTGCCTGATTCAGCTTCTTTTATTACTGTACCGACAGGCACCTTTATGATAACATCATCACCGTCTGCACCTGTGCAGTTTCTTTTGCCGCCGTCAGCCCCCGGCATAGCCTTGAACATTCTTTTATATCTGAAATCCATAAGGGTATTCATACCCTCATCAGCAACAAACACAACATCTCCGCCCTTGCCGCCGTCACCACCGTCAGGACCGCCGTTTGTTATATATTTAGCTCTGTAAAAACTAACTGCACCATTACCGCCGTTGCCGCCTTTGATGTGAATTTTGACTCTGTCTACAAACATTGTCACGCCTCCCATCTGTATAATTTTATTTTTTACAAAAAAACTGACCTAAATCAAAAGTCTTTAGGTCAGTTACATTTTTAGTATTAAACTAATACAGGTAAATTATTCAGCAATTGGATAAACAGAAACCTGCTTCTTGCTCTTACCTAATCTTTCATACTTTACCTTACCCTCTACAAGAGCAAATAATGTATCATTTCCACCCTTGCCTACATTTACACCAGGGTGAATTTTAGTACCTCTCTGAGTGTAAAGAATATTTCCGGCCTTAACAAACTGACCGTCAGCTCTCTTAGCACCTAATCTCTTAGATTCTGAATCTCTGCCGTTCTTAGTAGAACCAACACCCTTTTTATGAGCAAATAACTGAAGGTTAATTCTTAACATCCGGTACACCTCCTAATCAAAAACCTTAATATCATCTTTATAACTTTCTTCAATAGATTTTAAACCGAGTATAAGACTATCAAGCAAAAGCTGAGCCTTGCCCTTTTTGTCAAAATTTATTATCCTAAGCTCTGCATCTCCTCCATCTTCTGCACATTCAAAACTGAATTCAGCCGATGTAAACATCTCAATGCTGTTGCAGGCATTAAGCAGAAGAATTGATACTGCTGAACAAACTATAGGATCACCATGATTTAATATTTTAACACCATAAGCCTTATAATTATCTCTTAAAACACTAACCCTAATCATTAGCCATTGATTTTTTCAATCTTTAACTTAGTGAAAGGCTGTCTGTGACCGTTTTTCTTATGGAAGCCTTTCTTTGGCTTGTACTTATAAACGATAACCTTTTTAGCCTTACCGTCACCGATTACTGTAGCTTCAACACTGGCACCTGCAACAACAGGAGTACCAATCTTAAGGTCATCGCCATTAGCTACTGCTAAAACATTTTCAAAAGTATACTTTGAATCAGCTTCAACACCTAACTTTTCAACAGTGATAATATCACCTTCAGCAACCTTATACTGCTTACCACCGGTTTCAATAATTGCGTACATCTACGTACACCTCCTTAATAGAGAACTCGCCGAATTTGGTGTGGTATATAGCCATCTTAAACCTTTTCGTGCGGCATAACATATAAAGTATAACATAGTTGTTAAGCTATGTCAACCGTTTTTTAATAATTTAAGCCAAAATTTTCGGCTTATAATTATACAATGCACCTTATTCTTTTTCATTATATTCAGCCATAACCATATCAATAATTTTTTGAGCTTCTTTTGCCGACAAATCTCTTGTAACAAGCCATAATTTATATGCACAAAGCTCCTCATAGCCTGTTCTTAAAGCATAGGCAATAATAACAAAATCATCGAGAAACCCTACTATTCCCATACTGTCAGGCATAATATCATAGGGTAATACAACATAAAGCAAAGAGCCTATAAGGGTGAGTATTGTGCTTAGTGATATAAGTTTATAAGTATTTTTTCTATAATCTTTTATCATATCAAAAAACAGCTCCACATTACCTATTCTGCCTCTGGCATTGCTCACATTAGGTATGCAGTTTATTCGACTCAAGGTATCTTTGTTAATACCTTTTTTATGTCTTGCAATAATATCTACAATATCATTTAATCTGTTTTCACTCATATTTAATCATCTCTTTTTTACTGAGCTTCGGTAAGCACAAAGCTTACAGGTATCTGCTGATCCTCAACAGTAATATTAACCTGTTTTTTACTTGTATTATAACCGGCTTTGGAAGCACTTACTATATAAGAGCCAAGAGGCATAGTCTGATTAATGCTGCCTGTTCCGTAAGGCACACCGTCAATTGAAATCTGTGCATCTTCAGGAGAAACACTAGCCAAAATTGTGCCTGATTTATTTATTTTGTCAAGGTCAAGCTGGCACTTAATATTGTCGCTATTTATTTCAACAGTCTTTTTTGCTTCATTATATCCGTCTTTTGTTGCTCTGACTTCATAAGAGCCATATTCAAGAAGTATTGACTCGCCTATATTATATTCCTTATCATTTACATAGAGCTTACAATCACTGACATTTGTTGTAACATCAAGCACGCCTGATTTAACCATAACCTTTGCAAGGTCAATTACAAAAGGAGTGTCAGGGTCAATATTGATTTCCCTTGAAACCTTATCGCAGTTATCACCTGAAATAGAAATACTGTAATTACCCTCTGTAAGAAGAATTCTAGGGTCATCTTCATCAATATCATAAGAATTTTCGTTTATTTCAACCTTAGGGTCATCAATTGCATTTACATTCTGGAACTGAAGCTCGCCATGGCTTTTTTCTATGGTAATTGAATAAACCTTGTTAATCTTTCCATTATCATAGCCTTTAAGGGAAACATAATCAAGAGGACTGATTTTATCAAGATTTACAATTTCATTTTTATATCTTACTGTAGTCAACCCCTCAACATATTTATATGAAGTATCAGCATATTTTTCAGCAGTACCTGAAAATTTAACAAGCTTTGCACTTGTGCTTACACTAAGTCCCACATCTTCAACTGTCCATGCAGCCTCACACTCTTTCAGCTCTGTAAGCTCTTTTCCCTCATTAAATACATAAGTAAACAAATCACCAACTTTGATGGTATCAAATGTAACATCAGCAGGAAAAGAAGTATTTTCCGTAACAGTAACACTAATAGAGGTTTCATTTTTAATGTTATAGAAATTAATTGTTTTAGAGCTTGGGTCAATTTCCTTAACAACGGCATCAATATCAGAACCAATAAGATTAGCCTGAACCTGATCTGCCATATCATTAGCAGAAAAAGTATCCTCAGGAATAGAATCACTTTCATCACTTATCATATATCTATATGCAAAGAAAAAGCTCATAGAGCCAACAAGCAGTCCTATAATAAGAGAAACCACAAGCACCATTGGTATAACAGTCTTGTTTTTCTTTTTCCCATAATTAATCAATTCGTTGTTGCCATGTTCAGCCATAAAGTCACCTCTAATAAAATATAAAAATACTATATTTACATTTTATACTTTATTTGCTAAAATAACAAGTCTTTTTTTAATATTGTATGGTAAAAATATATCATATCTTGTAGAATTTGCACAAAAGTTTTAATTTTATAACAAATATATAAAAAATAGTTTGAAAAATAAAAAAATTATAGTATAATATTAAAGATTGATTATATACATATAGGCACAAATTCAATAAACCGAACATTAGATTTTAAAAGTGGGAAGTAAATCGAATTTTTAAGAAGGAGGATTAATATGTATAAAATAGTTAAAAAGGCTATGCTTACTGACAATATCTATCTTATGGATATTGAAGCACCTCGTGTTGCTAAATCAGCATTGCCCGGTCAGTTTGTTATTGTTAAAAACAGCGAAAAAGGAGAAAGAATTCCTCTTACAGTATGTGACTATGACGCTAAAAAGGGTACAATTACTATTGTAGTTCAGGCTATTGGTAAATCTACATTAGAGCTTATGAATTATAATGAGGGTGATTATATTGCAGACTTTGTCGGTCCTTTAGGCAAACCCAGTGATTTATGTGAAGCTTCTGATGATGAAATTGCAAAAAAGAACATTATATTTGTAGCCGGTGGTGTTGGTGCAGCTCCTGTTTATCCACAGGTTAAGTGGCTCAAAGAAAGAGGCTGTAAAGCAGACGTTATCATTGGTGCAAGAACCAAGGATTTAATTATACTTGAAGAAGAAATGAAATCTGTAGCTGAAAATCTTTATATTTCTACTGATGACGGTACTTATGGCTACAGCGGACGAGTTACTGATTTATTAAAGGAGTTAGTTGAGGTTAAAGGTAAAAAATACAATCATGCAGTTGTTATAGGTCCTATGATTATGATGAAGTTTGCTTCTATGATGACTAAGCAGTTAGGTATTCCTACTATTGTAAGTATGAACCCTATTATGGTTGACGGCACAGGTATGTGCGGCGCCTGTCGTGTTACTGTAGGCAATGAAGTTAAATTTGCCTGTGTAGACGGTCCCGAATTTGACGGTCATTTAATTGATTATGATGAAGCAATGCGTCGTCAGACCATGTACAAAACAGAAGAAGGTCAGGCAAAGCTTAGATTTGAAGAAGGTGCAACTCATAAAAATGGTGGTTGCGGCTGCGGAGGTGACAAATAATGGCTGATAGATTTACAAGAATTCCTGTCAGAGAACAGGACCCAAAGGTAAGAGCAGCAAACTTTGAAGAAGTTTGTCTTGGATATAATGAAGAAGAAGCTGTTGTAGAAGCATCAAGATGTCTTAACTGTCCTAAGCCAATGTGTGTTCAGGGTTGTCCTGTAAGCATTAATATTCCTGCTTTTATAAACAATATTAAAGAAAAGAATTTTGAGGGTGCTGCAAAGGAAATTGCTAAGTATTCTGCACTTCCTGCCGTATGCGGCCGTGTATGTCCGCAGGAAACTCAGTGTGAGGGCAAATGTGTGCTTGGTCATAGGGGCGACCCTGTTTCTATAGGCAAGCTTGAAAGATTTACTGCTGACTGGGCAAGAGAAAACAATGTTGACCTTTCTGACAAGGCTGATGAAAACGGCAAAAAAGTTGCTGTTATCGGTGCCGGTCCTGCCGGTCTTACATGTGCAGGTGATTTAGCTAAGAAAGGCTATGATGTTACTATTTTTGAAGCACTCCACAGAGCCGGCGGTGTTCTTGAATATGGTATTCCTGAATTCAGGCTTCCAAAAGAAAAGGTTGTTAAAAGCGAAGTTGAAAACATCAAAAAGCTTGGTGTTAAAATTGAAACTAATGTTATCATAGGAAGAACTATTACAATTGACCAGCTTTTTGACGATGAAGGCTTTGATGCAGTATTTATAGGAAGCGGTGCAGGCTTACCTAAGTTTATGGGTATTCCGGGGGAACAGGCTAACGGAGTTTTATCTGCAAATGAGTTTTTAACAAGAGTTAATCTTATGAAAGCCTTTGATGAAAATTATGACACACCTGTTAAGATTGGCAGAAAAGCTGCTATTATTGGCGGTGGCAATGTTGCAATGGACGCAGCAAGAACTGCTTTAAGACTTGGCTCTGAAAGCCACATTGTATACAGACGTGCTGAAGAACAGCTTCCTGCAAGAGTTGAGGAAGTTCATCATGCTAAGGAAGAAGGTATCATTTTTAACCTTCTTACTAACCCTACTGAAATTCTTGTTGATGAAAACGGCTGGGTAAAGGGTATGAAGTGTGTTAAGATGGAGCTTGGCGAACCTGACGAAAGCGGCAGAAGAAGACCTGTTGTAATTCCCGACAGTGAATTTATAATGGACGTTGACACTGTTATTATGAGTCTTGGTACTTCTCCAAATCCTCTTATTTCTTCTAACACTCCGGGTCTTGAGGTTAACAAGAGAAGATGTATCATTGCTGAAGAAGAAACAGGCTTAACTACTCGTGAGGGTGTTTATGCCGGCGGTGATGCGGTTACAGGTGCTGCAACAGTTATACTTGCTATGGGAGCAGGCAAAAAAGCTGCTGCTGCAATTGATGAATATTTACAGAATAAATAATTTTA
>CAZZLN010000050.1:0-14017 GCA_964654945.1 uncultured Lachnospiraceae bacterium
CGAAAGATTTATCGGACGAC
Source organism: uncultured Lachnospiraceae bacterium (assembly GCA_964654945.1). Taxonomy (GTDB): domain Bacteria; phylum Bacillota; class Clostridia; order Lachnospirales; family CAG-274; genus HGM11788. The sequence continues at coordinate 21 of CAZZLN010000050.1, forward strand.
CTTCAGGTCGGCTTTTGCGAAGCAAAAGTTCTGAAGATTAAGCCTACGGCAGGATTGCAGGCGTGTGCAGAGGAATATGTCAGCAAAGCTGACACACACGCCGCACAATAATGCCAAGGCATTATTGAAAAAAATCTAAAATGATTTTAGGAGGAATTTTAAATGGCAAAATTTGATAGTAAAACTTTTAACCCACAGGCATTTGGTGCTTATGTGGAAAGAATACCACAGTTAAAGAAAAGTGAGCTTATTAAGAGCAAGGCTTTAAGAGGTAATTCTGAAATTAAGAGAGCATTCAGCTCTCAGACAGGCTCTGCTTATGCAATATTACCTATGTATGGTTTATTAGACGGTGAGCCTTTAAATTATGATGGTGTAACTGATATTACTGCTGATATTACAGATACTTTTGAAAGAGGTGTTGTAGTTGTTGGCAGAGCTAAGGCTTGGACTGAAACTGACTTTGCTGAAGATATTTCTTCAGGCGGAGGTTTTATGGACAGTGTTGCTGAACAGGTTGCTGAATATTTTGATGGTGTGGACCAGGATATTTTACTTGCTATATTAGAAGGTATTTATAATATGACAGGTACTGAAAATGAGAAATTTGTAGATGAGCACACCTATGATATTACAGCTGTAGACGATGGTATGGTTGAGCCTGCTACTTTAAATAAGGCTATTCAGAAAGCAGGAGGTGACAATAAAAATTGTTTCACTATTGCTATTATGCACTCTGAGGTTGCCACTAATCTTGAAAATCTCAATCTTTTATCTTATTTAAAGCAGACTGACAATATGGGTATTCAGAGAGATTTAACCCTTGCCACATGGAATGGCAGAGCCGTTATTATTGATGACAGTATGCCTGTTTCAGAGGACAGTGACGGAAAGAGTGTTTATACTACATATATTTTAGGAAAAGGTGCTTTTGACTATGAGGACATTGGTGCTAAGGTGCCTTTTGAAATGGACAGAAATCCATCTAAAAACGGCGGTATGGATACTCTTTATGCAAGAGAAAGAAAGTGCTTTGCTCCTTTTGGTATAAGCTATTTAAAAAATAATCAGGCAAGTCTTTCTCCAACCAATGCCGAGCTTAAAGACGGAAGCAACTGGGAGCTTGTAAACAACGGCTCTGCAACTAATAAAAAATATATTAATCATAAGGCTATTCCTATTGCAAGAATTATATCTAAGGGCAGATTATAATGAGCTTTATAAATGCTGAGAGTGTTGCAGAAAGACTTGAATGCTTTGGAGTAAGTACTGATGAAAAGGATTTAACCTCTATTGAGCTTATTATAAATGGTACTGAGGAATATATTATGAATTATTGTAATATTTCTTCAATACCTATTGAGCTTTATAATGCTGCTGTTGATATGTGCTGCGGTACTTTTTTAAGGACTAAACAGAGTATCGGTGAGCTTGAAGTCATTAACAGTAATGGTGATGTTTCTTCTGTTAAAGAGGGCGATGTTACTTTATGCTTTAAAGACGGAACAGGCAGCGGAAAGGCTTTTGATGAAATTGTTGACAGTCTTATTGACAAAAGGAATGAGCTTGAGTGTTTCAGAAAATTAAAATGGTGAAATACAAAAATATTGTTGAAAGCTTTTTTGATAAAAATTGCAGTATTTATGAATGTAAAGAGGTTAAAAATGGATATGTTTCAAAATATGAATTTGAAAAGGTAATAAGTGATGTGCCTTGCAGAAGAAGCTATGATGCCGTAAGCGGTCTTAATCATAATAAAACAGGCGAGAAGGATATTGACAAGCTGAATGTAAAGCAGCTTGTCAGATTAATTATGCCTGCTCATATTAAGATTAAACCGGGAAGCCGTATAGAGCTAAATAACGGTGAATGTTATGAATACAGCGGAATAAGTCTTGAGTATGACACTCATATTGAGGTTTATGCTAAAAATGTGCAAAGGTGGGCTTAATATGATTAATAATGTTGTTAATGCAGTATGTAATGTTATTGGAGAAAATTTTGATAATGTAAAAATTTATGATGAAATTGTGGAGCAGGGCTTTGAAACGCCCTGCTTCTGTGTTAATGCAAAAAGCGTTGAAGACAGTCTTTTCAGAGGCGAAAGATATTATTTTAAAGGCAGTATTGAGATAAGATATTATTGTGCTGATGATATTAAAACAAATGGCTCTAAGATTATGGAAATGCTTTGGGATTATCTTCGGCTTGTTAATGCTGATGATATTGGAATTATTAGAGGCAGCAATATGAAAAATGAGATTTGTGATGATTATTTTTTGTTTTGTGTTGACTATGAGTTTTTTTATGTAAAAAAACAGGAAACTGAATTAATGGGTGAAATCAGGCTTAATATGGAGATTTGAAAGGAGAATTGTTATGGAAGATAAATTCAGAAAAGAACAGCTTGTTAAATCTGAAAAATACAGTAATGTAAAAGATGTGCTTTCAGCTTTGCTCTTAAAAGAAAGAGAGTACAGTATTGATGAGGTGGACAGCATTATAAAGGAATTTAATGAAAGAATTATAACTAATAAGGAGAGTGAGAGCTAATGAGTTTAGGCGGCGGAAGCTATGATATTGAAAATAAAGTTATACCGGGTGCTTATATTAATTTTGTGACTACAAAAAGAGGTAATGTTACCCTTAGTGAAAGAGGCGTAGGTGTTTTGGGTATTGAGCTTGACTGGGGCAGCGGTATTGTTGTTGTTGAAAAAGAGAGTATAAGAGAAGACTGCAAAAAGCTTTTCGGCTATGATTATGACCATAAGAAAATGATTAGTATTAGAGAGTTTTTTAAACACGCCAACAAGCTTATTGCTTATAATATTAATAAAGATGGAAAGGCTGCTGCATTTACTTATGGCACAGCTGCTAAAAATGGTGAAAGAGGAAATGATCTGACAGTTGTTATTTCTAAAAATGTTGATAATTCAACTGAATATGATATTGATGTGTATTTTGACAGTGAGCTTGTAAACTCACAGACCGTAAGCTCTGCAAGTGATTATGTTGATAATGACTATATTAAATGGAGCAGCACAGCTGAAATTGAAGTCGGTACATATAAGTTAAGCGGCGGAGACAGCGGTTATATTACAGGGACAAGCATTACTGAATTTTGCAGCGCAATTGAGGGCTACAGCTTTAATGCAGTTGCTGTGCTTATTGATGATGAAGATATTGACGAGGTTATGATTGAATTTACCAAGAGAATGAGAGAGGAAAAAGGCGTTAAATTTCAATGTGTTACATTTAATGTTTCAGGTGATTATGAGGGTATTGTTACTCCTTATAACCGAGGTGCCAGAAACGGATATGAGGGATATAATATTCTTGCCTGGATATGCGGGGCACTTGCAGGGTGTGCTGTAAATGAGTCACTGACTAATATGAAATATGACGGAGAGCTTAACATTATTATTGATAATTCAGAAAGTTGCATTAAACGTGCTCTTAAATATGGTTATTTTATGTTCCACAGTGTTGATGATGAAATAAGAGTTTTAAAGGATATTAATACCTTGAGAACTCTTACTGCTGATAAGGGTGCAGTTATGCAGAATAATCAGACTGTAAGGGTATGCGACCAGATTGCTACTGATGTTGCTGCTCTTTTCTGTCAGTATTATATTGGAAAGGTGCCTAATGACAAAGCGGGAAGAAATTCTCTTTGGAGCGAGCTTGTTAAATATCATGAGGATTTAATGGCTATGAGAGCTATTGAGGATTTTGATGAAAGTGATATTCAGGTATCTGAGGGCAATGACAAGACAAGTGTTGTTATTAGTGAAGCTATTATTCCGGTAAATGTTATGGACAAGCTTTATATGAAGGTTTATATAGAATAGGAGGTATGTTTTTATGAGTAATACAACTATGAAAGCTAAGGACAGTTTAAATGCCAAGCTTGCCGAATGTTATGTGACTATTAATGGAAACAGATATAATTTTATGCAGGCTATTAATCTTAAAGCATGGATTGAGAAAAACAAGGTGCTTGTGCCTATTCTTGGCAAAACCGGAATGGGCAATAAGGCTAATGGCTGGAGCGGAAAGGGCACTGCAAAATTTCATTATAACACAGGCATCTTCAGAAAAATTTTAAAAGAATATAAAAATACAGGTGAAGATGTTTATTTTGATATGCAGATTATTAACAATGACCCTGCTTCTTCGGCAGGTACTCAGTCTGTTATACTTGTTGACTGTAATATTGACGGAGGTGTTCTTGCTAAATTTGATGCAGAGGGCACTTATCTTGATGAAGAAATGGAGTTTACATTTGAGGATTTTAGATTTGTGGAGGAATTTGACATTATAGACGGTATGTAATTTTGCGGAGGTATTTTATATGAATGAAAATTATGGTTTAGTTTATCCTGCTGAAAAGGATTATTATGATGTAAATGTTACTAACAGCAATTTCAGCAAATTGGCTGATGGTATTGATGTAATTAAAAACGGAGGTCTTAAAAAAGAGGTTGTGATTGCCGCCTATAATACATTAAATCCTTATAAAAGTGTAAGTGATTATGTATGCACCGAAACTAATGCTTCTGAAATTTTTGAAAAGGCAGTTAATGATTGTTGTGAGGGAGGAGTAATTCTCTTTCTTGACGGTGATTATTATTTTAGCTCAACAGTGACTGTTGATAAATCTGTAACTATATGGGGCTATGGCACTAATACCAGATTTATTCAGGCTGACCAGTTTACAGGCTATGCTTTAATCAAGCTTAATAAGGATAATACTGTTATAAAGGAAATTTGTATGGAGGATTCTGAAAGAGCAACAGGAGGTATTCACTTTCTTTCAATTTCTGCCGTATCTGTTTCTGTTGGAGATTGCAGCTTTATTATTAACAATGATGATGATAACGGTATTGTTCCTGTTTATATTGAAAGCTATAAATGCAGAATACTTATGGTAGGCTGTTACATAAGAAAGCATGATGATGATAAGTATGTTATTAATGCACCTCAAGCTGTGCTGTATGGCATTGTAATGGGTAATTATTGCGAGTGTATTGATACTGATGAAGAACTTAGTGTTAAAATAAATGTTATTAATACTGCTTCTGCAAAAAGAATTAAATATGGTGCTCAGAATACCCAGTTATATGTGAAAGGCAGTGTTTACAATGGATAATTTAAGTTTATTTCTCTGTGAAAACAAGATTAAAAGAAATAATGAATTTTTACAGGTCAGTGAAAGCTTTAAGGATGAAATGGGAAATGCCGTAAAGTGGGAAATAAGACCTATAACTACTGATGAAGATGAAGAAATAAGAGCTGAAGCTATGGACTATTCCGGCGATAAGCCAAGACTTGATATAAACAGATATATTGAAACTCTTACTGCCAGAGCTGTTGTTTATCCTAATCTTTTTGATGCAAAGCTTCAGGACAGCTATAATGTTAAAACTCCTGAAAAGCTTTTAAAGGCTATGGTTGATAAGCCGGGGGAATATGGCAGACTTGTTGAGTTTGTGCAGAAATTAAATGGTTTTACTTCGTTGAGAGAGGATATTCAAAAAGCAAAAAATTAATAAGAGAGGGTGACTTTGCCTTTAATCTGGCTTATTATTGCCTTTTTAAATTTGGCTGGCTGCCCTCTCAAATTTGCGGATTGAGTAAAAAAGAAATAGCTGTTATTACTGCTGCTATTGAAATTTACAATGAGAGGTGATTTATGAGAAAGAAAAATATTGAAAAGCTTTCTCTTAAAAATGCTGTTGGGGGAAGCTATGATGATTTTTGGTATTTTAAAGGAAGATACAGAGTGTGCAAGGGTTCAAGAGCAAGCAAAAAAAGCAAAACTACGGCTCTTAACCTTATTGTCAGAATCGTTAAATATCCTCTTGCCAATCTGCTGGTTGTAAGAAAGGTTTATGCAACTTTAAAAGACAGCTGCTATACAGAGCTTTGCTGGGCAATAAAAAGACTTGGACTTGAAAAATGGTTTGAATGCAAAGTTTCTCCTCTCGAAATAACCTATAAGCCTACAGGGCAGAAAATTTATTTCAGAGGTCTTGATGACCCTCTTAAAATAACATCTATAACTGTTAAATGCGGCTGTCTTTGCTGGCTATGGATTGAGGAAGCATATGAAATTGACAATGAAAAAGATTTTGATATGCTTAATGAGTCCATAAGAGGCAGTGTTCCTCAAGGACTTTTTAAGCAGGTTACAATTACGCTTAATCCATGGAATGAAAGACATTGGATAAAAAAGAGATTTTTTGATGCTGAAAAAGATAATAATATTATGGCTAAAAGCACTAATTATCTGTGCAATGAATGGCTTGATGATGCTGATAAAAAGGTCTTTGAAGATATGAAGAAAAACAATCCCAGAAGATACCAGGTTGCAGGTCTTGGAAACTGGGGCATTACAGAGGGTCTTGTATATGAAAACTGGGAAGAAAGAGATTTTGATATTAAAACTGTTATTAAAAACAATCCTGATATTAAATCCGTTTTTGGTCTTGATTTTGGTTATACAAATGATGAAACTGCTCTTTTTTGCGGTCTTGCTGATGATTGCAGAAAGGAGCTTTATGTTTTTGATGAGCTTTATAAAAAAGGATTGAGTAATGAAGATATTTACAGAGAAATTGTGAAAATGGGGTATCAGAAGGAACGTATCAGAGCTGACTGCTCTGAACCTAAAAGTATTGACAGATTAAGAACTCTTGGTCTTATTAATGTGAGAGCTGCAAGAAAAGGTCCTGACAGTATAAACAACGGCATAGATTTTTTGAGGGATTATAAAATTTATATTTTGCCTAAATGTCAGGGCTTTTTAAAGGAAATAAGCAATTATGCTTGGGATAAGGACAATATTGGAAACAGAATAAACAGACCTTGTGACTGCTTTAATCATCTTATGGATGCTATGAGATATGCTATGGAGGAGCTTATTACCGGAAGTCTGTTTGGCTTTTAGAGGAGGTGCTATATGAATATTGAGCTTTTAATAAGTGGAGTAAAGGGTGTTTTTATGCCTGCTGTTTGTGGGGAGATCAGACTTACAAGTGAAAAATGGGGTGCAGGTTATCTGGAATTTTCTGTGCTTAAAGAGGGCACTATTGATTTTAAAGAGGGGGATTGTGTCAGCCTTAGAGTAAATAATAAGGATATGTTTTATGGCTATGTATTTACAAAAAAGAGAACTAAAAAGGGCATTATTTCTGTGCTTTGCTATGACCAGATGAGATACCTTAAAAACAAGGATACATATTCATTTTCGGGACAGACTGCTGCAGATATTTTTAAAATGATTGCAAATGATTACAGCATTAAAACAGGTGATATTGACTATACAGGTTATTGTGTTCCTCCGAGAGTTGAGGATAATACAACCCTTATGGATATTTTATATACAGCGGTTTCTCTCACTGAAATTAACGGTTACGGCAGTTTTATAATTTATGATGATTTTGGAAAGCTTTGTCTTAAAAGCACTAAATATATGGTTTCAAATCTTATTGTGGATAAAAATACCGCAATTGATTTTGACTATCAAACCACTATTGATAAAGATGTTTATAACAGAATAAAGCTTATATATAAAAGAGATACAAAATATACCCACACTCTTAATGTGTTTAATGCTCAGGATGATGACAGCATTAAACAATGGGGTGTATTACAGTATTTTAAGCATATTGATATTAACAATGTTGACGGAAACAGTGAAGCTGCTGCTCTTTTGGAAAAATATAAAATAAAAAACAGACAGCTAAAGGTGATGACCTTTGGAAATGTAAATATAAGAGCAGGCTGGAGTGTTAAGGCGGAGCTTGATATTGGTGATTTTGTTTTAAATGAAAATATGAGAATTAAAAAATGCTGCCACATTTTTAAAGGAAACAGCTACAATATGGAGCTTACTCTTGAAGGAGGTGTTCTTGTTGAGTGATTTTGGAGAGCTTATAAAGGAGCTTGCAGTAAATGCAGTTGAGGCTGAAAAGCCTACTGAGGTTGTAATAGGTGTTGTTGAAGATGATGAGCCTCTTAAAATAAGGCTTGAGCAAAAGCTTGTTATTGGTGATGAATTTGTTGATGTGTGTAATGGTGCTTTATATGAAAAAGACAGTAGGGTTGTGCTTATAAGGTGCAGCGGAGGACAGAAATATGTGTTGATTGACGGAATTTAATGGAGGTGGTCATATGGCGTTAGTGCCTGAAAGCAGTATTGATGAAAATATTTCTTCTTCAAATATACAGACAAGCAGAACTTATTATATTGATTTTGACAATAATGCAGTTAATGGTATGTGTGATAATGTTAATGCAGTAATGCAGGCAGTGTATAAAATACTTAATACTGAAAGATATAAATATATTATTTATGACAGAAATTACGGTATAGAGCTTAAAGACCTTTTAGGAAAGCCTTTTATTTATGTTTCTGCAATTATTAAAGGAAGAATTACGGAAGCTCTTGAAAATGATGAAAGAATTTTATCTGTTGAGAATTTTTCAATAAGCAGAAATGGAGAGAGCATTACTGTTGAATTTACTGTTAAAACTATATTTGGTGATGGAAATGTTACTAAAAGTTTTGTGATTTAGGAGGTTTTATATGTTTGAAGATATGACTTATGAAAATATTTTAGAAAGTGTTATGAACAGAATGAGCAGCAATATTGACAAAAGACAGGGCTCTGTTATTTATGATGCGGTTGCGCCTGCCTGTGCAGAGCTTGCTGAAGCTTATATTAAAATGGAAAATATACTTGATAACAGCTTTGCTGATACTGCTTGCAGAGAATATCTTATTATGAGAGCTAAAGAAAGAGGAATTGAACCCTATGAAGCTACCAAGTCTGTTGCAAAAGGCGTTTTTGACGGTGAAGTTCCTCTTGGCAGCAGATTTAGTATAAGCACAGTTAATTTTATTGTAGTTGAAAAAATATGTGATTATGAATACAAAATGGAATGTGAAACTGCAGGTACAGAGGGAAATAAATATTTTGGAACTCTTATTCCGATAGATTATACCAATAGTGTTGTCAGCGGAGTTTTAAGCGAAATTCTTATTCCTGCAAGAGATGAAGAAGATACAGAGGATTTCAGACAGAGATATTTTGAAAATCTTTATGGTGATGCCTTTGGGGGCAACAAGGCTGACTATAGAAAATGGGTGAAAGCTATTGATGGTGTGGGTCAGGTTAAGGTTAAAAGAGCCAGCACAAATAATTCTAATGTAAGTGTTATTATATGGGGTGCTGATGGTAAGGCACCTTCACAGGAGCTTATTGACAGTGTTAAAGAAAAGCTTGACCCAAGTGAAAGCTCAGGCTATGGAGATGGCATAGCTCCTATAGGACACAGTGTAAGTGTTATAGGAGCTTCGGTTTATTCTGCGATTGTGGATATTTGTATTACTCTTGAAAGTGATGGTAGTATTGATTACATTTATGATACTGCAAATCAGATTATATCTGACTATTTTGATGAACTTAGTGAAGATTGGGAAAATACAGAAAGCGGAATTGAGGTATATGCTGCACAGATTATCGTCAGGCTTATTGGAATAAAAGGCATTAAAAATATTGTAAGTGTTGATGTTGAGGGAAATAATTATCTTAAAATTCCCGAAAGCAAAATATTAAAGCTTGACTGTGCAACGGTTACAGAATAGAGGTGATGGTATGCTGCTTAAAAACTATTTGCCCGAATTTATAAGAAATGTTGAGGATATTAAAAAAATCACTGAAGCCGAACAGCCTGAATTTGATAATCTTAATGATGATATTGACAATATTCAAAATGAAATGTTTATTGAAACTGCTTCTGTAAATGGTATAGAGAGATTTGAAAAGGTGTATGAAATTGAAAATAAAGGCAGTGAAGATATTGATTTCAGAAAATACAGACTTATGCTTAAAATTATTGGCGGTGAGCATATTACTATTGCCGAAAGACTTGATAAGCTTATTGGAAGCGGCAAATATGCTATGAGCTTTGATTTTGACGAAATAAGGCTTGAAATAAGAGTAAATGTTGAAAATAAAAAATATGTCAATGAGGCTTATGAGCTTCTTGATAAAATTATTCCCTGCAATATTATTCTTGATGTCGGTGTTCTTTATACAAGCCATGGTATGATTAAAAAATATACCCATAAGGAGCTTGCAGAGTTTAAACATAGTGAAATTAAAGTAATGGTTAGTTTATAACCGGTTTGTAATTTCATATGATATTTTTGATTAAGATATTGACTAAAAACCAAGATTGTATTATAATAACTAGATAAAGCAGTGGATTATGCTAATATTTTTAATATAAGTTTTTACAGGAGGAAAGAAAAATGGAAAGAGTTTATAACTTTTCAGCCGGTCCATCTATGTTACCTTTACCGGTTTTGGAAAAAGCACAAAAAGAAATGTTAAATTATGGCGGTTCAGGTATGTCGGTAATGGAGATGAGTCACAGATCAAAATGGTTTGATGATATTATCAAAGATGCAGAGGCTGCTATCCGCAGACTTATGAATATTCCCGATAATTATAAGGTAATGTTTTTACAGGGAGGCGGCTCAACTCAGTTTGCTATGATTCCTCTTAACCTTATGATAAAGGGAAAATGCGACCTTGTAAATACAGGACAGTGGTCAAAAAAGGCTATGCAGGAAGCCAAGAGGTTTGGCACAGTTAATGTTGTGGCAAGCTCAGAAGATAAGGTGTTTAATTATATTCCTGCTCTTGATAAGTCTAAGTTTGATGCAGATGCAGATTATTTCTATATTACATATAATAATACTATTTATGGTACAAGATATACTGAGCTTCCTCAGGTTGGGAATGTGCCTCTTGTCAGTGATATGTCAAGTATGATTATGTCTGAGGTTGTTGACGTATCTAAGTTTGGTCTTATTTTTGCCGGTGCTCAGAAGAATATTGGACCTGCCGGTGTTACTGTTGTTATTATGAGAGATGATTTAATCGGCAAAGCTAAGGATACCTGTCCTACTATGCTTAATTATAAAACTCACGCTGATGCAGGTTCTCTTTATAATACTCCTCCTTGCTATGCTATTTATGTTGCTAAGCTTGTTTTTGACTGGCTCGAAGAAAATGGCGGTGTAGCTGCAATGCAGAAGTTAAATGAAGAAAAGGCTGCCATATTATATGATTTTCTTGACAACTCTATGATGTTCAGAGGCACTGTAGTGCCAAAGGACCGTTCTTTAATGAATGTACCTTTTGTAACTGATGATGATGACTTAAACGCTAAGTTTATTAAAGAAGCTACCGCTAAGGGTTTTGTAAATCTTAAAGGACACAGAACTGTAGGCGGTATGAGAGCCAGCATTTATAATGCTATGCCGATTGAGGGTGTTAAGTCTTTAGTAGAATTTATGAAGAAGTTTGAAATGGAGAATAAATAAAATGTATAAGGTTTTAACTTTAAATAAGATTTCTAAGGTTGGTCTTGGTCAGTTAAATGAAAACTATACTGTTTCTGACAATGAGGCTAATCCTGACGCTATACTGTTAAGAAGCTTCAAAATGCACGATATGGAATTGCCGCAGAATTTAAAGGCTGTTGCAAGATGTGGTGCAGGTGTAAACAATATTCCTCTTGACAAGTGTGCAGACGCAGGTGTTGTAGTATTTAATACTCCGGGTGCTAATGCAAATGCAGTTAAGGAGCTTGTTATTACAGGTCTTTTACTTACTTCAAGAAATATTGTCGGTGCTTATAAATGGGCTCAGAGCTTAGAGGGTACTGATGAAATCGGCAAGCAGGTTGAAAAGGGCAAGTCTAATTTTGCAGGTCCTGAAATTAAGGGCAAGACTCTTGGCGTTATCGGTCTTGGTGCTATTGGCGTGCTTGTTGCTAATGCAGCTGTGGCTCTTGGTATGAATGTAATTGGCTATGATCCATATTTTTCTATTAAGAATGCTCTTGCTCTTGACAGCAGTGTTAAGTTTACTGCAAATCTTGATGATATTTATGCTGTGTCTGATTATATTACAGTTCATGTTCCTGCAACTGATGAAACTAAGAATATGATTAACACTGAAAGCCTTGCTAAGTGTAAAGACGGTGTCAGAATTCTTAACTTTGCAAGAAATGAGCTTGTAGATGCTGATGCAGTTAAGAAGGGTATTCAAGGGGGTAAGGTAAGCTACTATGCTACTGATTTCCCTAATGAAAATACAGTTGGTGTTGATGGTATAATTACTTTACCTCATTTAGGTGCTTCTACTCCTGAAGCTGAGGATAATTGTGCTGCTATGGCTGCTCAGGAAATGATGGAATATCTTGAAAAAGGCAATATTGTTAATTCTGTAAATTATCCTTGTGTTTCTGCTCCTATGGTAAGCGGCTGTGAAAGAATATGCGTGCTTTCAAAAGCTGATGCTATGGATAATATAAAGAATGTTATTAGCGGTGCTGAACAGTTTACTGCTAAGACAAGGGGCAATTATGGCTACACAATTGCTGATGTTAAGACTGCGGATGCTGCTAAGGTTGAGGCTGTTGATGGTGTTCTTGGAGTAAGAGTTATTAAATAACATATATCCAATGAGGGATTGGCTAATGCCGATCCCTCTTTTTTCTTGACTAAGTATAAATTTTGGATTATAATTATAATAGGTAATTTTATGAAAAGGAGAGTTGAATATATATGGCAACAATAAGACCCTTTAAGGGATTCAGACCTAAGCCTGAATTATGCAGTAAAATTGCTGCTTTGCCTTATGACGTTATGACATCTGAGGAGGCAAGGGAAATGGTAAAGGGCAATCCATTATCATTTCTCCATGTTGACAGAGCAGAAATTGACCTGCCTGAAGATGTAGGTATTTATTCTGAACAGGTATATAAAAAGGCTGCTGAAAATTTGGATAAGCTTATTAAAGAAAGTTATGTGCATGATGAAAAGCCTGTATATTACATATATGAGCTTGTTATGGGTGAACATTCACAGACCGGTCTTGTGGTTTGTACATCAATTGATGAATATCTTGACAACACTATTAAAAGGCATGAGCTTACAAGAGAAACTAAGGAAATTGACAGAATAAAACACGTTGATGCCTGTAATGCAAATACAGGTCCTATTTTTATGGCTTACAGGGCTGATGAGAAAATTGACAGTATTATTTCGGATATTAAGAAAAACAAACCGGTGTATGATTTTGTGTCAGATGACGGAGTTGCTCAAAGGGTATGGGTTATAAATAAAGCTACGGATATTGATAATCTTACTGAATTGTTTAAGGAGGTTGATTCCTTATATATTGCTGACGGTCATCACAGAAATGCCTCTGCCGTAAAGGTTGGACTTAAAAGACGTGGAGCCGGTGAATATGATAAAAACGCAGAATTTAATTATTATCTCTCTGTGCTTTTCCCTGACAATCAGCTTAATATTATGAGTTATAACAGAGTTGTGACAGACCTTAACGGATATACAGAAGAAGAATTTTTATTAAAAATAAGAGAAGTCTTTGATGTGGTAGCCTGTGGATACAGCTATAAGCCTGAAAATAAGCATATATTTGGTATGTATCTTAAACATACATGGTATAAGCTCTCATTTAAAGAAAAGCTTTTAAAAACAAAAGAGGTAGTTGAAAGCCTTGATGTATCTATACTACAAAAGTTTGTACTCACTCCTATTTTGGGAATAGTCGACCTTCGTACTGACAAGAGAATTGACTTTGTTGGCGGCGTAAAAGGTTTGGACGAGCTTGAAAGGCGAGTTAATAACAATGAAATGAAAGTTGCTTTTACTATGTATCCAACTTCTATGAAAGAGCTTATGACTGTTGCCGATGAAAAAAAGATTATGCCGCCTAAATCTACATGGTTTGAGCCTAAGCTCAGAAGCGGTATATTTATTCATAAGCTCGATTAATCGAATGAGAGATAGACTCCCACCTCTATAGGTGGTGAGTAAAGCAAACTTTTAAATCGGTGGGAGTACAATCTCCCCATCATTGAACCGAAAGATTTATCGGACGACC
>CAZZLN010000051.1:0-13080 GCA_964654945.1 uncultured Lachnospiraceae bacterium
AAGTTTGCTTTACTCACCACCTATAGAGGTGGGAGTCTATCTCTCATTCGATTACTAACACTGTTAGCAATTATATATCTTCTTTGATAAAATGTCAATATGATTGTAAAATTACTATACAGATAATTAATATATTATTACATTTATGCTACAAAAATCAAAAACCTGCAAAATTATAAAAAATATTACAAGTATACCTCTAAAAATTTAGGCTCTTTTTAATCCCATGGATTAACAAAGAGCCTTTTAATAGAATAATTTATTTTAGAGGTGCACTATAAATATAAATGCTGTATATTTATATATAAAATTTATTTGCTTAACATTTCAATACCCTTTTTAATTCTTGATATGCTGTCCTCTTTACCAAGAAGTTCGGCAAGCTCGCTTGCACCGCAAGGAGATGTTGGTTTGCCGGAGAGAGCAGTTCTTACAGGCCAGAACATCTGACCGTTTTTTATGCCCATTTCTTTGACAACATCTAACATTGCATTATAAATGCTGTCATTAGTCCAGTCCTCAAGATTTTCAAGCACAGGAAGAATTTTTTCAAGATGTAATTTACACATTTCTTCTGTAGTTTTCATTTTCTTATGAATATATAAATCAGCGGAATATTCAGGAAGATTATCTACAAAATCAAGCATTTCAGCAGCATCTTTTGAAGTTCCGATTCTTGATTGAATATATCCTGCCGCCTTTTTAAGATCAATATCATTTCTGGTAATTGCCGCCTTGATTTCAGGTTTAATCCATTCATAGAACTTATCAAAATCCATTTTCTTAATATATTCCCCATTCATCCAAGTAAGCTTAACAATATCAAATATTGCAGGAGATTTTGAAAGTCCCTTAATATCAAAAATGTCAATAAGCTCATCCATTGTAAATATTTCCTGATTTACAGATGGTGACCAGCCTAAAAGAGCAATATAGTTTACAATAGCTTCAGGAAGATAACCTTTTTCAATTAAATCTTGAAATGAAGCATCACCGTTTCTTTTTGATAATTTATTGTGCTGATCTTTCATAACAGCAGGAAGATGAATATATGTCGGAATATCCCAGCCGAATGCTTCATATAAAAGATTGTATTTAGGGGTTGAAGAAAGATATTCAGCACCTCTTACAACATGAGTAATATTCATAATATGGTCATCAATAACATTTGCAAAGTTATAAGTAGGATAGCCGTCAGTCTTAATAAGAATTTGGTCTTCCATTTCAGAATTGTCTACAGTAATATCCCCATAAACTTCATCGTGGAATGTAGTTGTACCTTCTTTAATTTTTTGTCTTATGACATAAGGCACACCGTTTTTAAGATTTTCCTCAATTTCCTTTTTGCCAAGAGAAAGACAATGTCTGTCATATTTCATAATTGTTTCGTGACCTGTTGAAACCTTTAAGCTTTCAAGTCTTTCTTTTGTACAGAAACAATAATATGCTTCTCCTTTTTCAACAAGGATTTTAGCATAGTCCAAATAATCATTTTTTCTTTCACTCTGAACATAAGGACCATAAGGACCTCCAACATCAGGGCCCTCATCATGGGGCATTTGTGCCATTTCAAGAGTTTTATAAATAATATCTGTGGCACCCTCTACAAATCTCTCTTGGTCAGTATCTTCAATTCTTAATATAAATTTACCTCCCTGAGATTTTGCAATTAAAAATTCATATAATGCAGTCCTTAAATTGCCAATGTGCATATAGCCTGTAGGACTTGGTGCAAATCTTGTTCTGATTGTATTCATAATATATTCTCCTTTATTCTAAGTTGGCTAATTGTGTTTTTAAACTATTTAATTCATCAATTGCAGGCATATATTTTGAATATTTGCTTTTTGTGCTGTTTATTCCAAATTCATTAATATTAATTGTTGAGAAGTAATTTATTGAATAGTCTACCATAGCAGAAGCAATATATGCTTTTAATGCAGAATTATGAGCATTTTCTATATTTTCTGCATAATAACCAACAGCAGTATCATAATCATCACTGTTGTTAAGAAGTGATGAATATTCTTTACACTTATTAACGCTGTCGTTTACAACATCTATGTATTTCTGATTTTGTTCTTCTGCAGCAGCTTTGCCTCTTTGCACGTTCATAAAACCGTATATTAAAGACATTACAGATATAAATGAAAGTATAATAATTATTATTATAAATAATGTTTTTTTGTTTTTATTCATTTTATTACCTCTATATTAAGATAAATAGCCTAAATTTGATAACTTAGAGGCTATTGCTTCACCAATAATGTCATTGGCAATTTCAGTAAAATATTCGTTGTTTTCATTTAAAAATGTTGCAGGAATTTCTGTTTTATTATCGGCTTTTTCTATTTCATCATCTGAAAGGTCAAGTCCTTTTGTATTTCTAATATCTTCACTGCATAAATAATCATACAGATTGAAATATTTTTTTCCAAATGTTGACTCAAATACAGAATTTGCATTAGATATAATATCGGCACTTCCATATACGGGACCAATAATAAGATACTTGTCGGTGCCAAGATTTTCTGTAATACTTTTATAAATTTCAATAACCCTATCCATATTGTTAAACAATTTATCACTGCCTACAAAAATAACTGTAATATCATCAAGTCTTAAATCCATAGCTCTTGTAACAACAGGAGTAGGTGAAGTTATAATATTTTCAAATCCGCTTTTTGATCTTGAAAAATAGAGCTTTCCGTCTTTTGTGGATATAACACCCTCAATACCATTAATTTTGCAAGGATTAAGACCTGCATTTTTGCTGAAATCAGGGGTTAAATTTGTGCCGTATTTATTTGAGAGTAATATTTCAATATCTTCTTTATCTTTTTTAATATCACAAGCAGAAACATACATTGGCACACCGCCAATTCTTGCAGCTATCATTTCAATAGAATCATCAGGTGCGGCTACATTATATACAAGTCTTGAATTTGCATATTTAGATAAATATGCAGGGAAAGAAGGTACCTGAACATTAGATGATACACAATAACTGTCACCATATACAGATATTGGAGTTAATTCATTGGCAGGTGTAGGGTCATTTTCCATATTAGGAGTCTGACTTTCCCCATAAACTCTGTTTTTAAATGAATTTTCATTTCCATAAGCATTATATAATTCCTGAGAAATATGGTTTTCTTCCTCTTTTGGAATTGCTGAAAATATAATTGAAACCAAAACCGCAACAATTAATATAGCTGATGGTATTAAATAAAGCAGTTTATCATTAATGCCGCTGCTGCGTTTTTTGTTTGATTTTAAATTATCAGTAAAAAGCTTTTTTAATTTATCTGAATTTATATTTTTTTTCATAGTAACCTCCCAATAACAAACTAAATTCATTTTACAACATATAGTCTAAAAAGTCAAATAAAGTATTAAAAAAGTATTTAAAAATTGCAATTTATTCATATTAATTTAAGTTTACAAATAAAAATAATATGTTATAATTAAAATAATTAATGTATAAGGAGAATACTTATGGATAAACTGAATTTACTTCTGAAAGAAATAAATAAAGCTGTTAAAGGTAAAAATGATGTTATTGAACAGGTTATAATTACAATTATGGCAGGAGGTCATATTCTTATGGAGGATATACCCGGAGTCGGAAAAACAACTCTTGCTGTTGCTGTATCAAAAGCAATGGGACTTGATTATAAAAGAATGCAGTTTACTCCTGATGTGCTCCCAAGTGATGTTACAGGATTTTCAATGTATAATAAAAAGACAAACGAGTTTGAATATAAGCAAGGTGCAATAATGACAAATATTTTTCTGGCTGATGAAATAAACAGAACTTCATCAAAAACACAATCAGCACTGCTTGAAGCTATGGAGGAAGGTAAGGTTACAGTTGATGGTGTAACAAGAAAGCTTCCTAAGCCTTTTATTGTTATAGCAACTCAAAATCCTTTTGGCTCAGCAGGTACTCAAAGACTTCCTCAGTCACAGATTGAAAGATTTATGACAAGATTGTCAATGGGTTATCCCAATAAAGAATGTGAAATTGAAATTCTTAAAAATTCAGTTGGAAATAAAATTGACAGTGTAAAAAATATAATGAGCAAAGATGAACTTATGGATATAATAGAGTCGGTTGATAAATGCTATGCTGATGATGCTGTATTCAGATATATTGTTGATGTGGCTGATGCCACCAGAAATTCAAAACTTATTTCAACAGGAATCAGTCCGAGAGGAAGTGTTGCAATACTTAAAATGGCAAAGGCTTATGCAGTTTATAAAGGCAGAGATTATGTTATACCTGAGGATATAAAATCAATTATTTATTCTTCTGCCTGTCACAGAATAGAGCTTAGCAATGAGGCGGCAGCAAGAGAATATACGCCACAGGCTGTTATTAATGAAATTATGGAAGGTGTCAGGTTATATAAGAAATGATGAAAGCTTTTAAAATTATTGGTTACATATTATTGCTTATTTTAATATTATTTCTTATGAAGTTTCTTCACAGCTATGAGCTGCTTATTCTTTTTATTTATATTATAATAGTGCCTGTAGTTATGGAAATTCTGTTTTTCGTATTTTATAAAAAAATCAAATATAATATAAATTCAGATAAAAAGTATCTGACCGCAGGAGATAAACAAAATGTAGAAATAAGCATAAAAAGTCCTGTTATTTTAAGCAGATTAAAATTTGATTTCAGTGTATCTGGCAAGTTTTATGATGAATATAATACTGAATTTTCACTGTCTGTTCCTGCATTTTTAACTAAAAAAATTATAATACCGTTTCATTTTATTAATTCAGGAAAATATAATATTAAAATTGAGAATATTGTTCTAAAAGATATTTTTGGAATTTTTACAATAAATACAAATATAAGAAAAGTGCTTAATATTATTGTAATGCCAAAAATCATAGAAAATATAACCATAAATTCAGGTAATACAGAAATGGATATTAACTGGGCAATAAACAGCTACAGCTCTGACAGCGGTGATATTTCAGGTGTCAGAGAATATATTCAGGGAGACAGATTAAACAGAATTCACTGGAAGGCAAGTGCAAAAACAGATGATATATTTGTAAAGGATTTTGAAAAGACAGGCTCTGAAGAATGTATTATTTTATTTGATTTTATAAAAGATTATTTTGATAAAAGCTTTGATATAATGTATTCAGCAGGAAATAAAATACTTGATTATAAAAAAAGCTTTTATTTAATGTGGCTTAATATGGGTTCGGAAGAATTATCGGTAAAATTTATTACAAATAAAAATGAATTTAATAAGGCTGTAGAGATTATTTATAATTCTTATCCTATATATAAAAAGGGACTTACACTGCATATTTTTAAAAAGAAATTTGGCACAAGCAGAGCAATATATATAGGTGAAAGCAAGGAGTTGATATAATGGCTGATAATTCAGGCTCTGTTACAGGCTTTGAAATATATAAAAAACCTTATACCGGTATGACTTTGTCTGTTGTAAATGTACTTGTAAGAATTATAATTACGGCTATTATTACAATATGCTGTGTCAGTATTGGTATGACAACATTAAATATACCCTTTAACTTAAAAGAGGTTATATATGTTTCTATTGGAGTTTCATCAATATGCTCTGTTATGTACTTTAATATTTTTGCTGCCTTTGCTGTTCTTATAGGTTCAATATTATATATATTAAATTACATATCAGATAATGCAGAAAGATTAAAGCTTGGTGTATTATCTATTTTTAATACAGGATATGAGGTTGTAAAAAACAGTCTTGGACTTCCTTATGCAGACGGCTTTAATGAAGTTATGGGACAGGATTTCAGTAATGAAATAAGAATTATTACATTACTTGTCACAATAATGCTTTCAGTATTGATTTCTTTTTTTATAGGCAGATATATGTCAGTTATTTTTTCAGCTTTAGTTATGCTTTCAGCTATATGCTACTGTTTTTTTCTTGAAAATGTTCAGGATTATATATCAGTTGGTCTTATTATTATATGTTTTGCAATTGTGCTTTATTTAAGGCTTACAGGTTTTAAGCGTATTTTGCTTTCTAAATATTTCAAAGAAAAAAAGAAAAAATACAGACTAAATAAAATTGACGGCACTATTATGATAGAAGCAGTTTCAATTATACTTGCTTTATTGCTCATTGTTTCATTTGGAATAGGTATTGTGTTCAGCAGAAACTTATTTGATACTGATGTTAAAAAAATGGATATTAACAATTATATCAAGTATACAATTAAAGATGTCATGGTTTTAAAATATGCTGAATACAAAAAATTTAAAGTGCCTGAAACAGTGGATTATGGTCAGCTTGGATTTTACAGTTGTGTACAACCGGAGTTTAAAAGCGAGTTTTATATAAAAACAGATGCTATTGATGAAGAAAAACTTTTTTTGAGAGAATTTATTGGAGCTGATTACAGTTACAGAGGAAACAACTGGACAAGCAAAGATGCTGTTTCAGATATTAATATGACAGATTTAACTGCCGATACTTTAAAAAATTCAAATGCAGATTTTAAAACTATAGATTTTAAAACCTATAGAAAAAATGATTTTACCAAGCATATATATGTTCCATATTATTCTTCTGTTGCCAATTCATCAGTTTATGATTACATAAATGACTGTAATATTAAGGGAAATTCCCAAAATGAATACAGTGTTGATGTTTACAGTGATAATGGAATAACCGTTAATGATGAGGAATATAAAAAATATGTTTATGATAATTATACATATATTGCCCCTGAAAATAAGGCTGTTATAAATGAAATATTAAAAGAAATAAATATAAATAAAAACAGTGATAATATTGATAATAAAATAAAACAGTATTTTAAAGAAAATTATATTTATGAATTTGATAACGGTGTTGTGCCCTTTGGTGAGGATTTTGTTAATTATTTTCTTACTGAAAACAAACAGGGCAGCTTTGCACAGTTTGCTTCAGCCACAGTTCTTATATACAGAGCTATGGGAATACCTGCAAGATATGCAGGAGGATATGCAGTTGATAATAAGCAGATTTTAGCGGGAAAATACAAAAACGGAAAATTCGAAGTTGAAGTAAACAGAGCAAATATGTATGCTTGGGCTGAAGTATATGAAGACGGCTTTGGCTGGAGATATATTGATACTTCTCCATCGCCTGAATTTTCTGAGCTTGCAGAAAAATATGATAATGAAGATAATACTGAAAATTCTGCAGCAATGAACCATAATAATATTCTTGAAGAATATTTTAAACCAATAGAAAATGAATATTACAATCCTTTGCATTTTGGCAGAAATTTAATTAAGCTTTTATTAGCCGTATTATTTATTATTATATTGCTTATTATATCTTTTTTTGGAATAAAATATATTTCAAAATATATTATGTGGCTTGTAAAATATAAAGGAAGCACTGATGATGTAAAGGCTTATATGCTTATGGAAAAGCTTAGAAATAAGCTTAAACTTAAACCCGACTGTGATTATACTCAATTTGGTATAGCAGCAGCTGAAAGAGGAATGAGCAAAGATGATGCAAATGAGCTTTGTGATATTGCAAATAAACTGGTTTTCAGCAATAGTATTAAAGCTGATGAGCTTATAAGACTTAAACATTTAATATCAAAATTATAATAAATAAGGCACTTTCAGAATATGGAATATCCAAGCTGAAAGTGCCTTTTAAGATTATGGAAAATGCGGACAGTGGGACTTGAACCCACACTCCTGAGAACAAGATTCTAAGTCTTGCGCGTCTGCCAATTCCGCCATATCCGCATAAATTCAAACAAATAGATTTTAACATTTAATATAAGGTTTGTCAAGTTTTTTAAATCAATATCCGCTTAATATCAACTAATCAACTAAATTAATATAAACTGAAGCGAATAATTTACACTGCCTATATAAACGATGACTTCAATTTAGTTAAAATTTATATTCTGTTAAGTCTTTTTCTTATTTTACTTCCAAGTATAATTGCTATAATCATTTTTAATAAATCACCAAAAATAAAAGGTACAACGCAGGCAAATAATGCAGCCATAAAATTTGTATTCATAACATACATAAACCATAATATTGAAAGAATATAAACAACCATTGTTCCGAAAATCATTCCAATAACCTGCATTATTTTGCTGCTTTTAAATTTTTGAATAAATAAACCGCTAATTATTATCATAAAGAAAAAGCCTATAAGACATCCTCCTGTTGGTCCTACCGCCTTTACAAAACCTCCTGAAAAGCCTGAAAAAACAGGCAGACCTATTATACCTAAAATATAATATAGTGTATAGCTTATAAAAGAATTTTTTGTACCGATTATGTATATAGAAAAATAGAGTACAAGATTTGTAAAAGATATTGGAACTGCACCAATAGGTATTGATAAAGGTGCAAGAATACATATTACAGCCGTCATTAAGGCAATTGACGTCATTTGTTTTGTAGTCATTTGTGTATCTCCTTTAAATTTCGAAGCCATTTTCAACAAACATTTGTTTGTCCTTAGAAATTGTGCTTCCTGTTGTAGTAAGAAAATCTCCTGTTATAGTTGAATTTGCACCGGAGAAAAATGCTTTTATACCATTATCCGAAAGCTTATTTCTGCCTGCTGCTATTCTTATATCCGACTTTGGATTTGAAATTCTGAATATTGCAATTGTTCTTATTATTTCTTCCTCTGTCAAAGGCTTTGCATTCTCAAGAGGTGTGTTTTTAATAGGGTTTAATATATTAATCGGTATTGATTTTACATTGAGTTCAGAAAGTGTAACCGCCATATCAACTCTGTCCTCAATACTCTCTCCCATACCTATTATACCGCCTGAACATATTTCAAGACCTGCTTTTTGTGCAGCTTTTATTGTGTCAATTTTATCCTGAAAGCTGTGGGTTGTACATATGTTTTTAAAATAGCTTTCAGATGTTTCAATATTGCAGTGATACCTTGTTACACCACTGTTTTTTAACTTAACAAGCTGCTCGTAGCTTAGAAGTCCAAAAGATGCACATAAATTTATATCCGGACATTTTAAGTGAATGTTTTTATAGGCTGATAAGGCAAGTTCAAAATCTTTTTCCTTTAAGGCTTTTCCGGCAGTAACTATTGAATATCTATGTACACCGGCTTTATAATGGTTAATGCAATCTTCAACAATTGTATCCTCGTCAGCAAAGCTATGTGTATCAATATTAGTGTTGTTATGCCTTGACTGAGCACAAAATTTACAGTTTTCGCTGCAATTGCCTCCTTTGCCATTAATAATTGCACATAAATCAATATGTTTCCCTAAGTTTTTATTTTTTATATCATCTGCCATAGCAGTAAGCTTATCTAAATCCATATTAACAAGCTTCATTATTTCATATTTATTGCAAACCATAATATCACCTCACAGTTTACATATTATCATAAAATTAAAAATTGTCAACCTTTATTTTTATAAAAGTTGACAATTTAGTTTACTGTTCCATCTGTTTTCCTAAAAAACCTGCTGCTGTTTGGGCTAATTTTCCCTCAAGCTCACCCATTTTTTTGTCATCACTTAGCATAACTATAGCACCTAAAGCATCTCCCTCACATATAATAGGAGTTATAAGCTCATAATTATATACAGCATTATTATCTTCTCTTAAAATAGGTACAAAGTTTGAATCAGAGCGGTTAGCAATATGTGTATTTCTGTTGTTAATAATTTCTTCAAGTTCACTGCTTATGTGCTTTTCCATAAATTCCTTTTTTGATATGCCTGATACTGCTATAATCTGGTCTTTATCAGATATGCAGGTTATATGCCCTGCACTTTTAGCAAGACTTTCTGCATACTCCTTTGCAAAAGCACCAAGCTCCCCAATAGGCGAATATTTCTTCAGAATAATTTCACCATCTCTGTCTGTAAATATCTCTAACGGGTCACCTTCACTGATAACATTGACACCGATAACCTTAGCCCTCTGATTTCGTGTTTTTTGGCTAAGAATATAATGTGACGAATTGGTTTTATCGATGCCTAAATTAAAATTTACCGTATTATCCTTTGGTTCTCTCTCTTCATTAAGCTTTAAAAGAGTATCAATATCAGCTCTAAGCTTAATATTAATGTGGTCTTCAAATACAGTAATCCTTTCAATTATATAGCCTATATCCGTCCTATCAAGAGTTTCCTTATTTAAAATATCATCAAATATATCTATTACCGTTTTTGCTTTTCTGTTTATATTAATAACATTATTTCTTCTGTCTGTTACCATTGAAATCTGAGATTTAAACCCTTCTATTAAATCAAGAAGTTCCTTCTCCATATCATCATACATTTCCTCTATAGTATCTGAATGGTCAGGTCGCTTTATGAGCTCTCTCATTTTCTGCTTTGCTAAGTTCTTTAACTGAGCCTTTACACTTTCAAGCTCAGATTCAAGTATATCAATAGTGTTTGTATTTTCTTTGATATACTCAGGCTCTTTTTTGATTGATGCCTCAAGCTCCTTTATCATATCATCAGAATTATCTCTTACCATTCTAATATAGCTCTTTAAAAGCATATTCAAAAGGTCAACTCTTGTATGATGTGATGAACAGCCTTTTACACCTCGCCTGTGATAAGTACCGCAAACATAGGCTGGTGCTAAATCAGGTCTGCTCATAGAAAACATAGGACTGCCACACTCACCACAAAAAAGAAAGCCTGAATAGCTTGTATCATATTTCTTTACACCTCTGTAATGAGAGTTTGTTCTCTTTTTAAGCTGTGTCTGTGCTGTATTAAATACCTTTTCATCAACAATAGCCTCATGATTTTTTTCAAAAACAATATGTTCACTTTCAGCATTTTTAATGTCGTCACCATTTATTTTGGCTCTCTTATACTTACCCTGTCTTAAAGTACCAATGTAGAAGTCATTTTCAATAATACCCTGAATAGTGATAATGCTCCATTCAGACCTTGCCTTTATTTTGTTTTCAATACCAAGGGCATCCTTTCTTGCCTTTTCGTGCATACGGGGTGTAGGTATCTTTTTGTCTGTAAGATAGTTTGCTATTTTCTTATACCCCCACCCTTGATTATATAAATTAAAAACCTCTCTTACTACCTCAGCAGCAGAATTATCAACTTCAAAGGTCATTTTTTTGCTGTCAGTAATTACATATCCATAAGGAACAGAACAAATCCACTTGCCGTCAGACTGTCTGCGTCTAATAACATTTTTAACCTTTTTGCTTGTATCAGTAACAGGCATTTCATTTATAAGAAATCTGAACTGAATAGCAGTCCAGTCATCATAAGTAGGATAATCTATACCGTCACCTATGGATATAATTCTAACACCGGCATCACGAAGGTCCTCAAGCTCTACTAAACCCTTGCTGTTTCTTCTGGAAAATCGGCTGAAATCCTTTATAATAAGAATTTTGTACTCACCATTCATAAGCTTTCTTCTAAGCTTCTGATATTCTTCTCTTTGCTCAAAGGTATAGCCGGACCTGTCCCTGTCACAGTAAAATTCAAGATTTGATCTATGAAATGTTCTGGATACATAATCTTCAATTATAGCTTTCTGGTTTTCAATACTTGTATTGTCCCTGTCCATTTCCTCATCAACTGATATTCTGCAATAACCTGCAATATTTAACGCCATAGACTCACCTCCTTATTTATTGATAACATTGTAATATATTTTATACAAAATTTCAAGTAACAAAATTATCTATTACTCTAAAACTATTTAACAAAAACACTAACTCCCAATATATTCTGATAATTATACTTTTTGTGTCTCAACCAAATGTTTAATGCTTTCAGCTATAAACTTTTCATGAGTTTTTATTAGTATTTTCTAATATCTTCATTATTTCTAACTATTCTTTTTTAATCCTAAGCCTACAAAAGCTCGTCTGCCATCATTTCTTTTATGGTTAGTCTTTCTTGGTTTTATACCTGTTAAGGCTGATACTGTTCTTGAAAATACTGTTTTATTATTATTTGGTATTTTTGTATTATATTTATTATAAGCGAACTCAACAAAAGCAGAAAATAAATCAGCTGAATAAACCTCTCTTTTTTTATGCTTATAACAGCATTTGCTGATAAAGTTTTTTACCATTTCATCATAAGGCTCAACTATTTCTCTCTCTGAATTATTATATAAATCCACCTTATTACTTATTTTTACATCAAGCTTATTATAATCGTCATCATGAAAAATGTTATTATTTTCAAGAATTTTAGGAAATTCTAACAACAAATATATTATATCCTCATCACTCAAACTTTGAATTAAATTTTCGCACTTTTCCATTTCATTATTTGTTATTATAATATTACTGCAATTAAGCCTATACATATATTTATCAAAATTACTTACCAAATAATTTACTTCACCTGCGCTCTTAGCATAAATAATTATTGGAATATTATTATTAACTGTCACAGTACAATGAACAATGCTGTTGTTCGTTTTATTATGCTTATTAGCATATGAAACCTTTGCTCCTGACAATAACTTTCTAAGTCTATTAATTTTACTCGGATAACGCTTAACGACTACATTATCAACAAATATTGGTCCTATTTTATTTATCTTTGCACATAAAATGTTAATTACATAATCCTCAGAGCTTAATTCTGAAGTATTTTGCACTTCTAAATTTTTATTTTCCTTCATCCTTCTAAATAAGCTTTTATATATGCAAAACAGCTCCGTTGTACAATTATAAAGCATATACCCGTTTTTATCGTTGCTTTTATTTGAGATATAGTTTCTGATAACTTTCGCCAAAAAATATAATGGCTTATGATTGCCACCGCTTAACAATTTAAGAATTTCTTCTATTTTTTCAGATTTATTTAAATTAGCCGACAATTCAGCAATTGGTAAATCCAAAAGCAACGGCTTATATACATCCTTATAATTACAAATTTCATGCTCTTTACTATCTTCATTATAGGAATACATATAATTTTTTGTATTAATATAAATATGTAAATCGTTTTCCAAATTATATTGATTGCTGTTACGCTTATCAATAGAGTCAGCTATTAAATTATAAATATATTTACTAAACTTTTTAGTCAATG
>CAZZLN010000052.1:0-11548 GCA_964654945.1 uncultured Lachnospiraceae bacterium
AGATTTTGTGAGAACTGTCCCTCAAAAAGAATACCCTTGTAATATCCTCCCTGCATCAGAACATTTTACTTTGTAAAATGCAAGCCTACGGTCAGAACTTTTGCCGAAGCAAAAGCAGAACTGCGTTCTGTCGGATTAGTCTTTCCGATTCAATGCTTGTCGGATTAATCTTTCCGATTCAAAAATGCAAGCATTTGCTTCCCTCCTTTAGGCAAGGAGGGCTTACGAGGACGAGCAATGCTCGCCCCTACAATAACAACGCTGGATAATTGGACGAGTTCGGAACCATTTTGCGGGCAATCCCCTGATAAATCCACGAGGACGAGCAATGCTCGCCCCTACAATAACAATGCTGGATAATTGGACGAGTTCGGAACCATTTTGCGGGCAATCCCCTGATAAATCCACGAGGACGAGCAATGCTCGCCCCTACAATATATCCCTCCACCGGTGAAGCCGATCCCCTCACTTTGGCAAGAGAGGCTTACGAGGACGAGCAATGCTCGCCCCTACAATATATCCCTCCACCGGCGAAGCCGGTCCCCCTCACTTTGGCAAGAGAGGCTTACGAGGACGAGCAATGCTCGCCCCTACAATATATCCTCCACCGGCGAAGCCGGTTATGGCAAAGGAGCTGTTCAACTTAAACGTTGCCAAATCGGGTCACGTGTTCTTTTATGCTTGACAATTTAAGTCATATGATATAAACTAATAATATTAAAATAACATTAACTTGGGGGAATACTTTTTGATAAGTGACATAATAATAATTTTTGTGCTTATAATAATCAAAGGCTTTCTTACAGCAGCATCAACATCATTATCTGTCCTTGACCATAAAAAAGCCAAGTATTTTTCCGATAAGGAAAATAAAAATTATGAAAAGCTTGCTGCAATAATGGAGCATAGCAATAAAGATATAAATGCTGCAAGTATTTTAAATGCCTTTTTTGGTATAATAATAGGCTTTATTCTTGCACTTAATATTTATAAAAATATTTATGAATATGCACTTTGTAATTATATGGATATTATAAACAGTGCAGTTTTACTTAAAATTATAACTGCTGCAATAATTTTAATAGCAGCTACATATTTTTTTGCACTATTCAGTCTTGTAATTCCAAAGCTGTTGGCTGATAAATATCCTGATATAATAGTTTTAAAGCTTGACGGAATACTCCATTTTATTTCTATATTGCTAAGTCCTTTTTCATTTCTTATTGATATTGCCGTAAAGGTGTTTAATCTTTTTATTAAAACAAAATCCGAGGACATAAGTGAAGAAGAAATACTTATGATGGTCGATGCCGGCGGAGAGCAGGGAAGCATAGATGAAAATGAAATGGAAATGATAAACAATATTTTTGATTTTGACGATAAAAATGTTGTTGAAATAGCAACTCACAGAAAGGACATAGTGGCAGTTCCAAAGGATATAAGCATTGATGAGCTTATAAATGTGGTTGCAAATCAAAAATTTTCACGTATTCCCGTTTATGAAGAGGATATAGATAATATAGTAGGAATTCTTCACGTTAAGGATTTTATGAACAGGCTTATTACAAAGGGTAAGGATAATTTTAATATAAATGAAATTATTATGGAGCCTTATTTTGTTCCATCAACTAAAAAAACAAATTCTCTTTTCTCTGAAATGCAGTCTAAAAAAATACACCTTGCAGTTGTAGCCGATGAATATGGCGGAACTGCCGGTATAGTCACAATGGAGGATCTTATTGAGGAGGTTATGGGTGAAATTCAGGATGAATATGACGATGAGGAGGAGCCTGAAATTGAGGAAGTAACAGAAAATGTCACAAGAATAGAAGGCTCTGCATCTCTTGAAGACGTTGCAAAAACTCTCGATATTGATATGCCTGTTGATGAATATGACACTCTTGGGGGTTTTCTTATTGCAAAGCTTGACAGAATTCCCGATGACGGAGAAAGAAATATACTTGTTGAATATGAAAACTGTATTTTCAGTATTGACAAGGTTGAGGATAAGAGAATTGTAAATGTTACAGTAACTAAATATGAGGCTGAAAATACAGAAGATGAAAAATAACATCAGTCAGTCGAACGGTCGCATTTCTTTTTAGGAATGAGGAAAGTCCGTGCTGCACAGAGCAGAGTGCCTGATAACGTCAGGTGGAGGTGACTCTAAGGATAGTGCAACAGAAATAAACCGCCCCCTTAGGGGTAAGGGTGGAAAGGCAGAGTAAGAGCCTACCGAGGCTGTGGTGACATAGCCTGCTATGTAAACCCCACTCGCAGCAAGTTCGAATTAAGACATAAAAGGCTGCTCGTCTTGTCTTAGGTAAAGAACGCTTGAGATTAGTGGTGACACTGATACCAGACAGATGACCGTTTTTAACAGAACACGGCTTATAGACTGGCTGATTTTGTTATATTGTCAAATAGTAACAAAAAATTAAACATATATTTGTTAAAAATAATTTGCTAAATTTTTAATTTATAATTGACTTTTAGCAATAAAAGCCGTATAATTTATATTGTATAATATTCTGAAAATGGGAGGAGGGGTTCTCCCAAATGAATAAATCTTTTATAAAGGAGGAAAAATTGTGAAAAAATCAATTAAAAAGATTTTAAGTGCATTACTTGCTTCAGCAATGGTTATTACATGCATCCCTGTTGTTTCTAATGCTGCCAAGCCTACAGATTGGGCTATGGGCGTTGAAGATAAAGACGGAGTTATTAAGTCATATACCGTTTCTCAGGCAAAAAGTGCAGAGTTTGAAGTACCTGTTAAAATTTTTAACAACACTGACACTAATAACTATACTGTTTATGTAGAGTATAATCCGGAAGAGCTTATGGTTATTGGTGCAACTCAGGGTGAGTTTTCTA
This sequence comes from uncultured Lachnospiraceae bacterium, assembly GCA_964654945.1. Taxonomy (GTDB): domain Bacteria; phylum Bacillota; class Clostridia; order Lachnospirales; family CAG-274; genus HGM11788. The sequence continues at coordinate 2,878 of CAZZLN010000052.1, forward strand.
TGAGCTCAGAGGATCTTCTTGCAAAGAGTATAAATCATATTCCTGCAGTTGGCAATCCTTCATTCCCAACTGCTGACGGCGTTACAACAGAAGCAGGTTTAGGAAGAATTAAGTTTGCATATTCAGCAGACGTAGCTGCTGCAGATGTTCTTACTGCAAGCGAAGCTACTGCATTTACTTTAAAATTTAAGGTAACAAAGGCTGCACCTGTTACAGGTGATAAATATTGGATTACATTTGATTGCGACGACGCAGTTTTATATGCCGATGCAGCTGCTTCAGGCTCAGACTCATCTGCTAAGTCAGCAAGTGTAAGCAACGGCTATGTTGAAATCATCGCTACTCAAGGCGGCAGCAGCGGCGGCGGCGGTGGCGGCGGCGGAAGCACCATAAGCGCTACCACTACTACAACAGAAGCCACAACAGAAGCCGCAACATCTGATAATACAGGCGAAGGCAAAACTCCTGCAACTCTTAATTCTGACGACCACTATGCTTATGTAGTAGGTTATCCTGACGGCAATGTTAAGCCTAACGGTCAGATTACAAGAGCAGAGGTTGCTTCTATATTCTTCAGACTTTTAACTGATGAAGCAAGAGATCAGTACTTCACTCAGGAAAATAACTTTAGTGATGTTAATTTAGGCAACTGGTATCACAATGCAGTTTCTACAATGGCTAATGCCGGAATAGTATTTGGTTATACTGACGGTACATTCAAGCCTAACAGTCCTATTACAAGAGCAGAATTTGCTTCTATCGCAGCTCATTTTGACAGTAACACATATTCAGGTGATGATAAGTTTACTGATATAAGCGGTCACTGGGCAGCTTCATATATTAATGCAGCGGCTGATAAGGGTTGGATTCATGGTTATACTGATAACACATTTAAGCCAAGCCAGAATATTACAAGAGCAGAAGCTATGACTCTTATTAACAGTATGCTTAACAGAAACGTTGATGTTGAAGGTCTTTTAGATGATATGGTTAAGTGGCCTGATAACAGTGATGTTAATGCTTGGTATTACACCAATGTTCAGGAAGCTACAAATTCTCACTACTATGATCGTCCATCTGACGGTATCGAAAACTGGACCGAATTAAGAGATGTTCGTGACTGGGCAGCTATTGAAAGGTCTTACGCAGAATAATTAACACTGTTAATATTAATATAAAATCAAAATTAATTTTCGGAAAGAGGTCTTTTGACCTCTTTCTTTTTTTAAACAAGCTGATTTATTAACATAGTTAATACTTTATTTACATAAAAAAATTGCCAAATTTAGATTACAAAATTATTTCAATAAAATTGCACAAATATTACTTTGCAAATTCAATATTTTGGAATGAATTTATGTAAAAATTTCATAAAAAAAATTTAGTTTCAGTAAAATTATTGATTTTAATTGTGAATATGTTATAATAACTATAAGTGTAGTACAGTATATTTGGACCTTTATGGGCATTTTAAGGTAAAAATATGATTGTGCAACTCTATCACAGAGATATTATCTCAATAAGAAAAGGAGGAATTTTTTTATGAAAAATAGTTCAAAAAGAGCTATTAGCCGTATTTTGGCACTCGTAATGATGGTTACTTGTTCTTTTGCCAACATTATGATTACAAATGCGGAAATTAGTGATGCTGCGGCTGACAGTACAGCATCAGGTTCAGCAGTTGAAAACACTGAATCAGCAATTTACACATTCGATGTGGCTGATTTAACTGCATCTGCTGATAAAGAAGTTTTAGATCAGAGTGAAGTTGACAGTTACTTTACAGTAATTGGCACAATTCAAAAAAGACTCAGCAGCGGTGTTGTTACTTCTGTTGAATTAGCTAAGAATGACGGCGGTCAGATTAGCTTTACCACAACAGCAGACAGTTCTGACGTTGCATTTGTGTTTTCAAGCACAGGAAGTGATAATGAATCCTCTTATGCCTTAATTGATGACTCAGGCGCTGCTTATGCAGAGGGTACAGTAAAGGGTGCTTCAGCAGGCAAAACTACTATTACTGCCGATGCTTTACCAGCCGGTACTTATACAATTACTTCTCCGGATAAGGGATTTAACAGAGGCGGTCGAATTTATACTATTACAGTAGTTGAAAACGGCTCAGTTGATGTTCCTGATGAAGATACAACAACTACAGAAACAACTACAGAAGCTACTACAGCTGCTCCTTCCGACAGTGATTTAGGCACTCCTGAAGCAGGTGTTGTTTACACTGTTGATTTTGCAGGATTATCAAATGACGGCTATGCAGTCGGCGATAAGGTAGGCGGTAAGTTATTTGCATCTGATATGGTTAAGATTGTTTCTGATGCAGATACTGCTTATTATCATGATACTGGTCATGGTTTAGCTCTTGCTAATGGCGACAAGATTCAGGTTGCAGTAGCAGGTAATGCAGATGTTACATTAAGTCTTTGTCAGTATGGCAACGGCACAGCTTATACCGTAACCGATGCTGACGGAAACGAGCTTGGCACAGTTGCTGCTAAGGGTGCTGCTTGTGCAGAGGCTGCAACATACACCTATACCGGAGCTGCTACAGTTCTTACATTCACTTTAGCTTCTGCAGGTGAAGCTTATCTTCATGGCGTAACTGCTAAGAATGCTGCTGAAGCTACAGGCGTTGCGGAAGACTTTGAATTATGGCTCGATGATATTGCAGAAGATGTTGATGGAACATTGACAGTTGAGCCGGGTGTTTATATGTTTGCCGATTCTTCATTGGAATTAGTCGGTAACGGAGATACTAAGTTTACACCTGAAATTGCTGCAGGTCAAAATATTTTAAGAGCAGGCAAGATTGTTAATTCTTATAAGGCAGGCGCAAGAAATGCCACTGCTAATGATATAGCAACTGTTCCTCAGCAGGGTGACGGTACTGCTATAGTATTCACACCTGCCGCTACAGGTATGTTTAATACATATTTCTATTCTACATCATTCCTTAGAGTATGGGATTTCGATGCTAACACAGGCGAGCGTTATGGTTATGTAGATTCTGATACAGCTGCTGAAAACTTTGCATTTACAGCTGAAGTGGGACATACTTATGTTCTTTCTACAACAGGCAAGACCAATAACTGCGCATTTGCAGGCTTTGAATATATTGTTGATGAAATTATTACTGTTCCTGTAAATACTTGGACAACTGACGGCAAGTATAACTATGACAATGTTGTGGCTACTTTGACTGATGTTGCTTTAGGCACAACAGCAGGCACTATTAAGCTTGATACTACAAGCATTAAGCTTTACAAGAATCATACTTATTCTCTTTCTACAAATGACGGCGGTGCAAAGGCTACATTTGCAGGCGAAGAAACCTATAAGGTTGCTGATGATTCAGCTATAACTCTTGCTATGGAAGAGGTTCCTGATGTAACTCTTACAGGTACATTTGTAGGTGCTGACCCAAGCGTTGTAAGAAGCGTTACATTCACAAGTATGGTAAGCGGTACTGAATACACTGCTGAATTAACAGAAGACGGATATACTGTTATTCTTAAGCCTGGCGAATACAACACTACTGTTGATGCTGAGGGCTATTATACAAAGGACAGAGCTTCTGTTGTAAATGGTGAAGAAAATGTAGACGATATTTATCTTGAATCTTTAATAAAGAGCAAGTATGTTTTACCTGAAGAGGTTGCAGAAAATAATACTGCTTTAGGTTTAAACGGTATTACTGCCAATAACTCAACTTCTGTTAAGGGTGTTGCAGGAAGCACAGTTGTAATTCCTGTAAACGGCGAGCAGATAATTACTGTTGCAGGCTGGTATGCAGGTACTTGGGATATTAACGGTCAGAATTCCGTAACTGCCGATTCTTCAAGCAATGCTACAAATCCTGTTACTAACACATATGTAACTGACGGTACAGAAACCTCTGTAACTGTTAATATTACAGGCGAGGGTGCTAACTATCTTTACTGGATTACAGTAGAAGATGTTACTCATTTTGATGCCGCTAATACTACTATTTCAGTTCCTGGGGACTTTGATACATTAAAAGAAGCTGTTGCTTATATCAGAGATATGGCTGACAGACCTGACGGCGAAGACGGCAGAATGACTATTTCTCTTACAGCCGACATTCAGGAACAGATTGTATTTGATACTCCATATATTACTTTACAGGGTAACGGACATGAAATCAGCTGGTATTATGGTCAGTCTGTTAAGTACTATTCTGTAGATACTGACGGCTTATACAGCGAAAGACTTTTCCAGGATAAGTATTCTAAGACTGAAGCAAGCGGAAACCTTTGGGGCGGCGTTGCCATAATCAGAGGCGACAACTTTATAGCTGAAAATACTACTTTCAGAAATACATTTAACTATGAAGTAACTGAAAAAGAATTAGAAGACGGTGCAGAATCTGTAGATCTTACTCTTGGTTTGAGAAATGCCGGAGATAATGTAGCTGCATATAAGTATAAGGAAAGATCTAACGCATTCTATATTGAAGCTGATAATATTGAAGCATATAACTGCGAAATTCTTTCTTCTCAGGATACTTTAGGAAGAAACGGTTCTGCTAATAATGGCTACCACACTTACTTTAAGGATTGTGTAATCGGCGGTAACACAGACTATATCTGCGGTGAATTTGCTGCTGTATTTGATAATTGTGAGCTTTTGTGGAAGGGCTTTGGCACTGACACATCTAACAATGGCAAGGTTGGCTATATTGTAGCTCCTAAGACCAGTCCTTATGTATTCAGAAACTGCGAAATTACCACTGACCCTGCTGATTCAGGCGTTATGGGTTATTACGGCAGAACTTGGGGCGCTAATTCTAATGCTGCATTTATTAATACAGAAACCAACGGCACAATTTCTACAACCGGTTGGGGTGAAATGACATCAGGTGATTTAGCTACAGCTACATTCTATGAATATAACAATACTGAAAACGGTTACGAATTTGCAACTACAACTAATGGTCTTGCATTAACTGATGAGCTTATTGCAAGCTATATTGATGATGATACAAGCACAGCTGTTGATACAGTACTTGCAGGCTGGACTCCTGTTCACTATGAGTTTATTCCTTTTGAAGCATCTACTGAAACAACAGAAACTACAACAGAAGCTACAACAGAAAGCACAACAGAAGGAACTACAGAAGGTCCTGTTGACCCTGTAGACCCTGCATCTGCAACTAAGTTTATACCTACTGCAGATATATTAAAGGATGAAGTAGCATATAGTGATGATAATATTGAAATCGTTGCTGCTCAGGATCTTACATATGGTGCTGTTGAAACTTCTGCCGATAAGGCTATAATTGAAGCAGCAGGCAAGGATTATACAAACTATCTTGTAAGCAACAGTGCAAATACTACATTATTGACACCTGGTGCCGAAAAGGCTTCAGCATATCGTCTTGTATTTAAGATTACTGCTAAGCAGGATATGACAGTATCTATTGATAACAAGGTTGGTAAGAACAGCAAGACAAACGCAATATTAAGCAATCTTGAAATTACAGGCACAACCGAATCCGGTGATCCATCAGGTACTGCAACTATTGTAACCTCTGAAACCAATGATGATGCTAAGAATGATGTATTCAGCACATTATCATTTACTCTTAAAGCAGGTGAAACAGTATACTTCGCAGGCAAGGGCACTAACCCTAATGTTTATTCTGTAATGTATACAGTTGACGGCAGTACTCCTGTTGACCCTGATGACACTACAACAACAGAAGCTACTACAGAAGCTACAACTGCTGATAATACAACAACAGAAGCTACTACAGAAGCTACAACTGCAGCTCCTACTCCTGACACAGGCAAGTGGGGCGATGTAAATGACAATGGTGTTGTTGAAGCTAATGATGCTGCTTTAGTATTACAGTATGTATTAAACAATGCAACTGAAATGGTTGTTGCAAGAGCTGACGTAAGCGGTGACGGAGTTATTGACTCTGAAGACGCTGCTATGATTCTTCAGAAGGCTCTTGACAGCACTTATGTATTCCCTGTAGAAGGCAGCAGCGATGAACCTGAAGCTTCTGATGCTGTTCTCTATGTAGTCGGTGACTCTACAGGTTGTCATTATGCTGATACTGCTGATGCCAACTACTATTACAAGAGAGTAGGTTTTGGTGATAGGATTGAAGATTATGCTAATATTCAGGTTGAAAATCTTGCATTATCAGGCAGATCTTCTAAGAGCTTTACATCTGAAGCTAATTATGAAACCTTAAAGAATAATATTAAGGCTGGGGATATTTTATTAATCGCATTCGGTCATAATGATGAAAAGAGCGAAGATGCAACCAGATACACAGCTCCGGGCGGAACAAAGGATACAGAGGGTTCTTTCAAGAATTCTTTATATGTAAATTATGTTAAGCTTGCTCAGGATGCAGGTGCTACTCCTATTCTTTGCTCACCTATAGTAAGAAGAAGCCCTGACGGCTCTTGGAGCGGCAATACTCTCCACGTTGCAAACGACGGTAATTATGCAAACGATGTTAAGGAACTGGCAGCAGAAGTTAATGTTCCATTTATAGACTTAACTCAGATTACTAAGGCTAAGTATGATGAATTAACTCCTTCAAATACTTTATATTTACACGCTTGGACCAGTTCTAAAGACACAAGTGTTGATAACACTCATTTAAACAACTATGGTGCTAAGGAGGTTGCTTACTTAATAGCAACTAATGCTCCTGCTGAATTATTGCCTTATGTTAAAGACGGTATTGTTGAACCAACAATTGCTGATTTAATTGTAAATCCTAACTATGTTGAACCATCTGATGAGGACTTAAAAGGTGATGACTTAATCAGTGTGCTCTGGAACACAACTTCTCCTTGGTACGGTACAGTATTTGGTGATATAGGCGGTGAGGGCAAGTTATTTGCTCTTAATGAAGACGGTACTCCTGATTATACCAAATTAGCTGAAACAAATGGTGTTACTAACTTTGCCGTTACTGAAAATGCTGACGGTTCTGTAAATATCAGAGCAGGTCATTTGGCTGATGATATGGTTACAGGCAAGCTGACTTACGGCAAGATTGCCGGCAGCACTGACGGTATAGCTATGTATTACAGACCTGTTGATGTAGCTCAGAACTTCTCAATTTCAGGTAAGGCTCATGTAAACGGCGTATATAATACTAACAACCAGACAACATTCGGCGCTATCGTTGCTGACAGTATACAAGTAGATAAGTATGACGCAGCTTGCATTAGTAATTATGTTGCAGCAGCTCCTTTAAAGATGACATCTACTGTTGGCACAGTGAGCGCAGACACAGGTTCTGTTATTACTGCTTGGGGCGGTTATGCAAGAATTGACGGCACATTAACAAGTGATGCTAAGATTTCTACAATAGATGATATTCCACAGCCTGGTGATGAAATCGACGTTAAGATTACTAAGGTTGGTAATGAATATACTGTTCAGTATGGTAATTATACTTCTACATTCACTGTTGCAATGAATGATCAGGCTTATGTTGGCTTCTTCGTTGCAAGATGTGCTGATGTAACATTCTCAGACATTAACTTCAATAACGAAGTAACTGAATAATTAATATAAATCAATATTATAGGACTGCGGTTTTCCGCAGTCCTTTTTTAATGAGCTGCATTAATATTAATTTTGGCCGTTACAGCTTAATGTATTTGTTTTGGAAAATTAATATTTAAAAAATTTGATTTAACTTTTTTAAAGCACCCTAAATTTAAAGCTATTATAATCTTTATATAATTAAAATTTAATTTTTATATGGTAATATATTGTAAAAATAAAGAAAGGACATAAATAATATGAAAAAAAATTTATTGATTTGTGCAGCTATTGTTATGACATTATTAACATTATGTTCTTGTGAAATACAGAACACCAAAACCTCAGACTCATCAAATGAGGAAGCTCAATTGATTGCAGATATTCCTACAACACAATATTTTACAGATGAGGCGGTGCCTGATGATGATGCAGAGCTGATTGCCGAGGCAGGAATAAATGCACCAAGCGCAATGAACAAGCAGCAATGGCATTTTTCGGTTGTAACCAATAAGGAAATACTGGAGCAGATTTCAGAGGATATGTCTGCAAACAGACCTGAGAGAACACCGGCGGAAAAATCAGAAAATGCTTCTGAAGAAGCTGCATCAGATAACACAGATGCTAAACCATCAGACAATGCTCCTGAAAAAGCTGCATCTGATGACACAGATTCAAAACCAAATGACAGAAAAGACGGCACACAAAAAATGCAAATGAATAAGGCGGGAATTTCCGATGCACCTCTTGCAATTGTTGTTTCCTGCGCAGAGGGTTCTGAATTTGATGCGGGTCTGGCTTGTCAGAATATGTCTGCAACAGCCAATTTGCTTGGCTACGGCACAAAAATAATATCATCTCCCGTTATTGCCCTTAATGGTGAAAAACAGACCGAATACAAGGAGCAGCTTGGAATACCTGAGGATCAGACTGCCGTTGCTGTGCTTTTGGTCGGTAAAGAGGATACTTCAGCAGACCCGGAAACAGACGGCTATACCGGCGCAACCCAAAGAAATCCGTTTAATGATATGGTTACATATGTTGAATAAAAATTAATTTTTATTTGTGTTTCATACCAATTTCAGTGCCGATTACGAGAGATTTTATGTTTAATTTG
>CAZZLN010000053.1:0-11364 GCA_964654945.1 uncultured Lachnospiraceae bacterium
CATCAACAAAATGCTGATGTGGGTTGTGTTAATTAGGGATTTTTTTACAGCCCCAATTAATATTCTTTATCATATAAATTAGAGTGAACAATATGCAGTGTTCTTTCAAGCTCATCAGCTTCAATCTGTCCCGGAGCTGACTGTTTTCTTGCACAGCCAAAGGTTACTGCCGAACCAAATATTTCACCTGCAATTCTGCTTATAATGCCTGTTCCGTTCATAGACATAGTGATTATGGGAATATCAGGATTTTTTTTATGGAAAGTATCCGTAACATCAAGAAGTCTGAGCACATCCTTATTTTCTTTTGGCATAACTGCAATCTTTGGAATATCCGCACCAATCTCAACCATTTTATCAAGTCTTGAAAGCATTTCTTTATTTGATGGTGTAGCCTCAAAATCATGATTTGAAATTACAACAACAACATTATTCCTTTTTGCACAGTTTAAAATTGTTTTAACCGTTCTTTCTCCTGCCATAAGCTCTATATCGACCATATCAATAAGTTCACTTTCAATTGCAAGCTTATTTATTTCGATATACTGTTTTAGTGTTGCTTTCTGGCGTCCGCCTTCCTCAAATCGTCTGAATGTAAATAACAGAGGAAGATTGCCAATAAGCTTTCTCACCTGTTTAAGCATATCCAAAACAGTTTCATACTCAAACACTGCATCATACCAGTCAGCTCTAAATTCCACAATATCAGGCTTTAATGCTGCAATTGTCATAGCCTGTGAAATTATCTCATACTGTGTATGACCCACTATAGGCAAACATACCTTTGGTATACCCTCTCCGATTTTTATATTTTTTATTAATATAGGATTCATTAAATCTGCCTCCAAGTTCCATTTTACAACTCAACAAATTTATAATAACATAAATAGAAAAAATAAACAATTGAGAATAAAACAGAAATAATTTACTAAATTTATATATTTTTGTGCATATTTACAAATTAAGCATTATTTATAATATTTTTCACAAACTTTAAATTATATAATTAACTTCAAGAACAAATTTTCCCTTGTATATTATCAAGCTGTGATGTATAATCATATTTGATAAAAATATTTATTCACCGGCAGGGATTTAGCAGTGCTTATAATCCCTTTAATTGAGGGAAATTATGATTATAACTGATATTAAAGAACAGGTTAAAGATAATAAAAGAGTTTCTGTTTATATAGACAACAAATTTTCTTTTGGAATAACAAAGGTTGATGCCATATTTTATAAGCTTAAAACAGGCGATGAAATTTCTCAGGAAAAATATGATAAAATAATTTCTGAAAATATATTTATAAAAGCAAGGGATAAGGCTCTTAAACTTTTGGGATTAAGAGCAAGAAGCCGTAAAGAAATTGAAGATAAGCTTAAAACCGATTATTCTCAGTTTGTTATAGACAGAGTTGTTTCACTCCTTGAAAAATATGATTATATAAATGATGAAAATTTTGCAAAAATATTTTCAAAGGAAAAATTTAAGCTCAAAGGCTGGAGTAAAAAAAGAATAGCCTTTGAGCTTAGAAATAAAGGAATTTCAAATGAAATTATTGAAAAAACACTTAATGAATGTGATTTTGATACTTCATCTGTAATTAATAAGCTTCTTGAAAAAAGACTTAAAGGCAAAAAAGACATTGACTATAAAGAAAAACAAAAACAGTTTAACTATCTTTTGTCAAAAGGCTATGATTTTGATGAAGTTAAAGAAGCAATAGACAAGCTTTGAGCCTATTTATCTAATTTAGAATATTCTTCTTTTAACTCAATTTGAATTTCATTAATTCTCTTCATAATATCGGCAATAGCTTCGGTTTCATTTCTAGGCTTAAGGTTTTCACCTTTGGCCTCTTTTTCTTTGTGCATTTTTTCTCTTTCTTCAATATCTTTTCTAAATACAGTCTTAAATACTACTCTCACAAAAGGCTGAATGAAAAACAACTGAGTGAAGAAAGCAAAAGGAAAATTAAAGCATACAAGCTTTAACCAATTTGCTATTAATGCAATAGCATTAAACCCGTCGTAATAAGGATAATAAAATATTGAAGCTAAAAAGCTCATTGCAGGACACATAAGACCTACTGTTGCACATATAATGGCAGATTCAAAAATCATAGGGTGATTTCTTTTAGGGTCAAATATACGTCTTGCAAGCTTAAATGAGCAAGGACTTCCCATAACACATTCAAGTATGTATGCAAAGCAAAATTCTATTAAAATTACTCCCCATATTGGAATATAATTTCCAAACATATAAACTCCGCCCTGTTTGTTTATTGCTTCGATTACACTATGTACTCCGTTAATTTCCATAAGAGTTGAGCCGTTTATTACATAAAGGCTGTAAAAAACATAAGCGTGTACAGTTATAATTACTGTTACGAAAGCAAAAAACATTCTTTGAAATTGATTTCTTGGCATAATAACACTCCTTTTTTTGCACAAAAAAACACATATAGTCTATGGTAAATCCAATCGTAAGCAGATTTACGTGCATAGCACTACATGTGTCGTTGGCATTTTTAATAAGATAAAATTTCAACTTGATTATTCTACCATAACCATTAAATTTTGTCAAATATTTTTAATATTTTTATTTAGCTAAATTACTTTAAAATTTAATATAAATATGTTATACTTAATTTAGCTTTAAAAAGGAGGATTTATATGCCTGAAACAATTTTATGTATAGCAGCGGTTATTATACTTATGATTGTAGTATTTTTCCTCAAAAATTCAATTGTTCCAAAGCTTGTAAAAATCAGCGGTTTTATTTGTGGAATAATAGCGTTGTTTTTGCCGACTTATTCAATAAGCATTATGGGACAGTCTTTTGAGATTAATGTTATAGATTGTATAACAGGTGTAAACACAAATTACATATATGGATACCCTGTAAGTATTAACAGCAATACGCTTTATATTATACTTTTTGTAGTGCCAATAGGGGGAATTGTTGTTACACTTATAAAGGATAATAAAATCGCTAATGTAATAACAGGAATTTTGTCACTTATAGGTCTTTTCATTACCTGTTTAATGTTATTTAAACAGCTTGAAATAGGCACAATTATAAATATAAGTGCCAATATAGGTATTGCTCTTATGTTTGCTGCATACATTATTTCACTTGCAATATCTATAATTAAAATTTATGGAAACATAAATAAAGAAGAAAATGAATTTGTTGAAGAAAACAGTACTATTGACAAAAGCAGTACAGTTGAAGAAAGCAGTACAGTTGAAGAAAACAGTACCATTGAAGAAAACAGTACAGTTGAAGAAAGCAATACTATTGAAGAAAACAGCACTATTGACAAAAACAGTAATATTGAAGAAAATAATACAAATGAGTAAAAGGAGGATTTATATGAAAAAATTTATTATTTTAGCTGCTGCTGCAATTATGATATTTGCAGGAATAAACGTAGTTGCAGAGGATGGACCTGTTACATATTATTATGGCTATAATGCAGAAGAAAAAGACATTAATTATGTATCTGAATATACTCTTATAGGTTCTCCTGCCGAATATGACGGCAAAAAAGTAAGAATTGTAGGTATTCTCAATATTGAAAACAACAATTCTTCAATATATGTTTCCTCTGATGACAGAACTAACAAAATAACAAAAAACGCAATATGGATTAATCTTAATACATTCAGATACCCTAAAATTTCTGAACTTAACGGAAAATATGTTATGATAGAGGGTACTTTTAACGGACTTAACTCAGGTCATACAGATTATTATTCAGGTTCAATTGAAAATATAATAAGGGTTCAGGAATGGAAATAATAACAAAAGCTTCGATAAAACAAATATCGAAGCTTTTTTATTATAATTATTATTCAGGAGTTTCTGCAGGTGTTTCAGCAGGTGTTTCAGCAGCAGGTGCACTGTCAGAAACAGAACCATTATCTGACGAAGTATCTGCTGAAGGTGTGCTGTCTGCACCGGTGTCAGCACTTTCCGGTGTTTCTTCATTCGACGAATCATCTGACGAATCATCTGACGATGAATTAGAAGAACTGTATGACGATGTTGAATGACTGCTGCTATTGCTGCTGCTTTTTCTTGTGTAGCTGCTGCCTCCCGAATAGATATTGCCGCCTCCAAAGGCAGAATATCCTCTATGATAGCCTCCACACCATTCGTCAGTAGCAGGAGTACCCTTTTCAAAATAAGCTGTGACAGATGGACAGCCTCCGGAAGCCTTTTTGCCTGAAATGGTGCATACGGTAGCTTTTTCAACTGTATCAGGAATCGGAAAATCAATAACATCAAGATTTTCGTGAACTCTCTCCATTATCCTTCTCCAAAGTCTTAAATGAGCTGCCTGGTCCACACCATTCATATTTGCAACAACATCATCATATCTGTCGTAGCCAAGCCAAATACTGCCTACATAATAAGGGGTGTAGCCAACAAATGTAAGGTCCTTAGAATTAGTTGTTGTACCTGTCTTGCCTGATACGGGCATAGATGTTGATCTTAATCTTGCAGCAGTACCTGTACCCTCTGTAACAACACTGGTCATAAGGTCAGTCAAAATATAACCTGTTGATGACTTAACCACCTGATTTGGTTCATGAGTGTTTTCAAGAAGTATATTACCGTCATGGTCAAGCACCTTATCATAAAACATAGGTCTTAAATATTCACCGTTATTTGCAAGTGTGCCATAAGCAGCAGCAACCTCAACCTGAGTTACACCATTTGTAAGACCGCCAAGAGCAGTAGCTGCATGGTTATCATTTTCAAGAGTAGTAAAGCCAAAGTTAAGAAGATAATCATAGCAAAGGTCAATACCGGTTCCCACCATTATCTTAACGGCAATTATATTCATAGAATCTCTGATACCTATTCTCGGAGTGACCGCACCTCTGTAGGAAGCACCCCACCAGTTGCTCGGAGTATATCCGTCGGAAGTAGTATATTTTTCATCTACAATAGTAGTGGCTGCAGTAATTTTTCCAAGGTCAATAGCAGGAGCATAAGCAGCAAGTATCTTAAATACAGAGCCGGGCTGTCTTGCAGAATCAGTAGCTCTGTCAAAGGCTCTGTTTACGGTTTTTTCACCTCTGCCTCCTCCTATGGCTTTAATCTCACCTGTGTGATAATCAATTATTGCCATAGCAGCCTGAGGCTGAGGACTATAGTTTTCTTTTTCTGCAACAATTGTTTCGCCATCGGCAAGGGAAGCTCTGACTTCTTCCTTTTTGTCTGCTACCCAGTCTTCAGCGCCATATTGCGAACGGCAAAATTCTTTATATTCGGAATGTTTCTGTTCTCCGTTTTTATCCTCAATAGATACTGTGTAGGAAGCATCTATACAATATGTTACCCATGGGAAGTTGTCATCATCCTGAAATTCCTCATCAACAATATTTTGTATATCAGGGTCAAGATTAGAATAAATCTTTAATCCGCCGTCATATATAATATTGCTGGCTTGTTTTGAACTCATATTATACTTAGTCTGCAAATCATTTGAAATCTGGTCAATAAGAGCATCTTCATAGTAGCTGTGTATAACAGAGTCTACAGAGCCGTCATCATTAATGTTTGAAGATGCCTTAATATTAGCATAAACATCTTCATTTATGGCTTGGTCATAATCCTCCTGTGTAATAAGTCCCTGGGCAAGCATATAGTTTAATATGGTTGTCTGACGGGTTTTATTGTTTTCGGGATTAGTTCTTGGAGAATACATTGTAGGATTGTTTGTAATACCTGCAAGGCAGGCACATTCAGCAAGAGTTAAATCCTTTGGTTCTTTTCCGAAATAGCCTTCTGCCGCAACCTTAATGCCATTATAGCCATGACCAAGACTGATTGTATTTAAGTAAAGCTCAAGAATATATTTTTTAGCTTCTTCTTTAGAGCCGTTATATTGTTCTGTAAGAAGCTTTTCATATTTAAGAGCAAGATACTGCTCTTTAATTTTTGATTTTATATCATTATGAGTTACTTTAGTAATGTTATTTTTAATAAGCTGCTGAGTAATTGTCGAACCGCCCTGAAGCCGGTTATTGGAAAGAGTTGAATAAGCAGCTCTCATTAAGCCTTTAAGGTCAACGCCATCATGCTCATAAAATCTTTCGTCCTCTATGGCGATAATTGCATTCTGCATATTTTCAGGTATCTGATCCAATGTAACATATTCTCTGTTTTCATTGCCATAGAGCTTAGACACCTCATTATCATTATTATCATATATGTAGGAGGTGTATGAACCGGGCTTTATTCCCACTATTCCCAAATCGGGAATACTGTTAATTATAGCAACATAACCGCCGATAAGTCCGCCGCCAACTGCAAACAACACAGTTATAAATATAACTAAAAGCGTTGTAAGAAATATGGTAAAAGGCTGAGAACGCTTTTTACCCTCTTTTTTCTGTCTTTTTTCGGATTTATTTTCTTTTTTGATTTCCTTTTTAATTTTCTTTTTTATATCATTTGTTTTTTTCTTTTTAGGGCTTTCACTATGCCTATTGTGATTAGAGCTTTTAACTTTAGAGGCTCTTTTTTCATCAGGCTGTGTCATATTACCGCCTCCTTTATAATATAGTATAACAGATTTATTTCAATATATAAAGAGGAAAATTATAATTTATTAAAAATGTTTAAATTTAAGTTTAAAATTTTGTTTAGTTTTTTACTGTTTTTTTTAATATTTTCATTATTATATAATAAATATGTGCTTCCCGTTGTAATAAATGTTACGGAAAAATATGCCGTAACAGAGGTAAACAAGGAGATAAACAAGGCTTATAACAATATTATAGCCA
Organism: uncultured Lachnospiraceae bacterium; assembly: GCA_964654945.1. Taxonomy (GTDB): domain Bacteria; phylum Bacillota; class Clostridia; order Lachnospirales; family CAG-274; genus HGM11788. The sequence continues at coordinate 6,808 of CAZZLN010000053.1, forward strand.
AAAGAAATATAACTCAGTCTGATTTTACAAACGAACAAAACAGTAATCAGTTTTTAAACACAAATACAGTTATTGTAAATTCAATTTGCAGCGAAATGGCAGAAGTGCTGTCTGAAAGGCTTAACAATATTGAAGATAAAAGGGTAAAAATTCCTCTGGGACTTTTTTCAACATTAAATTTTCTTTCTACAAAAGGTCCTGCCCTTAATATGTCAGTCAATTCAATGGGTGAAGCTAAAGCAGATTATGAAAGCTCCTTTAAATCCTGCGGAGTAAATCAGATAAACTATAAGCTGTGGCTTAATGTTGAAACAGAGGTGTCGGTTATAAATCCTCTTGTGCATAAAAATATTGTTGTTAAGAGAAAAATTGCGGTTATTGATATGGTTTACAACGGCGGTGTGCCTGATGCTTATGTTAATGTGGACAGAAACAAATAAATGTGTTATATTAAAATAAAAAAGAAGTTGTTGTTGTAGGGGCGTGCATTGCACGTCAAAAGGGAAACAAATAATATGTTACATTAAAATAAAAAAGAAAGGTGATAATTAATGAACATAGGAAAAATATATATACCTAAAGGATTTTCGGTAATTGTGATTATATTTGCGGCAATATTTTTGCTCGGGATAAAAAGAGATATGGGAGCAATTTCGGGACTTTCAATGGCTTGTCTTTTCAGTTGTATTGCGTCCCTTATTGCATATATAATATCAGCATTTAAAAAGAAAAAATCGGGAGTTTATCTTTTCAGCTTTGTAGTTCTTTTAGCAGGATTGATTATAAGCACATTTTTTACACCTCAATATAAGCAGTCAAAAAATATAAGTGCCGAAATAATTACAGAAGATTTTGAATTGTTATAAGTATAATGAAAAAGCAAAGGGTCGGAAAATTTTCCGACCCTTTTTGTTATTATATTAACTGTTTTTATCATGTAATAACTTCTGAGCATAAGCCATAAGATAAGGAGCAGCACCCTTAGCATCATTAATAGCAAGACCTTCTGAAACATAATATTCATAAGTACCATCTCTATATTTATACTTAGGACCTCTCATATTATTCTGATCGCTTATTGTGTGTCCGCTGCTCTTACCGCCAAGACCTGCTGTACTACAAATATCTTCAAGTCCGCCTGTAGTATTAAGTTTATAATCAGTAAGACCATTAAACGCCATTAAGCCATAAGAATAGAACTGATCAGCAGTGTGCTTTGCACTATAGCCTGCTGTTTGTGCATCAGTATAAATACCAAGGTTATAACCTTTCATAAGAGCTGCCGCAAATGTAGCAGAACCACTTGATTCAAGATAGTTATAATTATTAGCATCTGTAGGATTATCTGTAACCTGATACCATAAGCCTGTAGATGAATCCTGATAATTAAGTACACTATCCATTAATTCAGTGAATATCTTAGCTATTGACTGTTTTTGATATGTAAGGTCAGTATCTGTTGCCTTGCCCATTTCCTCATAGCTATCTACAAGAGCCATAGCATACCAACCCATAGACCTTGTCCAGTAGCTTGAAGAACAACCGGCATTAGCAGAAGTCGATGCTTTACCGGTGCCAACAACATAAGCTGAATCTGTTGCAGTTGAGCCTTTAGCCCAGCTCATTGCTGTTGAAGTGCTTACATCAGCACTTTCACTATCTGCCTGAGAATCATAGCCATGATAGTAAAGACCTGTATCGCTATTTCTGAGCTTTTTATAAACATTTTCAAACTGAGCTGTAACATCATTTGCTACTTCTGTCATAGTTGTAAGTCCATCAATTTCTTTGCCTGTAACTCTCATATACTGAACCATATAAGGCAGAGCCATATATGTGCCATCTAGCCATACCTGATATGGATATGCAGCCTTATGATAGAAATTAAGAGTTTTCTTTTCAATTCTATCTGCTCTTGTTACTATAGGAGTAACTCTGTAATCAACACAACTTGTATACTTAGTTGAATTAGAAGAACCTGCTTCTATAAGGTCAAGAAGTGATTTGCCAGGGTTTACATCATCAAGAGATTGGCTTGTTTGAATTTTACTATCGCCATTATCTGTTGCATTAATAGTACCATCACTATTTACAAATTTACTCTGATAAGTATCAGAAACAGTATAATATTTTTCTTCACCGGTAACCTCATACATATCCATAAATGCTGTAATCATACAGCCATTAATGTATGTCCACTTATAAACAGTTGGGCCTTCTGAATTCCAAATAGAACCATCTGAAGGGTCATCTTCTGCAAGTAATGTTGTAATAAGAGTATTAATTTTAGTCTGTCTTTCAACTGTAAGTGCGTCAATATCAAGCTGAATATTTGCAGGAGTGCCTGTGCTTGCAGCCACAACAGTTGCTTCTGCTGTATTAGTTGTTGTATCAACAGTTGCAGTAACAGTGTAAGTACCTGCATTAATACCGTCTACAGAATAAGTACCCTTTACAGAAGTTTCAGAAAGTGTTACTTCTGTGCCATTTACACTTGCAGTTACTATGGCACCTGAAATAGCATTGCCTGATGAATCACTGACAACTGCCTGTAAAGTACCTGTTGTAAGTTTAATTGTAATATCAACAGCTGCACTTGAACCGGCAGTTAAGCTTACAGCAGCAGAGCCTGTATCATTACCCTTTTGAGCTGTAACTGTGAGATTATCACCTGCTGTTACCTTAGATAATGTGTATGAACCATCACTTGCTGATTGTGCGGTTATACTGCCACAGCTTACTGTTGCATCTGAAATAGTGTTTCCGTTTTGGTCTTTAACTGTACCTGTAATAGTGCCTGTTGTTACAGGACCTGAACTTTCAAATTTGACTTCAGTTATATTAATACCACTTCCCCCTGAATATATATAATATGTTCCGCTATCTTCACATTCATAAGTTAATGTTGTTTCTTTTCCTGTTGAAGTAGTTGATGCCACTACGGAAGAACCATTTGATATATTAAGTGTTCTTTGAAGCTGTTCATCTGTTCCTGATCTTGTAACAGTTATTGTTCCTTTTGTAGGAACATCTATTTTTATGGCTCTGTTAGTTGTAGAACCTACTCCTCCCAAAGAAATATAAGTACTTTCGACTTTAAAACTGTCACCACCAATTAATGTAAAAATATCATTAGTTTTATCACTATCAAATGTAGAATAATCTCTTGTACTTCCTTCTGATATACTTCCTGTACTACCCCAGTTAACTTTATTAAGCACATATTCTTCAGCAGTGACAACAGGAGTATCAGCAGCAGTAAGTGTTGCACTGATTGCAGTAGTAGAAGTACTTGCTGTAAATGTAGCAGACGGAGTTACACTTGTTAATGTATAAGCTGAAGTATCAGCAGATACTACTGTATATTCAGTACCTATATCAAGGGTAATTACACTACTGTCACCATATGTGTTACCATTAATTTTAATTTCAGCTGCAGCAGGTGTTACACTAATTGTTGCATTAACTGTCTGCGGCTTTGGAGTAAGAGCAATATTTGCATCTGTCTTATCTGCACTAAAGTTCTCAATACCAAGAGTATCTGATATAAAGCTTGCACTTTCGTAAGCAAATCTCAATATATAATTAATTCCAAAATCAACATTTTTAAATAAATAATTACCATTTTCATCAGTATTTGTATCTGATTTCACAGATTGGTCTGAACCAAGTAATAATTCTACTAATATACCTGATAATGCAGCTGATGTAGAACTATTGGTAACAGTACCTGAAATACTTCCCTTAGTATCGGCAGGTGCAGCTGTTGTAGCTTCTGTGCTTTCGGCACTTAATGATATATCCGCCTGAACACTTCCTGCCGCAGCAGCAACACTTGCAAAATTATCACTATATCCGCTTTTGCTCGCTGTAACAGTATAAGAATTTGATGTTCCTATTGTTACGGTGAATGAATAAGAGCCGTTTAAGGATGTTGTGGCTGTCTGTCCGTCACTTAATGTGACAGTTGCACCGCTTATAGCAGAGTTTGTTGTGCTGTCTTTAACATAGCCGTAAATTGTGCCTGTGGTTGTGGTGGTTGAACTGCCACCGCTTGCTGTAGTAGTCAATACTGCTTTATATAAATATGAAGAACTTGAAATTTTATAACTTAAACCGGCAGTAACATTTATTGTAATTGCTTCAACATTAGTGCCTGTTTGTCTTCCCCCTAAAGAAGAAATAGTTGTTACTGTTGTTGAATCATTTTTTATTGAAACGTTTGTTGAACCACTATTTGATTCAGAAATCAAGTACAATTTTAAAGTTCCACTATATTTTGGTATAAGCTCTATAGAACTACTCCACTTAGCATAGGTCTGATCCGCTGTTGAATTACTGGTACCATCTTCAAAAATATATTCAAGAAAAGTTGCATTACCTTTACTAGCATTTTTACTATAGCTTCCTGTAGTTGCATTTTCATAAAAGCTATCTCCCAATAAATCATTCAAATCTGATGCTAACCAAGTATAGGTAGCTTCTGTGCTTCCGCTGCCACTAACAGTAGCACTATTACTGTCAACACTGGAATATACATTAACGGTAACAGCATAA
>CAZZLN010000054.1:0-10564 GCA_964654945.1 uncultured Lachnospiraceae bacterium
TTTGTTGATGTTTTGTTGATGTTTTGTTGATGTTTTGTTGATTTGCTGCCTGAATATATTTGTATGCCTTTTATTTGCTTGGCTTTTGGGCTGTTATTTGTCTGTTAAAATTTAACCAAGTAAGGAAGTCCCCGGCCTCTTAGGCTGTGGGAGTTACTTGTCTATCGGTGGGAGTACAAGCTCCTCAGTAGTTTTGACTGCGTCAAAACCCGCTGCCTTTCGGCAGCGTCCCGATCTCTTTCGGGTACGGACTGATAGGGCTGCGTTAGCAGCTCTTGGTTATGAGTGCGTAGCGATAGCGGAGTACGAATATCCTTGACTTCGAAAATAAATTAAAACTACAAAATATTTTTCTGTACAATTTTAAAATTATGTAGTAAAATATATTTAATCATATTTAAGGAGAACAAAAATGAACGTAGGATATTTAGGTCCGAGGGGGACTTTTACCGAACAGGCTGCAAAAATTATGCTGCCAAATGAAAAACTAATACCATATCATACCTTTGCAGAAGCTTTAAAGGATGTTGATGATGGAAAAATTTCAGCAGGAGTAGTACCTATTGAAAATTCAATTGAAGGTATAGTTAATTCAACTGTTGATGCTCTTATATTCGATGTGGACTTAAATATACAGAAGCTTCTTGTATTGCCTATTAATCAGTGTTTTATAGCAAAAAAAGGTGCGGATTTAAAAAGCATTAAAAAAATATATTCTCATCCTCATGCAATACCTCAGTGTAAAAAATATCTTGCTGAAAATTACCCTGATGCAGATACTATTGCAGTAAGCTCTACGGCAGAAGCAATAAAATTTGCTGCAAATTCCGATGAAAATATAGCAGCTATAGGAAATTCGGCAGCAGCGGAGCTTTATGGCTTAGATGTGATAGATGAAGCAATACAGGATACAAATGATAATTTTACAATGTTTATTCTTGTGTCTAAAAACAAAAACCACGAATACATAACAGGCAAAAAAGTAACACTGTGTTTCTCAACAGAAAATAAACCCGGTGAATTATATAAGCTTCTTGATATATTTTCAATATTTAATATAAATATGTCTAAAATATATTCAAGACCTATGAAAAATAAACCTATGGAATATGTATTTTTTATTGATATAGATATTGATGACAATATAACAGATGTGTTTGATGCGTTAAAGCTTATAAAGAGAAAAACCACATTTTTTAAAAATTTAGGCTGTTATGACATAACTTATCTGAAAAAGTGAAAGGCTGCTTTTTTGAAGATATAATAAATTGCTTTTTTTTATTAAATATGCTATACTTATTCAAATGCAGTTTGAGAGGTAACAACTATGGCAGATATGATTTTACCATTTCCTTATTTAAAAATTAATAAAGATTTAGAAATAATTGATTGCAACAAGGAATTTGCAGAGCTGTTCAAAAAGGAGCAGAATATCACCACTGTAAAGGATATTGTGCCTAATTTTTCTCTTGAACAGAGCAATATTCTCTCTCTTATAGGAGAAAAATATTATGATGTAAAGGTTGCAGAGGATAATGAAAACTACAATGTTTTTCTTATGGAAAATCCTTATATTAATGACAAGGGTGTTCCAAAAAGCAATATTCTTATAGGACTTCTTATAATAGATAATTATGCAGAGGTTCAGGAGAATATAGACGAAATAAGACTTCCTCATCTTATGGCAGTCATAGAAAGAAAAATCAATGAATATTTTGCAGGCTATGGCGGTATAACAAGCAAGCTTGAAAAGGATAAATATCTTATTGTTTTAAATAAAGAATGTCTTGAGCCTATTAAGGCAGAAAGATTTAAAATTGTAGATAAAATTTATAATTTAGAAATGGGGAATATACCTGTAACCATAAGCTTTGGTATGGGTATGAACGGTAAAAACATACATCAGGATATGGAATATGCAAGAGGGGCTCTTGACCTTGCTCTTGGCAGAGGCGGAAACCAGATTGTAATTAAAGAGGGAGAAGATAAATATCAGTTTATAGGCGGTGACGGAAGTGAGGTTTCAAGAATTTCAAAGGTCAGAGCAAGAGTTAAGGCTTTTGGTCTTGTAGAGCTTCTGCTTTCATCATCAGATGTTATGATTATGGGTCATAAAAATCCTGATTTGGACTCTCTTGGCTCAGCAGCAGGTGCCCTTACAATTGCAAAATTTTATGGCAAAAGATGTCATATAGTTTTAAATGAGGTTACAAGCAGCATTAAGGCTCTTTATGAAAGGCTTATAAAAGAAGCAGGTTTTGAAAATGCTTTTATTACAGGTGAACAGGCTCTTAAAAATATAAGAAGAAGAACACTTCTTATAATCGTCGATACTCACAGACCTATACTCTGTGAATGTCCTGAGCTTCTTGACAGAGCTAACAGAAAGGTGCTTATTGACCATCACAGAAAAAGCACCGGTGCTATTGAAAACTGTGCTCTTACTTATCACGAGGCTTATGCTTCTTCCACAAGTGAGCTTATTACAGAGCTTGTTATGTATATTAAAGGCATAAAGCTTCCAAGAACGGTTGTTGAGGGATTGCTTGCAGGAATAACAGTAGATACTAAAAATTTTGCCTTTAAAACAGGAATAAAGACCTTTGAGGCTTCAGCATATTTAAAGAAAAACGGTGCAGATACTATTTCAGTAAGACGTCTTTTTAAAAATACCTTTGAGGAATATCTTGCAATGAGTGAGGTTGTCAGAAATGCTGAAATAATATATAATTATATGGCACTTTCAATGCTTGAAAGACCTGTTGACAATCCTACAATGCTTATTGCACAGGCGGCAGATGAGCTTCTTAAAATAGAGGGAATAGAAGTAAGCTATGTTCTTTGTCAAATTGGAAACAGTGTATCAATAAGTGCAAGAAGTCTTGGAAAAATTAATGTGCAAAAGCTTATGGAAAGGCTTGGAGGCGGAGGTCATCAGGCAGGTGCAGCAGCACAAATTCCCGATGCCACAATTGATGAAGCCGTAGCCTTGTTAAAAGAAAAAATCGAAGAATATTTAAGGGAGAGTAAGAAATGAAAGTTATATTATTAGCCGATGTTAAAGGTGTCGGCAAAAAAGAACAGATTGTAAATGCAAGTGAGGGATATGCCAAAAATTATCTTTTTCCAAAAAAATTAGCTGTAGAAGCTAATGCAGGAAATATGAAAATGCTTGAAAACAAACATAAGCTTGAGGCTCAAAAGGCTCAGGAGGAGCTTGAAAAGGCACAGACTCTCGGGGACAAGCTTGAAAAGCTCAGTGTTAATATTAAGGTTAAAATCGGAAACAGCGGAAAGCTTTTTGGTGCCGTTACAAACAAGGAAATTTCATCAGCCTTAAAACAACAGCATAATATTGAAATTGATAAAAAGAAAATTGTGTTAAATGATTCTATTAAGACAACAGGTGAAAAAGAAGTAAATATAAAGCTTCACCCAAAGGTAACGGCAAAATTAAAGGTTCTGGTTTCGCAATTATAAAAGAGGATAGATTTTATGGCAGAAAACAATAATGAAAATGCTTATATTAACAGAGTTATGCCTCATGACATAGATGCCGAACAGGCTGTTTTAGGGTGTATGCTTTATGATAGTGAGGGAGCAAGAGCAGGTGCGGAAAATCTTAGCTCTCAGGAATTTTACAGTCCTGCCAACGGTCTTATATTCAGTGCTCTATTGGATTTGTATAATACAGGAAAGCCTATTGATTTTGTAACTGCTAAAAATAAGCTTGAAGAACTTGGTGCAATGGAAAAGGTTGGAGGACTTGATTATATTATTTCACTTTCAACTCTTGCGTCTACAAGTGCAAACACAAAAACTTATGTTGATATTGTAAAGGAGAAGGCTTCTCTCAGAAGTATTATAAAAGTAGGAAACGATATTGCAAATAAGGGCTATGAGGGGAAAACAGGCACTGATGAAATTCTGGAGTTTGCCGAAAAGGGAATATTCAATGTTTCCCAAAACAGAAATTCAGAGGATTTTGCTGATATTCATCAGGTTGTTGCAGAGGCTATAAGTGATATTGAAAAGGCTAATGCTTCTGATAATCATATTACCGGTATTCCGTCAGGTTTTTTTGATTTTGACTATAAAACAGCAGGACTTCATAATTCAGACCTTATACTTGTTGCAGGTCGTCCGGCTATGGGAAAGACAACATTTGCACTTAACATAGCAGAATATGTGGCAGTTGAAAAAAATATAACTACTGCCATATTCAGTCTTGAAATGTCAAGAAAACAGCTTGTAAACAGATTTCTTGCTTCAAGAGGCAGAGTTGACGCAACAAAAATAAGAGGCGGAGGATTAATGGGAGATGATTTTGAAAAGCTGGCTTATGCTATGGGGGTTATTTCAGATGCACCAATATACATAGATGACACTCCGGGTATTACACCGATGGAGCTTAGAGCAAAAGCAAGAAAATTAAAAATGGAGCATAATTTGGGACTTATTGTAATAGACTATTTACAGCTTATGTCTGCAGGAACAGGAAGAAAATCCGATTCAATGCAGCAGGAGGTTGCTTTTATATCTAAAAGCTTAAAGGCTATTGCAAGAGAGCTTGATGTTCCCGTTATTGCTATTTCTCAGCTTAGCAGAGCAGTTGAAAGCAGACAGGATAAAAGACCTCAGATGTCAGATTTAAGAGATTCAGGTGCAATAGAGCAGGATGCGGATTTAGTTTGTTTTCTTTTCAGAGAAGAATATTATTTTCCTGAAAAAGAAGATGTAAAAGGAAAGGCACTTGTTATTATAGGAAAGCAGAGAAGCGGTCCTACAGGGGAAGTTGAGCTTATATGGCAGGGTCAGTATAACAGATTTGATAATAAAATGAGAGATTATGACAGCTCATTGTCATTAAAATAAAAAAGACCCGTTAACAGGGTCTTTTTTTGAAAATAATTATGCCTGAGGAGCACCTACAGGACAGGCACCTGCACAAGCACCGCATTCGATACAAGTATCTTCAGCAATAACATACTTGCCATCGCCTTCAGAAATAGCACTTACAGGACATTCAGCAGCACAAGCGCCGCAAGAAATACAATCATCAGAAATCTTATATGCCATAATCAGCACCTCCATATTTTATTTGTAAGAATGTTTCTTACTTATGCTTATATTTTATAATAAATCTGCACAATTATCAAGTATTATTTTTGTTAAATTTAAAAATTAATATAATTGTAAAGGAGAAGAATATGTTAAATAAATCTACAGTTAATGATGTGCTGCTTAAAGCAGTGAGTTCAGGTGCTGAATTTGCAGAGCTTTTTGCAGAAAACAATGTTAAAAACTCAATAGGACTTGTAAACGGAAAGGTGGAAACAGCCAATTCCGGTATTGATTTTGGTATAGGATTGAGGATTATAAATGGTGATATGGTTGTGTATTCCTATACCAATAAAAAGGATTATGACTCTCTTATGGCAATGGCAGAAAAATGTGCAAAGGCTGTAAAGGGAAATAATATTTTAAAAAAAATTGTATTTAATGAGCTTAAATTTGAAAATAAAAATATTATTAATATAAGACCGGAAAATGTTGTTAAAAATGAAATTGCGGACTATTTAAAAATCGGCTCACAGGCAGCATTTTCATATGACAGTCTTATTACACAAACACGTATGAATTATATGGATTCAACTCAAAATGTGCTTATTGCAAACACTGAAGGACTTTTTGCGGAAGATGAAAGAATAAGAACAAGGATTGCGGTTTCGGCAGTTGCATCAAATGAAAGTGAAAAGCAGACAGGTTATTTCGGTCCGGGAGCTTTAAGAGGCTTTGAGTTCTGCAAAAACACAGATATTGAAAAAATTGCAAAAGAAGCTGCAAGAAGTGCAGTTACAATGCTTAATGCAAAAAACTGCCCAAGCGGTGTTATGCCTGTTATAATTGATAATGGATTTGGCGGTGTAATATTTCACGAAGCCTGCGGTCATGGTCTTGAAGCTTCCGCTATTGCTAAAAATGCTTCTGTTTTTGCCGGTAAAATAGGTCAGAAAATAGCCTCCGAAAAGGTAACTGCAATTGATGACGGAACAATTAAAAACAGCTGGGGGTCCATAAATATTGATGATGAGGGCGTTGGTGCAACAAAAAATATTCTTATTGAAAATGGTGTGCTTAAAAATTATATGGTAGACAGAAGAAACGGAAAAATTCTGGGTATGAAGCCTACAGGCGCATCAAGACGTGAAAGCTATAAATTTGAGCCGGTATCAAGAATGACAAATACTTATATTGCATCAGGCAGTGATAAAAAAGAGGATATTATATCAGATACCGAATATGGACTTTATGCAAAATATATGGGCGGAGGCTCTGTAAATCCTGCAAGCGGTGAATTTAATTTTGCAGTTAGCGAGGCTTATATAATCAGAAAGGGAAAAATATGTGAGCCTGTAAGAGGTGCAACATTAATAGGCAAGGGTTCAGAAGTGCTTTTTAATATTGACAGAGTGTCAGATAATTTAGCTCTCGCTGAGGGTATGTGCGGTGCTTCAAGCGGAAGTGTGCCTGTTTGTGTAGGTCAGCCTATGATAAGAGTTAAAAATATTACTGTAGGAGGCAGAGCATAATGAATATATCGGATTTTAAGGATAAGCTGTTTAAAAGAGCTTTGGCAGAGGGCTTTGAAGACTGCGAAATATATTATCAGAGCAATGACAGCTTTAAGGTAAGTGTGTATAAAGGAAAAATTGAAAAATATCAGGATAAAAGCTCATCAGGCTTTGGCTTCAGAGGAATTTATAATGGCAGTATGGGTTACTTTTTCAGTGAAAATATTGACTGTGATATTATTGATTTGGTTGTTAAAAATGCAAAGGAAAGCTCTGCAATTTTAAAAAGTGATGAAAAGGCTTTTATATTTGACGGCAGTGATAAATATTCAAAGGTTAAAACCTATGATGAAAGTATAAATAATATTTCTGTTGAAGATAAAATAAAAATGGCTTTTGATATGGAAAAGGCAGCCTATGATTATGACGATAGAATTAATTCAGTCAATACTTCTATGATTTCAACAGGTGAGGGAGAAATTTATATTGCAAATACTAAGGGTATGGAGCTAAGGGAAAAATCAAACTGCTTTATGGCACTTGTTGAAGCTTCTGCAAAATATAAGGATAATGTTAAAGAAAAATATGAAATATATATTGGCTCTCCTTTAGATTTTGATGCTGTAAAAACAGCAGAAAGCTGCTGCAAAAAAACAATAGCCGCTCTTGGCGGAAACAGTATTAAATCGGGCAAGATAAAAACAGTTATTAAAAATGAAGCCTTTGCTGATATTATGGAGTGTTTTGTCGGAAATTTCTTTGCTGAAAATGTTCAGAAAGGCTTTTCCCTTTTAAAGAATAAAATCGGTGAAAACATAGCCTCAAACATTGTTACAATAACCGACAACCCTCTTTTAGACTATGGTATGATGACTGCTGCCTTTGATAGTGAGGGTGTTGCGGCATACAGCAAAAATGTAGTTGAAAAGGGTGTATTAAAAACATATCTTTATAATCTTAAATCTGCTGATAAAGACGGAGTTAAATCTACCGGAAACGGCTTTAAAGGCTCTTTTAAAGGTGCTGTAAAAACTGCCTGCACTAATTTTTATATTGAAAAGGGAAACAGTGATTTTAATTCCCTGTTAAATAATATGGAAACCGGTATTTTTATTACTGAGGTTATGGGACTTCATTCCGGAGCTAATAGTGTTTCAGGAGATTTTTCTCTTGCGGCAGAGGGATTTGTTGTTGAAAATGGAAAAATCGGCAAGGCTGTTGAGCAGATTACAATTGCAGGGAATTTTTATAATATGATTAAAAATATTAAAGCACTGTCTGATGATTTAAAATTTAATACAAGGGGTATAGGTTCTCCATCTGTTTATGTTGGTGAAACGGATATAGCCGGATTATAACAGGGGGGAGATTTTTCTCCCCCTTAAATAATATAATCCCTTAATTTGTTTTCAATTTCTTCATTTGCATACATTTCAAAATAATATCCCTTTTCTTTCACATTGCTTTCAACAATTTCGCATTTTCCATGAACAAGAGATAAAAGCTGTCCTTTATCATATGGTATAAGAACCTTAATGCTTTTTTTAAAAGACTTAACTGTTTCCTCAACTGTTTTTATAAGTTTATCTATTCCCACTGCGTTTTTAGCTGATATACTTACAGTTTTTAATGCCTTGTTATCAAGGGGCAGAGGAAGCTCAATATCCCTGTCGGTTTTGTTATAAACCGTAATAATAGGCTTATCAGCTGCACCTAAATCACTTAAAGTTTTGTATACAACAGACATTTGTTCCTCTCTTTTAGGATTAGATGAATCTACAATATGCAAAAGAATATCAGCATATTTTGCTTCTTCAAGAGTAGCTCTGAATGCCTTTATAAGTCCATGAGGAAGCTTTTGTATAAAGCCTACCGTATCCGTAAAGAGATATTTTGCTCCGCTTTCGCTTTCAACGGTTCTTGTTGTAGTATCCAAAGTTGCAAAAAGCTTATCTTCCGCTAAAACTCCGGCACCTGTTAAGGTGTTAAGAAGTGTTGATTTTCCTGCATTTGTGTAACCCACAAGAGCAACAACGGGTATACTGCTTTTTGTTCTTTTTTCTCTTAAAACACTTCTGTGTCTTTCTATTTCTTTCAGCTCCCTGTTAAGCTCAGAAATTCTGTCAGCTATATTTCTTCTGTCAGTTTCAAGCTTTGTTTCACCGGGCCCTCTTGTGCCTATGCCCCCTCCAAGCCTTGACATCTCCCTGCCTCTGCCTGTAAGATGCGACATATTGTATTTAAGCTGTGCAAGCTCAACCTGCACCTTGCCTTCGGCAGAAGAAGCTCTCTGTGCAAATATATCCAGAATTAAAAGTGTTCTGTTCATAACCTTAGTATCTAAAGCATTTTCAAGATTTCTTATTTGCACAGGACTTAGCTCATCATCACATATTATTCCCGTTGCCTCTGTCATTTTAATATAGTTTTTCAGTTCTTCTATTTTGCCTTTTCCTATATATGTTGCTTTGTTTATATTATCAAGATTTTGTATCATTCTTCCCGCAACTTCAGCTCCTGCCGTAACTGCAAGCTCTCCAAGCTCATCAAGACAGCTCTCACTGTCAAAATCATTTTTGCCGGCAGCTGCTGCAACCAGTATTACTTTTTCTTTTTGTTCTTCGGTTGTATATAACATAAAATTTCCTTTCCTGCTTTTATAATTTCCAAAGCTAAGAAAATTATAATCTATAAAAAATAAATTGTCAATGTTGCATTATATTTATAAATATGGTAAAATTAAGACTATGTAAATATGTTTTTAAAGGAGAGTGGAATATATGGACCCAAGATTTGAAGTCCTTGCAAAAAATATTGTAAACTACAGCTGCAAAGTTGAAAAAGGAGAAAATGTTCTTATAAACTGCAACGGAACATCAGCTTTTCCTCTTGTAAAGGCACTTGTAAGAGAAATATATAATGTCGGTGCATATCCTTTTGTGGATATTCATTCAAACATAATTGACAGAGAGATTATAAAGGGAGCAAGCGAGGAGCAGTTTTCAAAGATAACCTCAATTGACAATGCAAGAATGGAGCTTATGGACGCTTATATTGGAATTGGCTGTAACGACAACACATCAGAGCTTGCTGATGTGCCAAGTGATAATTTAAGTATTTACAACAGAATTTATCAAAATCCTATTCTTGAAACAAGACTTAGAAAAAAATGGGTAGTTTTAAGATACCCTAACAATTCTCTTGCACAGTCAGCAGGCACAAGTCTTGATGCCTTTGAAGATTTTTATTTTAAAGTTTGCAATCTTGATTACAGCAAAATGAGCAAGGCTATGGATAATCTTGCAGAGCTTATGAACAAAACCGACAAGGTCAGAATTGTCGGGAAAGGAACAGATATTAGCTTCAGCATTAAGGATATTCCTGCAATAAAGTGTGCCGGTGAAATGAATATTCCTGATGGCGAGGTTTATACTGCACCTGTTAAAAACAGTGTAAACGGAATTATTTCATACAACACACCTACAGAATATCAGGGAGTAAGCTATGAAAACGTAACTCTTGAATTTAAAGACGGTAAAATTATTAAAGCGACTGCAAACGACACAGAGAGGGTAAATAAAGTGTTTGACACTGACGAGGGAGCAAGATATGTGGGAGAATTTGCAATTGGTGTAAATCCATATATTACAAAGGCTATGAAAAATATTCTCTTTGATGAAAAAATAAGAGGCTCAATTCATTTTACACCGGGAAATGCTTATGATGATGCTGATAATGGAAACAGAAGTGCAATACACTGGGATTTGGTTTTAATTCAGACAGAGGAATATGGCGGAGGAGAAATTTATTTTGATGATGTTTTAATAAGAAAAGACGGCATATTTGTCCTTGATGAATTAAAGTGTTTAAATCCTGAAAATCTTGTTTAAGGGATAAGCTTTAGGAAATTAGTGCTTAATCTGAAATTATGCTTAAATTTATATATCCCTCCACCGGTAAAACCGGTCCCCCTCCATTGAATCGGAAAG
>CAZZLN010000055.1:0-10515 GCA_964654945.1 uncultured Lachnospiraceae bacterium
TATGTAAGACCTCTGAAAGTTCCTTACCCATATCTTTAAGCAAAACACCTGTTTTACCATTTATAACATATTCTCTCATAATATCAGTATCATCAGATATTATAAGCTCTGTAATATTTTTTAATTTATTGCATAACTCCAATGTATATGTATTACCTGGCAGAAAATGCTCTATCATAAGTACTTTCAAATTTTTTCTTCCTCTCTTTTATTTCTAAATCCTATTGAAACAAGACTTAATAATCTGAATTTTCTTAATATAAACTTACTTATACAAACAGAAATTGCTGCAGATATAGCAACTGTTAAAAAAAGAGATAACAGCCAAGGTAAATTCAAACTACCAAGAGTCTTGCCTATAGCAAATACAAAATATATATGTATAAGATAAATATCGTAGGAATAATCTCCTATTGATTTTAAAATATTTCCTATTGAAAAATGCGATAATTTTTCTGAAATAAAAAATACAACTATAACGATACACCAATTAAATAGATTATGTATAAAAGCATATCCTTCTTCAACAATAATTGACCTTTTATCAGGCATTATATTATAAATTATAAAAAGGCCCACAGCCAAAAACGCCGAAAATAATGCTATTTTATTTTTGTTTTTAATAAAATAATTTTTGTTATTGTATGTCCATTTGAAAATAAATCTACCTATTAAAAAATCAGAAAAATGCTTAAAAAATTTCCAAATAATATGATATAATTCAAAATAGTAGTTTAAGAATATTCCCAAGGCTATTACAATAATTATTGACAATATATTATTTAGCTTTTTACCAGCAAACACACTAACTATAAAAAATATAAAAAGTATGTATATAAACCAAAGATATTCAACATAAAGGCCTGAACTAATAAGTATATTCCATATTATTGATCCAATGTCTAATTCAGCAAAGCCTATTTCAATCATTGCATTTCCTATTTTATCTACCGGAATTAAATATGCAAGTTTTGTTCCCCCGTAAAGAAGTATAGACCAAAATAAATATGGAATAATAAGTTGTAAGAATTTGTTATAAATAAATTCTTTTTTATTATTATAATATTTTTCTGATTTCATTTCAAACAAAAAGCCTGAAATAAGAAAAAACACAGTAACATCTGCACCAACTATACTTAGTATATATTTATCAGCAGAAATATCAGGCAGATTATTTACAGCATGATGTATTAAAACCATAATAATACCCCAAAATCTCATAATCTGTATTGATTTTTTAGAAATATATTCACTCATAAATTTTCTCCAAAAATAATCTTATATATATCCATTAAAAAATTATTATCTAAATAATAATAGATTTTAGCTTTTGAGTTATTGTCTTGTAGGAAAACTTTGTTTTAAACAAATTATAGGACTCTTTTATTAATTCCTCTTTATTTATGTTTCCGTTATCAATATTATGTAAGACCTCTGAAAGTTCCTTACCCATATCTTTAAGCAAAACACCTGTTTTGCCATTTATAACATATTCTCTCATAATATCAGTATCATCAGATATTATAAGCTTATTAAGCCTCATACATCTTAAAGTAACACTTTGTCCGGAGGCACCTGTATTTTCTTTAAAAGGGAAAATACAAGCCTTTGCACCTAATAAATATTTATCAAATTCTTCAGAAGATGTATCAGTAAGAACTTTTACATTTTCACTGTGAACACCTGACTCATATTTAATCAAATCTATATTGTTTTTTGAGCCGATTATAACTAATTTTCCCTTTATGCCGCTATTATTCCAAATATTAATAAGCCTTTCATAATCCCTGTTAGAATAACCTCCGGCAAAATAATAATCCTGTTCCTTTTCAATATTTACAAAATCACTGTCAGAATTATTCCAATTCCCATAGGGTAATGACACAAATACTTTTTCCGGCAAACCTATGCTCTTAGTATAAAGATGTTTTTCACATACCGAAAATAAAATTATTGTTACATTATTTTTTATAAAAAACGGCAGTACTATGCCAAGTATCTTCTGAACTTTTTTACTGTGGAAGAAAAACCCTACCAGAATATTTTTTTGACTTTATAATATGAAGCTTGTTAAGCAGCATTAAAAACAAAGTTGTATAATTGCCTATTGACAATATTATATCGGCATTTTTAAATATTTTCCTTTTGCTTAACATTTTTCTAATCATTTTCAAGGAATTTTTTAAAGCCTCTTTTTTGGATATTATTGCATTTGCATTGTCATTATACCCCCTCCATAATAAAAGAGATTGAAATCCAAGGTCATTTTCCAGATAATCACAAGGACCTTTATAAACATTTGCATTTTCTCTTAAAATTAATCTGTTATTATTCACTATTTCCCTCCGCATATTTTACCGCATCAATAAACCCCTGATACATTCTGTCTATGCTGCATTCCTCATTAAAACCTTTTCCACTTCCTTTTTCATATTTTCAAGAGCAGTGTCATCATTAAAAGATTTGGCATTATCCGCTCGGCAGGGACTTCCTTACTTGGTTAAATAACTTCTTTATTTTGTCAAATCGATACCCCAATTCTTATTCTCAATCTAGTGCCGTTGGGATATTCAGTGTCCGAAAAACCTATCCTCAAGCATCAGACACCAACAGTGATATATAGGCAAATGAAGTTCCTGAATCATATAAGTTTCACTCTCCGGTACTTTAACAATTACATCTGCAATTTTTGCCAGATCTCCACCGCCGGCACCCGTAAGAGCAATAACCTTAATTCCCACAGCCTTTGCTACTATGGCTGCATTAATAATATTTTCACTGTTTCCCGAGGTAGATATGCCCAGAAACACATCACCCTTTCTCCCAAATCCCAAAAGCTGCTGGGCAAAACCCCCAAATCTGTCAACATCATTAATATAAGCAGTAGTCAATGCTTCATGTGCTACCAGGGGAATTGCCGTTAGTGAACATTCTAATTTATTTGCCAGATACGAACCACGCTCAGTATCAACAGATTTTAATTTTTCCGCAAATTCTTTACTTACGGGTCTTGGCATTTTAAAACGTTTCATCAACTCGCCGGCAATATGCTCGGCGTCTGCCGCAGAGCCCCCGTTACCTGCAATCAACATTTTGCAATCATTTTCGTAGCTGTTTTCCATAACCGTATAGGCATCAATAATCTGCTGTTTAATACCCTCTAATACGGGATACCTCTGCATTAATAAATCTATATGTTTATACAACCTGTTATTAAACATCTGTATTACTCCTTTCTGTTTCAACAAAAACAGAAGCCACCGATATTCCTTCTCCGAGGTAATGTCAATAATATTCGTACTACACTGATGCTACGCACTCATAACCAAGAGCCGCTGACGCAACCCTATCGGCAGGAGCTTGCACTCCCACCGATAGTCAGGCAACTCCTGCCGCCTGAGAGGCGTGGACTTCCTTACTTGTTAAAATAATATGTTTGCAAATTCAATCAGCGATTTAACAGTTAAACTTTGTCCAAAATCTTTCTTACCGATTAAGGCCGTTCTGCATCCTGCGGCAATACCCGCTTTCACATCGTTTTTTCCGTCACCGATCATCCATGACTTACTGATATCTATATTAAAATCCGCAGCCGCTCTCATAATCAAACCGGGCTTTGGTTTACGACATTCACATTCGATTTTATATTCGGGTCTTTCTCCCTCATAGCCTTTGTGCGGATGATGAGGGCAAAAATACAGTGCATCTATATATGCACCGTCTTTTCCGAGAAGTGTTTCCATTTTATTATGTATTTCGGATAATTCATCCAAACTGACTTCGCCTCTGGCGATAACAGGTTGATTAGTAATTACAATTGCGAGGTAGCCTGATGAATTAATTTTTTTTATGGCTTCAACTACTCCGTCAATCAGTTCAAAATCTTCAATATTTCGCAAAAATCCCACATATTTGTTTATAGTTCCGTCACGGTCAATAAATATTGCTTTTTGTTTATTTTTCAGATTTTTTCCCGTAACTCTGCCTAATTTAAAATCTTCACATACACAATAGTAACGCTCCGGAGTTCCCATATCCTTAACATATTCCGGACTGTCATAACAAAACATGGTTCCGGTGCCTGCCAAAGGTTTAAGAAGCTGTCTGTCCAAATCGATTTTAGGGGTTGAAATCTCATTATAAAGCAGCTTAGGAGAAATAATGTGCAATCCCGCATTAACACGATTGCGATAATATTTTGGTCTGACATCCTCTTTGGCAAGCCATTTTATTACACTTGCGTTCTCATCTGCAACAATCAGACCGCTGTCAAAGGGATGGCTGTTCGGATGTGTAAATAATGTTGCCAACCCATTATGTCGCTTATGAAATCCAACAAAACGGTTAAAATCCACATCAAACATTGCATCTGCATTTAGCAGCATAAAATCCTCAGCCAGCTTATCTCTGATTTTAAACAAAGCGCCTGCATTTCCGAGAGGTTCTTTTTCAAAATAATACTCTATGTTTACCCCAAACGGCTTTCCTGTTGCAGGTGAAATACCGCTGCCGTCGCCGAAATAATCTTTTATTATATTTCCAAGGTGACCGACCGTCAGTATAATATCGTCAAAGCCCTGTCTGTGCAGACACTCAATTTCGTGTTCCAAAACAGGTTTATTTTCAATTTTTATCATTGGCTTGGGAATATCACTCGCAACCGATGTGATACGGGTGCCTCGCCCGCCTGCCATAATTACTGTTTTCATATTTAACTCCAAACTATATTTCTTTTGGTGTGTAGGTTTCGGGTGTAAAATGGATTACCCTGGTGCCGCCATTTTCAAATTCAAACGGAATATACATCAAATCATTCATAGCTCGTCTTACGGACTCCTGCTTGTCCTGCCGAACGTAAAAGACCAAAAATCCTCCCCCGCCCGCACCTAAAAGCTTACCGCCGACAGCGCCTGCTTTAATGCCTTTGTCATAGAGTCGGTCAATATTGTCCGTAGAAACGGCGTTGCCTGTCTGACGCTTTAATTTCCATGTGCAATCCAAAAGCTTTCCAAATTCATCCAAATCTGAATTTTTATCGGTCAAAATTTTTTCAGCTTCATCAACAAGAGAAAGCATTTCCTTTAACTGTGTGATTTTATCGGCTTTTCCTGCGGCATTAACTTCCTGGATTTCTGATGAAAATCTCGTAAAACCCGTAAAAAACATCATCAAATTCTCATTTAGCTGCTTCTTGCGGGCATTGGAAATAATAACAGGATGCACTTCATATCCTTTATCGCTAAAATCTATTCTGTTAAATCCCCCGTAAGATGCCGCTATCTGATCCTGCCATCCTCCCGCTTCATTGCAAAGCTCCCTTTCCAAATATATAGCTTCATCGGCAAGTCTTTTCTTGCTTGCATATATTCCTTTCAGCGCATAAAAGGCATTTAACATACCTACCGCAAACGAACTGCTAGTACCCAAGCCCGAACGGGCAGGCAAATCAGCTTCATAAGTAAGACGAATTTCTTTCATATTCAGCATTTTCATAGCATTTCTGATAGCAGGGTGAGCTATATCGTCTCTGGATGTTACCCGCTCTATTTTTGAATACGCCACTTCGGTGGAATAATCAAAAAAACGCGGTAAATGTCTGACATTTACATAACAATATTTGTCAAAAGTTGTAGAAAGAACGGCGCCGCCATATTTAAAGAAAAAATCTTTAACATCTGTTCCCCCGCCAAAAAATGACATACGAAATGGTGTTTTTGTAATAATCATTAGTTTCTCCTTTAATATCAGTCAGTTAAACCGATTTATAAATTTCATTGAGTTAATTCTGAATTATTTACTGAAATAACAAATCAATCTAAAATAATAGATTTTAGCTTTTGAGTTATTGTCTTGTAGGAAAACTTTGTTTCAAACAAATTATAGGACTCTTTTATTAATTCCTCTTTATTTATGTTTCCGTTATCAATATTATGTAAGACCTCTGAAAGTTCCTTACCCATATCTTTAAGCAAAACACCTGTTTTACCATTTATAACATATTCTCTCATAATATCAGTATCATCAGATATTATAAGCTCTGTAATATTTTTTAATTTATTGCATAACTCCAATGTATATGTATTACCTGGCAGAAAATGCTCTATCATAAGTACTTTCAAATTTTTTCTTCCTCTCTTTTATTTCTAAATCCTATTGAAACAAGACTTAATAATCTGAATTTTCTTAATATAAACTTACTTATACAAACAGAAATTGCTGCAGATATAGCAACTGTTAAAAAAAGAGATAACAGCCAAGGTAAATTCAAACTACCAAGAGTCTTGCCTATAGCAAATACAAAATATATATGTATAAGATAAATATCGTAGGAATAATCTCCTATTGATTTTAAAATATTTCCTATTGAAAAATGCGATAATTTTTCTGAAATAAAAAATACAACTATAACGATACACCAATTAAATAGATTATGTATAAAAGCATATCCTTCTTCAACAATAATTGACCTTTTATCAGGCATTATATTATAAATTATAAAAAGGCCCACAGCCAAAAACGCCGAAAATAATGCTATTTTATTTTTGTTTTTAATAAAATAATTTTTGTTATTGTATGTCCATTTGAAAATAAATCTACCTATTAAAAAATCAGAAAAATGCTTAAAAAATTTCCAAATAATATGATATAATTCAAAATAGTAGTTTAAGAATATTCCCAAGGCTATTACAATAATTATTGACAATATATTATTTAGCTTTTTACCAGCAAACACACTAACTATAAAAAATATAAAAAGTATGTATATAAACCAAAGATATTCAACATAAAGGCCTGAACTAATAAGTATATTCCATATTATTGATCCAATGTCTAATTCAGCAAAGCCTATTTCAATCATTGCATTTCCTATTTTATCTACCGGAATTAAATATGCAAGTTTTGTTCCCCCGTAAAGAAGTATAGACCAAAATAAATATGGAATAATAAGTTGTAAGAATTTGTTATAAATAAATTCTTTTTTATTATTATAATATTTTTCTGATTTCATTTCAAACAAAAAGCCTGAAATAAGAAAAAACACAGTAACATCTGCACCAACTATACTTAGTATATATTTATCAGCAGAAATATCAGGCAGATTATTTACAGCATGATGTATTAAAACCATAATAATACCCCAAAATCTCATAATCTGTATTGATTTTTTAGAAATATATTCACTCATAAATTTTCTCCAAAAATAATCTTATATATATCCATTAAAAAATTATTATCTAAATAATAATAGATTTTAGCTTTTGAGTTATTGTCTTGTAGGAAAACTTTGTTTTAAACAAATTATAGGACTCTTTTATTAATTCCTCTTTATTTATGTTTCCGTTATCAATATTATGTAAGACCTCTGAAAGTTCCTTACCCATATCTTTAAGCAAAACACCTGTTTTGCCATTTATAACATATTCTCTCATAATATCAGTATCATCAGATATTATAAGCTTATTAAGCCTCATACATCTTAAAGTAACACTTTGTCCGGAGGCACCTGTATTTTCTTTAAAAGGGAAAATACAAGCCTTTGCACCTAATAAATATTTATCAAATTCTTCAGAAGATGTATCAGTAAGAACTTTTACATTTTCACTGTGAACACCTGACTCATATTTAATCAAATCTATATTGTTTTTTGAGCCGATTATAACTAATTTTCCCTTTATGCCGCTATTATTCCAAATATTAATAAGCCTTTCATAATCCCTGTTAGAATAACCTCCGGCAAAATAATAATCCTGTTCCTTTTCAATATTTACAAAATCACTGTCAGAATTATTCCAATTCCCATAGGGTAATGACACAAATACTTTTTCCGGCAAACCTATGCTCTTAGTATAAAGATGTTTTTCACATACCGAAAATAAAATTATTGTTACATTATTTTTTATAAAAAACGGCAGTACTATGCCAAGTATCTTCTGAACTTTTTTACTGTGGAAGAAAAACCCTACCAGAATATTTTTTTGACTTTATAATATGAAGCTTGTTAAGCAGCATTAAAAACAAAGTTGTATAATTGCCTATTGACAATATTATATCGGCATTTTTAAATATTTTCCTTTTGCTTAACATTTTTCTAATCATTTTCAAGGAATTTTTTAAAGCCTCTTTTTTGGATATTATTGCATTTGCATTGTCATTATACCCCCTCCATAATAAAAGAGATTGAAATCCAAGGTCATTTTCCAGATAATCACAAGGACCTTTATAAACATTTGCATTTTCTCTTAAAATTAATCTGTTATTATTCATTATTTCCCTCCGCATATTTTACCGCATCAATAAATCCCTGATACATTCTGTCTATGCCGCATTCCTCATTATAAACCCTTTCCGCTTCCTTTTTCATATTTTCAAGAGCAGTGTCATCATTTAAAAGGTTTAGCATTTTTTCTTTATATTCCTTTTCATTTTCAGCAATAATGCCGTTTTTGCCGTTTTTAAGATAATAAATTTCAGGCGGCTGAAAACCCTTCATTGTCACAACGGGCATATTCCAAAAAATTGCCTCATTTATGCCGAGTCCGACATTGACGGGAACACTGAACACATCTCCCATTGCCCATATTTCGTTACCTTCCTCGCCGTATTTCTGACCAACATAATAAAGATTAGGAGCTGAATCAAACTTTTTTTGAAGCTCAGCTGTCATACCTGCCCCCATAGCAACAACAGCAATATTACAAACATTTGAAAAGCTGTCAAGAAGTATGTCTATTTTCTTGCTTTTTTTCATTCTGCTTACATAAAGTATAACCTTATTTTCTTTAATGCCATATTTTTGACGAAGCTTTACAGGGTCATACTTGCTTTTGTCAATATCTGTGCAATCAACAGTGTTATAAGCCACAAAAAGCTTTTTTCTGTTTTTATCTTTAAAATTTGAAATAGTATCGGGAGTATATGTTATTAAGGAATTACACATATTGTGTATATGATGATATAACATATTTTTAATTTTGTTATCAGGGTCTGTATCACTGACGCCCTTATTCCAAAATATCACCTTAATGCCCTTCAGCTTACAATAATATATAAGGGGAATTTGAATTTTATCTTTCAGATGAAGAAACAATATAACCACATCAGGCTTTATTTCCTTAATTTTGTTGATATATCCTTTTACAGAAAAAGGCTCGCAGTGCGCTTTAAATCTTAAATTAAATCCTGCCTGCTGATATTCATTTGACAAAACCTCAAAATCATATCCGTCTTTTGAAAATCTGTCATAAAAATAGTTATAAACCTTTTGTCTGTAATGAAAAACATAATTTGATATAAGTAATACTTTTTTATCTGCCATTATTTATCAAACTCACCTTTAAAAAATTTGTCATAGCCATCTAAAAGAGCCTTGCTTGTATGCTCCCAGCTAAGCTCATTTTCAATTCTGTTTCTTCCGAATTCACCCATTTTTATTCTCTTTTCGGGGTCATTTAAAAGCTCAATAATCTTTTTTGCCATATCTGCCGCATCATTATTTTTTGCATACAGAGAAGCCTCCTGAGCGGAATATTTGCCTTCAGTAAGGTCAAACTGAACAATAGGCTTTCCAAGAGCCATATATTCAAGAATTTTATTCATAGTGGACTTATCATTCATACTGTTGTATTTATCACTGTTTACACAAACATCGGCAGTGTTAAGATAATCAAGCATCTGCTCATCGCTTGCTCTGCCCGTAAATTCAACACAGTCATCAAGTCCCATATCCTTTGCCTGTTTTTTTAGTGCCTCAAGATGAGGACCGCCGCCCACAATACCCCAGAACACATTGTTGTCCCGTTCTTTAATATATTTTGCGGCATCAAGAAGATATTCAATTCCCTCCTGCTGTCCGATTACGCCAAGATAGCCGACCATATATTTATAGCCGCGCTTAATTTCTTCTTTGGGTGGCTGAATTTTCATTCTTTCAAGCCTTGGACCGCTTCTTAAAACTATTACCCTCTCGGGGTTCATTTTGCCTCTTTCAATGGCAATTTTTTTGTAGGACTCATTTGTTACAAAAGCAAATGTACAGTTTTTATAAGTCAGCTTTTCTAAAAGAAACTGGCTTTTATAAAGCATTTTTTTAATAAAACCACAGTTTTCTCCAAATTTTGCTTCAAAAAGCTCGGGGCAAATATCGTGGTGGTCAAAAACATATTTTACACCGTATTTTTTAAATTTTTTAGCTACCAAATAAATATCATCGGGAGGATTGCAGCCATGTATAACATCAAAGCCTATTTTTTTATATATTTTTTTTGCAAGCTTTATTTCAGCCTTAAGGGCGGCGGAATACTCTCTGAAATAGCCTAAAGCTCCGTTGCCCTCCTCAGGCAAATCATGACGGAATATATTTACACCATCGATAACCTCCTCATCGGCAGTATATCCCTTTCCTTTAGGGCATATTACCGATACTGTGTAGCCGTTGGCAGCAAGAGTTGTTGACTCCTGCCACACCCTTGTGTCAAAGGGAACAGGCAAATTTTCAACTATTATAAGAACCTTTCT
>CAZZLN010000056.1:0-10195 GCA_964654945.1 uncultured Lachnospiraceae bacterium
CGCACAATAATGCCAAGGCATTATTGAATTACGCACTTTATATACAAGCCTTGTACACATCGTGCGTAAATTAACTTGTTGATATACGCATTATATACACAAGTTTTGTATACATTCTGCTTAAATTAATTTGCAGTTTAATTTTAAAACTCAATAATAAATATATGGAATTATTTTTTTCTGTTCACATATGTTGTGTGAAGAAGTTTATGTGCCCTTGCTTTACCCGGGCTGTCAAAGAACTCATTATAAATCATTTTAATAACAGGACTTTCATGTGATTTACGTATTTTAAGTTTTTTATCTGCATTATAAAGCACCTGAGAACGGAGCTGTTTAAGATCAACATAATTTCTTACACTATCACTTTGAACCGGCTGACCGCCGCCATTTATACAACCGCCGGGACAAGCCATAATTTCAACAAACTGATAATCCTTTTCTCCTGATTTTATGCTGTCAAGTACTTTTCTTGCATTAGCAAGACCTGATGCAACTGCAACATTTACCTTAACACCGGCTATATTGTAAGTTGCTTCCTTAATAGCTTCATTTCCTCTTACTTCTCTATATTCTACTTTCTTTATATCAGAGTCAAGCATATTTGCCGCTGTTCTTAATGCAGCTTCCATTACTCCCCCTGTAGCACCAAATATAGTACCGCCGCCACTTGCTATTTCAAAAGGATTATCAAATTCTTCATCGTTTATTTCCTCAAACATTATACCTGCACCCTTTATCATTTTTGCAAGCTCTCTTGTTGTAAGAGAAACATCAACATCCTGATAACCCATTGCATTCTGCTCTTTACGAGTTATTTCAAATTTCTTTGCAGTACATGGAATAACACTTACTACAAAAAGATTTTTTGGATTTATGCCGTATTTCTGACAATAGTAGCTTTTAAGCATAGCACCAAACATCTGCTGAGGAGATTTGCAGGTAGAAAGATTAGGAATCATTTCAGGATAATAATGTTCTACAAATTTCACCCAACCGGGACAGCATGATGTAAACATAGGAAGCTTTCCAAAACCATTTACTCTCTCTATAAATTCATGAGCTTCTTCCATAATTGTAAGGTCGGCAGTAACATTCATATTAAATACTTTATCTACACCAAGACGTCTTATAGATGCAACCATTTTTCCTTCAACGTCAGTTCCCGGAGGCATATTAAAACATTCTCCAAGAGTTGCACGAATTGATGGTGCAGTAAACATAACAACCTGCTTATCAGGATTTGATATTGCTGACCATACCTCATCAATCTGGCTTTTTTCACTTAATGCACCTACAGGACAGGCAACTATACACTGACCGCAGCCTACACATGGAGAATCATCAAGACTCTTTTCAAAGGCACAGCCTACATGAACATCATAACCTCTTTTAATAGGTCCTATTACTGAAACAGACTGTATATTTTTGCAGGCAGCCACACAACGCATACACTGTATACACTTACTGTTATCTCTTACAATATATGGTGATAAATCATCAATAGGATATAATGCATCATCACCCTTAAATCTGTCTTCATCAACACCATAGTCAAATGCAAGCTTTTGAAGCTCACAGTGATTGCCTCTTACACATGAAAGACACTTTTTGTGATGGCTTGAAAGTATAAGCTCAATTGTTGTTTTTCTTGAAGCACGTACCTTTGGAGTGTTTGTAAGTACCTCCATACCTTCTTCAACAGGATATACACATGATGCAACAAGACCTTTTCTTCCTTTTATTTCGACAACGCACACTCTGCAGGCACCTATACAGTTTACATCTTTTAAATAGCAAAGTGAGGGTATCTCAACGTGTATTGATTTTGCAGCCTGCAAAATAGTATAGTTGGCAGGCACAGTTACAGGTATATTATTTATTTTTAAATTAACCATATCCATAAAAGCACCTCCTTATTTAGTCATAATGGCATTAAACTTACAGTTTTTAACACAAAGACCGCATTTGATACAAACATTCTTATCAATAAAATGAGGCTTTTTAACCTCACCGCTGATAGCATTAACAGGACAATTTCTTGCACATTTTGTACAGCCCTTGCAAAGCTTTGGCTGAATTTCATAGTAAAGAAGTGACTTACATACTCCCGCAGGACAAGTCTTATCAACAATATGAGCAAGATATTCATCTCTGAAATATTTTATTGTAGAAAGCACAGGGTTTGATGCTGACTGACCAAGAGCACAGAGAGAAGAAGATTTCATGTGCATTGAAAGTTCTTCAATTTTATCAAGATCCTCAAGCTCACCTTTTCCTGATGTAATTTTTTCCAAAAACTGCATAAGTCTTCTTGTACCAATTCTGCATGGTGTACACTTACCGCAGGACTCATCAACTGTAAATTCCAGATAGAATTTTGAAATATCAACCATACAGGTGTCTTCATCAAGTATAATAAGACCGCCTGAACCCATCATAGAGCCTAAAGCAATAAGACTGTCATAATCAATAGGTGTATCAATATGACAGGCAGGAATACATCCGCCTGACGGACCGCCTGTTTGTGCTGCTTTAAACTTTTTGCCGTTAGGTATTCCTCCGCCTATTTCCTCTACAATTTCTCTAAGAGTAGTACCCATAGGAATTTCAACAAGACCTACGTTTGTTATTTTTCCGCCTAAAGCAAATACCTTTGTTCCCTTAGAAGTTGCTGTACCTATACTGCTGAACCATTCAGATCCCTTTAATATAATCTGTGCAATATTTGCATATGTTTCTACATTATTAAGTACTGTTGGCTTGCCAAAAAGACCTTTTACCGCAGGGAATGGAGGACGTGGTCTTGGTTCACCTCTATGACCCTCAATAGATGTCATAAGGGCAGTTTCTTCACCACAGACAAATGCACCTGCACCCAGTCTTATTTCTATATCAAATGAAAAATCAGTTCCAAATATGTTTTCTCCCAACAAGCCATATTCTCTTGCCTGTTCTACTGCAATCTGAAGTCTTTGAACGGCAATAGGATATTCTGCACGAACATAGACATAGCCTTTTTGAGCTCCGATACTGTAGCCTGCTATTGCCATTGCTTCTATGACACAGTGAGGGTCACCCTCAAGAATTGATCTGTCCATAAATGCACCCGGGTCACCTTCATCAGCATTACAGCATACATATTTAATATCGTTTTCTGTCGCTTTTGCAAATGCCCACTTTTTGCCTGTAGGGAAGCCGCCGCCGCCACGTCCTCTAAGACCTGATTTTAACAGCTCATCAATAACTTCATCACCACTCATTGATGTAAGCACCTTTGCAAGTGCCTGATAACCGTCAAGAGCTATGTATTCTTCTATTTGTTCAGGGTCAATAACGCCACAGTTTCTTAATGCAACTCTCATCTGCTTTTTATAAAACCGGGTTTCATTTAAAGAAACAATGCTGCCGTCCTCGTGAATTGTTTCCTGATATAAAAGCTCTTTAACTATATTGTTGTTTTTAAGGTGTTCCTCAACAATTCTTTCAACGCCTTCAGGAGTTACCTGACTGTAAAAACAACCCTCAGGATATACAATCATTATAGGTCCTAAAGCACAAAGGCCAAAACAGCCTGTTTTTACAACAAGAATTTCTTTTTCAATGCCATTTTTTTCTAAGGCATTGTTGAGAGCGGCGATAACTTTACGAGAGCCTGAAGATGTACAGCCTGTACCTCCGCATATAAGAACCTGTTTTCTGTAGCCTGTTTTTTTAGCAAGCTCCTCTCCCTGTTCCTTTATAATTTTACGAACCATAACCAAATCTCTTTTGGCATCTCTAATTTTATTTAATTCTTCAATTGTTATCATTGATCGTCACCCCCTTTTTTATTCTTTTTCATATATTTATCAATAATTGTGTCAACCTGATCTACAGTCATTTTGCCGTAAACATCATCGTTTATCATCATAACAGGTGCAAGACCGCAGGCACCTATACATCTTGTGGAATCCAGTGAAAACTGCCTGTTTTTAGTACATTCACCGCTTTTAATTCCAAGCTTTTTTTCTATTGCTGCAAGTATTTTGTCTGCACCTTTAACATAACAGGCAGTACCAAGACATACGCTTATTCTGTTTTCGCCCTTTGGACTAAGTGAAAACTGTGAATAAAATGTTGCTACACCATATACTTCTGATAAAGGCACATTAAGCCCTTCTGCTATCATACTCTGAACTTCAATAGGCAGATAACCATATATTTCCTGAGCATCCTGTAATACGGGCATTAATCCTCCGGGCTGCTTGAGATGCTTCTCTATAACATCTTTAAGCTGCTGCTCCTGAGCTGCCGTACCTCTGAAGTTATGATGAACTGATTTCTTCTCCATAAGAAGCCTCCTTTTATTTTTCATAAAATTACATTAAAAAAAGCATTGTTTTTGAATTTGAAATTAACTTCAAATTTAGTTGACAAAAACGACATTGCTTCTAACAATTATACAATAAAATTCAAAAATAAACAATAGTTTTAATAATATAATTTA
This sequence comes from uncultured Lachnospiraceae bacterium, assembly GCA_964654945.1. Taxonomy (GTDB): domain Bacteria; phylum Bacillota; class Clostridia; order Lachnospirales; family CAG-274; genus HGM11788. The sequence goes on from CAZZLN010000056.1 coordinate 4,490, forward strand.
TTTTTTAATTTATTTTTGTAAATTTTGCTGATGATTTTTAAAACTGCAATATGTAATTGCAATTTAAAAAACGGCGGTTAAAATACAATATTTCTAACCTCCGTTAGATATTTATATTCTGTTTGTTATGTAAATATACAACTGATATATTATAAATCGGCAGTTACTTAAGCATTAACCTAAGGTCACATATAAATTATTTTTTCTTCTTTTTAGAAAAGGGGAGTTCGTCATAGATAGTAAGCAAAAGATTTGTCAAATATTCTTTATTGTCTACATTATCTGCCAACAGCATTTCTTTTGCACCTTCATAAGGCAATTCATAAGAGGCTGACGGCATATATGCTTTTGCGGATTTTACCGGTTTTATAAGCAATCTGTCATCATATATTCCGCCAACTATTTTACCCTGAAAATAAATAATAAATTCCCCCATCATTGCTTTATAGGTTATACCATCTAATTCTGATAGTTGTTCTAATATAAATTCTAAATACTCTTTGCTTGAAGCCATTAAATTCACCATGTATTAAACTGTTCATATTATGTTTTAGTAATAATTTAAACTAACATAATGCGGTCGATGGGACTTGAACCCACACCACCATAATCGGGACAGGAATCTGAATCCTGCGCGTCTGCCATTCCGCCACGACCGCATACAAACTAAATTATAGCTTAAAAATTGAAAATTGTCAATTAATAAATGTTATAAAATAATGTTTCTAAATTGCAATATTAAATGTCCACAAAATTTATTAAGCAACTTTGTTAATATCCACTCAGCCCATGAATATACTTCGCTTTTAGTATTGGCATTTTGAAAATAAAGGTTCATATTATTTAACCCAAATTTGCCATCATAATTTAGGCACAATACAATCTCGTCATCATCCTCTGGTACGAATATTCCTTCTCCTATATCAGCAGAAAACAGACCGTCCATTGCTAGTTTTTCTGTAATGATAGGTTCAATCTTTCAAACTCCATCCCATAAACTCCTTAACTCTATTTTATCTGTCCTCCAAGTGTTTAAAAGTTCAACATTGGCACAATCCGTTTGAATAATATCCTTGACTTACGGAAAACCTGTATAAAAAACAGTAATTATATTTGCTATTATAAGTTTCATAAATATCATAGTCAATATGAAAAAATTTATATTTTTTAGCATATAAATTTATAATAGCTTAATTGCTGTGTATTGCCTTTTCAAGTTTGTTTAAGGCAGCAGTCAGCACAGCTCTCGGGCAGGCAACATTAATCCTTTGGAAACCCTCTCCCGGCTTACCGAAAACAGCTCCGTCCTCAAGCCACAAGCCTGCCTTGTTAACAACAAGGCTGTTAATTTCCTTATTGCTTAAGCCAAGTCCCCTGAAATCAAGCCATACCAAATATGTCCCTTCGTGCTCTGCCATTTTAATTTCAGGTATGTTTTGTTTAATATATTCTTTTATATAATCAATATTACCCTTTAAGTATGCAAGCATTGCCCTGTACCACTCTTCACCGTGTTTATATGCCGCCTGACAAGCAACAAGCCCTGCAGCATTTATTTGGCTATAGCCGGCAGCATCAATCTGCTTACGGAATCTATGCTTTAATTTTGAGTTTGGAATAAATATATTAGAAACCTGTATGCCTGCAATATTAAAGGTTTTGCTCGGTGCGGTACAGGTAACGGTTATATTTTTGTATTCCTCCTTAAGGTTGGCAAACACATTATGCTTACCCTTAAAAACAAAATCTGCGTGTATTTCATCACTTACCACAATTACATTATGCTTAAGGCATATATCCCCCATTTTTATAAGCTCTTGCCTTGTAAAAACTCTGCCGCTTGGATTTTGCGGATTGCAAAGTATAAAAAGCTTGATTTTTTCATTTATTATTTTATGTTCAAAATCCTCATAGTTTATATTATATTTTCCAAATTCATCAATAACAAGGGTATTATCCACAATTTTTCTTTTATTGTCCTCTATAAGCTGACCAAACGGATAATAAACAGGCTGCTGTATTAACACATTATCCCCCTCATTGGTAAAAGCCTTTACCGCCATAGCGACCGCAAAAACAACGCCCGGTGTTTTTACAAGCCACCTTATGTCCACCTGCCAGTCAAAATGCTGCTTCATCCATTTGCTGACAGCCTCAAAGTATTCCTCTCCCGCTTCACTGTAGCCATAAATACCATGCTCCAGCTGCTTTTGCAATGCCTCCTGAATGTATGATGATGTTTTAAAATCCATATCGGCAACCCACAAGGGTAAAATATTTTCGGGCATTCCCATACGCTTTGCAAAATCATATTTAATTGAATTAGTATTTTTTCTTTCAATTATTTCATCAAAATTCAAATTTTTTTCTGCCATAAGCTATCTCCTTTAACTTTTTTGTATATTGCATTTTAACCGGGTAAGGAAGTCCCCGCCTCTTAACTGCCCTGTGCAGTCTTAATAATAAAACAATTTGCACCGCAGCTTTATAAAAAAATAAGACCCCGAGATTTTGTCCCAAAAGCCTTATTTTTATATGGTCAAATATTATTCTTCCACAAACGGAACAACAGCACCGTCATAGTTTTCGTTTATGAAATTAACAATTTCATCTGACTTAAGAACATTAACAAGCGCCTGAACCGGCTCACTGTTTTCATTGCCTTCCTTAACCGCAATGATATTTACATAGGTCTTGGCAGCCTCTGAGTCCGATTTTTCATAAGCAACCGCATCGTTCTTTACAGAGAAGCCTGCTTCAAGTGCATAGTTACCGTTAAGCACAACAAATGCAACCTCGTCCTTTACTCTTGAAACCTGAGCAGCTTCAAGCTCCTGAATTTGGAGATTGTGAGGATTTTCTGCAATATCGTTTACTGTTGCGGTAAGTCCGACACCGTCATTAAGGGTAATAAGACCGTTATCCTGAAGGAGAAGAAGCGCTCTTGCTTCATTTGTTGTATCATTTGGGACAGCAATTGTTGCTCCGTCTGAAATAGCGGCAAGGTCACTTTCTGTACCGGGATAAATACCAAATGGCTCATAATGGATACCGCCTGCATTTACCAAATGTGTACCCTGCTCCTCGTTAAAGCTTTCAAGATAAGGTATGTGCTGAAAATAATTTGCATTAAACTCATCGCTTTCAACAACAAGGTTAGGCTGTACATAATCATCAAAAACAGTTACCTGCAAATCCCAGCCCTGCTCTGCAAGGATAGGCTTTGCCTGCTCAAGTATTTCAGCGTGGGGTGTAGCAGATGCGGCAACGGTAATTGTTCCCTTTAATTGAGTATCTGTTGATGTTGTCTCCTGTGCAGCTTTGGTGCCTGAGGTATTGCTCTCCTGTGCTGTAGTGCCGCAGCCTGTAAGCACACCTGCCATAAGTGCTGTTGTAAGTACTGCCGATAAAAGCTTTTTCATTTTTTTCATTTAAGTTCCCTCCATTTAATTTATTGGGTGCCTCTAAATATGAGTGATACGCTACACTAGTTTGGCAAAATCATAATTTTTAGAGATGCCCTTAATATAAAATAATATATATAAAACAGCAATTGCTATTTTATTTTTCTCTTGTCAATGACTCTTGAAAGTGCCATTCCTATTCCCTGCATAATCTGTACCAGTAAAATAAGTATTACAATAGTAACAACCATTATTTCCATTTCATAACGATAATAGCCGTACCTTATTGCAATATCGCCAAGGCCGCCGCCGCCGACAATACCGGCCATTGCGGAGTAACCCAGTATTGTTCCCAATGCAATGGTAACACCAATTATAAGAGATGTTCTTGCTTCGACAATGAGTACCTTTGTTATGATTTCAAGGTTTCCTGCGCCCATGCTTTGGGCAGCCTCAACAACGCCCTTGTCAACCTCCTGTATAGATGACTCAACCATTCTTGCAATAAATGGCGCCGCAGCAATAACCAGCGGCACAACGGTAGCAGACGAACCGTAGCTTTTCCCCACAATAAGCTTAGTAAGCGGGCTTACAAGTATAAGGAGAATAAGAAACGGTATGCTCCTGATAATATTTACAACAAAATCCATTACACCGTATACAGCCTTGTTGGGCATTAAGCCCTTTTCTCCGGTAACAGCAAGCGCTATTCCCATAGGCAGTCCCAATACATAGCCCATTGCAGTTGACAGCAATGTCATATACAGGGTATCCCATACACCGTCCTTTATCATAGCTATAACGGTAGAATTAAAAACAGACCAATCAAACATTTTAAATATCCCCCTCGTAAGCTTCAGTATGCAGCCCTCTGCTTTTCAGATAAACAATCATTTTTTCGGCGATGTCTGCATTTTCAGGCAGCTGAATTATCATCTCTCCCTGTGCCTTTCCGTCAATATTTCTTGTATCCGCAAAAATAATATTTATTGCTGTTTTGTATTTAAGCACCATATCGGCAATAACGGAATCAAAAGCCGAATTGTTGTTAAACACAATGCGCATGCAGCGGCTTTGGGGAGTAAATACGCAATGGTTATCCCTGTAAAGCACCAGCTTTTTTGCTTCCTTTGTTTTAGGTGCTGTAAAAATATCCATTACACTGCCTGTTTCCACAATTTTGCCTTTATCCACAATGGCAACATGAGAGCAAATTTCCTGCACAACAGACATTTCGTGAGTAATAATTACTATTGTAATGCCATATCTGCGGTTTATATCCTTAAGCAGAGCAAGAATGGCAGTTGTAGTTTGCGGGTCAAGGGCACTTGTTGCCTCATCGCACAAAAGAATTTGAGGATTGGTTGCAAGTGCTCTTGCTATAGCAACTCTCTGCTTCTGCCCGCCTGAAAGCTGTGAGGGATATGCCTTTGCCTTATCGGAAAGTCCCACAATTTCAAGCAGCTCGGCACAGCGTTTTTTTGCATCGCTCTTTTTTACCTTATTAATTTTAAGAGGAAAGCATATATTATCAGTCACATTTCTCTGCATAAGCAAATTAAAATGCTGAAATATCATAGAAATATCTGTTCTTGCTTTTCTCAGCTCATAGCCGGAAAGCTTGGATAAATCCTTACCCTGTACAATAACAGTACCCTCTGTAGGCTTTTCAAGAAAATTAAGGCAGCGTACAAGGGTACTTTTGCCTGCACCTGACATACCTATTATTCCGTAAATATCGCCCTTTTGTATATTAAGGTTTATATCGGTAAGTGCTGTAACAGGGTTTGTTTTTTCATTATATATCTTAGTAAGGTTTTTTATACTGATTATAGGCTCCACTTAATCACCCCCATAAACGTAATCAATAAGCATAAATTTTTAGCACTATTGACATTGTATAACAAATTTACACACTTGTAAAGGCGAAAATTTTTTAAAATTTTACATACATTACATTATCGGGTTTTCCTATGCTTGAGCCATATAAAGCAAATTACAAAAAATATAATTCCGTATAACGTAGTAAGCGGTGTTGCAAGACCTATCAGCACCAATGATGTATTTGGAAGCTTTGACAGAAAAACAAAAAGCGAAATACATATAAAGAAAGCCACATAATGCCCTGAAGCATAACAGGAATACTTATACCGCAGCCATTAAAATAACCTATGCTCGAAAAAAGAATACAGGTAAAGATGCAGTCCGCTGAAAATCCTCTTGTTAAATTAGCAACACCCTTTTCAATGTTGTTTACAAAGTAAAATGTTCTGAATTGAATCGGAAAGATTAATCCGACAAG
>CAZZLN010000057.1:0-10083 GCA_964654945.1 uncultured Lachnospiraceae bacterium
CTGACATATTCCTTTGCACACACCTGCAATCCCGCCGGAGGCTTAATCAGATAGGAAATTGTACTCCCACTGATTGTAATAAAATCTTACCCACCACTTACGTTTTTTGCAGGGAACTCCTTAGATTATAATTGTAATTGCAACACTTTATAAAAATAAATATGGACTGCATACAACTTGTTAATTTACGAATGGTATGCACAAGTTTTGTATACATCGTACGTAAATTAATTTTTAGTGTAAAATAAAGTTTATCACAACAAAAAACACTGGAGGTTTATATGCAATCCTATCATCATTTTACACTAAAAGAACGAATTTGTATAACAGAAAATTTAAAAAATGGCTACAGTATTAGAAAAATATCTAAGCTGCTTAATCGTAATCCATCATCAGTTAGTCGTGAAATAAAAAGAAATAGTAATACTGATGGCATTTATAACTTTGAGTATGCAGATAATAAAGCTGAAAATAACAGGAAAAAATCAAAAAAGAAACGTGTTCTTTTATATGATAGATTTCTTATCAACTTTGTTATTAAAAAGCTTAATGTTTTCCGGTCGCCTGAAATAATTTCAAATGTATTGAAACATTTAGGCATAACATTATCATTTTCAACTATTTATAAAGCTATTAATGATAATTTGCTGCCAAAAATAACTGCTAAAACACATCTAAGACGACGTGGTAAAAAGTATAGAGGTAATAGGCATAAATATTACACTATTCACCCGGAACATACCATAAATGAACGTCCTGTTGAAGCTAATGACAGGAGTGAATTAGGACATTTAGAGGGCGATACTATACTTGGTAGTGTTGGAGAAGGATGTGTTGTAACTTTAGTAGATAGAAAAAGTCGATATACAGTTGCTAAAATTTCAAAAACAAAAACCAAATCTGATGTAGGAGCAGCATTAATAAGTGCATAAAAAGAAATTTCAAAAAAAATATGAAATAAAAACATTAACACTTGATAATGGCTCTGAATTTGCAGATTTTAAAGCAATAGAAGAGGAAACGAAAATAACAATATATTTTGCTGAACCTCATTCGCCATGGCAAAGAGGTTCAATCGAAAATATAAATGATCTATATAGATTTTTCTATCCTAAAGGAACAAATTTTCATAAAATTTCAGATGGAGATTTAAAGAAAACGGTTAATTTAATTAATAACCGACAAAGAAAATGTTTTAACTTTATTTCTTATTCAGATTTTTTATAAAATAAAAAGTGTTGCACTTGTATTGACAATCTGCCCAGTACCTTATTTATTTTACATCAATATGACACATTTTCATTGTTTCAAGTGCAGCCCTATGGCTTTCGGGTGTTACACCTGCACAGCACTTACTGTCTACGCTTATATTGACTTCAGGCATATTTGCTTTTAACAAAAGTGCATTTGATATAACACATATATCTGTACACAAGCCTACAAGCTCTATTTCAAGCTGTTCTTTCATATTTTCATCTCTTAAAAATCCTGCAAGTTCTACAGAACCGAATGCAGGCTTGTCAATTATTACAGCACCCTTTAAGGCTTCTGCAACCCTTTTGTCTATTTCCCAGCCGGCTGTGCCCTTTATGCAATGAACAACAGGAAGATGTCTGCCTTCATTGGTTTCAAGATAATTTTCTGTGTGAGTATCTCTTGTAGCATATACATCATTAATATTGTAGCTTTTTATTTTTTCAATTACCGGTTTGACTACAGCCTCTGCCTCTTTAGTGCCTAAAGCTCCGTTTATAAAGTCATTCTGCATATCTATTACTATCAATATTTTTCTCATATAATCACCTTATTTTTTAAAAAATTCTTTAATATCCCTCCACTTGCAGGCAACTGAACCCTGTGCAAAAAACGGTTTTCCGCCTCCTCTGCCATTCAGAGCAGTATTCATTTCTTTAACAAAGGCTCTTAAATCTCCGTCTTTTTCGCATACTGCATATTTATAGCCATCTTCATCATTTCCCGAAAATACTCCGCAAATTCCTGTACAGCCGTTTTCAAGAAGAAGATTTGCAAGATTTCTTACACCATTAGGGTCTAACCCCTTTTCCAATAAAAGCACACTGTCTTTTCCTGCATATTCCTTTACTATATTTTCAAGCCTTTCATTCTGCATTTCAAATACTGTTGATTTTAAGCTCTGATTTTCATTTAATAATCTGTCAACTGCCTTTGCAGTTTCCTTAACCTTTGCAGAAAGTAAATTTGAAATTTCCTTATTCTGCTCCACAACAGCGGTAATATGGTCAAAGGCTCTTTTGCCGCAAAGCATTTCAATTCTCACCCCGCCCTTATAGGCTGTACAAGAGAACATTTTTATAATTCCAAGTTCACCGCTTCTTTTTACATGAGTCCCGCAGCAGGCACACATATCAGCTCCCGGAAATTCTACAAGTCTTACATCACCGCTTAGCTCTTTTTTACTTCTGTATTCAATATTTTTAAGCTCCTCACCTTTTGCGGAAAAAATTCTGCATTCTTCATTTGCCCATACATATCTGTTTGCTTTAAGCTCTATTTCCTGCACCTGCTCCCATGTCAGCTCTCCGTCAAGGTCAAGAGTAATCATATCACTTCCCATATGAAAGCCAACATTGTTATATCCGTATTTTTCATGAAACATACCGCTTACTATATGTTCTCCCGAATGCTGCTGCATAAGGTCAAAACGTCTTTCCCAATCAATAATGCCCTTAACCTCTGAACCAACCTCAAGAGGCTTATCTGTATAGTGAATAACGTCTTCATTTTTTTCACCTACATAACTTACATTTGCATCACCAAGGGTTCCAATATCACAAGGCTGACCGCCGCCCTCAGGATAAAAAGCTGTGTTTTCAAGAACAACTGCATAGCCTTTTTTATCTTCTGTGCAGCTTACTACCTTTGATGTAAATTCTTTTATATATGAGTCCTTATAATATAATCTCTCTAAATTCATTTTTATATCTCCTTTATCTCTCCGTAAACTGTTTCTTCTTCTTTTATTTTTGTAATTTTAACATTTACAAGTTGATTTGACAGGTCTTTATCAGTATTTAAAAGAACCTTTATATAATTTGAAGTATGTCCCTCAAAACAGCCGTCTTTATCTCTTGTTTCAAAAAGCACCTGAACTTCTTTATTAATATATCTGTTCATAAACTCATAGTTAAGCTTCCTGCTTACTTCAAGCATTTCCCTGCTTCTCCGGTTTTTAACATCAGGTGCAGTCTGTTCAGGCATTTTTGCGGCAGGCGTGCCCTTTTTAGGTGAATATGGAAAAACGTGGATTTTAGCAAGCTTAACCTTTTTTGCAAACTCCACACACTCATTAAAATCTTCATCAGTTTCTCCGGGAAAACCAACAATAATATCAGTAGTAATTGCTGCATCGGGAAAGGCAGCTCTAAGCTTATTGCAAGCCTCAAAATATTCATCACTTGTGTATCTTCTGTTCATTCTTTTAAGTGTTCTGTCACATCCGCTTTGAAGTGATAAATGGTAGTGGCGGCACACCTTTGGCTGATTAGCCATTCTCTTGATAAATTCATCAGTAATTGCCTTTGGTTCCATAGAGCTGAATCTTACACGTTTTATACCCTCAGTTTCGCATACTCTTTCTATTATATCTGCAAGAGTAATATTTCCTAAATCAAGACCATAGCTTGCAATATGTATGCCTGTGAGCACAATCTCCTTAAAGCCATTTTCAGCCAGCCTTTTAACCTCTGAAATAACCTCATCAGGCTTACGGCTTCGGACAGGACCTCTTGCATAGGGAATTATACAATAAGAACAGTAACGGTTGCAGCCCTCCTGAATTTTAATATAGGCTCTTGTTCTGTTTTTGAGCTTACTGATTTTAAGAGGTTCAAATTCCTTTTCACCCATAATATCAGTTACGCAGTTTTTAACGCCATCTTTAGCATCATAGCTTTCAATAATATCAACAACACTTTGTCTGTCCTTTGTTCCCAAAATAATATTTATTCCGTCAATATTTTCAAGCTCCTTAGATGCAACCTGTGCATAACAGCCTGTTGCAACAACAATTGCATTACTGTTGTTTCTTTTTGCACGTCTTATAATTTGTCGTGATTTTTTATCGCCAAAATTAGTTACTGTACAGGTATTTATAACATATATATCAGCATATTCGTCAAAATCTGCTATCTCATAGCCTTTTTCTGAAAAAAGCTCCATCATAGCTTCCGTATCATACATATTTACCTTACAGCCAAGAGTAGTAAATGCAATTTTTTTCATAAATTTTCACTCCAGTATAAATATTACTGTTTATATTTTACCAAAAATGTGTTATATTTAAAAGAGAAAATTTTACATTTGGAGGAAATTTATGAATAAACTTGATAACACAAAGCTTATATCTCTTGTGACATATAAGCTTAAAGACACTTTATTTGATTTAATGTATGATATTGTGGAAAATCCGGTAAATGAAATTGCCAATCCACCTGACAAAATAAAGAATTTTGAAAACAAAATAAGAGAACTTTATTCTCAGCTTGCGGATAATTTTGACAAGGATATATCCGAAAGAAATGATTTTACAAATAAGCTTACAGAGCTTGAAAATGAGATTATATCAGCAGCAGTTGACATAAATAAATATACCTGTGCAAATAATCAGCTTGGCGAATATATTTTAAGAGAAATGAAGCTTATAAAAATATCCGATTTTGACGAAAGAATACCTCTTAACAACAGTGCCGTTGCAAATAACGTTGAGCATTATCTCTCTCATCTTAAAAATGATATGGAAGGTGCTTTTTTAAAGGGTGAGCTAATGGCTCAGCTTCCTTTAAGAATGACCAAGGCAAAATACAGAGATTATATTAAAAAGGGTTTTTATATGATGTCACAGGAGCTTTCCGACGGATTTGTGCAGTCAATTACGGAAAGATTAAAGGATATGTGCTATGTAGACTGTATTGATAAAATGAATGAGGATTTTCCTCTTATGGCTCAGACTATTGAAGAAATATACAAGCTTCCCGTTTCAGAATTTAACAATGAAAATATAGAAGAATATTTCAATATGATTGATGATAATGTTGATTTATTGCAAGATATTTATATCTGTCTTGGTGTGCTTTTTAATGACATAACATATATGAATATTTTAAGTGATTTTGTAATTGACAGTGATTTTATGTTTGAAGAAGATTTTGTATTAAAGGATTTATATTATTCAATATGTGACTGTATAAGAGATAATGATGATTTACTTTTTGAAACAATTACAGATAATTTAAGCACTGAAATTGAAAACAGATTTGAAAAATTTAAAGGTCTTGAAGCTGAAATTTCAAAAGCAGTAAATGAAATTTCCGATATAAATGAGCTTGACAGCAGCACAAAGCTTTCAATCGATGTAAACAATGCAATAAGCAATTCATATATGAAGGATATTGATAAGGTAATTATGTCAGGAACAGGCAATAATGATAAATCGGCAGATGAGCTTGCTGATGAGCTTTGCGATTATATTGAATCAGCAGTAAGTGATTTGCCTTTGCCAAGACAGAAATATATTAAGCAAAATTTTTTACAGCATATTCCTTGTACAATGAGTAATGCTGAAATTACAGATTACACAAACTATTCTTTAAACGGTATAAATGACAGAACCGTAAATATTATGGCTTATGGTGATATATTCAATGTTACAGAGCAAATTGAAGATGAAGATGAGCATAATCATCATCATAAACACAAGCATCACCATGGGGACCATTGCAGCTGCGGGGAACATCACCCCTAATGTAACAAAAATATAAAAGCATCATATATTACACTAAGAAACAAGCAGCAAATTATCTCTCCCCATTGTTTCTGAAAACCAATAAGGGCATATTTAAAATAATATGCTCTTTTTTGTTATATGACCTATTGAAAATTTGTTCTAATTATGATAGAATGAATAAAAAAGATTAGAGGTTAATATATGGCTTATAAAAGAAAAGTCCAATACTACGAAACAGACAAAATGGCAATTGTTCATCACTCAAACTACATAAGATGGTTTGAGGAAGCAAGAACCGAATATATGCTTGAAAACGGCATCAATTATGACAACGTTGAAAAAAATGAGGGAGTTATGATGCCTGTGCTTGAAATAAACTGCAAGTATAAACAGGGAGCAAAATACAATGATATTGTCAATATAGAAACAAGTATAGCTGAATTTAACGGTGTAAAGCTTGTGTTTGAATATATAGTTACCGACAGTGATAAAAATATTCTTGTAACGGGCAGCTCTGTCCATTGTTTTGTGGATATGGAATTTAAACCTTTAAGAATTAACAAAACACATACAAAACTTTATGATAAATTAAAAGCACTTACGAAATAAGGTGATATTATGCCTGATATAACTGTAGAGGGAGTTGTTGAAAAAGTAACCTATTACAACTCCGAAAACGGATATGCAGTATTTAACATTACTACTCTTGAAAACATTGATGATGAAATAACCTGTGTAGGCTATCTGCCTGATATAAAACAGGGTGAAAGTGTCAAAATTTCAGGCACAAAGGTTTTTCATCAGTTTTACGGAGAACAGCTTAATGTAGAAACCTATGAAAAAGCAGAGCCTAAAACCGAAAGAGCAATAACATTATATCTTTCAAGCGGTGTAATAAAGGGTATAGGTCCCAGAATCGGCAAAAAAATTGTCGATAAATTCGGACTTGATACTCTTAAAATTATGTCTTTAGAACCCGAAAGACTTTCAGAAATAAGAGGTATAAGCAGAGAAAAGGCAATTACCATAGGCGAAATTTTTAAGGAACAGGAAGATTTAAGACACGCTATAATGTTTCTTGGCGAATATGGAATTAAGCCTGCATATGCTCTTAAAATATACAAAAAATACAAAGGCAAAACTATTGATGTTGTAACAAAAAATCCTTATTCTCTTGCAGATGACATAATAGGAATAGGCTTTAAAACAGCTGACAATATTGCTGCAAAGGTTGGAATTGCTCCCGATTCAAAATTCAGAATAAGAGCTGGTATAAAATATATGCTAAACTATGCCTCATCAATGGGGCACGTTTATCTGCCCTTTGATACCCTTGTGAAAAGAACTGCCGAGCTTCTTGAAATTTCTCCTGAAAAAATAGACAATGAAATGACCTCTATGCACATTGAAAGCCATATAAGAATAGAAAGAAATGAATATAATCAAAATGTATATCTTAATTTTTTCTTCTATGCTGAGGAATATGTGGCAAGAAGACTTGTGGAGCTTTCAATGGCACAGCTAAAGCTTAATAACTATGACAGGGATATTGACGCTCTTGAAGCATCTCAGAAAATAAAATTTGCACCTCAGCAAAGACAGGCTGTAATATCTGCTATGAATAATGGTGTTCTTGTTATTACAGGAGGCCCCGGCACAGGTAAAACAACTATTATAAATGCCATAATAAAGCTTTGTGAAGCAGAGGGATATGATGTATCTCTTGCCGCTCCTACAGGCAGAGCAGCAAAAAGAATGGAGGAAGCAACCGGTCACACTGCACAAACTATACACAGACTTTTAGGAATATCCTATGTAAATGAGGATTCAAGACAGCAGCATTTTGAAAAAAATGAAGATAACCCTCTTGACACAGACATAATAATAATTGATGAAAGCTCAATGGTTGACATATTGCTTATGCATGGTCTTTTAAAGGCTGTTCAGGACGGAACACGTCTTATACTTGTAGGAGATGCCAATCAGCTTCCGTCAGTGGGACCGGGAAATGTTCTTAAAGATATTATAAATTCAAATGTAATAAAGGTTGAAAAGCTTACGGAAATTTTCAGACAGGCACAGGAAAGCTCAATTGTTACAAATGCTCACAAAATCAACAACGGAGAATACCCTGACCTTAATAAAAAAGACAGTGATTTCTTCTTTATGAAACGATATAATATAAATGAGCTTTGCTCACTTATTGTAGGGCTTGTGACCGCAAGACTTCCAAAATATCTTAACTGTGACCCTATTAAGGATATTCAGGTGCTTACACCTATGAGAAAAACCCCTATTGGTGTATATGCTATGAACACAATTTTACAGGAGGCTTTAAATCCTCCGTCACCTGATAAAAGAGAAAAAGAATTCAGAAAAACTATATATCGTGAGGGTGATAAGGTTATGCAGATTAAAAATAACTATAACACCCAATGGAAGATAGTTGACAAAGGCAAAATAACAGATGAGGGTACAGGTGTATTTAACGGTGATGAGGGCATAATCAGCTATATTGATTCAGACAATGAATATGTTGAGGTTATATTTGATGAGAATAAAGTTGTGCACTATGAATTCAGCCAAATGGACGAGCTGGAGCTTAGCTACGCTGTTACAATTCATAAAAGTCAGGGAAGCGAATATAAGGCAGTTGTAATGCCTATTCACAGCGGACCTGATATGCTTATGAGCCGTAATCTTCTCTATACAGGGATTACAAGAGCCAAGAAGCTTGCTGTTATTACAGGCTCTCCGGAGGCAGTTATGAGAATGGTTGATAACAACAGAGAAATTAACAGATTCACCTCTCTTAAAGACAAGATTATTAAATTTAATGAATTTGCAAAAGAGCATTAGGATTTATCCCAATGCTCTTTAGCTTTATTTGTCCACAACCTGCTTAGCCATATTTAAAAGGTCGGTTTTTGAAATATTTACGTCCATATCGAGAATACAATATGATATGCCGTTTTCTTCCCACGCTACACTTGATACATCGCTGTATTCAACTTCTTCAGCACCATAGCTTATTTCAAGCTCTTTATTTTCCATAAGTCTTTTATCTTCATCTGTCAGCTCATAATCAGGCGGAACAAATTTATATTTTATATAATTATAATAAAGACTTACTCCCTTATAATCAAATTTTTCATAATTATAATAGCTAAAATCAGATGGAGCAAACACAGGGTGAGTTGAAAGATTTAAAATACCCTTATCGGTTTTATACCAAAAACTAATATCCTTATACTGATGAATTGTATTTCCGTTTTCATCTTTTTCCCGGCTTTCTCCCGGAAGAGCAAAATCAAAATCGTATTCACCAAGCTTTTCAACATATTTAGGCTCATAATCAATTATACTGCTTAGCTCCTCCTGTGTAGGAAAATGATGAATTTCATCAAGTGATGAAGAACTGCTTGAAGTAGTTGTTACCATACCTGCACCAATAACCCCTACTGTTCCGATACCGCAAAGAACAAAACAAAGTGCAATCACTTTTTTAGGATTAATTATAAATTTTTTCATAGAAACATTCTCCTTTGCTATAATATTTTTTATTTTTAAAAGCATATCCTCATCAGGAGAAATGTTTTCGGCTTTTTTATTTAAAGCAAGTTTAATATTGTATTCAAATTTCATTTTGCAGTGCCTCCTTTAGCTGCCTTCGGGCAGAACTCAGTCTTGACTTGACAGTACCCTCATAGCATCCCATACTTTTTGCAATTTCTTTTATACTCATATCATTATAATAATAAAGTATTATGGTGGTTCTATGCTTTAAGCTAAGTTTGTTTATATGTTCAAAGAGTATATTGTCATCAGAATATTTATCATAAAATGAACTTTCTGATTTTTCAAAAATGTTTTCAACAGGCAGCAGTTTTTTAGCCTTTTTAATTTCTCTGTATGATAACCTTGTCAGTATTTTATAAAACCATGGTTTAAATGCCTTGTTGTCCCTCAGTGATTTTATTGAACGATAGCACTGAATAAATGTTTCCTGAACAACATCTTCAGCTATGTATATATCATTGGTTATCAGATATGCGGTTTTGAGAGCCTGTGATGAATACATTTTATATAAATCATCAAGAGCTGATATACTTCCTGACTTTAAATTTTTTATTATATTTTCTTCATTCATATTTGCCCTCCTTAGAAGCTTCTGTATATAAGAGCATTTTAAAATAAAAACGGTTCATTTTTTGAAAATAAAAATAAGGCTATCTAAACGATAACCCTATTGATTCATTAAATTTATTTACACACAATGTGTACAAGGCTTGTGTATATAGTGAGTGAATTAATAATAT
>CAZZLN010000058.1:0-9755 GCA_964654945.1 uncultured Lachnospiraceae bacterium
TCCTTATTTTTAGTACATATAGTTATAAAATATACCCCATTTTCAGAATAATCATATTCTCTAAGTCTTATATTTTTTCTTGTATTCATAATTAAGCAGGAAAAACAGGTATGTAATCAAGCCCTGTTTTTTCATCAAGGTCAAATAAAATATTCATATTCTGAACTGCCTGTCCCGCTGCACCCTTAAAAAGATTATCAATGGCACCTATAACAATAATTCTGTTTGTCCTTTCATCAATTGTAAAGCCTATATCTGCAAAATTTGAGCCTTTAACCCACTTTGTTTCCGGAAAAGTGCCTTTTTTGGTAAGTCTTACAAAATATTCATCACCGTAATATTTTTCATAAGCAGCTCTTATATCTTCATAGGTATATTTTGAATTAAGATTAGCATAGCAGGTAGCAAGAATACCTCTGTCCATAGGCATAAGATGAGGAGTAAAATTAAGAACTATATTCTCTCCTGCAGCATAGCTAAGCTGTTCTTCAATTTCGGGAGTGTGTCTGTGGCTTGCAATTTTATAAGCCTTTACACTTTCATTTAATTCACAGTAGTGGTTTCCTAAAGAAAGACCTCTGCCTGCACCTGTGGCACCTGATTTTGCATCTATTATAATAGAATGTAAATCAATCATTTTTTCTTTTACAACAGGATAAAGTGACATAATTGAACAGGTTGTATAGCAGCCGGGATTTGCGACAATTCTTCTGCCCTTAATTTTATCCCTGTTAATTTCGCAAAGTCCGTATACTGCCTCAGGAAGAATATCCTTTGCATAATGAGTTGTATACCATTTTTCATAGGTTTGAATGTTCTGTAATCTGAAATCTGCACCAAGGTCAATAATTTTTACTTTTTTAAGTACATCTTCTGTAATTTTTTTGCTTGCAACACCATGGGGAAGTGCTAAAAATATAACATCGCATATTTCGCAAAGCTTATCCATATCTTCTTCTTCACAAACATAATTTTTATGTCTGTAGTTTTCATAAACTTCATTATATTTTTTTCCTGCATAGCTTTTAGAGGTTAAGGCAGCAAGCTCTGCCCGGGGGTGCTGATTTATAATTCTGACAAGCTCCTGTCCCGCATAACCTGTTGCTCCTATAATACCAACCTTTATCATATATTTATACCTCCATTGTAATCTGTTCTCTAAAATTTAATTTTACTACTTTTTTAATCTGTTGTACAGCACTTTTTTGTAAATTTTATGTACTTAATAATTATACATCAAATATGTATAATATGCAAGAATAAATTATTTATTTTAAATATTTTTTAAAAAATGCTTGCATATTATCTGCATATAGTGTATAATCAAATCAATTTGAAATAAAAAACAGGAGGATATTAAAATGAAAATCGTTTTAGCTTATTCAGGCGGGCTTGATACTTCAGTTATCATACCTTGGTTAAAAGAAAACTATGACAACGCAGAAGTTATTGCAGCTTGTATTAATGTTGGTTTAACAAACAAGGAAACATCAGGTCTTGAAGAAAGAGCAATAGCTCAGGGTGCTTCAAAAATTTATGTTGAAGATGTTTGCGAGGAGCTTATTACAGACTATATTTACCCAATGGTAAAGGCAGGCTGTGTATATGAAGATAAGTATCTTTTAGGTACTTCTATTGCAAGACCTCTTATTGCTAAAAAGTTAGTTGATATTGCCCTTAAAGAGGGTGCAGACGCCATCTGTCACGGTGCTACAGGCAAAGGTAATGACCAGATTAGATTTGAGCTTGGCATTAAGGCTCTTGCTCCGCAGTTAAAGATTATTGCTGCCTGGAGAGATGAAAAGTGGACACTTCAGTCAAGAGAAGATGAAATTCAGTATCTTATTGACAGGGGTATTGAAGTTCCTATGAAGAAAGAAGATTCTTATTCAAGAGATTCTAACCTATGGCATATCAGCCACGAAGGTCTTGACCTTGAAGACCCTGCTAATGAGCCTGATTATGAAAATTTATTAAAACTTGGCGTATCTCCTGAAAAGGCTCCTGATACTCCTACTTATGTTGAAATCGGTTTTGAAAAGGGTATTCCTGTTACACTTGACGGAAAGCCTGTTAAGCCCCTTGAATTAATGACTTATCTTAATAAAATAGGCGGTGAAAACGGTATAGGCATTACTGACCTTGTTGAAAACAGAGTTGTTGGTATGAAGTCAAGAGGTGTATACGAAACTCCGGGGGGTTCTATTCTCTATGCTGCTCACAGAGATTTGGAGTACCTTTGCCTTGACAGAGCAACTACTGATTATAAGGAAACTGTCAGAATTAAGTATGCCGACTTAATCTACAGAGGTGAATGGTTCACTCCTTTAAGAGAGGCTCTTGCCGCATTTGTTGATGTTACTCAGGAATATGTTACAGGCAGTGCTAAGCTAAAGCTTTATAAGGGTAATATCATCAGTGCCGGTGTTACTTCTCCTTACAGCTTATATAATGCTGAGCTTGCCAGCTTTACAACCGGTGAGCTTTATTCTCATAAGGATGCAGGCGGATTTATTACATTAATGGGATTGCCGTTAAAGGTCAGAGCCGCTATGCTGCAAAATGCTAATAAAAAATAATTTAGCTGATAAAAAATAATTTACATAAATTAAGGGCTGACCTAAAGGTCAGCCCATTAATTTTATTATTTAGAATTATCTTGGTAAAGCAAAGCTTGAATCAAGAACTTTCTGTATAATTGCAGCAACATCGGCAGAATCAATAACTCCGTCTGCAACAACATCAGCTATTTCAGTAACCTCTGTTGCTGATGTTAAAATCTGCTGTAAGAGAACAGCAGCATCTTCGGCAGTAACTGCTCCGTCACTATTTACATCTCCATAAATCTTATCATCAACAGGAGGTTCAACAGGAGTTGTATTTCCTGCAAGATAATCAAGAGTTTCCTGTGCAATTTCTGTTAATACAGTAACAACAATAGAAGTGTCATACTTGCCTTCTGAATTTATGCCGTAGCCGGTAAATTCACCCTTAGAATTTACTACAAATTCAGTGTAATTTTCATCATCAGTAGCATAAGTGCTTACAGGAGCTACAATGTGGCTTGAAAGACCAAGAACTGAATCGTCTTTTAATGTCTTAGCCATAAATTCAGCTAATATAAATCCGCCAAGCTTAGAATGATGAGTCTTTTCACCTGTTGCAAACAATCTTGTAGCTAAAGCAGAGTCACCGTTTTCGCCGTCAATCTTATAAAGACTTTCATAAAGGTCTTTAGAATATGAATAAAGGTCTATGCAAACAATGCCATTTTCTTCAGCAACCTGCTTAGTAATTGTTACATATTCATCATTGCTTCCATGATGTGATCTGATTGTGCCGTCAGCATTAAAGTATCTTCTTGAAACAGGAGTTACCATAACAGGAGTTGCACCAACAGCCTTTGCAGCATCTATATACTGCTGTAAATACCACTTAAATGTACCGTCACCTGCACCATCAGAGGTTGGAGCAGTTGCAGGATATACACCATTTTCATCAGGAGTACCTGTTGGAACATATCTGTCTGCATAATCGGCAGAAGAATCATTATGACCAAACTGAATGAATAAGTAGTCGCCTGATACCATCTGAGCTATAATCTTATCAAGGTATCTGTCTGAGCCGTCAGACTTAGTGCCGTCTATAAATGTTCTTGAGCTTCTTCCGCCTTCTGCATAGTCCATAACCTCATAGTTGCTGTCGAAAAATTCACCAAAGAATTCGCCCCAAGAGCCTTCAGGTCTGTTAGCACCGCTATTGTTAATGGCACCTGCTGAATAATCCTTAACAGTTGAGTCACCTGCAAGGAATATAACTGCCTTGCCGCTTGGTCTTGGAGTATCAATAGAGCCGGAACCAAGAGTAATTTCTTTTTCGGTAATTGTAGATTTAGAATCAGCAGTATTTCCAAATATAGTCTTTGGATAAACTGTTGCCTTAATCTTATAGCCAATCATATCCTTTGTAAGAACAACACCATTATTTCCGGCAGCTGATACAGTCTTAATAACAGTTTCTGTGCCGTCTTCAGCTACAAGATAATAAGTAATGGCTGAAGCATCGTTTGCATCATTAACACCTAAAGAATATTTAACTGTAAAAGTATTTCCTGTAGCAGGCAATAATACGTCACCGTCAGTTGAGAAATATGGGTCAACGGTAAATTCTACCGGTAAAGTGTCATCAGTGTAATAAGTAGGAACCCAGCCATTGAAATAAGCAACAGGGTCAATTGAAGAAGCATCATCTAAAACTGTGCCTGCAACTCTGCCTGTTGTGTCAACAGAAGTGCCGTCTGTTAATGTAGTGCCGTATTCCTTAAAGTTTGCACTTTCAGGAAGAACACCGCTCATTGATGTCCAACCCTCAGAGGTTATAGTATTTGCATCAGGAACAGTACAATTTAAGAATGTAACATCAGCATTTACATCCCAAGGTCTGCCAAAATATCCGGCAGATGCAAGAGTATCATCGGCAGTTGTAATAGCACAAGCTCTGAATAAGTAACCCATATAGCCTGAATAACTGTTTGAACGTGCTGCTGTAATATAGCCGCCTGTTGCAACGTCGGTATAGCCTGCAAATCTTAATTCACAGCCGTCAAATACTGCATTGCCTGAACCAAAGATATAGTCAGTATTACCCTCTATTTCACAATTTTTAAAGTAAACGTGGTTAGTAACCTTGCCGCCGATATAAAGTGTATCCTGAGAGCCTAAGAATGTACAATCCTTAAATTCTGTATTATCACTTTCAATAGAAATAGCAGTAGCTCTTTCAGTAGCAGCCTTGCTGACAACATCAGTGTTATAATTTCTTGCAGGCAAATCGCCTGTTGGAGATACACCGTCAGCTAATTCTTCATCAGTAATATATTTGTTAAATGAATTTTCAAAGGTAATTCCTTCTGCCTTAAAATCATTTGCAGCTTCTTTAATCCATACTGCTGTGCCCCACTTGCTGACAGCATTCTTTTCAAACTTATCAAAGTCACTTTCAACATTATAGTATCCTGATATATCTGCTGAATAATATTCATAGCCTATACCGTAATACCAAGTTAATTTAACCTCTCCTGTGCCCTCTTTAACAAATGTTAAATAAGGAACTTCAACAGTAAACTGTTCTCTGTAAACACCGGGTGCAATATGAACAGTAACTCTGTCGGCTTCAGACTGAGGATTTAAAACCTTAGCTGCCTCCATAGCTTCTGTCATAGTTGCAAAATTATTTACCTTGCCCTCACAGCCAACATAAATATCATTTACAGATGTATCAACTGTTGGAGCAGCAGGATTAATTTCTACGAATAAAATATTTTTTGTGACATTTTTTCCGCTTACGGCAACGTGAGTTGAAGTCTTATAAGTATCTGAAACAGCAGAAATTTCATAATTTCCATCTCTTAAAGAAACAGAATAATCAGTTGAAGTAAATGAATCGGCAGCATAAGCATAATCATCTTCCATATTGGTAAATGTAATAGAAGAAACAGCTGCGCCATTAAGACCGACAATATTTCCGCTTACAGTATACATAGCCTTTAACTGAACCTTAATTTCATTTGTAATATTGCCCTGACTGTTGTTAATAATGCCGCCCTCGGCAACCTCATAGTCATTAACATTATTAAGAACAACTGTGTAATTAACATCAGGCTCTAAGGTTGCCTTATATGTTAAATTAGTCTTATCAATCTCAGCAGTAACTGTATCTGCCATAGAGTCTGCATCAGGAATTAAATCAATAGAAATATTTTCTGTATTATATCCATCGGCAAAGCCTGTAACCGCACCTGTTACATCATAAACTGCCTTTGTTTCAACAGATAAATCACAGGTTTTAGCTGTCTTAACATCTTCAACAGCAACACTTACTGCCTTTGAAGCAGCAGTAAAGCCAAAGCCTACAGCACCTTTCATTATAGCTGTGTAGCTGTAGCCCGGAGTAAGCTCTGCTGTATATGTACCGTCAGAATTTAATACAGCATCGGTAAATTTGCCTGTTGTATCATTCTTGAATAATACTGTGTAGTTTTCAGGATTAAGTCCGTTTAACACAATATTTCCGCCTACGGTAGCAGTAGGATATTTTACAATTCGGTTTACAATAGGCTTTCCGCCGCCTTCTGTATCAAACCAAATTTTATATGTATCGGCACTGTCTGCTATAAAATCAAGTCTTTCATTTGTACCCTTTGAAACAGTTGCTGTCTGGTCATCACCTGTTGTTTCAGCAGTAAAATGAGTGATAAGCTCGGCAGTGTTTGATGCACTTGCATAAACAGAAAGACCGTCGCCCTTATTTAGGCTTAAAGTGAAATATCTTCTGGTATCACCGCCTGTACCGTTTGCATACCACATACCGTTTGCAGTATAGCCGTCAGGATAAGCAAATTCAGCCTTTGAATTTGTGCCATAGCTTCTTAAACCGTCAGCTCCATTATAGAATAAACGGTCATTTGCATTTGATGCGTTAGTAAGTCCTCCCGGAAATTCATATGTTCCCGCAGCAAGGAATTTACCCTTATTTCCGCTGGCTTCATCACCTACGGCAGTGAAGTTATCGAGAAAATCAACATCAATATTGTTTCTGTAAATTGAAGTATCAGACTCTGCAACAGCACCAAAATCCCATACATCAACCAAGTCACCGGCAGCTGCCTGAGTGCCTACAGGAGCAATTACCATTGAAGTAACTGTCATGGCAAAAGCAACCACAGTGCTTAAAATTCGTTTTGAATTGAATTTCATACTTAAGCCTCCTTAATTTTTAATAAAATTTTTTTTGTTATTGATGCTTTAATTATAACATTCTATAATAAATTTATCAAGGATAAAATATGATTTTGTACAAATTATACAATTTGTTTAATAACAGCAATATTTTTATTGACTGTTTTTTTAGAAATGCCCTTTACCCATAAAAAAACTGCCGCATTTCTGCAGCAGCTTAAAATTAATTATTCGTATTATTCGCTAATCTTAGCAGCATTAACCTTTACGCTGGGACCCATAGTAGTTGTTAAAACAACTGACTTTAAATAAGTACCCTTAGCAGCAGAAGGTCTAGCCTTAACAATAGCACTCATAAGAGTCTGGAAGTTTTCTTTAATTTTTTCAGCGCCAAAAGAAACCTTGCCTACAGGAACATGAATGATGTTTGTCTTATCAAGACGATATTCAATCTTACCTGCTTTAATTTCTTTAATAGCCTTGGTTACATCCATTGTTACTGTGCCTGCCTTTGGATTTGGCATTAAACCCTTAGGACCTAAAACTCTACCAAGACGGCCAACAAGACCCATCATATCAGGTGTAGCTACTACAACATCAAAGTCAAACCAGTTTTCACCCTGAATTTTAGCTACCATATCCTCTGCACCTACAAAATCCGCACCGGCAGCTTCAGCCTCATCAGCCTTTGCACCCTTAGCAAATACAAGAACTCTTACATTCTTGCCTGTACCATGAGGAAGCACAACTGCACCTCTGACCTGCTGGTCAGCATGACGGCTGTCTACACCTAAACGGATATGTGCTTCTACAGTTTCATCAAACTTAGCAGTGCTAATCTGTGGAATTAATGCACAAGCTTCTGCTACATCATATAAAGCTGTCTTATCAACAAGCTTAGTCTTTTCGAGATATTTCTTTCCTCTTTTCAAAATAGTTCCTCCTATCGTGGTAATATCGGGAGTATTCCCTCCCACCTTTTTAACAAGTAAACAATAATATTTTAAATATAATAAATTTTAATCTTCAACAACAATACCCATACTTCTTGCAGTACCGGCTACCATACTCATGGCAGTTTCAATACTTGAAGCAGTTAAATCAGGCATCTTCATTTCTGCAATCTTTTTAACTTCTTCCTTAGAAATAGTTGCAACCTTAGTCTTATTAGGAACACCTGAACCGGAATTAATCTTGCAGGCTTTCTTTAAAAGAACTGCTGCAGGCGGAGTCTTTGTAACAAATGTAAAGCTCTTATCCTGATAAACTGTAATAACAACAGGGATAATAAGACCTGCATCTTTAGAAGTTCTTTCATTAAACTCCTTGCAAAATCCCATAATATTTACACCATGCTGACCTAAAGCAGGACCAACAGGCGGTGCTGGTGTAGCCTTACCAGCAGCAATCTGTAACTTAATGTAACCTTGTACTTTTTTTGCCATTTTAGGCACCTCCTATAATGTGGTAATTAGCGGGATTTTCCCTCCCACTGAAAGCTGACGCTTTCAATAACATTTAACTTAGTCGAGAAGCTGAACCTGTGTGAAATCCAACTCCATAGGGGTCTCACGACCAAACATTGAAATCGCAACAGTGATGGTCTTTTTGCCAAAATTAATCTCTTTGACAACACCAACGCTTTCTGCAAAAGGACCGCTTGTAACAAGCACGTTATCTCCTTTTTTAATATCAATATCCGCTATTGCGACGCTTTCAAGCCCCATTGAAATAACCTCTGCATCAGTAAGTGCAACAGGCTTTGAACCGGGACCTACGAAGCTTGTAACGCCTCTTGTGTTACGAACTACATACCAAGTATCGTCATTCATTATCATTTTTACAAGAACATATCCGGGAAATTTCATTCTCTGAACTGTTCTTTTCTGGCCGTTTTTAATCTCGATTACTTCCTCCATAGGAATTGACAATTCCTGAATTTCATTTTCCATATTTCGGTTTTCAACGAGCTTTTCAATATTAGCCTTTACTTTGTTTTCATAGCCTGAATAGGTATGTATAACATACCATTTTAAATCGCTGTTTTGCTGTTGTGACATATCAATAACCTCGCTTATACTTAATTAAATAAGTTTGCAAGCTGCTGATAACCATTTTCAAATACAATATCAAGGCCCCAGATAATAAGACCGAGTAAAATTGAAATAGCAATTACAGTAATAGTCTGCTTGATAACTTCCTGTTTGCTTGGCCATATAACTCTCTTAAATTCCGCTACATGAACCTTATAGATTTCTGCAAGACTAAATTTGCTGTTTTCAGGCTTTTTAGGGTTTTTAATGTTTTCTGCCATTTTGCCTTCCCCTTTCAATGAGGTCACTGATTATTTTGTTTCTCTGTGTAAAGTATGAGTTTTGCAGAACCTGCAATACTTTTTAGTTTCCATTCTTTCCGGATGTAACTTCTTGTCCTTCATAGTGTTATAGTTTCTCTGTTTACACTCTGTACAAGCTAACGTAATTCTTGTTCTCAAGACTTCCACCTCTCTTTTCGAATAATTAATTAATTTTTTACACACAAAAAAAAGACGATATGCGTCTTTACTATAATAGCATATCATCTTTTAATTGTCAAGCATTATTTTAAATTTTTATGAGCTGATTTTCAGTTTTTATCAGCTAAATACTTATTTACTGTATTAACAAGGTCATCAGCGTCCATACCATGAACCATACAAGCCTCTTCAAGAGTTTCACCCTGAGAAGAAGGACAGCCGATACAGTGCATACCGCATGACATTAAAATAGGAATAATGCCCGGATCAATCTGAATTAATTCAGCTATAATCATATCTTTGCTAATTGTTTTTGCCATAATTATTTCTCCTTTATATATATTTTTATTTAATAATGCCCTCGGCATATTGTGCGGTGTGTGCATAAGCCGTCCGTCGGCTGACATATTCCTCTGTACACACCTGCAATCCTGCCGGAGGCTTAATCTTCAGAACTTTTGCTTCGCAAAAGCCGACCTGACGGTCGTCCGATAAATCTTTCG
>CAZZLN010000059.1:0-9326 GCA_964654945.1 uncultured Lachnospiraceae bacterium
TCAACAAAATGCTGATGTGGGTTGTGTTAATTAGGGATTTTTTTACAGCCCCTTTAATTTTTAAGCTTCGTAATCGGCTAAAGCAGACTTTACGGCATCAAATTCACTTTCTTCATGAACATCAAGACGAAGAACACTGCTTATATCAAGTGAGAAGATACCCATAATGGATTTAGCATCAATTACGTATCTGTCTGAAACTAAATCAAAGTCACCGTCAAAAGTGTTGATTATGTTTACAAAAGCCTTAACCTTATCAATAGTATCTAACTTAATATTAAATGATTTCATAATTTTACCTCCATTTAGAGCAGTCATAATTAATGTTTACAATTGTATAATAACTTGAATTTTAAATTTTGTCAAATTTATTTTAATTAAAAACCATTAGTATAATATTGCTATCTTTTTAGCAGTTATAAGCACATAATTTGTGCAATATAGTTAAATCTGTTATAAAATCGAAATATTTTTAAAATATTTGATTAAAACAAAAAAGGTTTTGGTATATTTATCTAAAATTATAGCTTGATTTTTGGTAATTATTTATAAAATTCAAATTGTCATAAATTGGTTTTATTAAAAATAAAATTGTTATATCAGAATATATAGCAGGAGGATTATTATGGACAGCTATAATATATATAAAGACATAGCCGAAAGATGCAACGGCGATATTTACATAGGAGTTGTAGGCCCTGTGAGAACAGGAAAATCCACATTTATAAAAAAGTTTATGGAGCTTATGGTGCTGCCTAATATGGAAAATGAATATTCAAGAGAAAGAGCAAGAGATGAGCTTCCGCAATCTGCCGACGGCACAGGAATTATGACTACAGAGCCTAAGTTTGTGCCAAATGAAGCAGTAAAAATAACCATAGCTGATAATGTTGATGTAAATGTAAGGCTTATTGACTGTGTGGGATATATAGTAAGCGGTGCTACAGGTCATAACAGTGACAACGGTCCAAGAATGGTATCAACTCCTTGGTCAGAAAACAAAATGCCCTTTTCTCAGGCTGCTGAAACAGGCACTCAAAAGGTAATAACAGACCATGCAACTATAGGACTTGTAATAACAAGTGACGGCAGCATAACAGATCTGCCAAGAGAAAATTACATAATTCCGGAGTCAAGAATTATAAAAGAATTAAAGGCAACCGGAAAGCCTTTTGCTGTTTTGCTTAATTCTAAAAATCCGGATGACACAAAAACAATTGAAACCGCAAATGACATTGAAGAAAAATACAATGTGCCGGTTATAAGAATAAACTGCAAAAATATGGATATTGATGATATTAATGAAATTCTTGAAAGAATACTTTATGAATTTCCTATTTCACTTATTAATATAAATACCCCTAAATGGGTGGATACTCTGCCAAAGGGACATTGGCTGAAAGAAAGCCTTATTCAAACTCTTAAAGCCATGGCAGGAGAGCTTGAAGGAATAAAGGATATTAAAAACTCTCTGAGTCTTTGCAACAGCAACGAAAATATTAAAAAGACATATATTGACAGCATTGACCTTGGAAAGGGTGAGGCTACAGTCGATGTTACACTTGATGACAAGCTTTTCTACAATATTCTTTCAGAAACAACAGGCACTGAAATTGACAGTGATTATAAACTTATTGAAATTATAAAGGAGCTTAATACCTCAAAAAATGAATATGACAAAATTAAGTTTGCACTTAATGAGGTAAATCAAAAAGGCTATGGAATTGTATATCCTGATACAAATGATATGACCCTTGAAAAGCCTGAAATAATAAAACAGGGCAGCAGATATGGTGTTAAAATACAGGCAGAAGCACCAAGCATACATCTTATAAAAGCTAATATCAAAACAAGTGTATCGCCTATTGTAGGCTCCGAAGAACAGTCAAAAGAACTTATTGAATATTTTAACTCAAGATATAAGCAATCTCCGGAATGTATATGGGATTATAACATTTTTGGAAAAAGCTTAAAAGAATTAATAAATGATGACCTTAATTCAAAGCTTATGAGAATGCCGGAAGAAACACAGGATAAATTTAAGACCACTATTCAAAAAATAATAAATGAGGGTTCAGGCGGAATTATATGCATATTGCTATAAAAAGCATAATATATTTATCACATTTTGCACAAAAAAACATATTTTTTGAAAAAATAATAAAATAACTATTTACAAATTAAACATTTTTTGTTATAATAGATTCAGATTACGTTAGTAATCTATCTATTATACTTAAGCTCTTTAATGAAGTTCTCCCCCTACCCTTTCTAACTTTATTAAGGAGCTTTTCTATTACATATTTTAAAACTCATTGAACATATTGCTTATAATCTCTTAATAAACTATAAGGTGTCATCATACCTTCAAGTTTTTCATTAACCTTTCCGCCTTTTGTAAAAAATATGCCTGCAAGCTGCTTCATACTCTTAACATCAATTTCAAACAAATCCGCAACCTCATATAAATATACATCATTATCCATAAATGCAAAATATTCATTACAATGATTATAAAGCATAAGATATTCACCTATTGCTTCAAAAGTTGTATCCTCATCAATATTCAGACTGCCCTTTTCACATATATAGCTGTAAATTGCATTGTCGCTGAACACACCTATAATTCTTTCATTTTCATCAATTATGGGAACATGAGTAAATCCGCATCTGTTCATATAATCTGTAATATATGTAATTTTTGTATCAAGAGTTGCAGTCAGCATATTTTTAATTTTAACTGCATAATCCATAGCCTTTAGAGGAGTTTTAAGTCTGTGTATACATTTGTTTAAAAGCTCTATCATATCATCTGAGGGCATTATAGGATACATTCCTTTTATTCTTGGAGTATGTACAAGAAAGTTTCTTACAACTCTGCAATATTCTATATCTTCTTTAAATTCCTTTAGCATCGGCATAGCAGCAACCCTTGTGATAATAGGAGCACTTTCAGGAACATTTGCAAAATGCTTCCTGCCTGCCTTTTCAAGCTGTTTGTATAAATCTAAAAACAATTCTGTTTTTTCATAAGGATTCATAAACTACCTCCTTTTTCTGAATACCAGAAGCACAAGCAGAAACCCTATTCCAATAAGCACAATTGTGCCGCCCGGCTTTAAATCATAAAATGCAGTTACAAAAAGCCCTGTTACAGTAAATATAATTGCAAATATAACTGAATATATTACATTTTGAAGATAGCTTTTTGACACAAGCATTGCACAGGCAACAGGAATAATCATAAGCGAGGATATAACAAGAGAACCTACCGTTCTTGCTGCTATTGAAACAACAATTGCCGTCATAAGTGTAAATATAAAATTGACAGTCTTAACCTTTACACCTGAAAGCTCTGCACCTTCCTCGTCAAAGGTTATATAAAACAATTCCTTATGCAAAAGCACAATAATTATAATAACAATAATGCTGAGGACTATAACCATATAAAGCTCAAATTCCGATATGGCAACTATTGAGCCAAAAAGGAATGAACTAAAGCTTGCAGAATTTTTAATAAATCCTGAAAATACTGCTGCTACACCAACACCAAAGCTTAAAACAACTGCCGTAGCCATTTCAGAATAATTAGGAAATCCCCGTCTTATATATTCTATAACAATTGCAGAAAAAGCAGAAAATACAATTGCACTTACAACAGGACTAAAACTAAAGCAAAGACCTATTGCAACACCTGCAAGACCTGCATGAGAAAGAGCATCTCCCATTGCAGAAAGTCTTTTAAGAACAATAATGTTTCCTATAAGAGGTGTAATAACAGATATAAACAAAGCAACTATAACTGCCCTCTGCATAAATTCAAGAGAAAAAATTGAAAAATCCACAAAAGCACCTCCTAATGTTTATGGCTTACATGAGAGAGAATTGTGTGAGAACTAAACTCACTGCTTTCCATAATATGCCCATGACCATCTTCATTTAATACAAGAACCTTGTTTGAATGATATAAAATTGAAGAAATATCATGAGTTACCATAACAATAGTAATGCCGGATTTATTAAGGTCGCCTAAAAGACAGCATATTGAATCCACTGCCTTAACATCAATGCCAACTGTAGGCTCATCAAGAAAAATAATATCAGGATTTGAAACAAGAGCCTTAGCTATAAACACCCTCTGCTGCTGACCGCCTGACAAAAATCCTATCTGACGTTTTTTATAATCTGACATACCAACTCTTTCAAGAGCCTTGCTTACAAGCTCTTTATCAGCTTTATTGAAAAAGCTGAACGGCTTTTTAAGAGGATAAAGTCCAAGTTTTACTATTTCCTCAACTGTAGCAGGAAAATCTCTATTAAAAGATGTTGCCTTTTGAGAAACATAGGCTATTTTCCCATAGTCATCAAATTTTTGATTGCTTTCTCCAAATATTTTAATAGAGCCTTCTGTTGCAGAAAGCCTGTTTAATATTAATTTTAAAAGTGTTGATTTGCCTGTTCCGTTAGTACCTACAACACAGAGAAAATCTCCTTTATCCAGCTCAAAGTTAAGTCTGTGAAGTATGCTTTTATCGGGATAGCTGAAAGACAAATCCTTAACCTCTAATGCTTTCATAAAATTATTCTCCCTGTAATGCTGTTTTTAAATTTTTAAGATTATCTCTCATAACAACAGTGTAAGTCTTGCCCTCTTTAATTTCTTCATCACTAAGTCCTTCAAAGGGATTTAGCTCAAGAAGCTCTGCACCTGCTTCGTCAGCAAGGCTTTTTGCAACTTTTGGAGAAACAAGTTCCTCATAAAAAACATATTTAATATTATTTTCCAATAAAATATTGACAAGCTCTTTCATTTTACTTGGAGATGGCTCACTTTCGGCAGATATTCCCTCAATTGCAATCTGCTCCAATCCATAAGCCTTACACAGCCAGCCATAAGCTTCGTGAGCAACTACAATTTTATTATTCTTAATTCCTGTCAGAGCTTCTTTATATTCACTGTCAACAGCTTTTATTTCATCAGCAAGATTATAATAATTTTTTTCATAATAATCTTTATAGACAGCATCCTTTTCGCATAATGTATTCTTTATTTTTTCTGCCATTTTAAGAGCATTTTCAGGGTCAAGCCAAATATGTGGGTCTGATGAGCTTTTATCTGCTATGACATCAGAAAGCATAACATATTCAACATTATCTCCTACAGCAGCAGTCACCTTGTCAATCCAGCTTTCCATACCCATACCATTGTAAAATAAAATATCGGCATCATATAAATCTGCCATATCTTTTGTTGACGGCTCCCAGTCATGAGGTTCTGTGCCTGACGGAACCATATTATGCACCTCTATTTTATCTCCTCCTATTGCAGACACAAAATCATATATTGCATAAAATGAAGTGTATATCTGAGGCTTGCCTGAATTTGCAGTATTTTCTGTTTTGCTGCAGCCTGTTATAATCATCATAACAACAGCTATTAAAAATAAAAACAGTTTTTTCATATATTTTACCTCTCTATTATTTTATACCTATTATAGTATCACAATAAATAAAAAATGTAAAGTTACATAAAAAAGATGCGTAATAAACGCACCTTAATTACATCATAGCCTTTGACATCATACATACACCCTTTGCCCCTGCTTCAATACAAAGATGTGCATTTTCATTATTTATTCCTCCAAGAGCATATACCGGTATATTTACACTTTCACACACATTTTTAAGAAATTCAAGACCCTTAGGCTCAAGGTCCTTTTTACAGTCTGTAGCAAAAATATGGCTTGATGTAACATAATCTGCACCAAGTTTTTCCGCATTTATTGCTTCATCGACGCTATGAGTTGAAACTCCTACAATATCAAAGCTTTTAAGTATTTTAATATTTTTAATAAAATCTTTATAGGGCAGATGAATTTTTTTATAATTAAGCTCCAGTGCAACATCTATAAAAGTATGAAGCACAATTTTATCATTAAGTTTAACAGCCTTTTTTGCAATATTAAAGTACTCATTTCTTGTTAAATCCTTTTCTCTTAAAATTATCATTTCATAGTCTTTAAGCTCTGATATTCTTTTTAATAAATCACTGCATAAATGTCTGTTTGTAATTGCTATTTTATACATATATATAATCACTCATTACAGGCTGAAGCCCCTGTTTTATAATAGCATCTCTGACCTCGTCTACATTTCTTCCGTCTGATATTTCAAACTGACCGTCACCCTTATGCTCATTGTTTTCACTATGCTCACCAATTCCAACATTAACACCTGCTGAAATTTTAGTTGCGGCAATTTTAATAATATTATCTCTGAATCTCTGACATTCTCTTGTTGAAATAGTAATGCTTGCAAAAGGCATAAACAATCTGTAGGCACATATTATCTGCAAAAGCTGTGTTTCGTGAACGTCTTTTGGATTTATTTTATCATTGTTTATAATAGGTCTTAATCTTGGGCATGAAAAGGCAATTTCAGCATGAGGATATTTTCTCTGTAAAAGATAAGCATGAGTTCCTGTTGCAAAAGCATCTTTTCTGAAATCATCAAGTCCAAGAAGTGCTGCAAAGCCTACACCTCTCATACCTCCTCTTATTGCTCTTTCCTGTGAATTAATTCTGTAAGGAAATATTCTTTTGTGCCCTGCAAGATGCAGAGTTTCATATTTATCTGAATTATAGGTTTCCTGAAAAACCGTTACAAAGTCTGCACCGCATTTGTGTATATAAGCATATTCATCAGTATTCATAGGATAAACCTCAACACCTACAAGCTTAAAATATTTTTTAGCAAGTTTACAAGCCATACCTATATATTCAACATCAGACATTTTTTTGCTTTCACCGGTAAGCAGAAGAATTTCTTCTAATCCTGTTTTTGCAATGGCTTTCATTTCATTTTCAATTTCTTTTTCATTAAGCTTTGCCCTGTGAATTTTGTTGTGGCAGTTAAAACCACAGTAAATACAATAATTTTCACAATAGTTTGCTATATATAAAGGTGTAAACATATAAATTGAATTGCCAAAATGCTTTCTGGTTTCAATCATGGCTTTTTGAGCCATCTGTTCTATAAAAGGCTCTGCTGCCGGAGAAAGAAGTGCAGCAAAATCTTCTATTGAAAGAGGCTCATCTTTATCAAGAGCCGCCTTAACATCTGCTTCTGTGTATTTATTATAATCATAGTTATTCATTGCCTCGATAACCTTATCCTGAATTTCAGAACCTATATTCTCCATATCGGGAAGATAGGTCATATGGTCTGTTCTCTCATTTGCTTCTGCCATTTTTTAGCTCTCCTTAATCCTGTAAAAATCCTGTTAAAGGTGATGAAGCACTGGCTTTTTCAATAACTCTGCCCATACCTGAAATATAAGCAGTTCTTCCTGCCTCAATAGCCTTTTTAAATGCTTCCGCCATAGCCGGAATATTTCCGGCAGTAGCAATTGCCGTATTAGCCATAACTGCCGCTGCACCCATTTCCATAGCCTCACAAGCCTGTGAAGGCTTACCAATGCCTGCATCTACAATAACAGGCAAATCAATTTCTTCAATAAGAATTTTAATAAAATCCCTTGTGCAGATACCCTTGTTTGAGCCTATAGGAGCACCAAGAGGCATAACTGCCGCTGCACCTGCATTGACTAAATCTCTTGCAGCATTTAAGTCAGGATACATATAAGGCATTACAATAAAGCCCTCTTTTGCAAGAATTTCTGTAGCTTTAATTGTTTCATAATTATCGGGAAGAAGATATTTTGAATCGTGAATGACCTCAATTTTTACAAAGTCACCACAGCCAACTTCCCTTGAAAGTCTTGCAATTCTCACAGCTTCCTCTGCATTTCTTGCACCTGATGTGTTAGGAAGAAGTGTAACACCCTTTGGTATGTAATCTAAAATATTATCTGCATCCGAATTGGCACGTCTTAATGCAAGAGTTATAATTTCTGCACCGGCATTTTCAACTGCAGCCTTTATAAGCTCAAGAGAGTATTTTCCTGAGCCTAAAATAAATCTTGAATTAAATTCGTGTCCGCCAATTATAAGCTTGTCATTTTCCATTTTTAAATCTCCTTTATTCCAAGTAATAATCTTAAAACCATATTTGCCTGATGATTTGCACATACTGCAACTCTGGGTGCAAAAAGCGAAAGTCCCTTTTCAACACCTGATACACCATCACCGCATATATAAAAGTTATCATTTATTT
This sequence comes from uncultured Lachnospiraceae bacterium, assembly GCA_964654945.1. Taxonomy (GTDB): domain Bacteria; phylum Bacillota; class Clostridia; order Lachnospirales; family CAG-274; genus HGM11788. Next base: position 8,176 of record CAZZLN010000059.1, read on the forward strand.
TTTTAGTAACTATAGAATTTGCTGATTTACAGCCTGCCATACCCGAGGCCGAAACTATTGTTATATTTTCATTTTCAGAAAGCAGAGTATTTATAAGCATAGCTTTGTTTTTTGCAAAATCAAAACATTCACATACAATATTATAATCCTTAAAAATATTACTTGCATTTTCTTCCGTAACCCTTATTTGTTTTTTCGTAATTTTAATTATAGGATTAATTTCTCTTATTATTTCTTCTAAAGCTTCCGTTTTAGGTCTGCCTAAATCCTTAATAAAATACTGCTGTCTGTTTAAATTAGATATATCAACATTATCAAAATCAACAATAAACAAATGCCCTATACCTGCTCTTGCAAGAGATACGGCAACATTAGAGCCAAGACCTCCCAGTCCCGCTATAGCCACCCTTGAATTAATAAGTTTTTTATAAACCTTCTCTCCATGCCTTTCAATAAGAGCAGCAACAAATTCTTCATTTGTCATATCAGCCGCCTCCGACAAAATTAACAATTTCTATAACATCGCCATCATTTATAATATAGCTGTCATATTCACCCTTAGACAGAATTTTACCATTGCATTCAACGGCAATAAATGCGGCTTTATATCCGTTTTCAGCAAGATATAAGCTCATTGTCATACCCTTAGCATTATTTTGCTCTTTTCCATTAATTTTAATCATTATATCACCTGCACCTCCTATATTTAATAAAAAAGCCACACGAAAAACTACACCCGTGGTGGTGTACCCCTTCGTGTGACCTTTTAAGACTCAACACTCTATGATTATTTTATCAAGTAAAATATGATTTGTCAACCTAAATTATGTTATTGTTCACGTTAATCTAATTTGATTGTAATAAACTGTGACTTTGCCGTATGCACTTAATAAAAAATGCTTGACAATGTACTGTAATTGAGGTATAATAATTAAGCATTGTGGTTGGGATAATGCAATATGTAAGATATGGAGTAGTACTCAAGTGGCTGAAGAGGCTCCCCTGCTAAGGGAGTAGGTCGTTAACGCGGCGCGAGAGTTCAAATCTCTCCTACTCCGTTTAGGCTTCTGATTTTTCAGAAGTCTTTTTTTATTCAAAAAAAGGGGCTGTAAAAAAAGTCTCAAAAGAAAAATCGCTGTAGGCATAGCACT
>CAZZLN010000060.1:0-2922 GCA_964654945.1 uncultured Lachnospiraceae bacterium
CCGCCCCAAACCCCGGCAAGCGTACGGACGCTTGACCCCGGTAGGTATATTTTTTTACTTTTTTGTGTCCACTTTATTGACTATAGTTCACTTCTTTTAAATTGCGGGGCAAATTTTTTGTTGTCGCAGATATTTGTTTATTTATTTCCTCAACTGTTCTGCCTGCCAAAATATCACTGTTTACATTTATCTCTGTCAAACCATACGCATTTGGTAATACTTGAAACAAGGCTCTCTTGTGTGTTACACTGTCATAGAAATCACCAAAGTGCATATCAGATATATACATACCGCCTTTATCTTCATAATCTCTTATGGTGTTAGCAATAACATCAGATACTTCTTTTTGTATATTGTGACTTTTTGCCATAGTGGCAAAATCATCAATATCTATTGATTTTATTATACCACTTTCCCCTGACTTTTCAACATCTTTTTCAACCTCTCCAACACTTTTTCCTGTAGCCTTGGCAAATTCTTCAACACTCATCAGCTCATATTCAAGGTAACACCTGCAATTACAGTTTATTAATCACCCCACCAATCCACCACATTATCTGGATTGTGCGTATTGCCATTAATTTCATTTTCATTTTGTAATCTTATTTCAGTTTGTCCTACCGGATTTCCATGTTTTAGGCAGTATTTTCCATTTTGTCTTTTATCAAATACGACAGGGCTTTTTTAGCACACCTGTCAAGCACCTTCTGCGTTTCTTCAGCAGGTTTACAGCAATCATCATAAATCTCAACAGTCGCATTTACCGTCTTGCACTTTATTGTCATAGCTAACATAAAATCACCTCACTTTAATTTATTTTTGTCTAAGGTTGTACTATTACTAAAATCAACACTTATAAGATAAGACCACCTACTTGGCTGTTTTAACCTTCATCTTACTCTTTTACCACCCTTATACTTACCACCACGACCATTATATTTAGCACCCTTTTTTCTGTTTGTCTTTTGTAAAACAACTTTCAAATTGTTTTTTAAATTGCTATCACCTTTGCTTAAGGGTTTAATATGGTCTGCTTCTCTGAGGTCTCCGACCTTTAGACCCATCATTCGCCTCGCTTTATTTATGCTACCCTTTCTTTAATATGTTCGGGCTTGCCTCCATATAATTACAATATCAAGCATTATCTGCAGAACACTTAAAAATGTTTAATAAAGTCAATGAAACAGACAGATTAGCTCAATGGGTTAATGATGTTCTGAAAGGCAGACCGGAGAGTTTTAAAAAGAGGCTATTAACAATTTTTCAATTCTCGGCGAAGATGATTGGAAATCATTGTAAGAAATTGCAAAAAAATTCTTAATGATACTAACACAGAGCCTTTGCCCCCTCCCGTACCTCAAGAATACCTCAAAATGCCTCTTGAAGAGCTGGTAAAGCTTCAAGCAGAGCATACAAGTGAAGCAGCTAAGATAGGCACTATTATTAATTATAAGGAAGAAGAATCCCCTCAGCAAGACGGGAAAAACATAGTATAATAAAAAGGGCAACATATTTTATATTACCCGCAACTAACCAAGATGGGTATGGTAAAAGACAAATATATAAAAAGTAATTGTGTTCCCAACATGGAGAACATAAATTAAAATCATAAAAAATTGATATACTATTGATGAGGTGACATTTAATGATAGATATTAAAGTCTTGAAAAAATATTATCAAGACGATATGGTTATTGCTTCTGAACACGCATCAGAGAGATTTAGACAAAAAAATATTAAAGCTTGTGACATAAAGCAGGCTGTATTAAATAGAGAAATTATTGAACAATATATGAAATGTTTAAGCTGTAAAACAGGTAACACGACCGAATCCACAAATACCTATTTTGCTAATTTAAAAAACTGTTATGTAATTATTGAAAATGTGCCTTGTTTAAAGTGCGACCAATGTGGTGAAGTATTTTATAAATCTTCTGTGTTAGAAAATATCGATATTATTATCGAAAAAATTGAAAATGTTTCAAGTAAGATTTTTATTATGGACTATACAACATCTGCTTAACACGATAATAAGCCCCGAAGGGAAATGATAATTCAAAAATATTAAGATTACGGTTATAAAAAAGTGCAGCCAATTAAAACTGCACTCTTAAAGTAAAGAAAATTCTGTATAGGGTGAGTATTTCTTTACTATAAGCAGTATAACATCAAGTATTGTTTTTGTCAATACATTTTGATATATTTTGATGAAAAATGTAAAATAAAAGCCCCCTGCTGCAAACAGAGGACTTTCAAACTAACCTATCAAAACAAGTTTTTGATATAATTAGTCCAGACAACTGTATTATATCACTTTAGCACCTGTTTTGTAATGGTGTTATTTTTGTACCCAATTACATAAATTTAAAAGGGAAGTGATATAATGTATGCAATTTATTTAAGAAAAAGCCGAAAAGATAGGGAATTAGAACAATTAGGTGAAGCTGAAACATTAGCAAGGCACGAAAAAGCTCTGCTTGAACTTGCCAAGAAAAAAAATCTTGCCATATCCGATATATATAGAGAAGTTGTATCCGGTGAAACCATAGAAGCAAGACCTGAAATGCAAAAGCTTTTAAAAGCGGTAGAAGCAGGTATTTACAAAGGTGTGCTTGTAATGGAAATCGAAAGACTTGCAAGGGGCAACACAAAAGACCAGGGTATTGTTGCTGAAGCATTTCAGTTTTCCAACACTTTAATTATTACTCCATCAAAAACTTATGACCCATCGAATGAATTTGACGAGGAATATTTTGAATTTGGTTTGTTTATGTCAAGAAGGGAATATAAAACTATCAATAGAAGAATACAAAGAGGCAGAATTGCATCTGTAAAAGAAGGCAAATATATTGCAGGTTTAGCTCCTTTAGGTTATGACAAAGTTAAAATCAAAGGTGCCAAAGGATATACATTAGAGCCAAA
>CAZZLN010000060.1:3022-9217 GCA_964654945.1 uncultured Lachnospiraceae bacterium
TATTCAAAAAATGATTATCAGGAATATCTAAAAATAATTAATAATTATAATGACAAACTTGCAACCCTCAATAATCAGCTAAACAATACTTATGCACTTTTGGAGCAAGGTGTATACACAATAGATATTTTTAAAAAAAGAAACATAGCCATACAAAATGATATTAATATTACAACAAAATCACTTAAAGACATCAAAGAAGAATATAATAGCAAGTTAAATGAATCATCTATATTGGATAACTATATCCCTAATACCCAAAAATTACTTGATGTTTATTCTAATCTTGCTGACGCAAAATCAAAAAATGAAATTCTGACAGAGTTATTAAATAAGGTATCATACATAAAAACAGAAAAAGGTACAAGAAATAAATCTGCACCATTTAAAATTAAAATATATCCTAATATTTTAAAAAGTCGGCAATAAAGCTGGCTTTTTACTTATATCATATATGTACATATACTTATGGCCCTCCCCTTGCTGTAGCACCAATAAAAAATGTTGAAAATGTTGTAAAATACGGACTTACTCAAATACCATCACAAAAAATACTTATGGGTGTGCCTCTATACGGTTATGACTGGAATTTGCCCTATGTAAAGGGAACTAGAGCAACCTCTCTTTCGCCTCAGAGGGCTATCGAAATTGCAGCAGAATTTAATGCAGAAATACAGTTTGATGAAATATCACAGGCACCATTTTTTTATTATAGGGACAATAATTCCGAGCATATTGTGTGGTTTGAAAATGCCAAAAGCATAAATTCTAAAATGAATATTGTAAAGAGCTATAATCTTGCAGGTATTGGCTACTGGAATATTGACAGATATTTTCCTCAAAACTGGCTTGTGCTTAATTCATTATTTAAGATAGCGAGGTTGTAATTATGAAATGGATAAAACTATCCGCACTGTTTATATGCACAGTTCTTGGAGCAGGATTTGCAACAGGCAGAGAGCTTTTCATATATTTTGTAAGCTATGGAATATGGGGAATTATAGGAATTGTAATTTCAGCTATTATTTTTGGACTTACTGTATATAAAACATTGTTAAATAACTACAGTAATGTGGGAGATATATTTTCATTTCCGTTAAATATTATATTTTCGTCAGTAGTTTTTTTATTTTTAATAGTATTATATTCTGCTATGCTTTCTGCAAGCGGTGAGCTTTTTAAAAATGTATTTAACATTCCCTATATATGGGGTGTATTGGCAATGACAGCTTTATCTCAATGGGCAATATCGGGAGGCAATAAAGGCATAATGGATTTAAGCCTTGTGCTTTGTCCTTTTATGCTTGTAATTTCAGTTATTGTTTCAATTTATATTTTGACACAGAATAATGTTCAGATACATAATGCTGAATTTAATTATAAATTTATTTATTCAGCATTTATTTATACAGCCTACAATATAATAACAGCAGTAACAGTACTCATTGGTGAAAATGACAAAAACTCAGCTGTTAAAACAGCAATTTCAAGCTGTATTATAATAGGTCTGCTTGCACTTGTTCTTTCTCTTCCGCTTTATTTTAACTATGATTTAATATCAGATAAGCCATTACCCCTTATTTATCTTCTTCCCAAGGGAAATATAATAACACTGCTTTATATTTTTATGCTTGTATCTGCTATATTTACTACAGCAGTTTCAAACGGCTTTTCGGCAGCAAAACAAATAAATAAGCCAACAATATATATTACACTGTCGGCTCTTTTAATTTCATTTTTAGGTTTTGATGTGATTGTCGGAAAAGTTTATTTTCTTTTTGGTTTGCTTGGAATTTTGCTTTTAGTAAATTTATTTATAACTAAAAGATAAGCCTGAAATAATATTACACCGATTATTCCCCCAAGAGTGTTATATACAATATCAGAAAACTGTAGTGTGCCTAAACAAAACACCGTTTGCAAAAGCTCTATAATTAATGATGAAAAAAGACTTAGTATAGCAGCATTTAAAATTATATCTTTGTTTTTATATTTTGAATCTCTGTCAAAAAAAGCTGCATAAAATAAAAATATATAAGGGATAAAAAGCAGAATATTATTAACAGATTCAAAGTTATATTTATCCCCATTTTTTTCTATTAACCAACCATTCATTAATCTGCTGAAAGGCTTCATACTAAACAAAGCACGAGAAAATAATACTCCTTCTGCAATCATATATAAATATACAAAAAATACAAACTGCCATCTGAATTTTTTATTTCTTTTAAATCGTTTTATCCACATTACAACAGCTTTTTTTAGTCCTATTTCAGATATAAGAATAACAAAAAACATCATTAATACTGCAAATATAACTGCCGGTGTAATATATTTGCTAAAATCATTAATTAACTGTTTTATTAACTTAAAAAACATATTAACATCTCCTAAGCAGCTTAAAAATCAGAAAAGGGAGCCAATATTGACTCCCCTGCTAATAACCATAATTTCTTTTTAAACAAAAAACAAAATCTATAAAAGTATAAAATCTATATTTATGTTAAAATTAAAAATGTACGAATTATAAGCGAACTACGTTTGCAGCCTGTGGTCCTTTAGCTCCGTCTACAACGTCAAATTCTACTTTTTGTCCTTCTTCTAAAGACTTGTAGCCTTCTGACTGAATTGCTGAAAAATGAACAAAAACATCATTTTCACCTTCTACAGAGATAAAGCCAAAACCTTTTTCAGCATTAAACCATTTTACAGTTCCTTGTTTCATTAAAAATTTCCTCCTGAAATATATAAAAAATACTACAGCAAATTGCTGATATGATTAGATTATCACATTTTTTGAATAATGTCAACAAAGAAAATATATAATTCAAAAGTATTTTTTGTAAAAAATATCTAATTTTCAGTCATTTCCTCATATTCATCAAGAGTAATCATATTTTCAACACTCTGACCTGCAGGAATCATTGGAAACACCTTTTCATCTCTATCGATTTCACAGATAATGAGTGATGGCTTGCCGCTTTCAATAGCACCCTTAATAGCATCATCAACTTCTTCAGGCTTGGTTACATGAAATGTAGCTGCTTTATATGCTTCACCAAGCTTAACAAAATCAGTCGCCTTATCAAGATTAGTCTGAGAATATCTTGCATCATAAAATAAATCCTGCCACTGTCTTACCATACCTAAAACATGGTTATTAATAACAATCTCAATAATAGGTATATCGTTAGCAACAGCAGTAGCCATTTCAATATGATTCATATAGAAACAACCATCACCTGCAATATTGAATACAACCTTATCAGGCTGTCCAACTTTTGCACCAATTGCTGCACCAAGACCATATCCCATTGTGCCCAGACCACCTGATGTAATGAAATGTCTTGGATATTTGTTTTTAATAAACTGACAAGCCCACATCTGATGCTGACCAACTTCTGTAACAATAATTTCTTCACCCTTACAGATTGCATTAATTCTTTCCATAATATATTGAGGCTTTAATGTGCCATCATGGTCATATTTTAAAGGATAGTCTTTTTTATACTGCTCTGCAACTGCAAGCCATTCTTTTCTGTCAACAGGCTCAAGACGTTTATTTAATCTTTTTATAACCTCCGCTGCATCACCGATAACAGACTGCACAGTCATAATATTTTTGTCAATTTCAGCAGGGTCAATATCTATATGTAAAACCTTTGCATTTGGAGCAAATCGATTAAAGTTTGTTGCAACCCTGTCACTAAATCTTGCGCCTAAGGCAATAAATAAATCACACTCGTTAGCAAGAAGATTAGATGTTTTTGTACCATGCATACCAATCATACCTGTATAATTTGGATGATCAGACGGTACAGTTCCAAGTCCCATTGCAGAAGTAGTGACAGGCATATCCTGACTTTCCACAAACTTAATGACCTCAGCAGAAGCCTCTGCATTTATACAGCCGCCTCCACAGTATAAGAATGGCTTTTTAGCTCCATTAATAAGCTCAACTGCCTTTGCAATGTCATCTTCCATAATAGTATGAACCCTCTTTTCAACCGGGATTGGTTCCTCAGGAGTATATTCACACATTTCACTTGTAACATTTTTTGTAATATCCACAAGAACAGGACCCGGACGACCCTTTCTTGCAATCCAGAATGCCTTTCTTATAGTCTTTGCAAGATTTTTGACATCTTTAACAATATAATTATGCTTTGTTATAGGCATAGTCACACCTGTAATGTCAACCTCCTGAAAGCTGTCCTTACCAAGATACTGCAATCCGACATTACCGGTAATTGCCACCATAGGAATACTATCCATATAAGCAGTTGCAATACCTGTAACAAGATTTGTTGCTCCCGGTCCGCTTGTAGCAAGACATACACCAACCTTACCTGTAGCTCTTGCATAACCGTCAGCAGCATGAGCAGCACCCTGTTCATGAGATGTTAAGTAATGCTTTATTTCATCCTGATGCTTATAAAGAGCATCATAAATATTAAGCACAGCACCTCCGGGATAACCAAATATTGTGTCAACGCCCTGTTCTTTAAGGCATTCTACCAAAATTTCAGAACCGTTTAATAACATTTTGTTTCTCCTTTCTAGTTTAATACTGCACCCTTGTCAGCTGAGCTGACAAGCTTTGCATATCTTGAAAGATAACCTGTCTTAATTTTAGGCTCAGGTAATACCCAAGTTTTTCTTCTTTCTTCTAATTCTTCATCACTTACCTGAACATTAATCTTACCTGCATTAATGTCTATATCAATAATATCTCCCTCTCTCACAAGACCTATATTGCCGCCTGCAGCAGCCTCAGGAGAAACATGACCTATGCTTGCACCTCTTGATGCACCACTGAAACGTCCGTCAGTAATAAGGGCAACCTCCTTATCAAGCTTCATACCTGCTAATGCAGATGTTGGAGAAAGCATCTCTCTCATACCGGGACCACCCTTTGGTCCTTCATAGACAATGACAACAACATCGCCCCTTACAATCTTACCGCCGAAAATAGCAGCAATAGCTTCTTCTTCAGAATTGAATACTCTTGCAGGGCCGCTATGCTTTAACATTTCAGGAGCAACTGCACTTCTCTTGACAACACAGCCATCTTTTGCAATATTTCCTCTTAAAACTGCAATACCGCCTGTGGTTGAATATGGATTTTCAACTGTTCTTATGAGAGTGCCGTCAGCACCGCTAATTCCCTGAATATTTTCACCTACGGTTTTTAATGTACAAGTAGGATTGTCAAGCTCTAAAAGACCAAGCTTATTTATTTCTGCCATAACCGCAGGAATACCGCCTTTTTCATTTAATTCTTCAATATAATTAGGACCTGCAGGAGCTAAATGACATAAATTAGGGGTTTTAGAACTAATTTTATTAGCCATATCAAGATTTAATTCAACACCGGCTTCATGAGCTATAGCAGGAAGATGAAGCATAGAGTTTGTTGAACAGCCAAGAGCCATATCCATAGTAAGAGCATTCTTAAAAGCCTTTTCATTCATAATATCTCTAGGTCTTATATTTTTTTCAACAAGCTTCATAATCTGCATACCTGCGTGCTTTGCAAGACCAATTCTATCACCATAAACAGCAGGAATAGTGCCGTTTCCCGGCAAAGCCATACCAATTACTTCAGAAAGACAGTTCATTGAATTTGCAGTATACATACCTGAACATGAGCCGCAGCTTGGACAAGATTTATTTTCAAATTCCTTTAATTCATTGTCATCAATCATACCTGCTTCATAGGCTCCAACAGCCTCAAAAGTCTTTGAAAGACTAAGCTTTTCACCACATTTATGACCTGCAAGCATAGGACCGCCTGAACATACAATAGCAGGAATATTCAATCTTGCTGCTGCCATAAGCATACCGGGAACAATTTTGTCACAATTGGGAATAAGGACAAGACCGTCAAAAGCATGGGCAGTAGCCTGACATTCTATAGAATCTGCAATTAATTCTCTTGTAGGCAAAGAATAGTGCATACCAATATGCCCCATTGCAATACCATCGCATACACCGATTGCAGGCACTTCAATAGGAGTACCTCCGGCTGCTAAAATGCCTGCCTTAACAGCCTTTGCAATATTATCAAGATGAATATGTCCGGGAATAATTTCATTTTGTGCGTTTACAACACCTATTAATGGTCTTGACAATTCTTCATCAGTATAACCCATTGCCTTAAACAAAGAACGATGAGGAGTCTTGTCAGGACCT
>CAZZLN010000061.1:0-9171 GCA_964654945.1 uncultured Lachnospiraceae bacterium
CCCTCCCTTTAGGCAAGGGAGGCATAAGGGGTAGTTGCAAAGCCGGTCCCCCTCCATTGAATCGGAAAGACTAATCCGACAAGACGAAGGATTGCATTTTAAAAGCATTCTCAAACAATACCTGATTGAGAATATTGGGCAAGCGCTCTTTATTTTCATTTTTATTTTAAACTGTTTTTAAGCACAGCCTCAGCGCATTTTATGCCGTCAACGGCAGCAGACATTATACCGCCTGCATATCCGCAGCCTTCACCACAGGGAATAAGTCCCTTAATATTTACGGAATTAAAATCATATTTATTTCTCAAAATTCTTATAGGAGATGAGCTTCTGCTTTCAACAGCAGTCATAACTGCATTACTGTCTGCAAATCCTTTTATTTTTTTATCCATAGCCTTTATTGCAAGCTGAAAGCTTTCATACATAAAATCAGGAAAAATTTCTTTAAAATCCGATGGGGTCACATTTGGTCTGTAGGTTGGCTTTATGCTGCCAAGCTCTGTGGTTTTCTGCCCCATAAGCAAATCACCCACAGTCTGAACAGGTGCATTATAATTGCTGCCTCCCGCTAAAAATGCTCTTTGTTCAAGCTCTCTTTGAAGATACATTCCTGCCAGCACATCATCAGAGCCGAAATCCTCAGGCTGAATACCAATAAGCAATGCAGAATTTGCATTTTCGCCGTTTCTGTTATGATAGCTCATACCATTTGTGCATACCATATTTTTTTCTGAAGCAGCAGCTACCACAACTCCGCCGGGACACATACAAAATGTATATGCACTTCTGCCATTACTAAGATGAGCAGTAAGCTTATAATCGGCAGGAGGAAGATATTTACTGAACTCGCCATATTGAGCCTTATTAATACTGCTTTGTAAATGTTCAATTCTTACACCCATTGCAAAAGGCTTCTGTGCCATTTTTATATTAAGCAAATTAAGCTTTTCAAAGGTATCTCTTGCCGAATGACCTATTGCAAGAATAACACTGTCTGTGTCAAAATATTTTGTTTCGGTATTATTTTCCGCAATAACTTGTTTTATTACATTATTGTCTGTAACAATATCTGTCATTTTATGTTCAAACAATATCTCTCCGCCGTATTTTATAATTTCATTTCTAATATTTTTTACAACATTTATAAGAATATCTGTACCTATATGAGGCTTTGCAAGATACAGTATTTCTTTGGGTGCGCCAAATTCCACAAGCTTTTCAAGCACATATCTGCATCTTTTGTCATTAATGCCTGTAGTAAGCTTCCCGTCTGAAAATGTGCCTGCACCGCCTTCGCCAAACTGAATATTTGATTTAGTATCAAGAATACCCGTTGAATGAAATTTATAAATTGCATCTTGTCTTTTCTCAACAGAGTAACCTCTTTCAAGTATCAGAGGTTTTGCTCCGCTATAGGCAAGAACAAGTCCCGCAAACATTCCTGCAGGACCAAATCCGACTATTACAGGTCTTTTTGAAAGCTCTGATTTTGAAATAGTATATTTATAAACAGGAGTTTTAGATACATTTTTATATTTAAGATATTTTTTCTCATTTTTAATTTCAATATCAAGGGCAAATATATAATGCACATTATTCTTATCTCTTGCATCTATTGATTTTTTTGCTATTTTAATACTGTTTACTTTTGACTTTAATATTTTTTCCGCCTTTTTCTTTAATAATTCGGAGGTTGGATTTATATTGGCAGATATTTTTATATTGCTAAGCCTTATCATTTTTGTTTTCCTTTCTCTGAAAGACCTTTAGCGGCACTTCTTCCTGCAAGTCTGCCGCTTGACCATGCCCATTGAAGGTTATAGCCGCCGCAGTCACCGTAAATATCCATTATCTCTCCACAGGCATAAAGTCCCTTAACAACCTTAGACTGCAATGTAAAATTATCAAATTCATCAGTACATATTCCGCCGGCAGTAACCTGTGCATTATTAAAACCTTTAGTTCCTTTAACATCTAATTTAAAATCCTTAATATTTGAAACAAATTCCCATAATGTTTGAGTTGTCAAATCACTAACCCTATAGGACAACTTTTCTATACTGCTTCTTCTTGCAATAATATTTCCAAGTCTTTTATTTAATAAACCGGAAAAATAATTTTCCATAGTCGTATATGAAAGGCTTTCCTTTCTTGCTTCAAGAATATCAAAAATTTCCTTGTGATTGTATTCAGGCATAAAATCAATAGACAGACTTAAATTGTTTTTAAAAGCAGTCTTGGCACTTATCTGAAAAACAGGAGGACCCGAAACACCATAATCTGTAAACAATATTTCACCATATTCACTTGTTATGTTCCTGCCGTTTTCTATTACTGAAACATTTCCGTATATTTTTATTCCCTGAAGCACCTTTGTCTGTGATACATCTGTTTTTAGCTGAACAAGTGCCGGTGCAATCTTAGTAACACTGTGTCCCAAAGATTTTAAAAGTTCAAAACATGAGCCGTCAGAGCCGAGAGATGGAGATGCACAGCCTCCTCCTGCAGCAATAACACTGTCTGCCAAAACAACATCATTATTCTTTGAAACAAGCTTAAAAAGCTTTTTATTATATTTAATTTCTTTAACATAAAAATTATTTATTACTTCAATGCCAAGTCTTTTAACCTCTAATCTTAAAGCATCTAAAACCGATGATGCCTGAAGGGAAAAAGGATATAGCTTACCCTCTTTATCCTCTCTCGGAAAAATTCCAAGCTGATTAAAAAAGTTTACCGTATTATCTACGGTAAACTCCTTTAAAACATAGGTTACAAAGCTATTATCCATTCCGTAATAATTGGCTGTCTGAGCATTAATATTTGTGTAGTTGCATCTGCCGTTTCCTGTGGCAAGAATTTTTTTGCCGACTCTGTCCAGCTTTTCAACCACAACCACATCAAGCTGCAAATTAGTTCTCTTCGCCTCAATAGCAGCTATAAGTCCTGAAGCTCCTCCGCCGATAACAGCTAATTTCATATTATTCACCTGTACCTATAACTATAACAACATCATATTTTTCAGTAAAGTCTGCATTTGTATCAACAATAAATTCACAGCCCGGGAAGTTGTCTGCAAGACTTGTTGCCATACCGTCTTCCTTAACATAAATTCTTGTCTGCTTAGTCTTTTCACCATTATAAGTGCCTGTAGACATAGCATTATATCCAAGAGAAGTAAGCTCTGTCATTGTCTTTGTGGCAACGCCGTTTGCATAGCTTCCGTTTAATACCTGAATTTCAAGCTCTTTATCATTAAACTTTGAAGAGTTTTCTGATGTCTGTGCATCTGCCGCAGCAGCAGCTTTTCTTTCCTGTTTAATCTGTGAAGAAGGTTTTACAAATATTTCGTTAAAAAGCTCCTCTGTTTCATATTCATCTATAACATATCCGCCTGAAATACCGTATAAAGAGCCTATATCTCCCGGCAATGTGTATGTAACAACATTGTCAGTATTAAAATTCTTAAATACTGTTGCAAACTTAATTGCATCTGTAATAGACATATCAGTATCAATGTACTTGAAGAAGGTAGTAATATAAGAATTAAGATTGCCAAAAATAGTATCCTTATCTGCAAGCTGCTTTATAAGAGCCTTCATAAATGCCTGCTGCTGCTCTACTCTGCCAATATCTCCGTTTACATAATCGTGTCTAAATCTGACAAGACCCTCTGCCTGTTCTCCGTCAAGCCTTTGCAGACCCGGCTGCAAATCAATATATAAATCCTGTCCCGGGTCATTATAGTACATTCTCATAGGAACATCATATTCAATGCCGCCTATTGAATCAATAAGATAATCAAAAGCATCAAAATCAATTCTTATTGTATAGTCAATATCAGTTCCTATTTCATTTTCAACCCAGCTTTTAAGAAAACTAAGACCAAGCTGACGGTCATCATCTTCTTCATCAGTTGAAGTGCCGTAGTGATGAAGTGCATTTATCTTCATACCACGCTGACCCGGTTCGGGATAATGCTCTACCATAAGTCTATATGTTTCATCATCTACTTCAACAAGAGTATCTCTCGGTATTGACACAAGAGTAAGCTCTTCAAGCTCTGAATTATAGCAGCCAACCATAATAGTGTCGGTTCTTGTTTTATCTTCATCGGTACCGGCAATAAGAAATGTTGTTCTCTCCGGCATAGTCGGCATAATCATATTGGTAAGTGCTGATATTGCAGACTCGCTTTGATTTTCATTTGACTCGGAATTAATATCTATATCATCAAATACTCCAAGATAGAAGCAGACGATAAATGCTGAAACCGCTACACAGCATATTGTCAGCAAAACTGTAAGAAACATAAAGAATTTAGCCTTTGTGCTTCTCTTTTTCTTTCTTTTTCCTCCGGATTGTTTTACATGAACATTACTAACCTGCTTTTTAGAAGAATTTTTATTGTTATTCTTTTTAATTTCCGGCTTATTTTTTTTAGGAGATGATTCTTTTTCCAATATATCATCCTCGTATTCATCATAGCTTTTGCTCATAACTATTAACCTCCGAGATTATTTATTAGGTTTGAATGAACTCTTTAAGGATACGATTCTGTTAAACACAAGTGCATCATCAGAACTGTGCTTAGAGTCAACTACAAAATAACCATTTCTTAAAAACTGAAATCTGTCATAAGGCAGGCTGCCCTTAATTTCAGGCTCAATATAAGCAGTTACACTTTTAAGTGAGTCAGGATTAAGTGAATAGCCGTTATCTGAATTTTCATCGGGAACAACAAGGTTTTCGTATAAATTAACCTTAGCCTCAACTGCTGTTTTGGCATTTACCCAGTGAATTGTACCTTTTACTTTTCTTTCAGTAAAGTTTGAGCCGCTCTTTGTAGCAGGGTCATAAGTACAGTGAACAACTGTAACATTGCCCTTTTCATCTTTTTCAAAGCCTGTACAGGTTACAAAATATGCACCCTTTAATCTTACTTCTCTGCCTACGGAAAGTCTGAAGAATTTTTTAGGAGCATCTTCCATAAAGTCCTCAGCTTCAATATAAAGCTCTCTTGAAAATGGAACCATTCTCTTTCCAAGTTCTTCGTTTTTAGGATGATTTTCAATTTCAAGCATTTCTGTTTGATTTTCAGGGTAGTTGTCGATAACAAGCTTAATAGGATTTAAAACTGCCATAACAACAGGAACTTTAGGCTGCAAATCTTCCCTTATGCAATATTCAAGCTGTGCAGTATCCACAACCGAATTAGCCTTTGATACACCAACCATAGCACAGAAATTTCTTATAGATTCGGGAGTATATCCTCTTCTTCTGATGCCTGAAAGGGTACATAATCTTGGGTCGTCCCAACCGTCAACCTGATTGGTTTCAACGAGATTTCTTAAATATCTTTTACCCATAATTGTATTTGACAGATTGAGCTTTGCAAATTCAATCTGTCTTGGCTTAACCTCAAAATCAATATTGTTTACTACCCAGTCATATAAAGGTCTGTGGTCCTCAAATTCCATAGTACATATAGAATGAGTTACCTTTTCAATAGCATCTTCAACAGGATGAGCAAAATCATACATAGGATATATACACCACTTATCACCTGTTGCGTGATGAGTTAAATGAGCAATTCTGTAAATAACAGGGTCACGCATATTAATATTGGGAGAAGCCATATCAATTTTAGCTCTTAATGTTTTTTCTCCGTCGCCAAATTCGGAATTTTTCATTCTTTCAAATAAATCAAGGTTTTCTTCAATGCTTCTGTTTCTGTAGGGACTTTCCTTACCGGGTTCGGTTAAAGTGCCTCTTGAATTTTTTATTTCTTCGGCAGTCATATCACATACAAAAGCCTTGCCCTTTTTTATAAGCTCAACGGCATATTCATACATTTTATCAAAATATGATGAAGCAAAAAACAGTCTGTCTTCCCAGTCAAAGCCAAGCCATTTAATATCATTCTGAATAGAATTGACAAATTCGGTATCCTCTTTTGCAGGATTGGTGTCATCAAATCTTAAATTGCACTTTCCATGATAAAGCTCGGCAAGTCCAAAATTAAGGCAGACACTTTTTGCGTGTCCTATATGAAGATAACCGTTTGGCTCAGGAGGAAAACGAGTAATAATTTTTGATGTGTCATCTAAGTCCTCCTGAATAAAGCTATGAATAAAATTACCGGTAGAGCTTAAAGTATTAATATCATCTTTGTTGTTTTCCATATATATAAACCTCCTAGAAGTCTTTTCCCTGATAATCTTTATGATAACAGCATAAGCCGCATTTTTTACACATTCCGAAACGAAGTATTTCGTCGGTTAAATCATTTTTAAGAGTAAAATCAAGCATTATCTTTTCATTTTCTCCCGAACTTGAGCAAATATGATAATCATAATAATAATTATTAGTTTCAGCAAATTTATCTGCTTTACTAATATTTTGCAATTCACTTAATAAATTCGTAAAAATCACCTCAGCTGCACAATAATAATTTATTATAATACAAATTACCCATAAATGCAAGAATTCTTACCATTATTAATAATTTTTTTTAAGTTTTATTTTTTAAATTAATAAAATTAATTGAAGAAATTCAGCTTTTGTGATAAAATATAATAAAAATTTAATTGTTTGGTGATTTTTAATGTATAGCTTTTATATTGATGGTACTGATATTAAAATATTTATGAATAAGCTGCTGAAAGAAGATTTTTTCAACAGCTTTGAGCTGAGAAGCTGTGAAATAAAAAAGAACATACTTATAAACATTGAAGGAAAGCTTAACAAAAGCTGGTATGATGAAGAACCCGAAAATGACTACAGCAGCTGGAGTGAAACAAGACCATATATATTTGAATTTATAAAAGGCAAAAAAACACCTGAAAATATCCGACTTATACTCAGTCTTAACAGCTCTGCCGCAGAAAAAATACATAGTAATGCAAAAGCCTGCTTTTTAAATATACTTTTTGAGGAAGGAAAGGTTGCAGTTGTGACAGGGACTGCACAGAAAGAATTTAGTCTGGATAAATGTGTTGATGAAGCTTGGGAGGATAATGTAAAGAAATTTTTTAAAAAAATGGGTATAGTTCAGAACACAGAATAATTTTGTTAGCACTCTTTTAATTTGAGTGCTAATTTTTTATTGACATTTTCAAAATTGTATGTATAATTATATATAGGAGAGTTCAATTTTTATATTTTAAGGAGATGTTATTTATGGCAATGGAAAAAGGCAATTTATCAATCAACAGTGAGAATATTCTCCCAATAATCAAAAAATGGTTATATTCTGATTCAGACATTTTTTTAAGAGAACTTGTCTCTAATGGCTGTGATGCTATAAACAAGCTTAAAAAGCTTCATTCAATGGGTGAAGCCGAATATTCTGAAGAAGAAGAATTTAAAGTAACAGTAAGGCTTGATAAAGCAAACAGTGTAATTGAAATTACCGATAACGGTCTTGGTATGACCGCTGATGAAATCAAAGAGTACATAACTCAAATAGCTTTTTCAGGTGCCAGTGATTTTATTGCAAAATATCAGGATAAATATGAAGACGGTAATGACATTATAGGGCATTTCGGTCTTGGATTTTATTCAGCATTTATGGTAGCTGATACAGTTGAAATTGATTCATTAAGCTATTTAAAAGACGCTCAGGCTGCAAAATGGAGCTGTGACGGCGGTATTGAATATGAAATGAATGAAGGCAGCAGAATGCAGAGAGGCACTACAATTTCTCTCCACATAGGTGAAGACGGCAAGGAATTTCTTGACCCTTGGAAATTAAAGGAAGTAATTCATAAATATTGTGAATTTATGCCTGTAAACATTTATTTTGAAGATGCCGAAAAAGAAGAAGCGGAAAATAAACCGATTAACGACACTAATCCTCTTTGGTTAAAAAAGCCGAGTGAATGTACAGATGAGGAGTACAAAGACTTTTATCACAAAGTATTTTCTGATTTTAATGACCCTCTGTTCTGGATTCATCTTAATATGGACTATCCTTTCAGATTAAAAGGAATACTCTACTTTCCTAAATTAAAGCATGAGCTGGAATCTATTGAAGGACAGGTTAAATTATTTAATAATCAGGTATTTATTGCCGATAATTTAAAAGAGGTTATTCCTGAATTTCTGCTTCTTTTAAAGGGTACTATCGACTGCCCTGACCTTCCTCTTAATGTAAGCAGAAGTTTTCTTCAAAATGACGGCTATGTAACAAAAATGAGTAAGTATATTACTAAAAAGGTAGCTGATAAGCTTAATTCATTATTTAAAAAAGACAGAGAAAATTACGAAAAATTCTGGGAGGATATTGCTCCATTTATTAAATACGGCTGTATGAGAGAACATGATTTCTACGAAAAGATTAAGGACAGCCTTTTATTTAAAACAACTGAGGGTAAATTTGAAACTCTCAGCGAATATACTGATAACAACAAGGATAAATTTGAAAACAAGGTATTCTATGTAAATGATGAAAAACAGCAGGCTCAATATATCAAGCTCTTTAAGGATAATGATATGGAAGCAGTCATACTTGATACTAAGCTGGATATTCCTTATATAAGCTTCCTTGAAGCCTACAGCGGAGGAGTGAAGTTTGCACGAATAGATTCTGATATATCCTCAATATTAAAGGGTGATGAAAAGCTTGATATAAATACTGAAGGTCTTGAAAAGCTGTTTAAAGACGCTCTTAATAAAGATGACCTTAAAATTAAGGTTGAGTCATTAAAGAGCAATGATGTGTCTGCAATACTTGAGCTTAGCGAACAGGCAAGAAGAATGCAGGAAATGTCAGCTATGTATGGTATGGGAAATATGACTATGCCAACAGATGAAACCCTTGTGCTTAATGGAAACAACAGCGTTGTAAAGCTTCTTTCCGACTATAAAGATGACAAAGAAACATCAGATATTATATGCAGACAAATTTATGACCTTGCTGTTATGAGCAATCAGCCCTTATCTCAGCAGCAGATGACTGAATTTATAAGCAGAAGCAATAAGATTTTGGAATTACTGGCAAGTAAAAACTATTGATATACAAAACCTTTAATGATATAATTTATTTATATTTAATCTAATGAGAGATATACTCCCACCTCTATAGGGTGAGTAAAGCAAACTTTTAAATCGGTGGGAGTACAATCTCCCATCATTGAACCGAAAGATTTATCGGACGACCGTCAGGTC
>CAZZLN010000062.1:0-9118 GCA_964654945.1 uncultured Lachnospiraceae bacterium
AAGTTAATTTACGCACGATGTATACAAGGCTTGTATATAAAGTGCGTAAATTAACAAATTGATGTTTTCATATCCTTGTAATTTTTAGCTTCACTACTGTCAAATGTCTGTTTACTTTTACATCTCCTTTAAGTATTTAACTTCTTCATCGGTCAGATAACGATACTCCCCTTCAGCAAGCTCTCCAAGCTTAACATTTCCAATTGCAGCTCTTTTAAGCTTTACAACAGGTGTGCCTATAGCTTTACACATTTTTCTGACCTGACGATTTCTTCCCTCATGGATTTTAATATCAAGAGTTGAATTTTTTTCATTTGTTTCAATTATTTTTATTTCAGCAGAGGCTGTTCTATGCCCATCAATAATAAGCCCTGTTCTGAATTTATCCATATTTTTTTCTGTTGGTCTGCCCTCTACAACTGCTATGTAGTTTTTATTAATATTATGCTTAGGGTGTGTAAGCCTGTTTGTAAGCTCACCGTCATTTGTAAACAGCAATAATCCCGAAGTATCATAATCAAGTCTGCCAACAGGGTAAACCCTCTGAGTTACATCAATATAATCCATAACGGTTTTTCTGCCAAACTGGTCATTAACTGTTGTAACACATCCAACAGGCTTATTAAGCATAATATAAATATTAGTCTGTGTTTTTTTAACCTCTTTGCCGTCTATACAAATAATATCATTTTCATCATCGACCTTAATGCCAAGAGTATCTGCAATTTTCCCGTTTACAGATACTCTCCCGTTTAATATAATTTCTTCTGATTTTCTCCTTGAAGCAACTTCTGCCTCTGCTAAAAATTTCTGTAATCTTATTAGCATATTGATTTCAACCAACCTTTAAATATCTTGTCAAAATTAATTTCAAAACTGTTTTCTTCTATATCCTCTGTTGCAGTAAGTTCTGTTTTTCCTGCAAAAGTATCATTTATATAAATTTCTGCACAGCCTATAACATCTCCTTTTTTTATAGGTGCAGCTAATACACTTGGTACATCATTTTTAATTTCAATATTGTCACTTTTATCCTTCTTCATAAGGACTTCAACATATTTTTCAGGCACAGCTATGGTATCAGTGTCCTTTGACCTTTCAACCTTTAATCTCACAGACTCAGCCCCAATACTGTAAATATCATAGTTTTCAAAGCCATAGTCAAGAATTTTTTTTGTATCGCTCCATTTTTTAGCCTTTCCGCTTTGTCCCCAGCCGCTTGCCAGCACTACTGAAACAAAGGTTATATCTCCTCTTTTTGCTGCACCTACAAAACAATGTCCTGCCTTTCCGGTAAAGCCGGTTTTTATTCCTATAGCACCATTGTAGCTGTCAAGAAGCTGATTTTTATTATTAATATTATATGTGTTTTTATTTGTCGTAAATGATACTGACTTTGTATTTGAAATTCTTATAAACTCATCATTTTTTATTGCATAAGCACCTATAAGTGCCATATCATAGGCAGTTGAATGATGATTACCCTTATCAAGTCCGTTAGGGGTTTCAAAATAAGTATCTTTACAGCCAAGTTCTTTTGCTTTCTCAGTCATTTTTTTGCAGAATGTATTTACATCACCTGATACATATTCAGCTATTGCTATTGCTGCATCATTTGAGCTTTGCATTAAAAGTGCATATAAAAGCTGTTCAAGAGTAATTTCCTCATTTTCTTTTAAATTCATTTTTACCTTTGGAGCAAGGGTTGCATTTTTACTGACAGTTACGGTGTCTTTAATATTGCAGTTTTCAAGAGCAATAATTGCTGTCATAATTTTTGTTGTACTTGCCATTGCCATTGGCTTTTCATAATCCTTCCCCCAAAGCACTCTGCCTGTAGATGTATCTATTAAAACTGCCGATAATGAATTTATTTCAGGTTCATCAGCAAATATATTTTGATTTATAAATATAACAAATATAAAAATTAAAGCTAAAAGTTTTTTCATACTACACACTCCTTTTAGCTTATTATGTGGAAAATATTATATATTATTCTGCAAAGCCTGCAACTTCCTCCTCAGCCTCAATCCTCAGCTGTTCTTCATCAGCCATTGATACAGGCAAATTTTCAAGAGTACTAAATCCAAAATATCTTAAAAATTCATCTGTGGTTGCAAAAAGAATTGGCTTTCCGGGAGAATCAAGTCTGCCTTTTTCACATACAAGACCATATTCAACGAGCTTATTTACAGCATGGTCTGCACTTACACCTCTTATATCCTCAATCTGTGATTTTGTAACAGGCTGTTTATATGCAATAATTGCAAGGGTTTCAAGAAGTGTAGTGGAAAGAGTTTTTCTTGCCGGTGCCTGAAACACTTTTTTTATATATTCATAGTATTCAGGATTAGTACACATCTGATAACCCTCTCCAACCTGAATAATCTTTATTCCTCTTTTATCATACAAATATTTATCTGAAAGATTGTTTATAACTGTCTGCACAGTTTTTTCACTTTGCTCTGCCGCAGAAGCAATACTTTTGACACTTACAGCATCTCCGCTGGCAAAAAGTATAGCCTCGACTACAGACTCTAATTCATTTAATGTCATCAGACCGCCTCCTTATATGCAGAAATTATTATATCGCCAAAAAGCTCTGACTGCTCAATAACAATAACCTTTGTTTTTATAAGCTCAAGCATTGCAAGAAATGTAACAACTATTTCGTTTTTGCCGGAATTATCACTAAATATTTCAAAAAAATTAATTCTGCCATATAAAATAAGCATATTTTTAATATGCTCAATTTTTCCATCAATAGTAAATTCTTCTCTTTTAACAGAATTAAAACCGCTTCTGATTTTATCGGTTTTTACTTCCTGTCTTCTCAGAACTTCTCTGAAAGCAGAAAAAAGCATTTCCATATCGGCACCTTTTAAAATATCGGAAATTTCTTTTGGCACATCTTTTCTGACCTTTGATATAATATCTCTGTCCTCTTTTTTATAATATGAAAAGCCTGATTTTTTCTGTTTGTCATTAAAATCATTTGCAAGTGCCTTAAACTTTTTATATTCAATAAGTCTTTTAACAAGCTCATCTCTAGGGTCAATTTCTTCATTATTTTCATCGGTTTCTTTAGGTAAAAGCATTTTAGACTTGATTTCAATAAGAGTTGCAGCCATAACTATAAATTCACTTATATTATCCATATTAGCCCTTTCCATGGCATCTACATATTGAAGATACTGGTCAGTAATAATAGCAACAGGAATATCATAAATATCTATTTTATTTTTAATTATAAGACTATATAAAAGGTCCATAGGTCCTTCAAAGCTGTCAAGCTTAATATTAAGCTCCATACTATAATTACCACCCAACTATAAGATTTACAATAAAATTTAAAAACTGTGTTCCAATACCGCAAAGCAAAAGGAATATAAGTGCTATTTGTATTATTCTTTCATTTTGAGCATATTTAATTGCAGTATTTGGATTCATACAGGCTTTTAAAATATAGCTGCCGCAAAGGGGATATACCGGAATAATATTAAATACTGCCAGTCTTGCAAAATAAACAGCAATCATTTGTAAAAAATAGTTTATTATTTCTGCTGTACCCCCAATATTGCTGACAGTATTTGAAGCAATATTAAAGCCGACAGCCATAATAACAGAAATTATAACAGGCATTGCATAAGTCATAATTGTGCCTGTTTTTCTGTTTTTAAAATTTCCCGGATGTATTTCAACAGGATTTCCCCAGCCAAAACCCATAAACACAAAAAGCAGCAAACCTATAGGCTCAATATGCTTTAATGGATTAAGGGTAAATCGTCCATTAATTTTAGGAGTATCATCTCCAAGAATTATAGCAGTAAGCACCTTTATAATTTCAAAAACAGTGATTACAATAATTCCAATAACTGCTGAAATAAGTAATTCATATAAATTAAAATTGAACATATATTCACTCCACTAGCTCTGAACTCTCTTAAATTTCTTTTCAAGCTCATATCTTGACATTTCAATAATAGTAGGTCTTCCATGAGGACAAGTAAAAGGATTTTCAAGTTTTAAAAGCTCCTTTATTAAAGCCTGTGCTTCTAAATAGCTTAATTTGTCATTTCCTTTTACGGCTGCTTTACAGCTTATTGATGCAATAGCATCATATTTTGTATCATATATATTATTTATATTTTTATCTGAAAGCATATCTATTATATCAGTAAAAAAGCTGATATTTCCGGGCTCATCAAAAATATAAGGCACGCCTCTTAAAGCATAAGTCCCTATTCCAAATTCCTCAATAACAAAGCCAAAGCTTTCAAGAAGCTCTTTGTTTTCAATCAGAATATTTTTTTCTTTTTCACTTAAATTAACTGCAACAGGAGTAATTAACATCTGCGTCATATTTTTTTCTGACTTAAAATCAGCATTAAATTTTTCATACAACACTCTTTCGTGAGCTGCGTGCTGGTCTATAAGATACATATTGTTATTTTGCTCTATTATCCAATATGTATTAAATATCTGACCTATAATTTTATAATTACTAAAAAACGGCTTTCTGACTTCAGATGTTTTTATTTCATCAGTCTTTTTGATATTTTCAGAAGCTTTTTGAAAAGGCTTATTCTCTTTTGCCATTTCTTCAGAATTGTCTGCTTTTTTTTCAGATATTGTTCCAATTTTATTATCTTCCTGATTAATTTCATAAGTTTCTCTAAGAACATTTCCACTATATTTCGGAATAGCTGTTCTTTCCTCCAAAGGCACTTTTTTGCTTTCCTTTATTTTTTCAAGCTCCTCAAAATTCATCTGGAATACAGGCTCTTTTTTAACGGGCTTTGGCTTGTCCCAACTGACATTTGGTATCAAATCAGCCTTATTAAGCACCTTGTCAACTGCATTATACATAATATCATATATAAGGTTTTCATCAGAAAATCTTACTTCAAGCTTTGTAGGATGAACATTTACATCAACAGTATTTGCAGGCACAGTAAAATTTAATACAAAAACAGGAAATTTCCCTATTGTAAGTTTACCTTTATAGGCATCTTCTATAGCTGATTTAACTGTATCTGAAATAATATACCTTCCATTTATAAAGAAATTTTCATAGCTTCTGTTTCCCCTTGAAAGTTCAGGTTTTGCAATAAGTCCTTTAAGCTTAAAGCCATCTTTCTCATAATTAAGCTCCAGCATTTTACCAGCCATTTCCTTGCCGTAAACATATAAAACTGCTGTTTTTAAATCCGCATTTCCTGATGTGTTTATAATTGTGTTGCCGTTATTTATATATTTTATGGCAATATCAGGGTGCCCAAGAGCAATTCTGTTTACAACATCAGACACATAGCCTGCCTCTGTACTTGGCTTTTTAAGAAATTTTCTTCTTGCGGGAGTGTTGTAAAAAAGATTTTTCACAGTAATTACAGTACCTATATTTGCACCAATTTCACTTTCTGAAATAACACTTCCTCCATGTATGACAAATTTATGCCCAACTTCATCATTTTCTGTTCTTGTTATCATTTCAACCTGTGCAACAGAGGCTATGCTTGAAAGAGCCTCACCTCTGAAGCCCAATGTTAAAATATCCCCTAAATCTTCAATTGAAGAAAGCTTGCTTGTAGCGTGACGCATAAAGGCAATCGGTATATCTTCTTTTGAAATACCACAGCCGTTATCAGTAATTTTAATAAGGTCAATACCGCCGTTTTTAATCTCAATTGTAACAGATGCTGCTCCTGCATCAATTGAATTTTCAACAAGCTCCTTAACAACAGATGACGGACGTTCAACGACCTCACCGGCTGCAATTTTATTAATTAAACTGTTTTCAAGTAAATGAATTATGCTCATTTTTTCCACCCTATTTACTATTTACAATATCTTTCAGCTCATATAAAATTTCAAGAGCCTTTTTTGGAGTAACCGAATCTGCATCAACATTTTTAATCTTTTCGAGTAATTCCAATGCAATTTCATTATCTTCATTTTCATCATAAAAATCAGATTCAGGTGCATCAATATCCACCTTATCCTTATCTATATCAGCTAAAATCTGATTAGCTCTTTTTACAACTGATTTTGGTATTCCTGCAAGCTTTGCAACATGAACGCCATAGCTTCTGTCTGCAGCACCGTCAATAATCTTTCTGAGAAATATAACCTCTTCTCCTTCTTCTTTAACACTAACACAGCAATTTTTAATATTGTCAAAAAGCTTCTGCAAATCCGTAAGCTCATGATAATGTGTAGCAAAAAGAGAACGGGCTCCTATTTTTTTAGATATATATTCCATAACTGCCCAAGCTATACTAAGACCATCATATGTTGAAGTTCCTCTGCCTATTTCATCAAGTATAAGCAGACTGTTTCTTGTAGCATTATTTAAAATATTTGCTACCTCAACCATTTCAACCATAAATGTTGACTGACCTGTTGCCAAATCATCAGATGCGCCAACTCTTGTAAATATTCTGTCAGTTATTCCAATATCTGCACTTTCACAAGGCACAAAGCTTCCAAGCTGTGCCATTAGCACAATAAGAGCAGCCTGACGCATATAAGTGGATTTACCTGCCATATTAGGGCCTGTGATTATTGCAATTGTATCATTTTTTAAATCTAAATATGTATCATTAGGTATAAATTCCTCATTGCCTGTAAGCTCAACCACAGGGTGCCTGCCATTAACAATATTTATTACACCTTTCGTATTTATTTTAGGTCTGACATAATTATTTTTTTCAGCTGCTTCGCCGAGAGATTGCAAAACATCTGTCTGAGATATTAAAAAAGCAGTTTTCTGTATTCTTGTAATCTGTTTTGCAATATTATCTCTGATTTCTGTAAAAAGCTTATATTCAAGGTCAATAAGCTTATCATCAGCACCTAAAATTTTATCTTCTATTTCTTTAAGCTCAGGAGTAATATATCTTTCTGCATTTGCAAGAGTTTGTTTTCTTATATATCTTTCAGGCACACTGTTTTTATATGAATTTGTAACCTCAATAAAATAGCCAAAAACCTTATTATATTTTATTCTCAGCTTTGTAATACCTGTTTTTTCTTTTTCCTGCTTTTCAAGCTCAATAAGCCAGCCGGAACCCTCATTTTTAGCATTTGAAAGCTTATCAACATCAGAATTATAGCCTTTTTTAATAAGTCCTCCCTCTCTTAATGAAAACGGAGGGTCGTCATTTATTGAATTACATATAAGGGAATATATATCCTCAAGAGTATCAAACTCTCTGTAAATTTCAGCAAAATATTCTGACTTAAAATCTGAAATAACAGACTTAATATGAGGAAGATACTTAAATGAATCTCTTAAAGCAATAAGGTCTTTAGCATTTGCTGTAGAATATGAAACCTTGCTCATAAGTCTTTCTATATCATAAATTGAATTTAAAAGCTCCTTCAAGTCCTCTCTTTCAAATACCTTATTTTTTATTTCTTCAACTGCTGAAAGTCTTTTTTCAATAACAGGCTTATCAATTAAAGGCTGTTCAATCCAATTTCTTAAAAGTCTTGCACCCATTGCAGTCTTTGTTTTATCAAGAACCCACAAAAGAGAGCCTCTTTTTTTTCTGTCATTTATATTTTCGGTAAGCTCCAGATTTTTTCTTGAGCTTATATCCAAAATCATATATTCATTAGGTGCATATTTTCTTATACCAAGAATATGTCCCAGCTTGCCTTTTTGAGTTTCTATAAGATAATTCATAAGAGCACCTGCTGCTATTACACAGTTTTTTGAATTATCAATTCCGTAACCTGAAAGATTAAGCACTTTAAAATGATTGCATAAAAGAATATTACAATACTGATATTCAAACACCCACTCTTCATATGAAGATATTTTAATATCAAATATATTTAAAATTCTTGTATAAAGCTTTTCATTAGCAAGCTCATTTGCAATAATTTCAGCAGGAGTATACATGGCAATAGCATCAATTATTTTATTTTCATCATCAATTTCAAATTCAGACACAATAAAATCACCTGTTGTAGCATCACAGGTTGCTAAGCCAAATCCTCCTTTTTCATCAGCATATATACACATAAGATAATTGTTTTTGCTTTCATCAAGAACATTTGTATCGAGAACCGTTCCGGGAGTTACAATTCTGATTACATCTCTTTTTACAATACCCTTAGCGGTTTTAGGGTCTTCCACCTGTTCACAGATTGCAACCTTGTAGCCTTTTTCAATAAGCTTGGCAATATATCCGTCAGCAGAATGAAAAGGCACTCCGCACATAGGAGCTCTTTCTTTCATACCGCAGTCTTTTCCCGTAAGAGTAATTTCAAGCTCTTTAGATGCTATAAGAGCATCTTCAAAAAACATCTCGTAAAAATCTCCAAGTCTGTAAAATAATATGCAATGTTTGTATTTTTCTTTTATCTCCATATACTGGACCATCATTGGTGTCATTTTACCACTCATATAATTTACCTCTTAAAATCAGTGACAGCCTCCGCAGGTACTGCAGCTTCCACTGCAGCCGGCACCGCCTTCAGGGTCACCCTGTAATGTTGCCTGAAATACATTCATTACATGATTTACAAACAAATTAAAATCACTTTCAGCAGCAACCATATCATTAATTATAGGATTTGCCTGAAGCTTTTTTCTCATCTCTCTTAATTTTTCAGATTCCTTATTTATTTCTTCCTGTGATAAATTATTTTCACTAATTCTCATCTGGACTGCCTGCATAAAATTTGTGTAGTTTAAAAGCTCAGCTTTTGCTTTTTCATTGCTTTCAAATATATATCTGGCATCATTCATTTTTTTGCCCTGCTCTGATTCAAGTAACATTTCAGCAAGCTCTCTTGCCTTGTCAAATACTGTTTCCATTTTTATATCTCCATTCTTATTATACTAAATTATAGTATAGCACAAAAAGCATTTCTATTCAATAAAATAAATTTTAAATCATATTAAAAATTCGAAAGTTTGACACTTATAATATTAAACAGGCTTAAAAGCATCATAACGGCTTAGTTTTTTTGCTTTACAATTGTTAAATTCCCGTCTTAAAAATATATAAAATAATAAAAGCGGATTTTAACGGCAAAATAAAATATATACCCATCTTTGACACTTCCAAAAGCCAAAAAGTCTGCTAATCGGCTTAAACAGCGA
>CAZZLN010000063.1:0-8547 GCA_964654945.1 uncultured Lachnospiraceae bacterium
TCCAACAAAAAAGAATCCTCCCTGCAAATGCGAGCATTTGCTTCCCTCCTTTAGGCAAGGAGGGCTTAGGTGATTTTGCGTGGGACCGGCTCTGCCGGTGGAGGGATATATTGTAGGGGCGAGCATTGCTCGTCCTCATATGCTAAAACAGTTATATATTTTCACGAATAATTTTATACTATTGTTGCAAGTATGTTACCAAATTAGATTGACTTGAATATGTATATTTGGAGGTAGATATTGTGCAGATAGATTTAATAGTTCCCTGTTATAATGAACAGGAAGTTTTGAAATTATTTTATGATGAAAGCTGCAAGGTTATTGATGAAATAAAAAATTATGATTTTAATTTCCTGTTTATAAATGACGGCAGCAAGGATAATACTATTAAAATAATGGAGGAGCTTGCTAATAAAGACAACAGGGTTAAATATATTTCATTTTCCAGAAATTTCGGCAAAGAATCGGCTATGTATGCGGGACTTAAAAATTCAACAGGTGATTATGCCGTAATTATGGATGCGGATTTGCAGCACCCGCCTGCTCTTATTCCCGATATGATTGCAGTGATGGAGGAGGGCTATGACTGCTGTGCCACCAACAGAGCATCAAGAGATGGCGATTCCCCTTTGAGAAGATTTTTTACAAAAAATTTCTATAAATTTGTAAATAAAATTTCTGATGTGGATATGCCTGACGGTGCAGGGGATTTCAGAATGATGAACAGAAAAATGATTGACGGTGTTCTTGCTATGAGTGAGGTTCAGCGTTTCAGCAAGGGCATTTTCAGTTGGGTTGGCTTTGAAACAAAGTGGATAAGCTTTTATGATGTTGAACGTGCCGCAGGTGAAACAAAGTGGAGCTTCTGGGGTCTTTTTAAGTATGCGGCAGACGGAATTACGGCTTTTTCAACTGTCCCTCTTAAAATGGCAATTTATTTAGGCTCTTTGATTTCAGGCTGTTCATTTATTTATCTTGTCTATATTTTTATAAGAACTTTAGTCCATGGAAAGGATTTTCCCGGTTACGCATCACTTATGACAATTATGCTTTTTCTCGGCGGCTGTATAATTTTATGCAGTGGTATTTTAGGAGAATATGTTGCTAAGATTTATATTGAGGTTAAAAACAGACCAATATATTTAATAGGCAAAACAAATATTAAAGACCCCAAACATGATTACAGGAGATAAAGTATATGGAGAAGCTATTTAGTTTGATTTTTAACAGAGAAACCATAAGCTATGTTGCATTCGGTGTGATTACCACTGTTGTCAGCGTTGTCAGCTATGAGCTTATAAAAAGGATTGCTTCGGGGAAAAATGAGCCTACACAGCTTGTTATAAATATTGCGACTGTAGGCAGCTGGGTCTTTGCCGTTGCCTTTGCTTTTATAACAAATAAGGTTTTTGTATTTGGGTCAAATTCCTTTGAGCCTGCTTTGGTTATGAGTGAAGCAATTAAATTTTTGGGTGCAAGACTTTTTTCACTTGGATTTGAAATTGTGTGGATGAATGTTACAACAGGCGTGCTTAAATGGAATGACAGCTTCTGTAAGGTTGCGGCACAGTTTGTTATTGTGACTTTAAATTATATTTTTAGTAAATTATTTATCTTTGTATAAGGAGAAAAATTATGGCAGAAAATAAAGAAGGCTTACTTTTTAGAAACAGATGGGTTATTTTAACATTTATTCTCACATTTTTAATTATGGGCTCTACATATATTATGAGAGGTGTGTTCCCGTTAGGGGAAAATATTGTGTTAAAGGTTGACCTTTATCATCAGTACGGCCCTTTTCATGAAGAGCTGAGAAGCAGAATTTTAAACGGACAAAGCTTATTCTACAGCTGGGAGGGCGGTCTTGGCAAGGAATTTTTTGTTCAGATGGCTTATTATACAGCTTCGCCTTTAAGTATTTTTATACTTTTGTTTCCGCAGGAATATATGCCTGAAGCAATGGCTCTTTTCATTCTCTTAAAGACTTGCTTTGCAGGTGCATTCTTTACTTATTATTTAAGAAAAAGATTTAACAGAAACACTGTTCTTATTGTTGTATTTGGGTTGTTTTATGCTTTTTCCGCATACATGACAGGCTATTACTGGAATGTTATGTGGCTCGATGCCGTAGCACTGTTCCCTGTTGTTGCCTATGGTATAGAAGCTCTTGTTAAAAACAACAGACATCTTACCTACTGCATTACTCTTGCAGTTGTAATTCTTATTAACTTTTATATTGCGTTCCTTGTTTGTGTGTTTGCGGCTTTATATTTTCTTGTTGTGCTTTTTTACACCTATTCTTGGAAAAACGACAAAAAAACAATTATTTCTCTTGTAGTTAAGTTTGCAATAGTTTCTCTCATAGGCGGAGGAATTTCTATGTTCCTTACTATTCCGACAGCTATTGCTCTTGGAAATACCGCTACAAGTGAAACAGGCTTCCCTGCCTTTGAAATATATGAAAATGTTTATCAGCTTATTACAAACCACTTTATTGGAGCAAGACCTGTTGTTCTTGCAAGAAATGAGGACTTGCCTAATGTATATTCTGGAGTTTTAACAGTGACTGTGCTTCCTCTTTATTTCTTTAACAGAAATATTAATAAAAAGGAAAAATGGCTTGTGGGTGCTTTGCTTGTGTTTATGCTTTTATGCAGCTGTATTAAGCCTTTTGACTATATGATTCACGGTTTTCATTTTCCGTCAAACCTGCCTCACAGATATACATTTATTTATAGCTTTATTCTTCTTACTATAGCCTATAAGGGATTTTTAAATATCAAAAGTGTTGATGTCAGAATTATAAACTATGCTGCAATTTGCTATGTTGCTGTCATACTTATAACCGAATATTTGCTTGTGCCAGTTATTTCCGATATTGACAGAGTGCTTACGGATGTTGATATTGTTATAAATATTGTTGCTGTTGTATTATATGTTTTTGTTATTAACATATATGCCAAAACAAGAGAAAATGACAGAATGCCTATTGTGTTTCTTCTTCTTGTGTGTGCTATTGCAGAATGTACATTCAGCTCCTATGAGGGACTTGACAGAACAACCTCAAGAGATGCTTATTGTAAATATTTTGACGGTGCAAATCAGGCAGTGGAATTTCTCAATGAAAAAGAAAATGGCAATTTCTACAGAACAGAGTTCAGAAGATTTACTACTATTAATGATGCCGACCTTTATCATTACAACGGTTTTTCTCAGTTTTCATCTCTTGCTCCCGGAGGAATATGTGATTTAATAGGAAGTCTTGGTATTGCTGCTACGGGAAACAGTTTTAGATATTATGACCCTACAGCACTTGTAGATGCTTTGTTCGACATTAAATATGTTATGAATAAAGACGGAGAAATTAACAATAACAGATATACAAAAATCAACAATTTTAAAAATGTCTGGGTATATGAAAATGACAGAGTTCTGCCTCTCGGATTTATGGTTAATTCAACAGTTAAGGATTGGCAGACAGAGGATTCTACTCCTTTTAAGGTGCAAAATGAATTTGTAAATAATGCTGCCGGCACTGCGGGAAATATGTTTAATGATATTCCTGTTACAAATATTCAGAGAACATATATGGATGTGTCCGA
This sequence comes from uncultured Lachnospiraceae bacterium, assembly GCA_964654945.1. Lineage (GTDB taxonomy): Bacteria > Bacillota > Clostridia > Lachnospirales > CAG-274 > HGM11788. The sequence goes on from CAZZLN010000063.1 coordinate 3,603, forward strand.
AACCATAAATGCAAATGAATTTAAGTATAAGCTTACTAATCCCGCAAATCTTGGATTTGAGCCTACAGTATCTTCTTCAACTGTTATGGATGCTGATAAATATGTATTTGCCTATGTTGATGCAGGCAATGCAAAAAGAGTAATATATAAGGTTATCACTCCTGACGGCACTGAAAGAATAAGCGAGGACAGAGAGCTTAGCGCAGGCAAGAGCCTCTTTGATATAGGCGAGGTTAAGGCAGGAGAAACTGTGGATATTCAGTTTGCTCTTACCAATAAGGGTGAGTTTGAAAAGACTTATCGTAAAGACGGTACTGTTAAGCTTTATTTGGCAAGCTATGACGATTCTGTGTTCCAGGCTGCCTATGATAAGCTTAGTCAGTCACCTTATGAAATTTCAAAATTTGATGATACTGAAATTACAGGTACTGTTAATGCCGGAGAAGACGGTGTTATGTTTACATCTATTCCTTACAGTGACGGCTGGAGTGTATATGTTGACGGTCAAAAAGTTGATAAGGTGTCAATTGGCGAAAAGGGCGTTATTGGTGTGGACCTTACTGCAGGCACTCACGAAATAACATTTAAGTATCAGCCACAGGGCTTTTATCTTGGCTTAATTGTCAGTCTTGTTTCAATTATTCTGGCTGTGCTTTATACACTTTTTGATAAAAAATATCAGCTTAAAAATCCTGTCAGGGTTGCAGGTGATGTAAATGAAATTTATGTGCCTGATAATATCTACAGAAACAAAAATAAATTTAAAAATAAAAGGTAATAAAAATCCCCTCACAATTTCGTGAGGGGTATTTTGTTATAAAGCATTTTTAAAAACATCTGTCTTGTCTGTCTTTTCCCAAGGAACATTTATATCACTTCTGCCAAAGTGACCATAGGCGGCAGTCTGCTTATATATAGGCCGTCTTAAATCAAAGTTTTCGATAATTGCGGCAGGTCTTAAATCAAAGTTTGATTTTATTATATCCACAATTTTATCATCAGCAATTTTTCCTGTTCCATAAGTATTTACAAGAATTGATAACGGCTGAGCAACACCTATTGCATAAGCCAGCTGAATTTCGCATTTTTTAGCAATTCCGCTTGCTACAATATTTTTTGCCACATATCTTGCGGCATAGGCTGCCGAACGGTCAACCTTTGTAGGGTCTTTTCCGCTGAAAGCACCGCCGCCATGACTTGCATAGCCGCCATAGGTATCTACAATAATTTTTCTTCCTGTTAAGCCTGCATCACCCTGAGGACCGCCTATAACAAATCTGCCTGTCGGATTAACATAATATTTTGTATTTTCATCAAGTAAATTTGAAGGTATAACCGCCTTTATAACCTTTTCAATTATATCCTTTTCAATCTGATTATGCTCAACCTCAGGGGCGTGCTGAGATGATATAACCACAGTGTCTATTCTTACAGCCTTGTCATTATCATATTCAACTGTTACCTGAGATTTTCCGTCAGGTCTTAAATAAGAAAGAGTGCCGTTTTTTCTGACCTCGCTAAGCTTTTTAGTGAGTTTATGAGCATAATAAATAGGCATTGGCATATAATCTTCTGTTTCATCACAGGCAAAACCAAACATCATACCCTGATCACCGGCACCTGTATCAAATTTATCAGTTTCGCCTTTTCTTGCTTCAAGAGAACTGTTTACACCCTGAGCTATATCAGGACTTTGTCCCTTTAAAGATGTAAGAACTGCACAGCTGTCACAGTCAAAACCATATTTCGCTCTGTCATATCCTATTTCTCTTACTGTTTCTCTTGCTATCTGGTCAATATCAACATAGCAGTTAGTTGTCACTTCGCCGCCAACAATAATAAGACCTGTTGTTGTAAATGTTTCGCAGGCAACTCTTGCCATTGGGTCCTGCGCAAGAATTGCGTCAAGAACCGCATCTGAAATTTGGTCACAGATTTTATCGGGGTGACCTTCTGTAACAGATTCAGAAGTAAATAATCTTTTCATTAAAATTTCTCCTTTCGTTAAATGCTGTATCATAAATAAATATATACTAAATAAAAAGTTTTTCTAAAATAAAAGCTTTTATAAAAAATTAAGCCGCTAAATAAAGCTAAAAATAAATAATAGCCTTAAATAAATAAAAGCCCCTCGGGCTTATTCTAAAAACTCATCTTTCGGAATAACCCGCAGGAATTGGCACCGCTGTCTTTTGACCGGTTGCCGGGCATCATAGGGCCTGTTCCCTCCGCCTCTCTTGATAAGTAAATATTTATTTCTTTAGTAATAATAACATTAATTGTTATATTTGTCAATAATAATTAAATTTCTCCATAATAATTCTCCATAATAATAAGCTTATAACATCAGTGAGAGTAAACAGAAAAAACAGCACCAATCGGAAATACTCTGAAAGATGCTGTTATCTAAATTTAATGTGCGTGACATGATTCGAACACGCGGCCTTCTGATCCGTAGTCAGACGCTCTATCCAGCTGAGCTACACGCACATAATCAATAAATAATATTATACATTGTAATAATGGGATTGTCAAGAAAATTTTTCTTGATTTTGAGAATTTTGAAAATTTATGCTATACAGAGAACTGTTGCCTATGTTTTATAATAATGTACATATTTTTTATATTTTAACATATAATTCAGTTATAAAGATTTTATGGAGGTAGTAATGAAAATCAAAAATAAAAATTTGTTAATTATTTCTGTTTTAATACCGATATTAATAGGTGCTCTATCCGCTTTATTAAGCGGAGATATGTCAAATTATGGGTTCAATAAGCCGTCATTCAGTCCGCCGCCTTTTATTTTTCCTATAGTTTGGACAGTGCTTTATATTTTGATGGGAATATCTTCATATATGATTTATTTATCCGATAATAAAAACAAAGGAAAAGCACTGGCAATATACGCAGCACAGCTATGCTTTAACTTTTTCTGGAGTATAATTTTCTTTGATTTTTCACAGTATTTATTAGCTTTTGTATGGCTGATTGTATTAATTATACTTATAATAATAATGATATATCAATTTTATATTATTAAACCATTTGCAGCATATCTGCAAATACCCTATCTGATATGGTGTATATTTGCTGCTTTTCTTAATTATATGGTTTACAAGCTAAATTAATTTTTAGTGAACCGCATTTTCGGTTCACTTTTTATATGTCAAGGATATATTATGAATGAACAAACAAAAATGTATTTGTTTGAAAAGAAAACAGCTTAAAGTATATTTGTACTCCGCTATTTTTTATATTCAGTGAGAGCTTGTAAAGCTCCCGCTGGATACAACCGGTTAAATTATTCTTTAATGTTTTCGACATACTGAATAGCTTGTTTAATAAATTCGATAGTTGCCTTTTTTGAATAGAGGTAATCAGTATTTATAATATCATTTATAAAATCATAAAAATGTTTGCAAATAGAATACTGAGTTGTATAAAAGTATTTAAGCTGAAGCTTGTTATCATTCCATATTGTAAATTGCAGACAACTGTCATTTTGAACAATAAGTGACAGACAGTCGGAAATATTAAGATTTATCGGATTTATTGCCTGAATATTATGGTTATTTGAATCAGCATAATTTAAAAGGCTGTTAAGTATAAAAATTCGTTCTTTTTTTGTGCAAGGTCTTGAATATCCCTTTGGAAATTCCTGAATAACACCTGTTTTTGCAAACTCCATTAAGGATTTTTTGTTAAATATCTGAATGCTTTTATTAATATTTTTAAGCTGAGCAAGCCTTGTATTAAGTGCCTGAACAAGCTGTTCACGCATAAATACTTCTTGGGGTATAACAGCATCAATCAGTTCTTCTGTAAAATGCATTGATAAGCAGGGTTCATATTCGATGCAAAGATGAGTTGTGCAGTCATTTTGATTTTGCACTAAGTTTTCTACAATATTTGGCACATTTGCAGAAATCTCCAAGAGCTTTTTATATTTTTGCAGCATACCTTCGCACATTTGATTTACTCTTTCGGTTACTTTTTTGTCATTAATAATCATAATTTCATTGAAATCAGCGGAAATAAAAATTATTACATCAGATAAAGCTATAAAGTAAGGATAAGGTGTTAAATAGCTTTCATTAATTATTGAATTTACATATGTGTAATAAAATTCATAGTTATCAGAATAGGACAAAGCCAAAGGCAAAATATTTTTAAATATTTTAAGGTTATAATTGTCATTTGTTTCGGCAGACGTATTTAACAAATCGATAAAAAGTGTAATTTTTATGCCGGTTTTATATTGCTTTACAATACTGTCTATATATGTATTTAAAAATGCCTTGTTCATAGGGATATAAACATAAGCCTTAGGATTTTTTCTGCTCATTTCTTTTATAATAAGATGACCGATTACAGGCTGTATATTATAACCGCTATAAATAGTATCAATATTAGTTGAGCTGTCTGTGCGGGGAAGGATATTTAACAATGTGTTTTCACTGTTGCTGTAAGTATATTCAGAAAATATTTTAAGCATATCTAAAATTATAGTACCGGCACTATATTTACAGTGACCCAATGAATACATTTGAAACAATGTTGTAAGCTCATTTTTAAGGCTTATCGATATTGGCAGATTTTCTATAATGGCATAAAAATGCTTTGGCTGCATTGTTCTTTTAAAGTGCAGTATCATATGCAATGTGCTTTGATTTATACCGCTGGATTTAGCTAAAGAATAAACAGTAATTTTGTTTTCCTCCAAAATTTCAAGTATTTTTTCTACAATATATTCCATAATATTCACTCCTTTTACAATGCTAATTATATATTATATTTTTTAAAGTATCAATAAAAATTTTACTTCACAAATTTCATAATTTTTGTAAATTGGTTGTAAAGTATTGTAAATTGAAATTTTATACCTTATTCTTATTATATAAATTCATATAAATTATTTCTGAAAAATGTATTTTGAGGTGAA
>CAZZLN010000064.1:0-8170 GCA_964654945.1 uncultured Lachnospiraceae bacterium
TTTAGTCAATGGTTTTTTGCAAAAGTATCTGAACTGCTTCTGCACAAAAATGAAATTGAATATAAGCCTGAAATACCTACAAGTGCATAAATAATACGGCTTAACAAACTATCCATACCTCCAAATATAAAGGCTACAAGATCAAATTGGAAAAAGCCTATAAGTCCCCAGTTTACTGCACCGATAATAACAAGAATAAGTGCAGTATAATCTATAACATTATTTTTCATAAACATACCCTCCTTTTGCTTTTGAATTTTCAAAAGCCAAATTTTAAGATGTATTTATTTTATGTTTGTATTAAAGTTATATTCTTTGAAAGTAATGGTATTTTTTAAATTTTTTTGTTATTTTTTAAGAGGGCTTATTCTTATTTTGTCAGCACCTACACCTGTTTTTCTTTTTACAATATCCTCAATTTGAGCAATTTCCGCATCTGTAAGCTCTGCCTTATCCACAACAACATCAACAGTGTCATCGTCAATTCTTACATAAACCTCATTAAAGCCTTTAGCCTCAATCATAGCTTCAGCAGCAGTTTCCTTTTCTATTCTCTGCTGAATTTGAAGCATAGCAGTGGTTACTTCATTTTTCTTTTCTTCATCAATATTATTATTATTCAACATTTCATTGAGCATATCCTTTTGTTTTGCCCTTGCCTGCTCTCTTTCAAGCTTAGCCTGCATAAAATAAGATGAATCCTTTGAAGAATTTACAAATACAGCTTCACCGGCATCAGGGTTTGCAGCCTCATCAACAACTGCTGAATCAGCAGTTTCGGCAGTTGTTGCCTCACTTGCAGCAGCAATTTCAGGATTTTCATCACTTACTGCAATTTCATCACCGCTATCGCCCATTACGGCAGCAACATCTCCTTCCTCTGAATACATAACATCGCTTACTGCTGACGGGTTTGAGTCTATGTAATTAAGATAACCTGCAGCAGCTACCATTACAACCAAGGCTGATATAATTACTTGGTTTTTTTTGATTGAAAACATATTAATCCTCCTTTTTCATTACTAATACTTCTATTTTATTCACATCAATCCCCAATAATGCTTGAGAGGCTCTTATTAAATTATTTTTTACTTCTGTATTTCCTCCTCCCTGTGCAACAATAAGCACACCTTCTATTTCAGGATAAAGCTCCTTTAATATAACAGGTGAATTGCCGTTTATTACGGCTTCGGAGCTTTCTCTTGAGGAAAAAGCGGAATTGTCTTTTTCGTTATTGGTGTTGTATGCTATAATTTTTTCTCTGCCGGTTTTATATGTAATCATTACATTTACCTTTCCTGCCCCCTTTGTCTTTGACAAAATATCAGACAGCCTTTGTTCAAGGTCATAATCCTCTGTGCTGACTTCAGTTGTTTTATCAGTATTGCTAAAATTAACATTCTTTCCTCCAAGCATAAGCACTATGCCAAAAATCACTATGGCTGCAAATACACCTGTTATTTTTTTATCCTTAAATATTTTTACCATGGCATAATTCCTTTCTTTAAAGGCTCAAGCACTATTCTCACAAGTATAATTCCCATAATAAGTCCTGTGTATCTTCTAAAAGAGTTATTAGGCAGAATTATTGAAACAAAACCTGTCAGTATAACATAAACTGCAATATTTAAAACATACTGTATTATTTTATCCATTCAGACCACCCAGCATTATAAAAACTGAAACCACAAACATAAATATCACCATAAAAAGACAGCCTAAAATAAGTTTGCAGCTTTCACCTATAGTATCAATTATTTCAACAGTATTTTTATCACATACAGGCTCTACAACTGCTGCAAGAACCTTGTATATTCCGGTTATAACACCAATTTTAATAACCGGCACAAGAGCAGCTGATATAATTATAATAACAATAACTATACTTGAGCCTGCAGCCGCAGTGCCTGCAGCACCTGCCGCAATTTCTGCACTTCCTTCAACAACATCACCTACAACCGGAACCATTCCAATTACCGATTTTACTGAATTTCCAACAAGATTGCTTACTGCTGCTCCCCCTATTCTTTCAAAGCTCATTAAAAATATAAAAATATATCCTCCTCCTTTTATTATATAAGAGGTTATATCTTTAAAAAGTACAGACATTTTATTTAACATATTCTTTTTTGATATAAGATTTACTATTTTTATAAGAGTTGTGGTTGTAACTAAGGGAATTATTGCTCCATTTACTATTCCTGATAATATTGCAGTTGTCATTGTAAGCACACTGCCTCTTATAACCTTTCCTGCTGCCGCAGCAACACTTATCATAAAAGGTATTGCAGCAGTTATTATTGAAATAACTGACAAAACCGCATCTCTCATAACTGATATGGCTTCTTTAAATGCTGTAACAGCTATTGTAAGAATTAATATTTGTCCAACATAAAACACAAGCTCTGATATTGATTTATCTTTTAAATCTATTGTTATGGTGTTGAGTATTCCACATAGCAGACTAATTATTATAATTGCTTTTATGTAATCTGAATTATCCTTTATTTCTTTTAGAAATAAATTGCTTATGCTGTCTGAAATATCAGAAATAATTTTTTTGCCCTCGCCTTTTATGACAGAATAAAAAAGCGAAGAAAAAGAAAGTCCCGTTTCCTCTCTTGCAGTATCTTCAATATTTTTTATATCAAAGGATGACAGCTCATTTTCGCCATAGGCATTTACAGACATTAAGCATATAAGTATTAAAATCAGAATTATTTTTTTCATAGGCAACCTCTAAAATATATTCAACACACTTTCCATAAGACCTGTCACGACAGGAACTGCCAATCCCATAATAACCAGCTTTCCTCCAAGCTCAACCTTATCAGCTATACTGTTTTGACCAAAATCTCTGCAAAGCTGTGAAGAAAACATTGAAATATATGAAACTGCAACAGATTTTATAATTACAGCAATATATTCAACATTAATATTGCCGCTGTTTTTTACTCTTTCAAAAAGCTCTGTAACCTTTGCAATACCGGGTAATATAAAAATAAATATTACAATGGCGGTAATTACAGATACCATAAGTGCAAACACGGGCAAACGATCTTTAAGCACAACAGCAAGAACTGCACCTATAAGTCCTGTAACAGCAATTTTTATTACATCAGCTTCCATAAAATCACCTGTAAATTAAAAAGTGTCTGTACTGTTGAAAACAAATCACTTATGTATCTGACTACCCAAAAAAGCACCACAACAAGACCTGCAAGAGTTGTAAGCATAGCCTGCTCCTCACGTCCTGCTCTTGTAAGCACCTGATTTAATACTGCAACAAGTATACCCACAGCAGCAATTTTAAACACAATATTAATATCCATTTAATACACCTCCTAAAAAAGCAAAATAACCACAAAGGCTGCTGCTGAAAGAGAAATGCTTCTGTATAGCTTAATATCTCTTTGCCATTTTTCATTAGAATTTTTAATTTTATCATTTATATAATCTGCCATAGAGTTTATTTCACTTTTTTGATAATCAAAGTCTGCTGATGAAAAAATATTGGCAAAGCTTGATATTCTTTCTATTTCGTCACTATTCATATATAAATCATTTTTATATTTTTCAAAGGCAAATTTCCATGACAGATATGCCGAATTGTTATTTTCTAATCCTTTTAATATTTCTTCGTATACTTTTTTCATTCCAACAGAGCTTTCATATATTTTTTTAATTGCATCATAGAACATTTCTCTGTTATATAAAAGCTCTGACATAAGCATATTAATATTTTTTCTAAGCTCCAAAAAGCTGTCAAGCCTGTATTTTTCTTTTAGAGCAAGAGCTGTGCCTATTCCTGTAATTCCAAACATTATACATATGCTTCCAAATATTTTTACTGCCATATTATTTCAAACTCCTTGTTATAAATTTTATCTACTGTGCCTATTCCTTTTAAAAAAACTATATTATCAAAAACAGATTTTTCATAAAGTCTTTCAAGCTTAAACTTTATTTCATCTATATCTTTTGCGTGTATTGTGGCAAGCAGATTTATACCACTGTGTATAATTTCAAATACTGCCTTTATATCCTCACTTCCGCCTAATTCATCAACAGCTATTATATCAGGAGCCATACTTCTTAAAAGCATTTCCATAGCTCTTGATTTTTTGCAGTTTAATATAACATCGCTTCTTTCACCAATATCAAGATATGCCTGTCCCATTGAAGAACCGCTTATTTCTCCTCTTTCATCGGCTATGCCTATATTTTTTCCGGAATTGCTCCAGTATCTTATAATATCTCTCAGCATTGTTGTTTTTCCACAACCGGGAGGTGATGCAATAAGTACATTTCCATTTATAATATCTATTATTTTTTCACAGCAGCCTGTTACCTGTTTTGAAATTCTGATATTAAGTGAAGAAATATTTTTAACTGTATTTTCCTCTACAACATCACCGCATATGCCAACCCTGCAGCCATTTTCCAATACTATATAGCCCCTTTTTATATCTTCATTATAAGCATAGGGTGAAAATCTGCATATTCTTGCAAAGGTTTCATCTATATCATATTTTGTTGGTATGTATTCAATTTTTATTTCTTTCATACCTCTTACGAATATAGGTTTTCCGATACGTATTCTTATTTCTCTTGCATTTTTAATATCAAATTTTAAAAGGCTTGTCTGTATATTTTTGCTGAAATATTTTAAAAGCATATTTATCTCTCCTGTTAAAGAATATATATGCCGAAAATATTTAATATATTCAAATAAGTTGACTAATTTATGAAAAACAGTTATTATAAATATAACAGTATGTTGGAGGTTTTCCTATGATAAGCTTTATAAAAGGAAATATAGAATATATAAGTGATGGAAATATAGTTATTGACAATAATGGTATAGGCTATAATATAAATGTAAGCTCTGCAACAGCAGGCAGGCTTAAAATAAATACAGAAGCTAAAATATATACATATATGGCTGTAAGAGAAGATGAAATTTCTCTTTACGGATTTATGAGCAGAGAGGAGCATAATATGTTTAATCTCCTTATAGGTGTGACAGGTGTAGGACCTAAAAGTGCATTATCTCTTACAGGCTCAATGACACCGCCGGAGCTTGCCCTCGCAATAATAACCGATGATATAAAATCTCTTTCATCAGGTCAGGGGATAGGCAAAAAGACTGCACAGAGAATTGCCCTTGAATTAAAGGATAAAATTTCTAATGAGCAAACAGTAAGTGACAGTTCTGCAATAACCTCCGTAATATCAGATAGCTCTGCAAGAAATGAAGCTATGGAGGGACTTATGGCACTTGGATTTTCAAAAGCTGAAGCTAACAAGGCTATATCGCAAATATATAGTGAGGATATGACCAGCTCACAAATTATAAGCAAGGCTCTCAAAGCATTAAGTTAAGGTGAATAAAAATGGAAAAAAGAACAATAGACACAGGGGATAACAATCGCCTTGTAACATCAAAATATAACGGAAACGAGGATATGGATATTGAACTAAGCTTAAGACCAATGAGCCTTGATTCCTATATAGGTCAGACAAAGGTTAAAGAAAATATGAAAATATATATGTCTGCCGCAAAGCAAAGAGGAGAATGTCTTGACCATGTATTGTTATATGGTCCTCCGGGACTTGGAAAGACCACTCTTTCAAACATAATCGCAAATGAAATGGGCACAAATATCAGAATAACATCAGGTCCTGCAATAGAAAGACCGGGAGATATGGCAGCAATATTAAACAGTTTAAATGAAGGGGATATTCTTTTTATAGATGAAATTCACAGAATAAACAGGCTTATTGAAGAAGTGCTTTATCCCGCTATGGAAGACTTTGTTTTGGATATAGTAATAGGAAAAGGCAGTGATGCTAAAAGTATAAGAATTGATTTGCCAAAATTTACTCTTATTGGTGCTACAACGAGAATAGGACTTTTGACAGCACCTTTAAGAGATAGATTTGGTGTAGTAAGCAGACTTGAACTTTATTCTCCGGAGGAGCTTACAAAAATAATAAAGCGTTCGGCAAACGTTCTTAAAATAGCAATTGATGACAATGGCGCATTAGAGCTTGCAAGGCGTTCAAGAGGTACACCAAGAATAGCCAACAGGCTTTTAAAAAGAGTTCGTGACTTTGCACAGGTTAAATATGATGGCGTAATAACTGAAGAAGTTGCAAAAAACAGCCTTGATATTTTAGAGGTTGACAGAAACGGTCTTGACAATATAGACAAAGAATTGCTTAAATGTATGATAGATAAATTTGACGGAGGTCCTGTAGGTGTGGATACTCTTGCAGTATCAATAGGCGAAGAATCAGAAACAATAGAAGATGTATATGAGCCATATCTCATTCAGCAAGGTTTTATCAAGAGAACACCAAGAGGACGAGTTGCAACAAGCCTTGCTTATGAATATTTTGGACTTAATTTATTTGGAGGTAAAAATGATTAAGCTTGATATTGAAGATTTTATATTTGAGGTTAAAGATGAAATGAGCTGCTATGAGGATATTGGCACTGATGGTGCTGATAAATGGGAAGCTGATTTCAGAAAATGGCTTGAAAACAGCAAAAATAAAAAAAATGTATTTAAAAAAGGTGATAAGCTTCAGTATGCCATAGGTGATGAAAGTGAAGTATTTGATATAGCTGATGAGTATTTACAGGCTGTAGAAGAAAATAAGATAAGAGAATACTGGGATAAATTTCAGTAAAGAAAAGCCGTTTCAAGCTTTGTGTAAACACTAGGTGCAATTAAGGGCGATTAAACAGAAAACTGCTTAACCGCCCTTACAAATTATTATTGTAATTATCATAGAAAGATAATTTACAGAAAAAATTTCACACACCCTAAGCAAGTTTCATTAAATATTATCCGAATTTTGATAAATACTGTAAGATTCTGATAGACAGTTATAATTCTTTCTACTATAAAAAAGCAGAATTACAGAAATTTCTGAAGAAAAAAATATACGACTTTATTTTTATGATATTATTACACTTCATAATCCACTGCAGACTCCGTGAGGCTATAAGCAAAACGGACATTTTTTTTGATACGTTTTCCGATTACATAAATGAGAACTATATCACTTTGGAATATTACACACAGGAAGAGATAAACCTCATTACGGATAAAAATTCAGAAAGGCTTGTCAAATATTTATATAAAAAGAATTTTCAGCATATAGTCAAACGTAAATTAAAGGTACGGCTCTATAATATGGGACTGTATCGGAAGTAACAGGATACTCTTTCTAAGAATTTGTAACAGAAACGCTCAATTGAAAATATCAGCAAAATCAGGACAGCAAGGAGCTTAAAATAATGTCGAATTTATCAACACTATATAACACAAAGGTTAATAACGATGCTCTGCCGCTTCTTTCTGTGGTTATGCCTGTATACAACCCGGATAAATATCTTGCTCCGTGTTTGGATTCTGTTTTAAATCAAACCTTCAGGAATTTTGAATTGATTGCAATAGATGATTGTTCAACAGACGGAGCTGCTAATATGTTGATGGACTACGCTGCAAGAGATTCTAGGTTAATTGTCCTGAAAAACAAAGAAAATATGGGAGCTGCCCGTACCAGAAACCGCGGACTCAATTTAGCTCGCGGCAAATATATAGCTTTTTTGGATGCAGATGATTATTTTGAAAAAGATTACTTCGCAGATGCATTGCAAACGCTGGAGAACAACAACGGTGATGTAGTTATTTCTCCTATATCATTTTGCAATATGCAGTCCGGAAAAGAACATACCGAGTGCATTGACAATATCTTTAAGAAAAAGCTGAAACAGAACGTGGCTTTTAATGCGGAAAATTTCGATGGCATTTTTCAAATAGCCAGTGTAGTGCCCTTTAATAAAATAGCTGACAGAGAATTTATCCTATCTCATGGAATAAGATTTCAAGATTTAAAAAGCAGTAATGATGTGTTTTATGGTCTTACACTTTTAGCAAAAGCTAATCGTATACTTTATTTAAACAAAAGCTATGTTCACTATCGTACTAAATGGTTTGGACAAATTACAGCTAACAGAGGAATTGATTATCTTATGTGCAGCGGTGAAACTTATATAGCTGTCAAAAACGAATTGCAAAAATGCGGCAGGTGGAATATCTGATATAATCCCCTTAGAGTAGACACTTGAAAAAAGAAAAATTTTTCAAGACTA
>CAZZLN010000065.1:0-7890 GCA_964654945.1 uncultured Lachnospiraceae bacterium
GGTAAATTATGATAAACATATGGAAGGGTATTCCTTTAGGCTTTAAAAAGGAATATGAAAACGAACACAACAAAAACAAGCCTGAGCTTGAAGAATTTGCAATAAAAGACGGAAAAAAGCACAGCTGTTTTATTATACTTCCGGGAGGCGGATATGACCATCTTTCGGGTCACGAGGGAGCAAATGTTGCTGAAAAATTAAATGAAAACAACATTAGTGCTTTTGTGCTTTATTACAGGGTTGCACCTTATGCACACCCAACCTACATAAATGATGTTAAAAGAGCTGTGAGATACATAAGATATAATGCTGATAAATACAATATTGATGAAAATAAAATCGGTGTAATGGGATTTAGTGCAGGCGGGCATTTAGCTTCTGTGCTTGCTGAACACTATGACCATTATGAATATGAAAAAACAGATGATATTGATGATATATCTGCAAGACCCGATGCCCTTTGTATGTGTTATCCTGTTGTTACAATATCTAAAAATATTACCCACAACAGAACAAGGGATAATATTTCAGGAGGAAACAATAATCTTTTAAGGGAGCTTTCATCAGAGCTTAATGTAAGAGAGGATATGCCTCCCGTATTTATTTGGCATACTTTTGAGGACAGCAGTGTTGATTGCAGAAATTCCATTGAAATGGCTTTAGCATTAAAAGAAAAAAACTGTAAATTTGAACTTCATATTTTCCCTGAAGGAAAACACGGTCTTGACCTTGCGGATAATGTCGAAGGCACAAATCAGTGGTTTGGATTATTATTAAACTGGCTTAAAAGGATTGGTTTTTTCATATAATATATTGAGGTGGTTATATGGAATGTGTAAAATCTCTTTTAAATAAAGATGTTATTAATATATGCTCGGGAGAAAAATTAGGCTGTGTATGTGATATTCTTGTGGATACTTCCTGCGGACGTGTTTCTAAAATTGTCATTGTTCATAAAAACAATTTTATATCACTTTTAAGCAAAGACAATTTATTTTTTATAAATTGGTGCGATATTGTAAAAGTGGGGGAAGATTTAATACTTGTTGATGTAAATTTAAACAGAGGTAAAAAATAATATGCTGGATATTCAAAAGCTTAAAACTCAATTGAAAAATTTAATAGACTGCAACAGTATTGAAAGTGCAGTTTTAAGCAATCCCATTAAAAAAACAGATGAGGATTTTGTTAAAATAAATATTAATGCCTTAAATATTAAAAACAAGCTTTTTTATCAGCTTTCAATGTTAAAAGGCAACAAAATGTATCATAAAAATGTTGAACCGAAATATATTATTGATGAAATTGCGGATTTAATGTCAAAAAATTTTAAGCAGTGTAATATTACTGCTGATAAATATGCTGTGATTTTAATGAATAAAAAAAGAATGTTCACAATAACAGGTGTTAAGGATAACACAAATTCCATAAAAATTCTTTCTCATAACAAAGAAAAAAATTATATTATTAAAGAGGGTGTTTATACCCAATGGCTTTATAAACTTGGTGTAATGGATAAAAACGGAGCTGTTTTAAGCCAAAAGCAAAAGAAATTCAGACAGATAAATAAGTTTCTTGAAATGCTGAGAGATATTGAGGATAATATTCCCCCAAACAGTATAATTATAGATATGGGCTGCGGAAAAAGCTATCTTACATTTGCAATTTATCATTATTTTAATATTATTAAAAATAAAAATGTTGAAATAAGAGGCTATGACCTTAAAAAAGATGTTGTCAAAAACTGCAATAAGCTTACAGAGGAGCTGGGCTTTAACAGGCTTAAATTTTATTGTGAGGATATTGCAAATATTGAAAATACAGATGATAAAATTTCTATGATTATAACCTTGCACGCTTGCGACACTGCTACTGATTATGCTATTTATCATGGTATAAGATGGGGCTGTAAGGTAATTATGAATGTGCCTTGCTGTCAGCACGAGCTTTTTCATCAGATTAAAAATGAAAATATGTCTGTTATCCTTGACTACGGAATTTTAAAAGAAAGATTTGCAGCCTTGCTTACAGATGCAATAAGAGCAAGGATACTTGAAATTATGGGATATAAGGCTAATGTAATGGAATTTATAGATATGGAGCATACTCCAAAAAACATTATGATCAGGTCTGTTAAAACAGGAAAAAAAGCTGATGAAAACAGTATTCGGGATTTAGAAAGAATTATTAAGGAATATAATATTATGCCGACACTGTATAAGCTGTGCTTTAAAAAGGGTATCTGATTTGATACCCTTTTAATATCTTTTTATTAAGAAATAAAGGTGAAAAAGCAAAGGGTAAAATTATCATTTTCTTTTTACAATTTCAAGCCAGTAGCCGTCAGGGTCAGATATAAAATAAACTCCCATTTTAGGATTTTCATAACATATACAGCCCATTTCCTTATGCTTTTTGTAAGCACTGTCAAAATCATCAACAGCAAAAGCTAAATGAAATTCACAGTCACCCAGATTATAAGGTCTGTCCATATCTCTGAGCCAAGTAAGCTCAAGCTCAAAATCAGTTGTTTCATTACCTGCGTAAACTATAATAAAAGAGCCGTCATCGGCAGTTTTTCTTCTTTTTTCCCTAAGACCTAAAGCATTTTTATAAAATTCGAGGGATTTATCAAGATTAGCTACATTGTAATTTTCGTGTACCATTTTAAAGTTCATAGGTTTTATCCTCCGTTAATTTGTAAATTTTAGAATTATATCTGTTATTATAATGATCGGAATTTATAAATTTATCAATTAAATCATAATTCTCCATAGAGTGCATTGGAAACACATTTTTAATTTTAACATTACTAAGGATATATTCCATACCCTTATAGTACCAGCTTCCCTGTCTTGGGTCAAGAGGAATAAAGGCAATATCAATATTAGTATCCTTCAGCTTTTCAATTTCTCTTTTGTAATTAGCTTCCATATTGTTGTTGTATTGTTTTGTTTCTTCCTGCCATACCCAGAAGTGCAAATCTCCGCTGTGAAATATTGTTTTGTTTTCACATTCAACAATATAAGCAACTCCTAAATCCGTTGATTTAAGAGTTTTTATTTTTATATTATCAATTTCATATTCCCTGTTTCCATAAACATAGGTTATATTTTCATTTTCAATTTTGTATTTTTTAAAAATATCTCTTGATAAAATATATTTAGAATTAAAGTTTTTAAATATTTCCAATATAATTTTATTAAAATGGTCACTGTGGGAGTGACTTGAAAAAATATATATAGGCTTGTTTTTATTAATAAAGGGAATATTTCCTTTAAAATAATCAAAAAGCATATAACAGCTTTCAAATTCAATTAAAAATGAGCTGTGATATATATAAGTTATTTTCATATTATTACCTTTCTTAAAAAGACGGCAATTTCTGCCGCCTTAAATTTATTGTGCTTTAACACTTGTCCATAATTCTGAAAGCTTACGTCTTAAAACTTCATTATCGTGGAATATTTCATCATTTTCATTATCAGTTCTTGGAATATAGGCTGCATTATCAGCAAATTCTGTTTCTGATAAATCCTTTAAAACATCTTTGTTTGAAGAAGTGTAGCCTACAGTTGAAGAATTATCCTTTGATGGAGCATATTCAAGAATATAATTTATAAATTCATTGGCAAGGGCAGGGTTTTCGGCATTTTTAGGAATAACCATTGAATCACTCCAAAGATTTGTGCCGACAGCCGGCAGACAGAAGTCCATATCAGGATTTTCATTTAAAATATAAGCTGCATCACCGCTGTATACAACAGCAATATCTTTATTTCCGTTTGCCATTGAATCAATTACCTCATCAGTAACATATGACGGCTCCATAGTGTTGTTTACTTCAAGAAGCCACTCATAAGCGGCATTGATTTCATCTTCATTTTCAGTATTCATAGAATATCCAAGAGCCTTTAATGCTATCATAAAGGCATCTCTTTCAGAATCATAAATATAAATATCTCCCTTATATTTTGTATCCTTTAAAATATCCCAGCCTTTTGCTTCAATTTCAGCAGGGTCAACATTATTAGTGTTATACACAAGACCAACCATACCCCAGAAATATGGTACGGAATATTTGTTGTCAGGGTCATAATCCAGATTTTTAACACCGTCAGCAAGATTATCTAAATTAGTAATTTTGCTTTTATCAATAGGCTGAAGCATATCTTCTTTTATAAGTCTTTCAATCATATAGTCAGACGGCACAATAACGTCATATTTATCACCTGCCATAAGCTTGGTATACATCATTTCATTGGAATCAAAAAACTCTGTTATAACAGTGACATCATATTTTTCTTCAAAGTTTGATATAACATCTTCTCCCAAATATTCACCCCAGTTATAAAATTTAAGTGTCTGACCCTCAAAGCCTGAAACTTTTTCAATTTCCGAATTGTTATTTTCAGAAGCTGCACAGCCTGTAAGAATAACAGTGACAGACAATAAAGCTGCAATTATTTTTTTCATTTTAAACAATCCTTTCTATATAATTTTTTCTTAATTATAGGAATTATATTAAATAAAATTAAGCCAATGGTTATAATGGCAATTACTATTGAGGATAAAGCGTTAATAGTAGGATTTACACGTTTGGACATAGTGTAAACCATAATCGAAATATTGCTGACTCCGTTTCCCGTTACAAAATATGATATAACAAAATCGTCAAAGCTCATTGTAAATGCAATTAATGCACCTGCGACAATTCCCGATGTAATCTGGGGAATAATAACCTTTCTCAATGCCTGCACAGGTGTGCAGCCTAAATCAAGAGCTGCATCAAGAAGATTAGGGTCTAAAGCTCTCAGCTTTGGCATAATGCTTAGTATAACAAAAGGTGTGCAAAACATAATATGAGATAAAAGCATTGTCAAATATCCTTTTTTAACGGCAAGGGAGCTGAAAAACATTAAAAGACCTATACCTGTTACAATATCAGGATTCATAATAGGCAAATCGTTTATCTGTGATATGACAGCTCTCATTTTTTTGCCTGATTTTGAAAGACCTATTGCAGTAATTGTGCCAAATATTGTTGAAACAACAGTTGCTATTACTGCTACTGATATTGTGTAGTATATAGAATTTACCATATCGTGGCTTTTAAACATTTTTTCATACCACTGTAATGAAAATCCCTGAAATTTGCTTAAGGATTTTGAAGAATTAAATGAAAATAAAACAGTGTAAAATATAGGCAGATAGAAAAATATCATTATTATTGCAATATATATTTTGGAGAATAAATGTTTTTGTTTTTTCATTATACATTACCTCCTTCAGAATCAACCCTTCTGTCAATTCTTCTTGTAATATACATTGATATAATTATTACTATGCTCATTACAAGAGATATAGCTCCGCCAAATCCCCAGTCACCTGATGTTAAAAACTGATTTTCAATTAAATTTCCTATAAGAACATATTGTCCTCCGCCTAAAAGCTTAGGTATAAAAAAGCTGGATACGGCAGGAAGAAAAACAAGAGTTACTCCGCTTAGTATTCCGGGAACGGAAAGAGGAAGTATAACCTTAAAAAAGGTCTGATATTTATTGGCTCCCAAATCAGAAGCTGCCTCAATATAGCTGCGGTCCATTTTATTTAATGAATTATAAATCTGAAGTATCATAAAAGGTATAAAATTATAAACCATACCAAGTATAACGGCAAAGCTTGTTTCAAGAATTTTTAAAGGCTGAAATCCAAGAGAGGTTATAATAAGATTTATAATTCCGTTTTTATCCATTATGCCTCTCCATGCATAGGTTCTTACAAGCATATTAATCCAAGTGGGAAATGTTACAAGAAGTATCATAACAATCTGTGATTTAGGCACAAGCTTAGATATAAAATATGCGGCAGGGTATCCTAAAAGTATACATAATACAGTAGTTATTACTGCTATATAAAGTGAACGTATAAGTACATCTAAAAACAGCTTGTTGCTGAAAAATTTTTCAAAGTTTTCAAATGTAAATACAAAGGTTTTAACGCTGTTTCCTTCTTTTGTAAAAGCATAAATCAGTATAAGAAACACAGGTATTATAACCATTATAACTGACCATATAATATAGGGAAAAACAAGTTTTCTGAAATTTTTCATCAGTATGCACCCTCCTTTGACATTATGTGTATGTCATTGGGAGTAAATGTAAGTCCAACCCTTTCACCTGCCTTATATTCATCAGTGGTGTCTATTTTGTATTCATAGCCGGCTGTCCTGAATGTTATATTATATTCTCCCGTAGTGATATTTTCCTGGTCAAAATCATAGTCTACATCTGTTATTTGTATACTGTCTTTTTCATCACCTGACCAAGCCTGTGCATTTGCCCATGTTTTAAGGTCAGTGTCAAGAGCAATACTTTCTTTTATATCCTCAATGGATTTAAGAAAATCAACGGCATATATTACTTCATCTTCATCACTGTCAACCACCTTGTTTTCATCAGCCACTATCATTTTTACGGTAACTGATGTATCCTTTGATGTTGAAAATGTAACAGGATATGTGCCTTTTTCAGCCTTAATTTCATAATCAACCTTTGATATTGAAACAAGCTCCTCATCAGAAATTTTCCAAGCCTGAGCATTGGCTCTTGCAATAATATCCGCAACTGTAAGCTCAGGAATATCTGCTGCATCAAGATAAAATCCCTTTGCACTTATTGCTTCATCAGCGTCAGTGTTTTCAACAGGAGCATCTTCGGTAACGGTCATTTTAACTGTAATTGAAGTGCCTGTTCTGGTTTCTACAATTGTTTCGTAATGAACGCCTTTAAATAAAACTGACTTTACAGTGCCTGTGAGCTTTCCGTCTTTAACAGACACAATGTCTATATCTTCAGGTCTTATAACAACATCAACCTCTTCGTTTTCCTTAAATCCAGAGTCAACACATTTAAACTTTTTATCTTCAAATATAACCTTGCAGTCCTCTTTCATAACACCCTCTATGATATTGCTTTCGCCTATGAAATTAGCTACAAACCTGTTTGCAGGCTCGTTGTAAATATCCTTTGGTGTGCCAATCTGCAAAATTTCTCCATTTCTCATAACAACAATCTTATCAGACATTGTCAGGGCTTCTTCCTGGTCATGAGTAACAAATATAAATGTTATTCCAACCTCCTGCTGAATTTTTTTCAGCTCTTTTTGCATTTCTTTTCTAAGCTTTAAATCAAGAGCACCAAGAGGCTCATCAAGAAGGAGCACTTTAGGCTCATTTATCAGGGCTCTTGCTATTGCAACTCTCTGCTGCTGACCACCTGACATTTCATTTACGCCTCTTTTTCCGTATTCCTCAAGACCAACAAGCTTTAACATTCTCATAACCTTTTGTTCAATAATATCTCTTGGCTCTTTTTTTATTTTAAGACCAAATGCAATATTGTCATATACATTAAGGTGAGGGAAAAGAGCATATTTCTGAAACACTGTGTTAAGCTCCCTTTTATATGCAGGTATTTCGGTTATATCCTCACCGTCAAAAAGCACCTTACCCTCTGTTTGTCTTAAAAATCCTCCAAGTATTCTCAAAAGAGTGGTTTTTCCGCAGCCGCTTGGTCCCAGCAAGGTTACAAATTCATTTTCATATATATCCAGATTAATGCCCTTTAAGGCTATTTGTCCGTCAAATTCCTTTACAATGTTTTTAAACTGTATAAGAGTGTTCATTTTTACCTCCCATTAAGCCGGATTTTCCACAAATTACATATTATTATTAGCATAATTATACATATAATTATATGAAATTGCAATAATTATTTTGTAAAAATTAATTTACCCATTCAATGGAGGGGGCCGGCTTTGTAACTACCTCTTATGCCTCCCTTGCCTAAAGTCAGAACTTTGTTAGAAAAAAATGTCCTTGAGCTTGCG
>CAZZLN010000066.1:0-7609 GCA_964654945.1 uncultured Lachnospiraceae bacterium
ATGTCAGCAAAGCTGACACACACGCCGCACAATAATGCCAAGGCATTATTGAAAATAATATTAAGCTTTAGCTGTCGCTTGTGCGGCAGCTATTTTAAGTTTGTGGAAGCTATTCTAAAATAAGGGGTTTGCACTTATGAGAAATTTAATAAGAAATATATTAATATTTATTCTTTTTATTCTTGCAGGTTATCAGGTCACAACATTGTGGTTTGACAACTTTTCTTTGTATACACTTTCTCTTTCCGAAAATTCAAAAAAAGTCAGCAGTATTGAAACCATGGACTATATCATAGACAGAATTATTGTCAATGTGGGAGATAACAGAATTGTCGGAAAAGCTAATGATATATATGACTCTGAAAATAAAAAAATATTCGATGAGGGTGTTGTTGAAACTATTAATAAAGGTGCAAATATTGACATTGGTGATTTCAATTGGGCTGCAATTCTTAAAAACAGAGCTATAATGTATGAATATAACTGTGTTTTTGAAAGTAAAGATATACCTGAAATTTTCGGTAATTCAGCAGACAGCGGCAAAGCAAATGAAATTACAAATTTTGACTATGTAATTATTTTGCCTGATTCAAACGGTTCAGCTATGACAGTTGTGTTCTATAACAGTGAAAACAACAAATATTCTGCTAAAAATATTAAGAACAGCTCTCTTATATCACAGGTGTATTCCGCAAGCACTGCTTTTGTAGGCGGTGAGGTTTCAGAATATATTTCAAGTGTTCAGAATGGATTTGATATTTTTTCTAAAAATGTGTTTATACCGGGCTGGCAGGAAAACAGCCTTAATTATCCTCTTGTAAATTGTCTTGGTATGTATAAGGACGAGAGTATGGCTGAAAAAAATGCAGAGGATTTTTTTGATAATCCTGTTGCAAAATGGAGCAGTAATGAAAATAATACTCTTACCTACAGTGACGAAAATACTGTTGTAAAATATTATAAGGAAACAAAGGTTTTTGAATATTCCAACTATAGAGCCGAAAGCGGTGACAGCAGTGATTTTTCAAGCAACTATATATCAGCTGTTAATACCATAAGACAAGACAGCTTAATTAAAAATGAAATATATCTTGACAGCTATAAAAAAGATGGCGAAAAATTTATTTTCCGCTTTAATTACAAAATAAATGACAGATCACTTATACCTTCTGATGAAATGAAATCTAAAACAGGTATGAACTCATTTATTGAAGTAAGCACCGAAAATGGCAGACTTGTGAAATATAGAAAATATGCCTACTTTTTTGAAAAATCTAATATTGAAAATGTTGCAGACTGTGATTTTGTGACTGCTATAGACAGGGTGTATTCTGAGGATAAAATTAAAAATATTAATCTTTGCTATATTGCAGATTTTAAGTCTGTGATTAAACTTAACTGGATTATTGAAACCGATAACAGTAAATTTGTTGTGTCTGCTGAAAGAGAGTGATTTTATGGAATGGTCTAAGGCTAAAAATTTTACTTTACTGCTTCTTATTATCATAAATATTATGCTTCTTGTGCTTAATATTTATAAAAACAGAGATAATGTTGTCAGCAGTGAAAGAATAAATAATATTACTAATGTTTGCAGCAGAAATAATATTAAAATAAATTGTGCTTTGCCGGAGGACATTACTGCCGCATATCAAATTGGAATAAGAGAATACAACTATGATTATGTGAAGCTTCAGCAGATATTTTTTGGCTCAATTACTGATGTTAAAAGAACAAATGATTTAAACAGTGTTATTTTTACAAGAGATGATGAAAAGCTTGTGGTTGAAAATTCAAAGGCTGTTTTTACCGGAAAACAAAAGGATTATACAGCCTGCTTAGAGGGAATTAATGAGCTTCTTGGAAATTTTGATATAAAAAGAGAAAGGTCTGATATAGTCTGTTATTATCAATCCTATGGTAAAATGCCTGTTTTCAGCAATTATATTTGTGTCGACAATTCAAAAGAGGGTATAACTGAAATAACCCTTAATTACAGCGAAATTCTTAAAAGTGTCGGTGCAAGAGAAAATGTTATAGGCTCTGATGAAGCTGTGTATTCTGCTATAAGTGCCATAAATGAAGATTTTCAGGGTGAAAAAACAATAACTGCTGTTGAAAAAGGTTATTATGACAGCAGAACTGCCCTTACTCATGAGGGGGCAATACCTCCTGTTTATGGTGTGTATGTAAATGACAGGGTTTATTTTGTTAATGCCTATACGGGGGTTTGTTACAGATAAAATTCAGTCAAAATGCAACAAAATTTTCTAAAAATCAATATTAAATATATAAATTTTTATAAAAAGTAAAAAAAGACTTTTAAATTGATAGTATTAGTGATATAATCATAAATGATGTGTATTGTTAAAACAGATTTGCTAAAGTTTATGTGGATTATTTTATAATCCAGAGAGGTGTGTGCTTGTATGGAGCATTTATTAATCAGAGGGGAAAATAAACTCAATGGTGAAGTTGTCATAAGTGGTGCAAAAAATGCTGTAGTTGCTATTATACCGGCTGCTATTCTTGCTAATGGTGTGTGTATTATTGATAATCTTCCTTGTATTGAAGATGTGAAATGTCTACAAGATGCTTTGACTAAGCTTGGTGCTGTATGTCAGCTTATTGATGACAGAACTCTTATGGTGGATTCTTCAAATATAAATAATTTTAATGCTACTTTTGATTCGGTAAGAAAAATAAGAGCATCTTATTATCTTATGGGTGCTCTTTTAGGCAGATTTAAAGAAGCTAAGGTTTCTTTGCCGGGCGGCTGCAATTTTGGATCAAGACCTATAGACCTGCATGTAAAAGGATTCAGAGCTTTGGGTGCAGAGGTAAATGAGGACCTTGAAAATGGTATTATTACATTAAAAGCTGACAGGCTTGTCGGTACTAATATTTTTCTTGATACTGTTTCTGTTGGTGCTACTATTAATATTATGTTAGCTGCTGTTATGGCTGAAGGCACTACCACTATTGAAAATGCAGCAAAGGAGCCTCATATTGTTGATACTGCCAACTTCCTCAATATGCTTGGTGCAAGGATTAAGGGTGCAGGTACTGATGTTATCAGAATTGTTGGTGTGGATAATATTCATGGCGGAGAATATATGATTATTCCTGATCAGATTGAAGCCGGTACATATATGATTGCGGCAGCAGTCTGCGGAGGCAGAGTCGCAGTAAAAAATATTATTCCTAAACATATGGATTCACTTTCTGCCAAGCTTAGAGAAATGGGTTGTAAAATTGTAGAGGGTGATGATTATATAGAGGTTATTTCCGACGGCAATCTTAATTCTATAAAGGTTAAGACTATGGCTTATCCGGGTTTTCCTACTGATTTGCAGCCACAGATGGTTGCAGGTCTTTCAATTGCAAAGGGCACAAGTATGCTGACAGAAACTGTGTGGGAAAACAGATTTCAGTATGTTGATGAGCTTAACAAGTTTGGCTGTAATGTTAATGTTAAAGACAGAATTGCTGTTATTGATGGTGTTGAAAAGCTTAAAGGGACTGAGGTTATGGCTACTGACCTGAGAGCCGGTGCAGCTATGATTATTGCAGGACTTGTTGCTCAAGGTGAAACTAAAATAGGCAATGTCAGATTTATTGACAGAGGCTATGAAAAGATTGAATATAAGCTTAGGGATTTAGGTGCTGATATTGAAAGGATTAAGGACTGATGAAGCTTAAATTTGCAACTGTTGCCTCCGGCTCAAAGGGCAATTGTATTTATGTTGGTTCTGAACATACTAATATTTTAATTGATGCAGGTCTTAGCGGTAAAAAAGTTGAAGAAGGTCTTTCTGATTTGGAATTAACCGGAAATGATATTGATGCAATTTTTGTTACTCATGAGCATAATGACCATATTGCAGGTATTGGTGTTTTGTCAAGAAGATATGATATTCCCGTTTATGCAACAGAGGGTACATGGAGCAATATGCCATCTGTTGTGGGTAAATTCAGAAGAAATATGGAAAGACTTGTGTATGCTGATGAAATGCTTGTATTTAATGACCTTTGTATAAAGCCCTTTAATATACCCCACGATGCTAATGAGCCTGTTGGATACAGTATATCTGATAATAACAACAAAATTACTATTGCTACTGATATTGGGCATATTTCTGCTGATGTGGCAGAAAATATTAAGGGGTCTTCCCTTATTCTTCTTGAAAGCAATCATGATGTTGATATGCTTAAATCAGGTGATTATCCTTATCAGCTTAAACAGAGAATTTTAAGTGATTTTGGGCATCTGAGTAATGAAAATGCAGGAAAATTTATTACCAATATTGCAGACAGTGTGCTTAAATATGTGTTTTTAGGTCATTTGTCACGGGATAACAATACTCCCAAGGTTGCCTTTAATACTGTTTCTGATATTGTTGCCAAAAATGGTATTGAGCTTGGCGGAGATCTTAATATATGGGTTGCACCTCCTTATGGTGTTGAAAAAAGGATTGTTCTGGAATGAAAATAACTGTTGCCTGTGTCGGCAAAATTAAAGAAAAGTTTTTTACCTCTGCTATTGAGGAGTATTCCAAAAGACTTGGAAGATATGTTAATTTTGAAATATGTCAGGTCAGTGATGAAAAAGCTCCTGAAGGTATGAGCAGGGCAGAAGAAACAAAGGTTAAGGAAATTGAGGGAGAAAGATTATTAAAGGTTATTAAAAATTCAAGCTTTATTGTTGCTCTTGCTATTGAGGGGGAAAGGCTTACAAGTGAGGGATTTGCTGATTTTTTTCAGCAGTCTATGGTTAAGGGTATAAGCCATATTACTTTTGTTATAGGCGGTTCTCTCGGTCTTAGTAATGATGTTTTAAAAAGAGCTGACTTTAAGCTTAGTTTTTCTGATATGACTTTTCCTCATCAGCTTATGAGAGTTATACTTTTGGAACAGATTTACAGAGCTAACAGAATAATTAATAATGAACCCTATCATAAGTGATAGGGCTTTTTTGTAATTACAAGGGAGAACAAAAAACAATGAGGATTAAAGTTTTAGATGAAAATTTTGCTGTATGCAGGGTTGAAGATTATTCAAAATTTGATTTTAATGAAGAATTTTATTTTATAGGAAATACTGACGATGAAAAATCTCTTGTGTGTATAGAAAATGCCGTACCTGAAAATATTATAAAATGTGAAAAAGGATGGAGAGGTTTTAGAATTGAGGGGATTTTGGATTTTTCCCTTATTGGAATTATTTCTGAAATTTCAAAAGCTCTTGCTGAAAATAATATAGGAATATTTGTGGTTTCTACTTTTAATACTGATTACGTTTTTGTTAAGGAAGAAAATTTTGAAAGAGCATTGAAGTTAGTTAAAAATATAAAATAGATACAGTATTAATATAAAAATAGATATAAATAGAAGTATTTTATGAATTTAAGGGAATAAATTTATAAAAATATGGGGATTTTGAAAAAATTTTTTTATAAAAAAAATTAAGTAAACAAGCGGGTTACAGAGGAAAATTAGAAAATAATTTCGAAAAATCGAAAGTTGTGCACCTTTTGTCACTAAATTTGTGGTATACTATTATTGTAAGAAATTACAAGCTGATAGGGAGAAAGGGAATTAAAATTGAAAGGAGGAAATTTATGTTTGATTTTCAGTTTCCTTATTTTCTTACTGACCAAATTAACAGACGCATTACCGAAGGGGCAAAAGGAAGTGTTAAGGATGAGGATATTATTTTTAACAAAATTAAAGACTTTTTAAACTCAAGACAAAGACTTAATATGATTGTGGGAGAAAATTATTATATTGGCAATCACGATATATTAAGACGAAAACGTACTGCTATTGGTGAGGGCGGGCAGATAAAGACTGTTGATAATTTGCCTAATAACAGAATTATTGACAATCAGTATAAAAAGCTGGTTGACCAAAAGGTAAATTATATTGCTGCTAAGCCAATTACCTTTAACAGCAGCAACAAAAGGTATGCAGGATATGTTAAAAATATTCTTGATGCTGAATTTATGTACAGTGTTAAAAATGTGGTTAAAGATTGCCTTAACTGCGGCATTGGCTGGCTTTTTGTAAACTATGATGAAAAGGGCAGAATTGTTTTTAAAAGGCTTAAACCTTGGGAAATTGTTCCTGTGTGGAAGGATAATGAACATACAAGGCTTGATTATGCAATAAGGTTTTATGATGTTAATATTCATAAAAAGCACAGAACAAATGTAATTAGAAAGGTTGAAATTTTTGATAATGACGGTATCAGCAGATATTATATTGAAAGAGGCAGACTTGTGCCTGACGGAGAGGACTTTTACAGTCCTTATTTTTTTGCAGACAACAAGGGTGTGTGTTGGGAGGATATTCCTCTTATTGCTTTTAAATATAATGATGATGAGATACCTCTTATTAAATTTGTTAAAAGTCTTCAGGACGGTCTGAATGTTATGATCAGTAATTTTCAGAATGCTATGGAGGAAGATGTCAGAAACACTATTCTTGTGCTTAAAAATTATGATGGCGAGGATTTAGGTGAATTCAGACGCAACCTTGCTACATACGGTGCTGTTAAGGTCAGGACTGTTGACAGCTCTCAAGGCGGTGTTGATACTCTTAATATTCAGGTAAATGCTGACAACTACAAGGCTGTTATTGATATTCTTAAAAAAGCTATTATTGAAAATGCTATGGGATATGATGCTAAAGATGACAGACTTATGGGGCAGCCTAATCAGATGAATATTATGAGTATGTATTCTGATATTGACCTTGATGCAAATGGTATGGAAATGGAATTTAAGAGAGCTTTTAAGGCTCTTTTTTATTTTATTGACTGTCACCTTAAAAATTCCGGAATGGGTGACTTCTTTAATCAAAAGAAAGAGGTTATTTTTAACCGAGATGTGCTTATTAATGAAAGTGATGTTATTGACAACTGCGTTAAATCACTTGGTATTTTAAGTGAAGAAAGCGTTATTAGCCAGCACCCTTGGGTTGAGGATGTTGAGATGGAATTGAAAAGATTAAGAAATAAAGGGAAAAATCCTAAGGAGGAAGAAACCTCGTAAAAAAGCGTAAAGGAGAGATTTTATGAAAAGAAGTTTTTTAGAGGAAATGGGTATTGAAAAAAGTGTTATTGACAGGATTATGGACATCAATGGCAAGGATATTAATAAGGCGAAAGCCGAAAACAACAGTGAGGCTCTTTTGCAGCAGATAAATGATTTAAAAATTCAATTGGAAGAAAAAGAGGCTGAACACAGAGCTAATGTTGAAAATATTATTAAGGATAATGCTGTTAGTATTGCACTTATGAAAGCAAATGCCAAAACCGAAAAGGCTGTTAAGGCGTTGATTGATACTGATATTATTAAGGTTGATGAAAATGGCAATATTAGCGGACTTGAGGAACAGCTTGAAAAACTTACACAGGGAGAGGATACTAAGTATCTCTTTGAAAATAGAAGGTTCAGAGGCACTGTTATTGGGGAAAGTCCAAAAGAGCCGGAGGCTGACTTTGAGAATATGAACTATACCCAGATGTGTGCCTATATGGAAAATATGAATAATTAATCGAATGAGAGATAGACTCCCACCTCTATAGGTGGTGAGTAAAGCAAACT
>CAZZLN010000067.1:0-7458 GCA_964654945.1 uncultured Lachnospiraceae bacterium
ATGGTGACGGAAATAGATTTTTTGGTGTAGAGCTTGAAGTTGACTATGGTGGAAATATAGGCGATAATGCAGAAAAAATTCTTGATATTGCTAACAATAATGATGAAGACAGACTTTATATAAAGAATGATTCAAGTATTGAAGATGGTTTTGAAATGGTTTCACATCCTATGACATTGGATTATCACAGAAAAGATATGCCTTGGAAAGACATAATGAAAAGTCTTATAAATATGGGATATATGAGCCATAAAACTGCTACTTGTGGATTACATTGTCATATTAACAGAACTGCATTTGGTGAAACACAAGAAGAACAAGAAGAAGCAATTGCAAGAATACTGTATTTTGTAGAACACCATTGGGATGAGATGTTAAGATTTTCAAGGAGAACTGAAGTTCAAATGGCTCGTTGGGCAAATCGTTATGGTACTGCATTAGGAATGAGTCCAAAGAAAATGATGGATGACATTAAAAAATGTGATTATAGCAGATACAGATGCGTAAATATTCAGAACTATTACACAATTGAGTTCAGAATGTTTAGAGGAACTCTTAAATACAATACTTTTATAGCCACATTACAGCTTATTAATGAGATTTGTAATGTGGCTATTTCTTTATCTGATGAAGAAATGACAGAACTTAGCTGGAATGATTTTATCAAAGGCATAGACAAAGATGAAAATACAGAACTGTTTACATATCTTAAAGAAAGAAACTTATATGAGGAGGTCTAAAAAATGTGTTGTTTATTTGGTTTAGTTGATTATGACAATAAACTGTCAATAAAAAATAAGGAAAAAATAATCAGAGTATTATCAAAGGAATGTGAAGCAAGAGGTACTGATGCAACAGGTATTGCCTATATGACAGGTAACAAAATGACTATATATAAAAAAGCTCTGCCAGCTCATAAAATAAAGTTTAAATTTAAAAGTAACCCTCAGGTTATTATGGGTCACACCAGAATGACTACCCAAGGCAGTGAAAAGAATAATATTAATAATCACCCTTTTTATTCTAATGAACTTGAATTTGCTCTTGCTCATAATGGTGTACTTTACAATGATAAAACTCTTAGAAAAACAGAGAAACTCCCTGATACTAAAATTGAAACTGATTCATATATAGCTGTGCAGCTTATAGAAAAACAGAAAACCCTCAACTTTGAAACCATTAAATATATGGCTGAAAAGATTGAGGGTTCTTTTTGCTTTACTATACTTAGCAATGATAATGAGCTGTATATAGTAAAGGGAGTTAATCCTATGTGTATTGCAAAATTCAACGGATTCTATGTTTATGCTTCAACTGAAGATATATTGTTAAAGGCACTAAAAAAGTTAGGGTTAAAGCATTATAAATATATTAAAACAACTGACGGTGAAATTCTTAAATTTGATAACTGTGGTAATATTGACAAAACTGAATTTGATATGTACAAAAACTATGGCTATTATGGATATCCTTATTGGAGCTATAGTAAAAGAAAATCTAATAAAAGCTTTGAAGATGAATATCTTGAAGATTTAATATACTATGGTAAAACTGTTGGTGTTGATAAAGAAACAATCACAGAACTTTTAGATTTAGGATATGACTATATGGATATTGAAGATATGCTATATGAATTTGATTGTTATGGAGATGATTTTTGTGCTGAAATATGATGACTTTAAAACTGAAATAATTAAAAGAATTGGGGGTAATGTAAAGAGTAATTAGGGTTTTGGCAGATAGGACCACCAAAAGCCCAATTCGATTATAACATAAATGAACCATTGTCAAGGTCAGGGAGTATTTTGCTTCACAAAATCTCCACCTTTCCCTTGACAACTTACTTTAGGTGAAAAGTGTAACCAATCATTGACGCTTTAACACTATTTTGTTGAAAGAAAGCTGTTTTTGTCTTTACCTTTCTTAGAAAATATTGTATAATTATATCAACAATTATTAGAGGTGATGATATGAGAATTACCAACTTAGAAATACAGAATTTTCGAGGAATTAACTCGTGCAATATTGATTTTTCCTTCGAATCAAGAGTGTTATGTTTAATCGGTGCGGGAGATAGCACAAAATCAACAATACTTAAAGCAATTGAATGGATTTTATGGCCTACTTGGAATCTTATTGCTTGTGATAATGATTTTTATGTTGGAGATACTAATAATCCAATTATGATTAGAGGTACATTTACTGAAATACCTGATGCTTTACTTGCAGAAGATAAATTTGGATTATATTTACGTCGCACTGGAACTGAATTGAACTCTGATGTTGATGATGAACCCATTGAAGGCTCACCAGTATGCTTAACGATTGAGTTAACCATTGATGCATCACTTGAGCCAAAATGGATGGTAGTATGTAACAGAAAAGAACCCAAACCTATTTCTAATGCTGATAGAAGATTAATTCAAATTGGCTTTGTTGGTGATAATTGTAGTAAGGATATGGTGTGGGGTAAGCACTCGGTTCTTCAAAAATATGCCAATTCAAAAGATACCTTACATGAAGCCTACACAACTGCATTGAGAGAGGCAATTAATAAAGCGGATTTATCTTCGCTTGATGCAGTATCTGAAACTATTATCGGTGTAGGTAAACAATACGGTGTTGGTTTCGATAGCGAATTGAAAAGCAAAATTATGATGCAAAATGGTTCTTTTTCATCAACAGTAGGTGTTTTCGAAGGTTCAGCACCGTTAAGTCAAAGAGGAACAGGTAGTCAGAAACTACTTTCTATAGGTCTTAATATTCAATCCTTCTCAGGTAATGCTTTATTGTTGATTGATGAAATTGAAACAGGACTGGAACCATACCGACTTAAGAGCTTAATTGCTGAATTGAGAGCAACGCATAAAAATAGCGGACAAGTCATTTTTACCACACATTCTCCTGTGGCTGTAACTGAATGCACAATTAAAGAACTTATGATAATAAATTCTAAATCTGGAATTACTTTTGCTCACACCTTGTTTTCAGAAGATGAAGATAACAATAATAATTTCCAAGCAGAAATCAGACGAAATGCAGAAGCATTTTTGTCAAAGAGAATTATTGTTTGTGAAGGTAAAACAGAAATAGGATTTGTAAGGGCATTTGACAAGTTCTTATATATAACTAAAGATTACCGAATGGCTCACAAAGGAATAAGCACGGCAGATGGTGGAGGTGAAAACATATTTAAGTGTGCATATGTGCTGCTTAAATGTGGTTAAGATATTTGCTTACTTATGGATTCGGATTTATCTAACGAAGAAAGTGAAAAGGAAAAATTAAGAACTAAAGGCACGTCTGTTTTTGACTGGGATAGCCCTAATGCTCTTGAAGAACAAGTTTTTTTTGATATACCAAAAGAATCCGCAGAAAAACTCATTAATTTAGCGAAAGAAAAGACAAGTGCAGCCTCAATATGTGACAAGCTGAAAAATGCAGGTGTCATCTGTTCTGTTAACGATGATGAAGAAATATCGATTTCAGATATGGATGATGAAACAAAAAGGAAAATCGGCACAGTTGCAAAACAGAAAAAAAGTGAATGGTATAAACGTATTGATTTAGGCGAAAAACTTGGAGACATAGTATTTGAATGTTGGGACGAACTTGATTGCAATAGTATGATTAAGAAAACAGTTAATGAATTATCAGTGTGGGTGATGAAAAATGACTGAACAGGAGTGGAAAGAACTTACCAGCAATACTACCGCAGCTGTTATTGCACCAGCAGGTCATGGTAAAACAGAAATGCTTGCTGAAATAGTAGAACGTTCTTCAGGGAAATTACTTCTTCTCACGCATACCAACGCAGGTGTAGATGCTATAAAGAAAAGAATGAAGAAAAAGAATATATCAAGCAGTAGATATAATGTTGAAACTATCGCTTCATTCTGTATAAAATGGTGTAATTCTTACTGTACGACCAGCAATATTGATAAGAGCTTATCTCCTCTTGTGAAAGAACAGGCTAATGCATATTATGCTCGATTTTATACTGGAGCAATAACTTTATTTTCAAAAAGCTGGATAGGATCTGTACTTAAAGTCACATATTCACGAGTAATTGTGGATGAATATCAAGACTGTACATTAGAGCATCATAATATTATGCTTCAAATTTGTAAACATTTGCCTCTTATAGCCCTTGGTGACCCGATGCAAGGAATATTTTCGTTTACAGGTCCTCTTGTGGATTGGAATAACCTTGAGTATCCTATCATTGATATAAAAACATATCCTTGGAGATGGGAGAAAACTAATCTGCAGCTCGGAGATTATTTATCAAAATTAAGAAAGCTTTTGCTTCCATATTCTAATTGTTCTAAATGCAAAATTAAAATCCCAACTACTCAGGATGTGAGCATTGTATCTCCTGTAAATTTCGATATGTATAAGCTGCTCCCCAAAATGAGAGATTATACATCAGTGATATACGTTACTAAATGGCCGAAAAAACAACTAAATATATGCTTCGGAATGAGTGGAATATTTCAGTATGATGAAAAGCAGGAATGCCCTGAATTATATGAATATGCAAAATCTTTTGATAAATTGCAAGGATTCGGATCAGCTCTTATAGTTCTTGAGTTTATTAAGACGTGTGCCACTGGTGTCACAGCTGAATTAAAGTCATATTTTGAAAGGCTAAAAAAAGATAGTTCTGACTTTTCAAGAATAAAAAAACACCAAGACATTGGTGATGTTATCACAGCTGTTGCTACTACTTCTGACTATATTGCAATATATAACCTTATTTGCATTTTTGAACAAAAATCTGAATTTAAAATATACAGAAAAGAACTGTATTATGAAATGCTGCGTAGTATCAAATATGCTATAGAACACAACTCAACTATATTTGAAGGAGCAAATCATATCAGAAAGGATGCTCACCTTCAGAAACGATATTCACAATTTAAATTTTTGTCATCAAGAACGCTGCTATCAAAAGGGTTAGAGTTTGATTGCGTCATTATTGATACCACAGACAAATTATCTGTAAAGGATTTTTATGTTGCGATGACAAGAGCAAAAAAGAAAATTTTTATCATATCCCCGACTGATGAAATTTGTTTTGAGGACAAGTCCTGCAATAAATGAATTAAGCCTACAACGGAATCAAAACCGCTGTAGGCTCTTCTTATTGATATAAATGATGCTTAGGTTGTTGTACTTGTGCATATCATTAAAGTAATTTGCAAGAATTGTATAGGCATTATTGGATTAAGCTTACGATATTATTGAAAAAAGCACTTGAATTATGTCACGAAATGGGCTATAATTTGTGATATAATATTAAGGTGGTGAGAAAATGAGGAATTTTGATTATACAGATTTAAAAAATGTAAAATGGGACAGTGAGGTACTTGGATTAGTTGCACAAATTCATGAATATAAAGGCAGACAAGAATTATATCTAAAACAAAAGCCTGAGCAACTTAATAAACTTGTTGAAATTGCTAAGGTTCAGAGTACAGAGGCATCTAATGAAATTGAGGGTATCCGTACAACTAGATTGAAGCAGCTTTGCAGCGATAAGACTACTCCAAGGAATCGTGATGAAAAAGAAATTATGGGGTATCGTGATGTACTAAATACAATTCATGAAAATTATGAATACATCCCTATTAGTGCAAATTATATTTTACAGCTTCACAGGGATTTATACAAATATTCAGAAAAAGGCATAGGTGGAACATTTAAAAACAATCAAAATTATATTTCTGCAATAGATGGAACAGGTCGAGAGTTTGTGTTGTTTACACCTCTTGCACCTAGTAAAGTACCTGATGCTGTTGATGCAATATGCAAAAGTTTTAATAAGGTAATGGATAATGAGGAGATAAATCCATTAATACTGATACCTATTTTTATACACGACTTTCTCTGCATTCATCCCTTTAATGATGGAAATGGTCGAATGAGCCGCCTACTTACAATTCTTTTATTGTACAGAGCAGGCTATATGGTTGGAAAATATATTTCCTTGGAAAGCAAGATTGCAAAAAATAAAGACATTTATTACGATGTATTAGAGGAGTGTCAACAAGGTTGGCATCAAAATGAAAATGATTCTACACCATTTATTAAATACATGCTTAAAATAATTCTTGCTTCATATCGTGATTTTGAGGAGCGTGTTGACTTAGTGGGCAATAAGCTATCTGCTATAGATATAGTAAAAAAGGCTGTATATAGCAAAATTGGAAAGTTTACCAAGAATGATATTATGGAAATGTGTCCAACTATAGGTAAAACATCAGTGGAAAGCTCACTAAAAAAAATGTGTCAAACAGGTGAAATTACAAAGCTTGGCTCCGGCAGAGCTACATTTTATGTAAGAAGTGATGCTTTATAGAATTTTAAATTTAATAGCATAGCTTTAATTGATTTTGATTGAAGCTATGCTATTTTGTATAAAATAGTATCTTAAATAAGTCTGAGAGATAACAATTGTTTATACTTGTTTAATAACAGAAGCTGTTGTATACTAAAGGTATATAATAAAGTTGTTGAATATAATGATTATTACGAAAGATAAGAATATGAGCAAAGAAAGAGTACCCTTAAATACTGGTATTAATAATTTGGAATTTCAAAGAATATATAATGAATTTACTAAGCAGTATTCTGATAATATTTTTAAGAATGTAAATATATATTTTACTGAATTAAAAAAGTTGTTTCAAGTTGAATTATATATTCCTGATTATAACTCCATTTATATAGTTAATTATTTGAATCAATATATTTATGATAATGTAAGCCTTATATGCAGTAATTATCAAAATTGGTGTAATAGTATTGTTTTGGGTTCAAATGAAGGAGTGTTTTGTTTAAAAAAGCTTAATGAATTTCTTGAAGTGTTAAAAAAGCCTTTGGATAACCTATTTGTGTGCAATAAAGTTGTGTATATTTATTCGCCTGAAGCACAAAAAATCATTGACATAAGAAACTATATGTATAATTCAATTTGTTCAATACCATATTTAAACATTATTAGAGAAGGATTATTGAGTAGAGCTTTTATTAAGGCGTTATATAGATTAGTAGCATCCTTTGAACGAAATCAAGCCACAATAAATAATATAGTTCTCAAAAAAATTAATAATAGAATATTCTATTATAATGAGTTATTTGAGCAAAGCAACAAAAAAGAATCCATAGTATCTAAAATAATATCCTATACAAATTTAACAGCCTTTATATACGATATGAGTGATAGAAAGCTGTTTTGTGAATATATAAAGACAGTAGGCTATGGTAATGAGCTACCACAAATAATGAATATTTTCTATGCCTGTAAGAACTATTCATTTATGTACAACAATAATATTATGATATATGATTTTGATAAAGTAGGCTTTGTTATATCTCCTTTGTCCCGTATTGTGTATTGGGGCTGTAAAAAAAGTCTCAAAAGAAAAATCGCTGTAGGCATAGCACTTACAG
>CAZZLN010000068.1:0-7001 GCA_964654945.1 uncultured Lachnospiraceae bacterium
ATCAGTATAACCCATTGCCTTAAACAAAGAACGATGAGGAGTCTTGTCAGGACCTATTTTTACTCTATCACTTATCATTTAGCATCCTCCTTAATATATTGAAAAAATTGATTTCAATAATTTTATAATTTTAAAGGTGGAGCAGAACCCCACCCTCAACAAATCTCAATATTATAAGTTTTCAATAATTAACTTACCCATTTCTTTACAGCCAACCTGCTTCATACCCTCGCTCATAATATCACCTGTTCTGTAGCCAAGATTAAGCACCTTAGTAACTGCATCTTCAATGCACTTAGCTTCATCAAGTAAGCCAAAGCTGTATTTTAACATCATAGCACCGGAAAGAATAGTTGCAATAGGATTGGCAATATCTTTTCCTGCTATATCAGGAGCAGAGCCATGAACAGGCTCATACATACCAAGAGAGCCCTCACCTAAGCTTGCAGATGGTAACATACCGATTGAGCCTGTCATCTGAGAAGCCTCATCAGATAAAATATCACCAAAAATATTGCCTGTAACAATAACGTCAAATGTAGTAGGACGCATAATTAACTGCATAGAAGCATTGTCAACATATAAGTGGTCAAGCTCTACATCAGGATAATCCTTAGCTACTTCAAGAACAACACTTCTCCAAAGTCTTGAAGACTCAAGAACATTCTGCTTATCTACATTTGTTACATGCTTATTTCTTTTTCTTGCAATTTCAAATGCAGTTCTTGCAATTCTTTCAACTTCCTTAACAGCGTACTGCTCAACATCATAAGCAGCTTCACCTAAATCAGTCTGCTTTCTGCCCTTTTCACCAAAGTACATACCGCCTGTAAGCTCTCTTACAACCATAATATCTACACCATCTTTAACGAGTTCAGGCTTTAAAGGACAAGCATCTTTTAAGGCATCATGAAGTGTAGCAGGTCTTAAATTTGCATATAAGCCTAAAGCACCTCTTAAACCAAGCAAAGCTCTTTCAGGTCTTTTGTCACCGGGAAGGGTATCCCACTGCCAGCCGCCTACTGCACCAAGAAGCACAGAATCACTAGCCTTACAAACATCAATAGTTTCCTGTGGTAAAGGTTCGCCGCACTTATCAATAGCGCAGCCTCCGCCTAATACATATGTATATTCAAATGTGTGGCCAAATTTTTTTCCAACAGCATTTAATACATTAATATTCTGTTCCATTACCTCAGGTCCGATACCGTCACCTGCTACAACAGCAATTTTAAAATTCATTTTTAAAAACCTCTTTTCAAATCTTAATCTAATCTTATTTGAATGTGATTGCAATACCTTTCATACCTCAAATTTTTTCGTTTTGCATCTGAAACTGCAAAGCCTTCAAAAATTTGTTGTTTCCCGCAAATTCGCTAAAGCAAATTCACTGTCAGCAACCGGTATTGTCAGCTATTGCCCTAAATTAAATCACAAACCTAATTTAATCTTAGTCTGTTCAATAAGTCCGCCAACCTTGAACATTTCCTGCATAAATTCAGGGAATGGTTCAGCCTGATAGGTCTTATTTTTAGTAATATTAGTAATAACACCTGTGTCGAAATCAACCTCGACCTTGTCACCCATTTCAATATCATTGGCAGCTTCTTCACACTCAAGAATAGGTAAGCCTATATTAATAGCATTTCTATAGAAAATTCTTGCAAAAGTTTTTGCAATTACGCAAGAAATACCGCTTGCCTTAATAGCAATAGGTGCGTGTTCTCTTGAAGAACCACAGCCAAAATTCTTTTCAGCAACAATAATGTCACCATCTTTAACATTTTCAACAAATTTAACTGTTGAATGAATAGCATCTTCCATACAGTGCTTAGCAAGCTCCTGTGGATCAGATGAATTTAAGTATCTGGCAGGGATAATAACGTCAGTATCAATATTATCACCATATTTAAAAACTGTACCGCAAGCTTTCATTATTCATATCCTCCTTACTTAATATCCTCCGGATCAGTGATTACACCTGTGATAGCTGTAGCAGCTGCAACAGCAGGACTTGCCAGATAAACCTCTGATTCAGGGTGTCCCATACGACCGATAAAGTTTCTGTTAGTAGTAGATAAAGCTCTCTCACCCTTAGCAAGAATACCCATATGTCCGCCTAAACAAGGACCACAGGTTGGAGTTGAGAAAGCACAGCCTGCTTCAACAAAAATCTTAGCAAGACCTTCTTCAAGGCACTGTAACCAAATTTTCTGAGTGCCTGGAAGAATAATAACTCTTAACTTAGGATTAATCTTCCTGCCTTTTAATATAGCAGCGGCAGCTCTCATATCACTAATTCTGCCGTTTGTACATGAACCGATAACAACCTGATCCATAGAAAGACCCTTAGCTTCATCTATAGTCTTAGTATTTTCAGGAAGATGCGGAAATGCAACAGTTGGTCTTAAGGCTGATAAATCAATTTCATAAACCGCATCATATTCTGCATCTTCATCAGCTGCATAAATTACAGGATTTTTCTGTGAATGTTCCTTAACATATTCCAATGTCTTTTCATCAACAGGGAATATACCATTCTTGCCGCCTGCTTCAATAGCCATATTAGCAATTGTAAATCTATCGTCCATAGAAAGATACTGCAATCCATCACCTGCAAATTCCATAGACTTATATAATGCACCGTCAACACCAATCATACCAATAATGTGAAGAATAATATCCTTACCGCTTACCCACTTGGCAGGTTTATTCTTTAAAACAAATTTTAATGCACTGGGAACTTTGAACCAAGCAACACCTCTTGCCATACCAACAGCCATATCAGTAGAGCCGACACCTGTTGAAAAAGCACCTAAAGCACCATATGTACAAGTATGAGAGTCAGCACCGATAATAACATCACCGGGCACTGCAAGACCGGATTCAGGAATAAGACAATGCTCAATACCCATCTGACCTACTTCAAAATAATTTTTAACTTCTTTTTCATGAGCAAATTCTCTGATATATTTACAATGCTCTGCTGATTTAATATCCTTATTAGGTGTAAAGTGGTCAGGCACAATTGCGACCTTTTCCTTATCAAACACCTTGTCTACACCAATTTTATTAAACTCGGTAACTGCAACCGGAGTTGTAACATCATTACCAAGTACAAGGTCAAGCTTAGCTTCAATAAGCTGACCCGCCTTAACAGACTCAAGACCTGCGTGAGCTGCTAAAATTTTCTGAGTCATAGTCATACCCATATTTTTGTCCTCCTATATAAAGTTTTTATACTTTTCTTCTATATCTTTAATAAGTTTATATTCAATTGAGTCCACAAGAGCAATCCAGCTTGCCTCAATAATATCCTGTGAAACACCTACAGTAGTCCAGCTATCTCTGCCATCGCTTGATTCAATAAGCACTCTTACCTTTGATGCAGTAGCAGAGTTAGAATCCAGAACTCTTACCTTATAATCTGTAAGATGCACTGTTGCAAGGCTCGGATAGAAAACTTCAAGGGCCTTTCTAAGTGCCTTATCAAGTGCATTGACAGGTCCGTCCCCCTCTGCTGCGGTTATTTCAGACCTGCCGTCTACCTTAACCTTAATCATAGCAGCAGCAGTTTGTCCCTCTGCTATAGGCGGATGCTCTCCAATAATTTTAAATGTTTCAAGCTCAAAAAAAGGCTTGTATTTTCCAAGAGCTTTTCTTATCATTAATTCAAAGGCGCCATCAGCACCCTCAAATTGATAACCCTCATATTCAAGCTCTTTAAGCTTGTTTATAATAAGTGTTGTTTCCTCAGAATTTTTTTCTACATTTGGAGAAATCTTTTGAATTTTAGAAAGAATAGTAGTTCTGCCTGCAACCTCGCTTGTAAGAAATTTTCTTTCATTTCCGACAACAGACGGATCTATATGTTCAAAGCTTCTGCTTGACTTACACACACCGTCAATGTGCATACCTCCCTTATGAGCAAAAGCGGTTTTACCAACAAAAGGTTCTCTGTCTGAAAGCTTTAAATTAGCAATTTCACTTACTTCTCTTGCAGTATGAGTAAGCTCTGTCATATTTTCCTGCGGAATACAAATATAATTTTGTTTAACCTGTAGGTTAGGGATAATTGTAGAAAGATTTGCATTACCGCATCTTTCACCAAAGCCTGTAAAAGTCCCCTGAATATGTCTTGCACCTGCATTTACAGCCATTATTGAATTTGCAACAGCCATACCGCAGTCATTATGTGCATGAATACCTACTATAATGCCAAATCTATCAACAACAGTTTTTGTTATATCATAAATTTCATTTGGAAATGTGCCGCCGTTTGTGTCGCAAAGACACAGGCAATCAGCACCTCCCTGAACTGCTGCATCAAGAGTTTTCAGAGCATATTTACTGTTGTTTTTATAACCGTCAAAAAAATGCTCCGCATCAAACACTACAGTTTTACCCTTTTCCTTTAAATAGGAAATGGTATCATATATCATTTCAATATTTTCCTGAAGTGTAGCATTGATAATATCAGTTACATGAAAATCCCATGACTTGCCGAAAATTGAAACTGTTTTGGTTTCAGCTCCCAACAACGCTCTTATATTTCCATCCTCTGAGGGTGAAATGCCACGTCTTCTGGTACTTCCAAAGGCAGCAATCTCAGTATTTTTTAGTTCTATATTTTTAATTTTCTCAAAGAATTCCAAATCCTTTGGATTAGAACCCGGGTTGCCTGCTTCTATATAGCTTATGCCCAGATTATCAAGAGCTTTAACAACCTTGATTTTGTCCTCTACACTAAAGGATACACCCTCAGCCTGTGCTCCATCCCTTAATGTAGAGTCAAATATTGTCACTCTGTCCATAACTGCCTCCTTATAATTGTTAATATATAAGGCTGCATTATAAATAATGCAGCCTTATTAACTTTTGATTATCAGTAATTAAATTTTAAAAACAAATTACTTACTTAATGATACATAGAAGAATATAGCAATAACTGCGATAACTGCTAATAAGATAATAGTATTCTTTAAAGTAAAGAACTTCTCGCCTTCATGATAACCCATCTTGTTATTACCAAAGCATTCTTCATATTTGAAGCCTGACAACTGTTCAACAACAGTCTTAACTTCCGGCTTAACGTCTTCTTTCTTGCCGCCTGCATGAATTCTTGCGATTTCATCAATAACAATCTGATGAGTATTATGATCAAGCTTCATTCTTAATGTGAAGTAGATACCAATAATTGCAAGACCGCAAACACCGATTAATAATACGCCAAGAATAGCTGTTCTGGCTTCCGGTGGCTGAACTTCAGCTTTCTTATCAAAATTGTTAAGAGCAAGAACGATACCTAAAGCCTGAACAACGATAAATCTCATAAGCTTGCCTGCCATTGTCATAGCACCTGCGTAAACGCCTTCACGTCTACGGTCAGTAACCACTTCGTCAACATCAGCCATAAATGTATAAGTTGACCAAGGAATGTAATAAACAGTACCGGTACCTAAACCAAAGATTGTAGTAATGATAATGATTAATACAGTAGATTCATGGTAACCAAATACTGCTGTAAAGATGTAGCCTAATACGGCAAGGATAACTACTGCAAGACCCATAATATATGGCTTCTTAAAGCCAATCTTAGCAACGATGGCCATTGCTACGAATGTTGAAACTAACTGACAAACTGCTGACCAGCTGTTCATTGAAGCGGCAAAAGCCTTCTGCT
This sequence comes from uncultured Lachnospiraceae bacterium, assembly GCA_964654945.1. GTDB lineage: Bacteria > Bacillota > Clostridia > Lachnospirales > CAG-274 > HGM11788. The sequence continues at coordinate 5,684 of CAZZLN010000068.1, forward strand.
GACCAATAACATAAACAATATAGTATGTAAATGTAGATGCAAATAACCATTCAGCACCGAAGCCAAAAAGATACATACCTAAATGGTGTCTGAAAACTTTAAGATTTAAAGTAGATAAGTTATCAATATATAACTTTTTAAGACCTTCACCTAAGCTCTTAACATTTTCCATCTTAACTTCTTCAGGAGATCTTTCCCAAGAGTTGAAGTATAATAATATAAGAGAAACCATCATAATAACACAGTAAGTACCTGCTGTTGCAAGGTAAGGAACCGGATTAGACTGATCTTCACCACAGATTAAGAAGAATATACCAGGGATACCTGATGCAAGGAAGTTTGCAACCTTACCCATAGCAGCCTTCCAGCCTGTAAGGAATGTTCTTTCATTGAAATCACTTGTCATTTCAACTGCAAGAGTTTCATAAGGAATCATTACACTAGTGTAAACAAGCTCAAATGCAAGGAATGTAAATAAGTGATATAACATATTTGGTGTTGGATCCCAGTTTCCTGTTGGCAGCCACATTAATGGATATAATAACATAAGTGGAATACCTAATAAAATAAAGAATCTACGACGACCAAACTTTCTGCCTATAGCTGTCTTATAGAAGTTATCAGTAATAAAGCCCATTACAGGATTTAAAATAACGTCAAACAATGTAGGAAGACCAACTACTGTTGCAGCAGCAATCGGATCCATCTGACAAACTGTTGTTAAATAAATAAGTAACCAAGCACTTGTAATGGCAAGAGGGCCACTGCCTAAAAGGTTACAGCAACCATAGGCAAACTTAGTCATAGTAGTAATTTTTCTTTTCTTCTCCATTATCTCGCCTCCAAAATTAATTTAATAAAATAATAATAGTGTTTTAACAACTCTCTCTAACACAATAAACTCTATTACTTTCTACCCCTTCTGACGGTATAATTATTTTAAAGGCAGACGATGTAAACAACCCCTCAGTTATTCACTTCGTCACTTTAATAATTAATACTGTAAGTCCCCATAAATCAGTTATTAATTAACTTATCTTCACCATTCCAGCTGTAAAGCTTTCTGATTTCTTCACCTACCTTCTCAGACTGATGTTCAGAAGCTAACTTTCTCATTGCTCTAAAGTGAGCCTGACCACCTGCTTCAGACATATCAAGCAAGAAGTCCTTAGCAAAAGTGCCGTCCTGAATGTCAGAAAGTATCTTCTTCATAGCCTTTTTAGTTTCAGCTGTAATGATTTTAGGTCCTGTTACATAGTCGCCATATTCAGCAGTGTTGGAAATCGAATATCTCATACCTGCAAAACCTGACTGATAG
>CAZZLN010000069.1:0-6829 GCA_964654945.1 uncultured Lachnospiraceae bacterium
TAGCACTATTACTGTCAACACTGGAATATACATTAACGGTAACAGCATAAATAGTATTACCATTATTATAAATTGTCATAGTGCCGTTTGCACTTGCAATAATTGTAGTTGGAGCAGTTGCACTTCCTGTTGTTTGCACAGTTCCGTTTTCAGCTGTAACTGCACCGCTTGCATAAACCTTCACTACATCGCCCTTATACACAGTAAATGACGCATTTGCATTATAGCCTCTTGAAAAGGCTTTGCCTCCTATAGTCACTGCACTTGAAAGATTTACTGCAGTGCCATCAGTAAGTGTAATTCCGTTTATTTCAGTATTTGCCGTAACGCTGTCAAAGGCAGAAGTGCCAAAATCCCAAGTTTTAATCTGTGCCATAGATTTTGCACCTGCTGCAGTCGCAAGAAAATTAATAGGCCCTCCCGATGTAATTTTACTTGCCGCTATAAACTGGAAGTTGTTATTCTGTGTATAAATATTATCTGCCTGTGTGTTAAAGGTTTCCTCATTATTGGAATCAGTATTAATAAGCTGTGACCTGCCAAAGGTTATGCTCGGGTGGTTTGAAGCGGGACTTAAATCCTCTGTATGTGCCTCGCTTAAATAAAAGAATGTTTCATCACCGATTTTAGCAGGGTCTTTATACATACCCACTATAGGCCCCTCAGGCTTAGTGTAGGTTACTCCCGATTTAATATAAACTGCCAGAATTGTCATTGGCGGGTCTACATAAAATTGAAAATCCCGGTTATAGCTTGCTACATAATTTCTGACAGAGGTAGCATATTCATAATGGGAAAATGTATAGCTTGTTCCATTATAATCCTTTGTGCCAGGTGCAGTAACACCGCCCATATTTCCCACTGTAAGAACACTTGTGTCATAGGCTTCAAGCCGGTTGTAGCCTGTGTCCACAGCTAAAATTGTCATACCGTTGTCTGGATTAGTATAATCTTTGACTTCTGTATATGATGCCACAGCATTGGCATCGTTAAGAATAACTGTAGGCACATAATCCTGTGATGTAGCCGCAACGGCAGGCACTGCTGATGACAATGTCATAATGCCTGTAATAGCCATGGCGGCAATTTTTTGAATAAATTTTTTCATAATTGTTCCCTCCCTGACTATTGGTTTAATGTACCGAGTGTGTACTGCACACCGTCTTTAGTTTGTAAATCGTATACCGGATTATCTGCTAAACCCGAACTATCCATAAGCCTTGATGAAATGTTATATTTTCTTATATTTGCCTCAGGCTTTTGATAAACCTTTTTCATTTGCATTTCCCCTTTAATTTATAAAAAATAATAAAAAAGGGTACAGCAAGAGAAATCTACCGTACCCTTTCAAAAAAAATATTACATTTATGTTACAACATTTTTACTAATATTTCAATGGTTGTAATGTACAAATTTTAGTGTTAATTTTTAGTCAAATTGTCAAAAAAAATTAAGCTGTAATTTTTATGCTTTTATATTCATATCAATAACTAAGCTTTGGAAAAATTTATTTGCAAAAAATATGACAAAAAATCTGTCTGTTGCCCTTGAATTTTTATGTAGATTATTGTATTATATTATTAAAGTAAATTCATAAGAACTGTTTGGGTAAATAAAAATTTTCTGCTCTTATTTTAGTATTTTTATTTTAAATAAAGTTCTTATATAAAAAGGAGGAATTAGATTATGAATCTACACACCTTTAAAAGAGGTATTCATCCACCTGACGGAAAAGCTTATACCAATTCTAAGCCTATCCAGATAATTATGCCAAAAGCAGGTGCATTAATGGTTTTTCCATTAAGTCAGCATATTGGTGCTCCTGCCACCGCCATAGTTAATAAGGGTGACAGAGTGCTTTTAGGACAAAAGATAGCTGAAGCAGGCGGTTTTGTTTCTTCTCCTATTCACTCATCTGTATCCGGTATCGTAAAGGATATTAAACCTATGATGGCTCCCAGCGGTGCTGTGATGCCTTCTATAATTATTGAGAACGACGGTCTTTATGAAGAAGATTCTTCTCTTGGAAAGGATACTGATTGGGAATCCTTTGACAGAGATAAAATTCTCAATAAAATCAAAGAAGCGGGTATAGTCGGTCTTGGCGGTGCAGGTTTTCCTACTCACGTTAAGTTAAATCCGCCTCCAACAGATAAAATTGATACTATTATTGTCAATGCTGCCGAATGTGAGCCTTATATTACATCTGACCACAGAGTTATGCTGGAAAAAACCGACAGACTTGTTTTAGGTCTTGCGGTTATGCTAAAGCTTCATGAGGGTGCAAAGGGCTACATAGCTATCGAGGCAAACAAGCCTGATGCAATCGAAGCAGTTTCAAAGGCTTGCGAAAAATATGACAACATATCTGTTCTTATGCTTAAAACAAAATATCCTCAGGGCTCTGAAAAACAGCTTATTTATGCTGTGACAGGCAGAGAGGTTGAATCAGGCAAGCTTCCTGCATCAGCAGGCTGTATAGTAGATAATGTGGATACTGTGCTCGCCATTGAAAGAGCAGTTGTTAAAGACAGACCTCTTATGAGAAGAATTGTTACATTTACAGGTGATGCAGTGGCTAATCCCGGCAATTATCAAATAAGAATAGGTATGAATATTAACGAATTTATTGAAGAAGTCGGCGGATTTAAAGAAGAACCCGGAAAGATTATTGCAGGGGGTCCGATGATGGGGCCTGCAATGTTTAATACTGATGTGCCTTTTGTTAAAACAAGCTCTGCTCTTTTATGTCTTACAAGAGAAGCTGCAAAGCTTCCTCCTGAACAAAACTGTATCAGATGCGGAAAATGTGTGGGTGCCTGTCCAATGGGACTTATGCCCCTTGTTTTAAACCAAGATGCACTTTCAAAGGACTTTGGTGCTTTTGAGGTTCATGACGGTCTTGACTGTATAGAATGCGGCTCATGCTCTTATGTATGTCCTGCTAAACGTCATCTTGCTCAAAGTATCAGAATATTCAAGCGTGAAGTTATGGCTTCAAAAAGAAAGAAATAAGGAGGGAATATAATGGAAAACAATAATTTAATGGTTTCTTCAACACCTCATATTCGTTCCAATGAAACTATATCAAGCGTTATGAGAGATGTGATTATTGCTCTTGTGCCTTCTGCAATTGCAGGCATTGTATTCTTCGGAGTATCTGCTGCAATAATTATCGCAATGAGTATCATTGCCTGTGTTGTATTTGAAACACTTTTTAACAAGATTGCTAAAAAACAAAACACTATAAGTGACTTATCAGCAGTTGTTACAGGTCTTTTGCTTGCAATGAATATGCCTGCTTTAAGCCTTAGCGAGCATCCTGTTGCCTGTTTTGCAATGCCTATTGTGGGCAGCCTGTTTGCTATCGTGATTGCAAAACAGTTATTCGGCGGTTTAGGTCAAAATTTTATTAACCCTGCTCTTGCAGGACGTGCATTTTTGCTTGCATCTTATCCTACTCTTATGAGCGGCTCAGCTTTTGGAACTACTAATTTTATGAGCGGTGTTGATGCTGCTACTTATGCTACTCCTCTTGCAGTTATTAAAGCAGGAAATGTTCCCGATTCATCAATTTTTGATGCTTTAATCGGCAACATTGGCGGCACAATCGGTGAAACCTGTGCTATACTTCTTATTCTCGGCGGTATTTATCTTATTGTTAAAAAGATAATAAGCTGGAGAATTCCTGTTGTTTATATTGCTACAGTATTTATATTCACATATTTTCTTCAGGCTGTCGGCGTTGAAGCTGCTGCATACAGAATGCCTTTATATGAATTATTTTCAGGAGGCTTAATGCTTGGTGCTTTCTTTATGGCTACTGACTATGCTTCTTCTCCCGTAACTCCTACAGGTCAGCTTATTATGGGATTTGGCTGTGGTTTTATAACAACATTAATCAGAGTGTTTGGCGGGTATCCTGAGGGTGTGTCATATTCTATACTTCTTATGAACCTTTGTGTTCCTCTTATTGACAGATTTACTGCTCCTAAGAAATTTGGTTATGTAAAGCCTGTTAAAGTAAAGGAGGTTGAATAATATGTCTAGTATTATAAAGCCGGCTGCAGTTCTTCTTATTATATGCGTTGTTGCTGCAGGTCTTTTAGGTTATGTTAATCAGATTACTCTTGCTCCTATTGCTGCACAGGAGGAAGCTGCTAAAAATGACAGTATGAAGGCAGTTTTGCCTGATGCTGCAAGTTTTGGTGAAGAAACAGAAGTAAATGAGGGCAATATTACTTCTGTTACTCCTGCTCTTGATGCTGAAGGCAATGAAATCGGCTATGCCGTTGCTGTCACAACAAAAGGCTTTAGTGCAGGTCTTAAATTAATGTATGGTATTGATACAGCAGGCACTATTACAGGTCTTTCTATTGTGGATTGCTCAAATGAAACTCCCGGTCTTGGTGCTAATGCTGCAAATGAAAGCTTCTATGGTCAGTTTGCAGGAAAAAGCGGAAATGTTGCCGTCAGTAAAGACGGCGGAGATATTGAAGCTCTTACCGGTGCTACTATTACTTCAAGAGCAGTTGCCAATGCTGCATCAGAGGCTATCAGTTATGTTCAGAATAATATGGAAGGAGGGGCTAATTAATGAATCCTATTAAAATTATTAAAAACGGTATTATTGATGAAAACCCTACTTTTGTACAGGTTATTGGTATGTGTCCTACTCTTGCCGTAACATCTTCTGCCATTAACGGTATGGGTATGGGACTTGCAACTACAGCAGTTCTTATCTGCTCTAACTTTGTTATTTCTCTTATCAGAAAAATAATTCCTGACAGTGTAAGAATACCTTGCTATATTGTTGTTATAGCATCGTTTGTTACAATTGTTCAGATGCTTTTAAAGGGTTATGTTCCTACACTTAATGCAAGTCTTGGTGTGTTTATTCCTCTTATAGTTGTAAACTGCCTTATTCTTGCAAGAGCTGAAGCATTTGCAGGCAAAAACAATCCTGTGGCATCTTTATTTGACGGTGTTGGTATGGGACTTGGTTTTACACTTGCACTTACTGTTCTTGGCTTAGTAAGAGAAATTCTCGGTAACGGCTCTGCTTTCGGAATTGCTGTTTTGCCTGAAAGCTGCAAGACTTTACTTATGATTTTACCACCGGGTGCTTTCATTACTTTAGCATTCCTTATGGTATTAGTTAATTTATTAAGAAATAAGAAATAGGAGGTGGATAGATAATGGATTTATTTGTAACATTAATGGCGGCTATTTTCGTCAATAACTTTATTTTCTGTAAATTCTTAGGTATCTGTCCTTTCCTTGGAGTATCTAAGAAGGTTGAAACAGCAGCCGGTATGGGCGTTGCGGTAATTTTCGTTATTGCCCTTGCTTCTGCTGCTACATGGCTTGTTTATAATTTTGTTTTAGTTAAATTAGGACTTGAATATTTATATAACATTGCTTTTATTTTAATTATTGCATCACTTGTTCAGTTTGTTGAAATGTTTATTAAAAAGAGTTCTCCTAGTCTTTATCAGGCTCTTGGCGTTTATCTTCCTCTTATTACAACAAACTGTGCTGTTCTTGGTGTAACAGTTACTAATATGGAATCTAACTATAATTTCATTACATCTCTTGTAAACGGTATTGGTGCAGCAGTTGGTTTTGCTCTTGCTATTATACTTTTTGCAGGTGTAAGAGAAAGACTTGAAAAGGCTCCTATTCCTAAGCCTTTCAAAGGTTTCCCTATTACACTTATTACTGCCGGCTTAATGAGTATTGCCTTTTTAGGCTTCTCAGGTATGCTTTAAAATAAGGAGGGTTAAAAAAATGTTAAATGCTATTCTTTTTCCCGTACTTGTTTTAGGCTGTATGGGTGTGGTTTTTGGTGCTGTTTTAGGCTTTGCTTCTATTATATTTAAGGTTGAACAGGACCCTAAGGTTCCTCTTATCAGAGAATGTTTGCCCGGTGCAAACTGCGGCGGCTGCGGCTATGCAGGCTGTGACGCTCTTGCAGAAGCTATTGCAAAGGGTGATGCTCCGGTAAATGCCTGTCCTGTTGGCGGTTCTGCCGTTTCTGAAAAGGTCAGTGCAGTTATGGGTGTTGAAGCCGGTGACAGCGTTAAAATGACTGCCTTTGTAAAATGTAAGGGTACTTGCGACAAGGCTAAAAATAAATTTGAATACTATGGTGCAGATGACTGTGCTCTTGAAAATGCAGTAAACGGCGGTCACAAGGCTTGCAATTATGGCTGTCTTGGCGACGGTAACTGTGTCAAAGCCTGTGCATTTGATGCTTTAAGCATTGTTGACGGCGTTGCAGTTGTTGACAAAGAAAAATGTGTTGCCTGCGGTGCTTGTATTAAGGCTTGTCCTAAGCAGTTAATTGAGCTTGTGCCTTATGATAAGAATATAAGAGTTGCTTGTAATTCTCATGATATGCCTAAGGCAACAAAGGATAACTGTTCTGCAGGCTGTATGGGCTGCAGTATTTGTGCCAGAAACTGTCCTAAGAAGGCAATTATTATGGATAAGTTTCTTGCTAAGGTTGACTATGAAAATTGTGTACAGTGCGGTATTTGTACTAATAAATGTCCAACAGGCGCTATTTCTAATATTGAAAAGGTTGAAGAGCCTGTTGAAGCTGCTGCTGCAGAGGAAAAGCCTGCTGAAGCTAAAGCGGAAGAAAAGCCTGTTGAAGCTGCTTCTACAGAGGAAAAGCCTGTTGAAGCTAAAGCAGAAGAAAAGCCTGCTGAAGAAAAAACAGAAGCTTAATAAATTTAATAATGCCAAGGCATTATTGTGCGGCGTGTATGTCAGCTTTGCTGACATATTCCTCTGCACACGCCTGCAATCCTGCCGTAGGCTT
>CAZZLN010000070.1:0-6684 GCA_964654945.1 uncultured Lachnospiraceae bacterium
TATTTGTCAGCTTTTTAATTGAAAAAACAAAGCCGTTGTTGCCTATTGAAATATTTTTTATATTGTTTTCAACAGAGGTAATGTTTTCAATAAGCTCTATATAAGATGAAGGATCTTCAGCAATGACAAACATTCTGTTATCATCAATTTTTGCACCGCAGTATCTTAAACTGCCGGAATCCCAGTCTATGGTAAAAGGCTCTGAAGTGCCCTTTGAAAAGGCACTCAAAAGCTGTGTAAATCGTCTGAGCCTAAAGTCAACCTTATCTTTAGTGTCAGCAGAAGCCAAAATATTGCCTGATGGGTCTATAATCCAACAGCCGTCTATATCTTCAACCTCTTTAAGCTTTTGCATATTTCCTTCGGAAAAGTCATAATCAGGCTTGTTTTTAACCATATATGCAATAAGCTCAGCTTTAGCAACAAGGGCATCGTCATATTCCTGATATTCAAGGCTAGCCTGAGTTTGTCTGTCAGCTAAAACCTCAATTGTATCCTGAAGCTTTGCTTCGGATTTTACACCTTGATTTTTTATTTGGGAATTGGTCTGCACCACTGATATTATGACAGAAAATACCACAAAGCATAAAACTGCAGCCATAATCATTTTTATTAATTTTATTCTAGCATCTTTTATCATACTGTTACTCCTTTAAACCGTGATTAATCATATACTGCTCAATGGTACCGTCAGCTAAAAGTCTGCTGACAAGATTGTCTGCTGACTCTTTTAATGGCGAACCTTTTTTCATACATATGGCATAGCTTTGTTCTTCAAGCTTTTCAGACAAAAAGTCTGTATCATCATCCTTATATCCAATAAGAAGGCTGCCATCACCTGCAGCTGCATCAACATCGCCTGTTTCAAGACCATATGAAAGCTCCTTATAGCTTTTATAAATTTTAAAGGATATTCCTCCGTTAAAGGTTTCGGGGTCAAAGCTTGTAAGGCTCGTTTTTGGTATATAGCCGTTATCCATAAGGGCACTTGTCAATGCCTTTGCAGCAGTAGAGCCTTCAACAACCCCCACTGTCAAACCTGTTAAATCCTTAATTGAGTTAATCATACTTGACTTTTCAACAAGTATTCTCACATAGTCTGAATAATATGAAACCGAAAAGTCATAATTTTTCTTTCTCTCCTCTGTTTCTGAGAAAGTGGCTATAAGACAGTCTATTTCGCCGTCATCTAAAAGCTGTGTTCTCTGAGCATTGTTTGCCGCAATAAGCTCAAGAGTCTTGTTGGTTTCCTTAGCAAGATCCTTGGCAATGTCTATTTCAAGGCCGGAATAAACTCCGCTGTCGGGATTTTTATAACCAAATCCGGGAACAAAATCTCTGACACCTACTTTAAGCACACCCTTTTCAACAGTTATATCTTCCGATGAATTATCTCCGCAGCCAACAATTCCCGCAAATATTGTAAAGCACAAAATCATCATTAAAATTCTTTTAATCGCCATATCCTTTATTAAGGCAGCACTTTGCCCTAATAATGCCTCCTTTCTTCAGCAAAAAAACAACCAAAGGCACTGTACAAATTTTAAAAAAATATATATTATAAAATCCTCAAAAGCATACCTTATATTGTATTTTGCCGCCTATAATATAACATTATATAATATTGTCGTTTTTTTGTCAATGTCAAATCAATTTCCTGCTTCCGATGGTCTGAAATTGCAAAAATCAGTATATTAAGCGAATAAAATCACATAATATTTTTGGTGATAATATATGAAAAGATGGATATTTATAGTTTTAGGAGCATTTCTTATGGCTATAGGACTTAATGGTTTTTTAGCACCTCATAATCTTGTAATAGGAGGTGCAACAGGCATTTCTCTTATTGTGCTCAGAGTTTTTAAAATACCTATGTGGCTTACTAATCTTATGGTCAATATACCTTTGCTTGCCGCAAGTGTAAAGCTTAAAGGATTGAAATTTACAAAAGATACCCTTTATTCCACTTTACTTCTTTCTTTTTTTATGGGAGTAACTGAAAATCTGCCATATTTTAAAACGGATATTCTTCTTGGAACAGTATTCGGAGGACTTATCAGCGGAACAGGTCTTGGACTTGTTTTTAAAGGGAACTCAACAACGGGAGGAAGTGAGCTTGCAGCAGAGCTTGTGAGAATATTTATTTCTCATATTTCCATTGCAAGAATGATGTTTATTATAGATATTACAGTTATCCTTTTAGGCTTTTTTGTACTTGGACCATCTGCCGCACTTTATGCAATAATAACAGTGTATATTATAAGCAGAACAATAGATATTGTGCTGGAAGGACTTGACTTTGCAAAGGCTGCATTTATTATATCGGATAAAGCAGAAGAAATAGGACTTGATATAACTAAAAGGCTTAAAAGAGGTGCTACGCTTTTTAAGGGAAGGGGTGTGTATACAAATAAAGATAAGAATATGATTATTGTTGTAACTGCTTCAAAAGAAATAGCAAAGCTTAAAAAACTTTCAGCAGAAACAGACCCTAAAAGCTTTATATTTATTAGTGATGTGAGAGAAATTATGGGTGATTTCAGATAGATTTTGTGCAGTTATACCATAGGCTCTTATATTTTCCTTGCTTTTTTTTGCAAAATATTGTATACTTTTTATGTAGTATACAATATATGTAAATGCCAGTATTAAGGAGAGTATAAAACTATGGCTTCCAATACAAAAGAAAAAAATATATCAAACAAGCCTAAGCTAATACTTAAATGCTCAAAGATAACTAAAAAATCCGGAAAAAATCTTGGCAGACTTAAAGACTGCAGCTTTAGTGTATATAGGGGTGAGGCTCTTGTTGTGCTTGCTCCTCCCAACAACAGCAAAACTACATTTGCTAAAATCATATGCGGACTTGTTGCTCCCACAAGCGGTGAAATAACCGTAAGAGGAAACAAGGCAGGCAGAAACACAAACAAGGATATAAGCTATCAGCCTGAAATTCCCTTTGTAAGGAATGAAAGCTCTGTTTCTGAGCTTATGAATATGTATAACAGATTTTTCAGAGATTTTAACTTTAAAAGAGCATTTAAACTTCTTAAACAATTTAAAATATCTCCTAAGAACAAGTTTGAGGATTTATCGGTCACAGCTATACAGATAGTTGAAACTGTTCTTGTAGCTTCAAGAAAAACATCTCTTTATGTTTTTGATGACCCTCTTGTGCATACTGATCCTAAATACAGAAATGCTTTAATAGACATAATGGGAAGCTGCAAAAAAAATGGTGCAGTTGTAATATTTTCACAGGTAACTCATGGTCTTGGAAAAATAGCAGATAAATCTGTTTTTCTTAAAAAAGGAGAAATTTACATATCAGCAAACAGTGCTGATATAGGTAAAGAACCTAACCTGACTGCTATGTATAGAGAGGTGTTCAAAAATGCTTAATCTTATTTATTATGACTTTAAGGCTACCATAAAAAAGCTTTGGGGATATATTATACTGATTGCAGTATTTTCATTTATAGTAAGATTTGTATGGAGCGGTGCATTTGCAGGCTCTTATGCAGAGGACAACAATCTGTTTTATATTTCAGGAATTATAAACTTTGTAGCTCTTGGCGTACTTGGTGTGCTTGGATTTTTAGTTTCAATGGCAGTTATTGTTTCTCAGGCTAAGTGGTTTGATGAAAATATTTTATCTCCCCAAGGGCAGCTTACAAATATGCTTCCTGTTTCAAGCAGCCAGATTATTTTAAGCAAAATACTCACAGCTCTTTTCTGGAGCATTATTCTTGTGCTTATGGCTATAGGTGTGCTTTCTATATTCCTTGTGAATACTGAAAGACTTGACGATATTATGTCTATGGTTGCAGAAATCGGTGCAAGCAACAATATTAATATAAGCATTGCACAAATTGTGTTTTCGGCATCTTTTTTTGTAACAACATTTATTACGGCAGTTATTGCACTATGCTTTTTATCGCAGCTTGTAGGTCAGATGTTTAACAGTTTCAGAAATCTTGCAATTCTTTTAAGCTTTATTGGTATTTCATTTATATCATTTTTTGTTATAAATACTTTTGGAAAAATACTCGGTATATCAATATCAAATCTTCCTGCAGGTATTGATGACATAATTAATTTTGCTATTCATTCTGCCATAAAGCTTGGATTTGTGAATATATTTATTATAGTTATTTACTGGCTGACAGGCTCCTATATTTTAAAACGACATTTAAATTTATTATAAAAAAAGCACCATTTCCAATTAGAGAAATTCAAACCGATAAGGGCACAGAATTTACAAATGAGTTATTGGTTTTAAAAGCAAAGCATAAAGCCATATTTTAAAAAGCATTGGAAAAGCCGTATATTAAATATCATAAAATAATATGAGCACCAAAACATAAGGGAAAAATCGAGAGGCAAAATCGTCAAGACGAAGAAATCTTTTATAAAAATATTATATAAATGATTTAATAACATCAAGGAATTTTTAATCAATAATCATTAATTGATATTGGAGTGCCTATTGGAACATCGTCTTTCCACATATGATCGTTTACCAAAAATTCACTCCCGGTCCATACTACATTATCAATTGCAAGTTCAATATTGCTGCTTGTTTTTCCTGTAGCGGAATGATAAATCTCATAGGTATAATATACATATGCGTCATAGCTTCCATCGGTCTGCTGTTTAATATTTATAACATTAATATCATATATTCCGTCAAAAATTACATCAGGTCTTTCCTGCCAATATTCAATTCCAAAAATCTGATATGCTCTTGAGCCGCTGACTGTGTAATCGGTTATATAGCTGCTGTCATGATAATTTGTAGAATTAACCCAGCCATAACTATACATATCTCTTAAAAGATTTTGTATATCTTCATAAGCATTATTTGGAGAAGGGGTTTCTTTAACAGCCTGCATATATGTAGTTTCATCTTGAGCAAATTCTGTTTCCTCTGATGATTTGGCAGCTTCAGTTACATCAGCCTCTGCTGCATTTTCTGTAGTGACTTCAATTGCAGCAGTCTGTTGTTCTCCGCTTTTTTCCGATGAATGAATATTTACAATAACATAAGCCGCAGCTATTATAAAAACAACTGCAACAATAGTTATTGGATATATTATGTAAGATATTTGGGAATGAGGGGATATATTAGACTGTACGGCATTTTCTGTTGCTGCATCCAGCGGCGTTCCGCATTTTGGACAGAATTTTTTATCCGATTCTACGGTTTTTCCGCATCCGGGACAAATCATATGTTCATCAAATCCTTTCTTATTTATTATTAAAATTCATTTTCTTTTCAATAATCTTTCTGACAGATGTATTAATTCTTTCTTCACTTATTTCACCTGACTTAACGGCATTTACTACACCATTATACGCAAGCTCAAAATCCTGTGGCATAAGAAGCATATCTGCTCCTGCTTTAATAGTTCTGACTGCTATTTCATCAGACTGATATATATTGGTAAGAGCACCCATAGCTAAAGAATCAGTTATGACAATGCCTTTAAATCCAAGCTTCTGCTTTAATATGTCAGTAATCATAACATCAGAAATTGATGCAGGAGTGTTGTCACCTATAATTGTTGGCAGAGAAATATGCCCTACCATTATAAAATCTGCATCATTTTTAATTGCATCAATAAAAGGCACAAGCTCACTTTCCATAAGCTCATCATAGCTTTTATCTGTATACGCAAAGCCTTCATGAGTATCGTCTTTTGTTGCCCCATGTCCCGGAAAATGTTTAAAGCAGGAATAAACACCTTTTTCATTTAATCCGTTTGAAACCTCCTGTGCCATTTCAGATACAAGCTTAGGGTCGCTTCCGAAGCTTCTGTCCTTTACCACTGTGTTATAAGGATTTGTAATTACATCGGCAACAGGTGCAAAATCTATATTAAATCCATATTCAGCAAGATATTCTCCAATAGTTATTCCGGCTTCATTTGCCTTTGATAAATCTCCTGTTTTTCCTATCTGTGACATATTATCAACTTTTTCAACATTTATATTTTCGCTGTTTCCAAGCCTTGCTACAGTTCCTCCCTCCTCATCTATTCCTATAAAAAGAGGAACCTTACATACTTCTTCTCCATAAGCCTTAATGTTTGACAGCATTTCCTTAGTCTGTTTTTCATCAGTAAAATTCTGAGAAAAATAAATTATACCTCCTACCGGATGTTTTGCAAGTGCATTTTTTGTCTTTTCCCCTGCCGATATTGCACAGCCTATGCCGGTAAGGGATTCAGGTGTAATAAAAAACATCTGATTTATTTTTTCATCAAGGGTCATATTGTTTAATATTTCATCAATCTTTTCCTGTTCTTTGTTATTTGTTGATTTTTCTGCTGAAGCATCTGAGCTTTCAGATGAGATTTTTTTTACATCATCTGATACAGCATTGTTTTTATCAGCATTGAAATTTTTCATATATATTGCCAAAAATACAACAAAAGCTAAAATCATCAAAATACCTGCTGCAATACAAAAATTTCTGACAGCTGTTTTTTTCTTGGTTTTTCTTATTGATTTTTTTCTTTTGGAAATTTTAGCATCTGTTCTTTTTTTTATATTTTTATTATTACTTTTCAAAGCTTTTTGTTTTATGCCTTTTCTTCTTTCATTCTTCACAAAATCACCCTTTGATTCAATAATGCCTTGGCATTATTGTGCGGCGTGTGTGTCAGCTTTGCTGACATA
>CAZZLN010000071.1:0-6501 GCA_964654945.1 uncultured Lachnospiraceae bacterium
GGGTGCTTTTTTAGTACAGAAAAGTGGTGATTGATAAGCAGACGCAGCAAAAATAATAAAAGCGTGGAAATTTTGAGGGGAAATTTTCTCACAAAGAAATAAAATAATAGAACATTGTATAAATAATTATCAAGAAGAATATTTAACGGTTTATCTTCAAATGAAATGGTAAAAACAGCTAATGTTGCTTAATAAATTTTGTGGACATTTAATATTGCAATTTAGAATTGATTTTAATTATTTTTACTTTATGTTGACACATACAAATAAGTGTGATATTATATTTATATATAAGATAGAGGTGCATTTACATAAGTAAGCAGTTGAAGGCTAAGGAGAACCAATGAGGCCTGCTGAAAGGGGAAAATGCCGAAGATAAAAATCACTCCTTTGGTTTTGTATCTGGTTTGTGTGGTTAACAGCCCGCCGACTGTCATTGATTATCCAATGGAGAGCTATCTGTGGTTTTGTGCTGCACAGGTTGGCTTTTTAGTCAGCCTTTTTATTTTATATTTATGTATTAGCATACTGATTAAAACATAAAATTTATGAGAGGACGAAAAGAAAATGAAACAGTTTAATGTAGGTATTATTGGTGCTACAGGTATGGTTGGTCAGAGATTTTCTCTTTTGCTTGATAATCACCCTTGGTTTAATGTAGCTGCAGTTGCAGCAAGCTCACGTTCAGCAGGCAAAAAGCTTAAAGATGCAGTTGAGGGCAGATGGGCAATGACTGAACCCCTGCCTGATAAAATAGGAGAACTTGTTGTAATGGACGCTTCTGCTGATGTTGAAAAAATTGCATCAATGGTTGATTTTGTGTTTTGTGCAGTTGATATGAAAAAAGATGAAATCAGAGCTTTAGAAGAAAAATATGCTAAAGCTGAATGTCCCGTAGTCAGCAACAACTCTGCACACAGGGGCACTCCTGATGTGCCGATGGTAGTCCCTGAGCTTAATCCTGAGCATATTGAAATTATTGAAGCACAGAAAAAAAGATTAGGAACTAAAAGAGGTTTTATAGCTGTTAAGTCTAACTGTTCATTACAGAGCTATGTTCCTGCTTTGCACCCTTTAAGAAAATTTGGCATTAAGAATGTCTTAGCTTGTACATATCAGGCTATTTCAGGTGCGGGAAAGACCTTTGAAAGATGGCCTGAAATGATTGATAATGTTATACCTTATATTGGCGGAGAGGAAGAAAAATCCGAGCAGGAGCCATTAAAAATATGGGGTAAGATTAATGGAAATGTTATTGAAAATGCCGCAACTCCAAATATCACAACTCAGTGTTTAAGAGTTGCAGTGTCAGACGGTCATACTGCTGCAGTATTTGTAAGCTTTGAAAACAAGCCGTCAAAGGAAGAAATTCTTAATATATGGAAGAATTTCAGCGGTGTTCCGCAAAAATTAGAGCTTCCATCCGCTCCAAAGCAGTTTATACATTATTTTGAAGAAAATGACAGACCACAGGCTAAGCTTGACAGAATGCTTGAAAATGGTATGGCTGTATCAATAGGAAGATTAAGAGAAGATAAGCAGTATGATTATAAGTTTGTTTGTCTTTCACATAATACATTAAGAGGTGCTGCAGGCGGTGCAGTTTTAATGGCTGAGCTTCTTGCTGCAAAGGGTTATTTTGACAGATAATTTTTTTATGGAAAGAGGGGTAATATTATGAAAAATACTTTATTTACAGGTGCAGGTGTAGCTATTGTTACTCCATTTAATGAAGATAAGAGCGTTAATTATGATGCTCTTGGAAATATGCTTGAATATCAGATTGAAAATTCTACAGACGCAATTATTATCTGCGGCACTACCGGTGAAGCATCAACATTAACTGATGATGAGCAGATAAGTGTTATTAAGTATACTGTTGAGAAGGTCAATAAAAGAATTCCTGTTATTGCAGGTGCCGGCAGTAATGACACACGTCATGGTATGGAGCTTTGCAAACAGTGTGAGAATGTTGGAGCAGACGGACTTCTTATTGTAACTCCTTATTACAACAAAACAACCCAGAAAGGTCTTGTTAAGTATTATAAGAATATGGCAGGCACTGTAAAGCTTCCTGTTATTATGTATTCCGTAGCGGGAAGAACAGGACTTAATATTCAGCCTAAAACAGTTTTAGAGCTTTCCGAGGTTGAAAATATAGTTGCTATTAAAGAAGCCAGCGGAAATATTTCACAGGTTGCGGAAATTGCTGCTTTATGCGGTGATAATATTGATATTTACAGTGGAAATGACGATCAGATTGTGCCTCTGCTTTCTTTAGGGGGAAAGGGTGTAATCTCTGTTCTTTCAAATGTAGCTCCAAAATATACCCATGATATGGTTATGAGCTTTTTAAACGGGAATATAAAAAAGGCTGCAAAGATGCAGACCGGCTGTATTAATCTATGTAAGAATTTATTCAGTGAAGTTAATCCAATTCCCGTTAAGGCTGCTCTTAATATGATGGGTCTTAATGCAGGCAGCTACAGAGAGCCTTTAATTGAAATGGAAGAAACAAATTATAACAATCTTAAAAAGGCTATGAAGGACTTTGGATTAATTTAAAGAGGTGTTTACATTGGTAAAAATTATAATGCACGGCTGTAACGGCAAAATGGGCAGAGTTATAGCCGATATTGTAAAAAATGATGCTGAAGCGGAAATTGTTGCCGGAGTTGATGTTGTTGCTGCAAATACAGATTTTCCTGTTTTCACAAATATAAATGACTGTAA
The DNA here is from genome assembly GCA_964654945.1 of uncultured Lachnospiraceae bacterium. Classification (GTDB taxonomy): domain Bacteria; phylum Bacillota; class Clostridia; order Lachnospirales; family CAG-274; genus HGM11788. Next base: position 2,734 of record CAZZLN010000071.1, read on the forward strand.
TATTGAAGCTGATGCAATTATTGATTTTTCAACTGCAAGTGCAGTTCAATCGGTTGTAAAATACGGTGCAGATAAAAATATACCTGTTGTTATATGTACTACAGGTCTTGATGATAAAACTCTTGAAATGATGGAGGAAGCAAGCAGGTCTGTAGCAGTTTTCAGAAGCTTTAATATGAGTCTTGGAATCAATCTTCTTGCTGCAATTCTCAGAAAATACAGCAAAGAGCTTTATGATGCAGGATTTGATGTTGAAATTACAGAAAGACATCATAATCAAAAAATTGATGCTCCAAGCGGCACTGCTATTATGCTTGGTGAAGCAGTAAATGAGGGTGTTGGCAATAAGCTTGAATTTGTATATGATCGTTCTCAGATAAGAGAAAAAAGAACAAGACAACAGCTTGGATTTTCTTCAGTAAGAGGCGGTACCATTGTTGGTGACCACGAAGTTATATTTGCAGGAAAAGACGAGGTTGTTGAATTTAAACATTCAGCTCACAGCAAAGAAGTATTTGCAGTAGGTGCGGTAAAGGCAGCTAAGTTTATAAAGGGCAAGACTGCCGGTAAGTATGATATGCAGGATGTAATGAATGAAATTTGATATATTTTAACAATAAAAATTTATTGTATTGATATTTTATTGAATTGCCTGACAAAGTAGGTGAATTTGTGAAAAACAGAAAAACAATTCTCGAATCCTGTATATTGTTGGTGCTTTTAGCTTTAACACTTAGCTTTTTACTTAGAAATCAGGATATGACACATATTTTTTATATAATACGAAACTGTAATCCTGTTTACATAATTGCTGCTTTTATAATGATGGCATTTTATGTTTATGTAGGCGGATATGAGGTTTATATGTTTATGAAAAAACGTGGATATAAAATGTCGGTTTTCAGATGCTTTAAATACGGATTTACCGAAGTTTTTTTCAGCTCAATAACACCTTCAAGCACAGGGGGACAGCCTATGATGGCAATTACTATGAGAAATGAAGGCTATCCTCTTACGGAAACTGCTCCTGCACTTCTTGCTATTACAGGACTTTACAAAACAGGAGTTATAATTTTGGGAATTATTGCCTGCATAGCTTTTGGTGATAAAATATTCAATATTGCCGATGGCTGGGTAATAGTTTTGTTTTGCTTTGGCTTTGTTGCGAATATAGTTATTATTGCGTTTGTGTGTCTGTTTCTTTTTTCAAACAGGTTTATATGGTCTATATTCAAGTTTGTTTTGACTGTTGGAACAAAATTAAGAATTATTAAACACAGAGAAAAAACAGAGAACTTTTTCAGAAATAAAAAGGCGGAATATATAGCTTGTGCAAACTATATGAAAGAAGAACCTATAGTACCCTTTAAGGTATTTATAGTTACTGTTCTGCAAAGACTGGCGTTTGCTTCTGTAGGTGCTTTTGTGTACAAGGCACTTAATATTAATGATGTAAGCTTTGTGTATATTATTTCAATTCAGATTATTGTAGCAATAGCAGTTGAGCTTATGCCTTTGCCGGGAGCCGTTGGAATAAACGAAACAGTTTTTCTGTCCTTTTATTTTAATATATATAAAACGCCTGAGCTTTTAAATGCAGGATTGCTTTTGACAAGAGGTATTAATTTTTATTTACTTTTTATTGCAAGTGCACTATTTGTAAATATCTGTTATATATTTAATATAGCTAAAAGCCTTAGAAATAAAGGGAGATGATGCTAAATGATAGGTTATTATAATTATTCGGTTATACTTACATATATTGGTTTATGCTCTGCTGTGTGCGGTATTAATATGGCACTGGACGGACATGGAAGCATAAGAGGTTCGCTTATTTGCCTTATGATTTGCGGTCTTTGTGATATGTTTGACGGCACTATTGCAAGAACCTGCAAAAGAAGCGATGATGCTAAAACCTTTGGTATGGAAATTGATTCACTCTGTGATCTCGTATGCTTTGGAGTGTATCCTGTTATTATAGGCTATGGACTTGGAAACAGAAGCTTTGTAAGTGTTGCAGTAGGTATGTTTTTTGTGCTTGCGGCAGTTATAAGGCTTGGTTTTTTTAATGTTCAGGAAATTAACAGAAAAATTAACAATGAAGATAAAAGGACTAATTATACCGGACTTCCTGTTACAAGTGTAGCACTGCTTATTCCCTCAATTATGCTTTTGGATTTATCAAATTATTTTTCAATTGTAAAGTATTATGATATTGTGCTTTTAGTAATCGGTATATGTTTTATATCACCTTTTAAGATTAAAAAGCTTTATCTTCAGGGACTTTTATGTCTTGCCTGTTTTGGTATTCTGGTATTCTGTCTTGTTGTTAAATATGGTCAGAGTATTCAGCTTGTGTATTGAGGATTTATAAGAGCCAAGTCGGGATTTGTAAGCATAATGCCTTTTTGCAGACTTGACCTGCCGTATTTATTTCTTATTTTATCTTTCATTTCTCCAAGTGCCTTGTTGTTTTTTATATTTTTTCTGCTGTTAAAAAGTGAAAGCTGTGATATTTCATTTTTACTAAGCTTTGAAGCTCTTATACTAAGGCTTCTTATGGAAAACTTAGAATGTACATTATTTTTAAAAATATTAAGAGAATTTTTAAATATATCCTCTGCTGAATTTATTGGAGAAGAAAGGGCAGTCTGTCTTGAAAATGAAGAAAAGTCAGCATTTTTAATATCAAGATGAATACATGAACAATAAAAACCCTTGCTTCTCATTCTTTCAGAAACCCTTTCACTTAAAAGCATAAGTATTACCTTTACGTCATCTGTTTTTGTAAGGTCATAGGGTGCTGTAGTGCCGTTGCCTATGCTTTTAACCTCTCTTTCTTTAATATATTCTCTCACTGTTTCCTCGTCTTTGCCCTGAGCATATCTCTGAAGGGCAGTTCCGTTTTTTCCTAAATGATTTGCTATAATATTGCTGTCAGCCATAGCAAGCTCACCTATTGTGTGTATGTTAAGTGAATTTAGCTTTTTTGTTGCAGACGGACCTGCGTACAAAAGTTCGTTTATGTTTAAATTCCATACAATATTCTTAAAATTTTTATAATCTATTACTGTTATGGCATCAGGCTTTTTTAAATCAGAGCCGAGTTTTGCAAATATTTTATTAAAGGAAACACCTATAGATACAGTTATACCTATTTCATTTTTAACTCTGTTTTTTATTTCTTCTGCAATGTTGTATCCATTTTTAAAAATATTAATACTTTCAGTAACATCAAGCCAACATTCGTCAATGCCAAAAGGCTCTATTTGAGATGTATAGTCATAATAAATTTCTTTTACACTGTTTGAAATTTCAATATATCTGTCATAATGAGGAGGCAAAAATACAATATCAGGGCATTTAAGCTTTGCTTCCCATAAGGCTTCGCCTGTTTTTACGCCATAGCTTTTAGCGAGCATATTTTTAGCAAGAATAATGCCATGTCTTTTATCGGGATTGCCTGAAACAGCAACAGGCTTGTTTTTATATTGAGGGTTATCAAGGCATTCAACACTTGCATAAAAATTGTTAAGGTCGGAATGGAGAATAATTTTTTGCATAAAGTACACCTTCTTTATTAAAACTTATGTTCTATAAAATCATTATATCACTAGAACATCTGTTTGTAAAGTGAAAATTTATGACAATTTTATATATTCTTATAATTTTTATAATTATTATAATTATTATAATTCTTACTAGTTGTTATTTGTTTGTTATTTGTTTGTTGATGTTTTGTTGATGTTTTGTTGATGTTTTGTTGAT
>CAZZLN010000072.1:0-6399 GCA_964654945.1 uncultured Lachnospiraceae bacterium
CTGTTTAAGCCGATTAGCAGACTTTTTGGCTTTTGGAAGTGTCAAAGATGGGATTTTAGTGTAAAATGCAAGTGATTTTTAATTTTTTTTAAATTTTTTTGCTGCCAATAAAGATACTTGTTGTTGTATGATAATTGCAACAAAAATTAAGCTTGTAAATACCAATATTTTTAGGTTTATGAATATTTTATGAATATTTTATGAAATATATTGTAATATTAGGGGAATTAAATTACAATATATACGTAACTTTAGATAACACAAAAATATTTACAAGCAAAGGAGGAATAGGCATGAGTAAATTTAAGCTAATTACAGCAGCATTTGTCCTTGTGTTGGCTATGACTGTTAATGCTGCCGCAGGTCAGCTTGGCGATGTCAATAATGACGGCAGCATAACTATTGACGACGTAGCTATTGCGTTGCAGTCTTGTCTTAATGGCATTGAAACTATTGAAAACGGTGATGTTAACGGAGATGGCAAATTGGATTCTCAGGACGTTGCACAGATTTTGCAGAAGATTTTGGATTCAAGCTACAGCCTTGGCGAAGAAGATAATCCTTCTGAAAATAATGGAATTATTGTTGACAGGTCTGTTGTAGAAAGTGTTCCTTCCAGCAATATCTATAAAACCGTTCAGGAGGCTTATGAAGCAGCACAGCCGGGTACAGCGGAAAATCCTACTGTTATAACAATTAAGCCGGGAGTTTATTTAATGAACGGTGATGAGGCTAATAACGGTCTTTCTATTACTAAAGATTATTTAACATTTATAGGTGACAGTGATGACCCTAATGATATAGTTCTTGCTGACAACAGAGGCAACAATCAGGGTTCAACAAGCAATTATAACAGTGCATCTGTAGTATCAAGCTGTACAGGTCTTACAATGAAGAATATTTCAATATATAATTATTGTAATATTGATGTGCCTTTTGAAAAGGATCCTTCACAGGCACTTACTAAGCGTTCAGACCTTGAAACACAGGCATTTGCATATATTGGTGCAGGTGATAAGCATATATATGAAAATTGTCAGTTTATATCCATACTTGATACAATGAGCTGCGATGCAAGGTCATATTTTAACAATTGTTATGTTCAGGGTACAAATGACTTTATGGGCGGCAGCGGTACACAGTATTGGTATAATTCCACAATTAATTCTCTTAGCAATCATATAATTGGCGGCGGAGATAAAATGATATTTGATAATTGTACCTTCCAGCTTAATAAGCCTGAAGGCAGTACTCCAACATATTTTTGTAAGGGCTGGACTAATGTAACTGTCCTTAATTCTGTAGTTCCTACCAATAAAGGAACTTATCAGTGGACTCCGACTTTACCGGGTCAGTATATGTTCCAATATTACAATCTTGTTGATGAAACAGGTGCAAAGGCTGCAGTTGTTGATGACAGCTGTGCTATTGAGCTTACTGATGAGCAGGCACAGGGATACAATATATGGAATGTGCTCAGAGGTGATGATGACTGGGACCCTGCAGGCTGTAAAGATACATATGAAAGCCTTGGCTCAGAGCCAATGATAATTAATGTAAATGATGCAATAACAGTAAAGACCGGTGACAGTTCAGGAACTATTACCGCATCTGTATATCCTTCAAGAGCAGATCAGACTGTTACATTTACTGCTGAGGGCGATATTACTATTGAACAAAATGGCAATACCTGCACTGTAACTGCTGATAATCATAGTCTTGAAGTAACTACAGCTATTGTAACTGTTACAGCTGCAAACGGCATTAAAAATAAGACTGTTGTAACTGTTGAGCCTAAAATCGAGGATGCTCCTGTATTTACAAAAGAGCCTGAAGTTATTGCGCCAAATGAAGGTGTTATAAGCATTGACTATGCTGTGGATTTAGGTGTGGCATCAAGTGATACATCACTTATTACTTGGTATCGCTGTGATGATGAAAACGGAAGTAATCCAATAACTTTAGCTGATACTAAAATGGATGAGCCTACCAAGACATATAATCTTTGTGAAGGCGATATTGGCAAATATATAATGGTATCAATTTCACCTAAGAGTGAATTGAGCAATGCAGGTGAAGCTACAACAATTATATATCCTGTTGCGATTACTGCAGATATGATACCTAACAGAAACATAAGCACAGATTTCCAGAGTGTGCCTACACATCCGCCTTTCATTACATCTGATGTTTTAAGCTCATCAATTGATAATGGTGACGGTACAACAACTTTATACAGAACTATTCTTGAAAAGAGTATAACAGGCACTGTTCCCGGCAAATGGAACTTTATAGGCGACTGGTATTATAACTATGGTACAGGAACTTATGCAAGTTTGGTTAAGGGAATAATAACAGGCGTAAGATACTGCCGCACAATATATAAGCAGCCAACTGATGATTATGGTGATATGACTGCTGTAGTTAAGCTTACTCCTGAAAAAACCGCAGGTCAGGGATTTGGAAGTGCAGGTCAGTATCAGGAGGTACTTATTAAATTTGACCCTGATACACAGACAGGCTATGGCATAAGATATACAAGAAGCAGCACATATACCAACACTATTGAATTCCAGCTTTATGAATATAAAGACGGCGAGGGAACTCCTATAAGTGATATAGATTATATGACATCTACCTTTAGATCTAATTGTATTATTACATTAAGCCTTGAAGGAGATACATTAAGCGCTAAGGTTGAAACTGATTATTTGGCAAGCGAAGATGCTGAACCTGTAACACCTTTAGAGCTTAGTGCAGCTATTACAAATCCTAACAGCTTTGGCGGCTTTGAAATTTATCATCAGGGCACCACAGGCGGCAGATATGTTGTGACAGGTGTTGACTTAATTTATAATTAAATTTAAAAAATGACTGATTAATTAAGTCCCTAAAAAGAAAAAACTCATTCCATAAAGGTTTGAGTTTTTTCTTTTTTACAGTTGTTGGGATTATGAAAAAACTATGTGAAGAATTTACCGCTCAGGTTTATAATAAAATAGAAACTGACCGAAAACCCTTTAAAATTCAACCGGTTTGCGGTCAGTCCCTTACATTTTAATCTTCACATATGTTTTTAATTATTTCTATGCACTTATCTATACCGAGAGATGAAGTACTAAGACATAAATCATAATTTTCTGCTGCACCAAAAACAGTATTAGTGTGATAGCTGCAGTATTTTGCCCTTGCCTTATCAGCAGTTTTCATATCTGCAATAATCTTATTTTCTGTGACATCAGGCATTTTTTTCTTCATTCTTTCAAGACGCCAGTTAAAATCTGCATGAATAAATAAATGAAGTGTATTGTCATATTCTTTAAGAATATGGTTGGCATTTCTTCCAAGTATAACACAGTTTCCCTTTTGTGCAATTTTTCTTATAATGCTTTTTTGAGCATTAAAAATCTGATCGCTTAACGGTTTGTTATAAAAATCAAAAAGGCTCTGTGTAAAACCAAATGAAATCGGTATTTTTTCGTCCCATTCAACAAGAGAATTAACATCCAGATTTGATTCTCTTGCAGCAGTTAAAATAATATCCTTATTATAATACTCATATCCAAGCTCTCTTGCGAGCTTTTCTCCTACAGAGCTGCCTCCTGCACCAAACTGACGGCTTATTGTTATGATTTTTTTCATAATTATACACCCTCCGATAATTATTTAAAGCACCTTGTTTAAGAAATCTATAGTTCTTGGTTCCTTTGGATTGAGAATAACCTCATCAGGGGTTCCTTCCTCTACAATATATCCTCCGTCCATAAATATTACTCTTGTTGCCACCTCTCTTGCAAAGCCTATTTCGTGAGTTACACAAACCATAGTCATTCCGTCATTTGCAAGCTCTTTCATAACACTTAAAACTTCGCCAACCATTTCCGGGTCAAGTGCTGAAGTCGGTTCATCAAAAAGCATAATATCAGGATTCATTGCTAAAGCTCTTGCTATTGCAACTCTCTGCTTCTGTCCCCCTGAAAGCTGAGGAGGATAAGCATTAGCCTTTGTTTCAAGACCAACTCTTGTCAAAAGCTCCATACCCTTTTTCTTAGCTTCTTCTTTAGTCATTTTTTTAAGCTCAACAGGTGCCAGAGTTATATTATCAATAACGGTCATATGAGGGAAAAGGTTAAAATGCTGAAAAACCATACCTACATTTTGACGTACAGCGTTCAGATTAGTTTTTTTGCTTGCTACATTTACGCCGTCTATATATACATCGCCTGATGTTATATCCTCAAGTCTGTTAAGGCATCTTAAAAATGTGGATTTGCCTGAGCCTGACGGACCTAAAAGCACAACCACCTCTCCCTGTTTTATTTCAGTGTTAATATCCTTTAAAACCTCCAGCTTGCCAAAGCTCTTTTTAAGATTTTTAACTAAAATTTTAGTATCAGCATTAACGTTCATTTCCAATATTAACCCTCCTTTCAATCTTCTTAGCCAAACGGGATAATATTACAATAACAACCATATACATAATTGCTATAATACCCCATACACCAAGAGCATCAAAGGTATTGCCTACAATAATATTGCCTGCCTTTGTAAGCTCAGGAAAACCTATAACTGAAAGTATTGAGGTATCCTTTAATGAAATTATAAACTGGTTAATAATAGATGGAATCATTGTTCTTATAGCCTGGGGAAGCACAACCTTTTGCATAGCCTTTCCATATCCAAGACCAAGACTTCTTGCAGCCTCCATCTGACCTATATCAACAGACTGAATACCTGCTCTGAAAATTTCAGCCATATAAGCACCGGCATTCATTGAAAGAGCAATTGTACCTGCCGTAAGAGCACTCATTCTGAAATCAGTAAATCCTATTCCCTGAATAAAGCTTGGAATACCAAAATAAGTAAAAAATGCAAGAACTATAAGAGGAACACCTCTTATACCATCAACATATACAGTAGCTATAAAATTAAGAACCTTAATTTTAGTAACGTTCATTATACCGAATACAAGACCTATAATAAAGGCAAATATAAGGGATAAAAGCGTCAGCAAAAGAGTCTGCCCCAATGCCATAAGAAGCATACTCCAATAGGTTTCTATAATACCTATCATATATCTTCCTCCTTAAAAAAAGGCTGCCTGAAAAATCGGGCAGCCACACCATTGTGATCAATTACTTAGTATATTTATCAACAATTTCCTGATACTTACCATTAGCCTTAATATTTGCAAGACCTGTTTGGAAAGCTTCAAGCAGCTCAGCATTTTCGCCCTTCTTAACAGCAAATCCATAATCAGAGCCTGCTGCTGTCATACCCTCAGGTATTTCAAGACCTGCACCCTGCTGAATGTTGTAAGCCATAACAGGATAATCCTCAAAACAAGCTGCAGTGTTTCCTGCAATAACGTCTTGATACATTGTTGGAGAGTCTTTAAATTCAACAATCTTAAAACCATATTGGTCAGCAACTGACTTAGCATAGTCAGAACCGTTTGTACCTGTTTTTACTGCAACGGTTTTTCCGTTTAAGTCTTCATATGTTTTAACATCTGAACCCTTTGCAACAGCCATTGTTACATCAGCAGAATAGTATGAATCTGAAAAATCAAATTTTTCTTTTCTTTCTTCAGTAATTGACATACCTGCAATGACGCCGTCAGCCTGTCCGGACTGAACTGCTGTAATAGCTGCATCAAAGCCAAGTGACTGCATTTCATATTCAAATCCCTGATCCTCTGCAATTGCTGCTACAATATCCACATCAATACCAACAAAATTGCCTGATGCATCAGTAAATTCAAATGGCGGGAAAGCAGTATCTGTAGCAATAATATACTTTTCAGCACCTGTCGTATTATCGTCAGTTTGTGCTTGGTCTGTGCCATTTCCGCAGGCAGCCATTGATAATGTCATAGCACCTGCTAAAAATAATGCTAAAAGTTTTTTCATAATCATTCATCCTTTCTGCTGAAAATATCTCAAATTAATTTTATCATATAGCTTTTGTTTTGTCAATTATATGTTTTTTAATTGTCACGTCAATCTAATTTGGTAACATACTTGCAACATTAGTATAAAGTTTCTCATGAAAATATATACCTATTTCAGTGCTAGTTACGAGAACTTTTAGTGTTAAATCTGTAATTTACATAAGCCCTCCTTGATTGAATCGGAAAGATTAATCCGACAAGCCGAAGGCTTGCATTTTACAAAGTAAAATGTTCTGAATTGAATCGGAAAGATTAATCCGACAAGACGAAGGCTTGCATTTTACTTCGTAAAATGTTCTGATGCAGGGAGGATTCTTTTTTTGCAGGGGCTTCCTACGCCAAATCAGAGGACGAGCAATGCTCGCCCCTACAATATATCCCTCCACCGGCAAAAGCCGGTCCCCCTCCATTGAATCGGAAAGACTAATCCGACAGAACGCAGTTCT
>CAZZLN010000073.1:0-6301 GCA_964654945.1 uncultured Lachnospiraceae bacterium
GACGAAGGCTTGCATTTTACTTCGTAAAATGTTCTGATGCAGGGAGGATTCTTTTGTGTAGTTTTGTAAGCCTGTTCCCGTAGGGAAGGCTTTTAACTATAAAAGTAAGTTATGAACTCTTATATTACACTAATATTTCAAAATTAGATTTATGTTTTTTAATTGTAAAAACATATATAAGCTCTTAATCACAAAAAATTACACTCTTTTTTACTTGACATAACCCTTTCGAAATATTATAATCTAGTAGTCCGATAAATATATGCACCCATAGTTAAACGGATATAATAAGCCCCTCCTAAGGGCTAGTTATGGGTTCGATTCCCATTGGGTGTAGTAAAAAAGCCTCTGATAACATATGCTGTCAGAGGCTTTTTTATTATTGAGGGTTAATTCCATTATACATTCCGCCTGAAAATCTGTAGTTATTTCTGGCTCTCCTAAATCTTGGACGGCGAACAAGAAATATTTCTGAAAGCAGAAGTGACTGTACAAGATTTGTCAAAAGCTGATGTCTGCTCCAGTTTCCGTTGTTTTCAATTGTTTCAAGAATTATTTCCTGAGTTTCGTCAAGCTCGCCATTGGCAAGCTCAAGCACTCTTGAAATAAACTGTGCAAGAGTTTCCCTGTCGATGCCATCTTCATCATATATTGGAGAGTTTACATATTCAAATTCATCAAGAACCCTTTCAACAAAACCAACTAATAATTTGTTAAGACTTGAATAAAGCTCTTTCATTAATTTTGCTTCTCTTGGTGTAACATCTGTAAAGTCTGAATCGGTAATACGGCTGTTTCCCGGAGCAGTATCGTATCTTGGGGTTGTGTCGGTTTCTTCATTATTATTCATATTGTTTTCTGAATTAGTCATATTGTTTTCTGATGTGTCTGTGTTAAGGCGGTCTGCCATTTCATATATTGATATATTTTTATATACCGGCCAGCCGCTGCCAATGATAAAATTTTTATAATTTGTTTCTGAAATATTATAATTCATATAAATATCCCCCTTTCATTTTAGAATATGAATAAAAGAGGTTTTTGTTACTGTCAGTATTTAGCATATTACGCTGATATTTTTGTATAATTTTACTCAAACTGTCATAAAAAGTTTAATATTTTTAACAAAATTACTTGCTTTATTTGAATTTGTTTAGTATACTTATTATAAAGAGATGGAATTTTATTTCCATAAATTAAGGAAGGGAGATTATTATACTATGGGCTATAAGGAACTTTACAATCAATGGCTTACTGATGATTATTTTGATGCTGATACTAAGGCAGAATTAAAGGCTATTGAAAATGACGAAAAAGAAATTGAGGAAAGATTTTACAAAACACTTGAATTTGGTACAGGCGGTTTAAGAGGTATTATCGGTGCCGGTACTAACAGAATGAATATCTACACTGTAAGCAAGGCTACTCAGGGATTTGCAAACTATATTAAAAAGCAGGGTGAAGAAGCTGTTAAAAAGGGTGTTGTAATTGCTTATGATTCAAGAAATTACTCCCCTGAATTTGCTGAAATTACCGCAAGAGTTTTAGCGGGAAACGGCATTAAGGCTTATCTTTCCGATGAGCTAAGACCTGTTCCAATGCTTAGTTTTTCTGTTAGATATTTAGGCTGTACAGGCGGTATTGTTATTACTGCAAGTCATAATCCTCCTGAATATAACGGATATAAGGTTTACTGGGAAGATGGAGCTCAGGTTCCTGCTCCAAGAGATGGCGAAATTATTAAAGAGGTTAATGCCATTACCCAATGGTCAATGATTAAAAAGGCTGATTTAACCGAAGCTGTAAACAGTGGTATGATTCAGTATGTAGGCCCTGAAATTGATGTGGCTTATCTTGATGCTGTAACAGAGCAGATTGTTAATCCTGAAATTATTAAAAATACTGATTTAAAAATTATTTATACTCCATTACATGGTTCAGGCAACAAGCCTGTGCGCAGAGCTTTAGCAAAGGCAGGATTTAAAAACGTATATGTTGTTCCTCAGCAGGAAAAGCCTGACGGAAATTTCCCGACTGTAGGCTATCCTAATCCTGAAAATAAGGCAGTATTTGACCTTGCTATGGATTTAGCTAAGGAAAAGGGTGCTGATATTATTGTTGGAACAGACCCTGATGCAGACAGAGTTGGTGCAGTTGTTAAAATGACTAATGGAGAATATATGGTTCTCACAGGAAATATGACAGGTGCTTTGCTTTGTGAATACATACTTTCTCAAAAGAAAGCTAAGGGTACTCTCCCTGATAATGGTGCAGTGGTATCTACAATAGTTTCTACCGATATGACAAAGGCTATCTGTAAAGAATACGGTATGAAATATTTTGATGTGCTTACAGGCTTTAAATATATTGGTGAAAAAATTAAGGAATTTGAGGCTGACGGCAGCTATGATTATCAGTTTGGTTTTGAAGAAAGCTATGGCTGTCTTGCAGGTACTTATGCAAGAGATAAAGATGCTTGTTTAGCTACTATGCTTGTTTGTGAGCTTGCTGCTTATTATAAGACTAAGGGTATGAGCCTTTATGATGGTCTTTTAGAGCTTTATGCTAAATACGGCGTTTATAAAGAAACAATCACATCTATTACATTAAAGGGCATTGACGGTGCTGCTCAGATTAAGAAGATTATGGATACTTTAAGAGCTGACTCACCTAATGAAATTGATGGTGTTAAGGTTATAGAAGCAAGAGATTATTCTGCTGATACTATACTTGATACTGCAACAGGAAATGTGACTCCTACAGGACTTCCTAAGAGTAATGTATTATACTATGTTCTTGAAAATGACACTTGGTTCTGTGTAAGACCTAGCGGTACTGAGCCTAAGATTAAGGTTTACTTCGGAAGCAACGGCAAAACCGATGATGAAGTTAATGCTAAGATTAAGGCTGCCGAAAAGGGTATTCTTGCAAAGGTTGACGAAATTATTAAATAATGTTTTTTAAGCCACCGTTTCAGGTGGCTTTTTATTTGCGGGAATATTTACGGTTTTTCTGATTTGCCGTAATTTTCGACAGCAGCTTAAATTTTAGTCATCATTAGACTTTACCCTGATTTTTAGAGGCATTATTGCATAATTTCATAAATATTTCATAGACTAAATAAAAAAGGGAAAATTATGAAAAAGCTGATTTTATTTATTCTTTTTATTATTACTTTCACCTCCTGCTCACCAAAAGAGGAGAAATATCCTACAATTCAGGATAAACTTTCAAATATGCAAAGCTACAAAACCGATGCGGAAATAACCTACATATCCAATAAGGGCAGTACTTCTTATAATGCAGTAATATATGCTAAAAATGATGAACGATACAGAATAGAGGTAAATTCTCCCGAAGATTACAAAGGCAATATAATAATGTATGACGGTAAGCTGGTGTGGCAGTATAATCCTCATTTGCAGGATAACAAAATTTCAGCAAACCCTCCGGATAAGGCGTCCAGGAGAGAAATAATTCTGTTTTCGTTTATAAAAAATTATGCAAAGAGTATGGAAACTACAGTTGCCTCAGCTAATGTTGACAATACAAAAACAACTGTTCTTGAAGCAAAAATTCCATCATCAACAAAGCTGTTAAGCAGTGAAAAGCTTTTTGTAGATAATGAAACAGCACTTCCCGTAAAGCTTGTAATATACGACAGCGACAATAATGAAAAAATAGTTGTAAACTTTAGTAATTTCGAGTATAATCAAAAAATAGAAGATGATGTTTTTAAAATTTAGAAAACCTATTAATTTACACAGGAGATGAAAAGGGTGTATAAATACCACAGAGTATCAGCAGAAATTAATCTTGATAATATAGCTCACAATATAAAACAGATAAAGAGCAGAATAAATAAAGATACAAAGCTTCTTGCGGTTGTTAAAGCAGATGCCTATGGTCATGGGGCAGTTGAGGTCAGCAAAATTTGTCTGTACAGCGGTGCAGACCTTCTTGGTGTTGCAACATGTGATGAGGGTGTGCAGCTTAGAAATGCAAGTATTCAGGTGCCTGTTTTGATTTTGAGCAAAACAGTTGAGGCACAGCTTGATACAGTCATAAACTATGAACTTACACAAACTGTTTATACCTATGAAATGGCAAAGCAGCTTTCCAAAGCTGCAAAAAAACTTTCAAAAACCGCTTATGCACATATTAAAATAGATACAGGTATGAGCAGAATAGGTTTTCTTCCAAATGAAGAAAGTCTTGAAACAATTGAAAAAATATTTAAACTTGATAATATTGAAATAACAGGCGTGTTTACTCATTTTTCAACTGCCGATGAGGCTGATAAAAGCTTTACGGCAGAGCAGTACAGAAGATTCAGATATGTAACCGATGCTATAGAAAAAAATGGTCACAAAGGGCTTATAAGACATTGTGCCAACAGTGCAGCCATTTTGGATATGCCTCAGTATCAGCTGGATATGGTGCGTTCAGGCATAATAACATACGGTATGTTTCCAAGCACAGAGGTTTCAAAGGATATTGATTTAAAACCTGCTATGACTATAAAATCTCAGATTATACATATTAAAACTCTTGATGAAGGAATAGGAATAGGATATGGCAGAACATTTTTTACAAACAGAAAAACTGTTGTAGCGACTGTGCCTGTAGGCTACGCAGACGGCTATTCAAGAAAGCTTTCAAATAAAGCCAGAGTAATTATAAACGGTCACTATGCTAATGTTATAGGGAATGTGTGTATGGATCAGCTTATGGTGGATATTACAGATATTGATGCAAATGTTGGAGATGTTGTAATACTTATGGGAAGCTGCGGGGATTTAAGTGTAAGTGCTGAGGAGCTTGCAAAAATTGAGGGTACAATTAATTATGAGGTTGTATGCGATGTAGGCAAAAGAGTGCCAAGAATTTATATAAGAAATAATGAGGTAATAAATACAATTATGGGTATATAATTTTGAATAAACCCTTAATTAAGTGACCATAATATCACATAAGAAAAGAAATTAAAGCTGTTTCGGAGTGTGATAATATGATAGTAAAGCGAGGAGATATATTTTATGCGGATTTAAGTCCTGTAATAGGCTCAGAGCAGGGCGGAATAAGACCTGTGCTTATTTTGCAAAATGATGTTGGCAACAGATATTCACCAACTGTTATTTGTGCTGCAATTACATCTCAGATAAATAAGGCAAAACTGCCTACTCATATTGAAATTGACAGTAAAAAGTATTCACTAATAAAGGATTCAGTTGTGCTTCTTGAGCAGATAAGAACAATAGATAAAAGAAGACTGAAAGAAAAACTGGGGCATCTTGACAGTGACATTATGCTTAAAGTAAACAAAGCCTTATTAATAAGCCTAGGATTGTGATACATAAAAAGACGGTTGCTTCACCGTCTTTTTTTGATAATTATTTCTTTTTTTTAGCTTCTTTTTTAGCAAGCTTAGCTTTTTCTTTTTTCTCTTTTTCAATAGCCTTAATCTGTTCAGGTGTTTTAAGTCCTGCCATACTTACAATATAAAGACCGGCTATATCAATTTTAATACTTTTCTTTAAAGGCAGAGCTTTATACACATTTTTATCAGCTACTAAGGTTAAAATCTGTGGTCCGATTTTAACTTTTACAAAGTTTAGTTTTACAAATCTGCTTGCCTTAGGCATTTTTTCCTGAACTGCTTTAGGCAGATTAACATTTGCGGCTTTATCACGTCTTTTATCAATGATGTATGCAGTCTGAGTAGTTTTATACTGTTCAATCATTTCGTTTTGAGTATTCATTCTTTTGAATGCCCATTTATTTAAAAAGTAAAAACCAATACCAAGAATTGCAGCAATTAAAAATACCAATAAAACTATATCGGATATATTCATATTCTTTCTCCTTTCTTTAGTATAAATCTGTAGTAATTATAACTTAATAAGGCAATACTTGTCAACATATTTCAATAAAATGTCACGTCAATCTGTTTTGAAGAGAAACCAATCATTGATGCTTTATCAAAACAGTTTAACAAAATTAGAAAAATGTCCTGATTAAGGTAAATTTTTTTCGGCAATTTACTTTAGTAAATTGTAACTTGTTAGAAAAAACTATTTTTCGGACAATCCCCCGCTAAATCCAAATTAAACACAAAAGCTTCCTTGTAAGGCATATGAGGACGAGCAATGCTCGCCCCTACAATAACAACGTTGGATAATTGGACGAGTTCAGAACTTTGTTAGAAAAAATGTCCTTGAGCTTGCGATTAAGGTAAATTTTTTACGGCAATTTACTATGTAAATTGCAACTTTGCCGAAGCAAAAGCAGAACTGTGTTC
>CAZZLN010000074.1:0-6168 GCA_964654945.1 uncultured Lachnospiraceae bacterium
TTTTTTTCGGCAATTTACGTTAGTAAATTGTAACATCGTTAGAAAAAAATGTCCTGATTAAGGTAAATTTTTTTCGGCAATTTACGTTAGTAAATTGTAACTTTTGCTTACGCAAAAGCAGAACTGCGT
Source organism: uncultured Lachnospiraceae bacterium (assembly GCA_964654945.1). GTDB lineage: Bacteria > Bacillota > Clostridia > Lachnospirales > CAG-274 > HGM11788. The sequence goes on from CAZZLN010000074.1 coordinate 130, forward strand.
TCTGTCGGATAAGTCTTTCCGATTCAATCAAGGAGGGCTTATGGGAATTACATATTTATCATAAAAGCTCTCGTAATCAGCACTGAAATAGGTATATGTTTTCATGAGAAACTTTATACTAATGTTGCAAATGTGTTACCAAATTAGATTGACGTATATTACTTTTTTACAAATGTTGAAATATGTATAATTTTCTGCTATAATATATCAAAATATTCACTAATTATAAGTCAGAAATCAAAAATATAAGGAAAATTAAAATGAAAACAAAACATATTCTCTATCTATTCTTTAGTATACTTCTTGGTTATATTACAGCCGATATTATAAAACCAAATCATTTAATTCTTGTATATACAATAAGTATACTTGCTTACTGGGCAGTATTTTTTGCAATAGACTGTGCCGCCCTAAGCATAGGTCATCCTGTTATTTCAACAGAAAAAAGACAGCATTGCAAACAGAGAGAAACAGGCGGTGACATTGCAAGAACACTTGCCGTAATTCTTGTTCCTGTCATTCACTTTTTCGGTCTGACAGGATATTATGAAACACCTTTTACAAAACATATGATTTTTCCCACTTTTATAAGGTGGTTTGCAGTATGTTCCATTCCTATGTTTATGATTATATCAGGATATTTTAAAATTAATTCAAAGTTCGACAAAAAACACTATAAAACCATATTAACCTTGTTATGCACACATATATTTATAGGCTTTCTCAGAATTATTTCTGATTATTATTGTCATGGTGTAAATATTGATATTGATTATATAATACAAAAAATTGTATTTTTTGAATACGGCTGGTATGTAAGACTGTATATTGGTATGCTTTTAATTATGCCCTTTTTTAATACAGCTTATAAAAATCTCGACAAAAAATGGAAAAAAGAAATTTTTATTCTTACACTTATTGGTTTGAATGCTTTAGGTCCCTTGACATTTAATTTAATTCCATCAACATGGATGCCTTTTTATATCTTTGGATATTACATAACAGGCTGCTATCTTTCAGAATACAAAGTTAAAATACATCCCATTGCTACAGCCGTATTTACTGCATTAATTCTTGCAATTATAAGTATTGCAACCTATATCCATTGCAAAAACAATGTTTTCGATTGGGATTACCTTGCATATTCATATAATTCAGGATACTCATCTATGCCTGCATTTATAGTGTCTGCTGCGGTAATATCTGCTCTTATGAATATAAAAAATAAACCTGCGGTTATTTCTGAGCCATTCAAGTCAATAAGCTGTGTTTCACTTGAAATGTATTTGTTCAGTCAGCTTTTTGATGCCCTTATATACAAAAATATTTTTAAATATCCTTTTTTAGATTCATTTAAAAAAATTATAATACTTACTGTTTCCTGTATAGCTCTTTCATATATAGCAAGCTGGAGTAAAAAATTTATTTTTGCTGTAATTAAATTTATTTCAGAAAATATATTTTTACTATTGCTTAAAATAGTAAAAATTCATAAAAACAGTGAATAATTGATAAAACACATACTTGCAAAGCTTCAGATTTTATTGCCGGATAGGATATGCAGAATCCGGATTTTATATTTGTGATGTTATTCTAAATTTCCCATTCCCGGCTAAGCATTTGTAATTTCACCATACGCTTATAAATTTTGCCTGAATTCATAAGCTCCATTGGTGTGCCCTGCTCTGCAACAGTGCCATTTTCCAGCACCACTACTTTATCTGCACCACTTACAGTACGCATACGATGAGCAATTACAACCACAGTTTTATCTTTTATAAGTCTTGACAAAGCATCCTGTATCAATGTTTCATTCTCTACATCAAGGCTTGCTGTCGCCTCATCAAGGAAAATAATAGGAGCATTTTTAAGAAAAGCTCGGGCAATTGAAATACGCTGTCTTTCGCCTCCCGACAGCTCACATCCATTTTCTCCAATCATACTGTTATAACCCTTTGGAAGTTTCATAGAAAATTCTTCGCAATTTGCCAGCCTTGCCGCTGCAATCACTTCTTCGTCAGTTGCATCTTTTTTGCCTATTCTTATATTTTCCATAATTGTATTGTTGAACAATGTTACATTCTGAAATACAATAGAATACAACGATAATAATGCTTCCGGATCTATTTTTGATATATCCATACCGCCAACAGTAATATTTCCCTTATTTATATCCCAAAATCTTGCGGCAAGACGTGATACAGTAGTTTTGCCGCCCCCTGACGGTCCGACTAATGCAGTAACCTCACCTTGCTTTGCCGTAAAGGATACATCTTTTAAAACAGTTTCTCCCGTATTATAAGCAAAGCCTACCTGATTAAACACTATATCATAGCCTTTGTTTGTCATATTATTGTTGCCTGTCTGAATAGGCTGTTCAAGTATCTCGTTCATACGGCGAATATTTGTTTTTGTAGAAATAACTGCTGCAAGGTTTTCCAATGCACCATCAAGGGGAGTATACAGCCTTGAAGCCACAAGCAGAAACATAAAAAACAGCGGAATATCAATTTCCCCGCAAATAAGCAATGCACCCCCTGCCAGTGCTACAGTAGCAATTCCAAATTTTAATATAAGCATTGATGAAACAACAAAAAGTGCTGTTCCCAGTTCTGCAATTATGTTGCGTTTTTCTACATAGTCAATTTTTTTATTAAGCTTTTTCAGATAATATTCTTCTGCATTATTTGCCTTTAAGTCCTGCAAGCTCTCGATACACTCCTGCACACTGTCTTCCAATGCAACATTTGCCGCTACGGATTTTCTAACAAAAAATTCCTGTATACGTGCTGAAAAAAACGTAATGGTAAATGCAATCGGCAAAACCCAGACTGCGGCAAGTGCCATACGCCAGTCATAGACAAAAAGTGCTATTGAAATCATCGTTGTTGAAATAATAGAACCCACCAAGCCGGGCACAAAATGAGAAAATGCTGTTTCAAGCTTTGCACAATCCCCCATAATGGAGTTTGTTAAATCGGCAAGATCTTTTTTTCCAAAAAAAGATAATGGTATTTTACGAAGCTGCTCCGCCAAAGAAATACGCCTTACTCCGCTTTCCACATAAGTGGCTAAAAAAGTAGCATTATATTGAAATCGTGTTACAACGAATATGAGAACAAGACAAAATAAAACACCTGTTATGTAAAAGGCAATACGCCCTCCGTTTATACCTCCATTCATAGCATCAATTACAAAATTATATAATAATCCAACCGGAAACATAAAAGATAAATCCTGTGCAGCACAAGCAAAACATCCTTTTATCAAATCGACTGCCCCTTGTTTTGATAGTGCAAACCGTTTCTGTAATTTATTAATCATTATTTATACCTCCTTTGCAATTTTCCATTTTGCCCCTTCGGAATAATTTTTCCACATATGATTAAATATACCGTTATTCTCCATTAATTCGCTGTAAGTTCCCCTTTCAGCAATTTCACCGTTTTCCATTACATAAATGCAGTCTGCCTTTGTAACTGATGATAGTCTGTGTGCAATCATAATAACTGTTTTTCCCCTTGAAAGAACAGATAAAGCCTGTTGAACACGCACTTCATTATCAGGGTCGGCAAATGCTGTAGCTTCATCAAGAATAAGAATGGGAGCATTTTTCAAAATAGCTCGGGCAATTGCTATACGCTGTTGTTCTCCTCCGGATAAATACACACCATCTTTACCTACAACTGTATCTATACCCTTAGGCAGTTTTTCAATAATATCAATACACTGAGCCGCCTTTAGTGCATTGACTGCTTCCTCACGTGTTGCAGACGGCTTGCCCAATACCACGTTTTCAAATATTGTTGCTTTTATTAAACGGCTGTTTTGAAATACAAAAGATACCTTATCCATAAGAATTTTTTTGGGTATATCCCTTATATCAATATTCCCTATTAATATACGTCCTTTCTGAGGATCAAAAAATCTTGCTGCAATATTTGCAAGGGTAGTTTTACCGCCTCCTGACGCCCCGACTAACGCTATAGTCTGTCCTGCTTTTATTGAAAGAGTTATATCATTGAGTGCATTTTTTTCTCCATCATAGCTATAGCTTACATGCTCAAATCTAATTGAATTATCTGATGGTATATTCCTTATACTGCTTTCGGACAGAGGTTTTTCATTTAAAATTTCATCAATTCTGCATATGGCATCGTTTACTATCATCGAATCTTCACTCATAAACATAATTTTTGTAAGTGTCGTTCCAATAACAGGTGTAATCACAATGTAAAAAATGAGATTTAAAAGCAGCTCATTTGTCACACCATCTCTCATAAAATAAATACCTCCGGCAATTAAAAATGCAAATACCCCATTGATGGCTGTTGTATAAAACATCATAGGCAGCCTTAATCCATTTGTGTATGCAATTGCCCATTTTTCATAATTGTCAATGGCAGCCTTAAAACGTTTAAAAGAAAAAATTGTTTGACCAAAAGTTTTTACAACAGGAATACCCCGCACATATTCAACAGCTTCATTGGACATATCCTCAAGTGCATTTTGATATTCTTTCATCTTCTGTTTCATATCCCTTCCCGTCATTTTCATCATAATAAGAAACCCAAGTACAACAGGTATAAGGCTCAAAATTCCCAAGTGCCAATCAAACACAAGAAGCATAAAAAGCAATCCTATAGGTGTCGCAATTGCACCTGCCTTGTCGGGCAGTCTGTGAGCAAGATAATTTTCAGTAGCCTTGCTGGAATCGTTTACAATTCTTCGTAACTTTCCGCTTCCGTATTTTTCTGTTATTCCAAGGGGCAAAGATATAATGTGTCCCATAAGCACCTTTCGGATATTGGCAGCAATTCTAAATGCACTTATATGTGAACACATCAGGGCTGCTATATAGATAATAATGGATATAACTGCAAACAATACGGCAAGCCAGCCATAACGTGTGATATTTTTTGCCTGTGAAAAATTTGGAGAAACTTCCAGTATTTCATTAATAATACACCATATATACCAAAAAGGCACAAGGGCTGACAATGCACTCATTGCAGATAACGCCCAAGAAAGAAAAGTTAAAATTTTGTATCCTCCGGCATAGCTCATCAATCTTGATAAATTTGATTGTTTTTTCATCAAAAAACCTCCTCGAATAATATTTTGTGATATACAGATAGAATGTCTTTGTTCAGATACTATTATTTGTTATGCGGCTTTTAGTTAGCGTATGCTAACTAATGTGTAAAAATTATAGGGCAGCTTATACAAACGAATTTACTCGTTTTTTATTGCCCCATAATTTTCATCCAGCCGGCAGTGTAAAAGGCTCTCAATTCATCCAGATAATATTTTGCCCTATCAAGCGGCATCTCATGTATAATCAATTCAAAAAAAGCATTAATCATTCCTGTAATTAATATATGCTCTAACCGTTCATCAATAAACGGTGACGGTCTGCCTAAATCCTTCAATACTTCCAAAAAGTCATGTGTAGATTTTATTTCTATCTCTACCATTTCATCAATCATTTTTGAAAAGCGTGTTCCCTCCGAATGACAAAGAATAAGCTTAAATTTATCCATATGTTCATAGGCATACAGCAGCATATCATACATACATTCACCTGAAATCGTGCTTACTTGATTAGGCTGTTCTTCCTTTGGCAAAGCAGAAAATGTCTGCTGTGCATCAGAAAATCTGTCTATAAAATAGCAGTATTGCTCTTTTACCAGTGCCTCAAATAATGCCTCTTTACTGTCATAATATCCATAAAATGCTCCTGTGGTAACTCCTGCAATTTTTACAATATTTCGCAGGGAAGCAGATTTAAAACCTTTTTCAAGAAATTCCTGCATAGCTGCTGCATGAATTAAATTTAATGTTGTCTGTTCTGTTTCACTCATTCAATCATCTCCGTTATAACGGTGTTATATATCACTGTTATATTATACTTTATACCATATAATTTGTCAAGTATAATTTTCAATAGGGATAATTTTTAAAATAAGTGAGAGCTAAACGAATAATTTTTAATTATTGATTTTCTTCAACAACGCATTTATATTCCTAAAGGAAATA
>CAZZLN010000075.1:0-6101 GCA_964654945.1 uncultured Lachnospiraceae bacterium
CCCTCCACCGGCAAAAGCCGGTCCCCCTCCCTTTAGGCAAGGGAGGCTTTTGTGTAGTTCTGCTTTTGCTTCGGCAAAAGTTCTGACTTTAGGCAAGGGAGGCATAAGGGGTAGTTGCGAAGCCGGTCCCCCTCCATTGAATCGGAAAGACTAATCCGACAGAACGCAGTTCTGCTTTTGCTTCGGCAAAAGTTACAATTTACTATGTAAATTGCCGAAAAAAATTTACCTTAATCAGGACATTTTTTTCTAACAATGTTCTGATGCAGGGAGGATTTTTTTTATAAACTATTGAAATTTTTTACAAATTGTAGTAAAATAAATTGTTAAATTACAAGATTTTGAATTATATCTTATATGGAGGAATTTAAAATTATGGCTGCAAAATATAATTTTAAAGAAATTGAAAAAAAATGGCGTGACAGGTGGGAAAAAGACCCTGTTAATCCAACAGGTACAGACAAGCCTAAGTATTATTGTCTTGATATGTTTCCATATCCGTCAGGAAACGGACTTCACGTTGGTCACTGGAGAGGATATGTCCTTTCCGATGTAGTAAGCAGATATAAGCTTTTACAGGGATATGAAATTCTTCACCCTATGGGTTGGGACGCCTTTGGTCTGCCTGCTGAAAACTATGCTATTAAAACCGGCACTCACCCATCTGTTGCAGTTGAAAACAGTGTGAAAAATATCAGACGTCAGGTTCAGGATATTGCTGCAATTTATGATTGGGACAGAGAGGTCAACACAACAGACCCTAAGTTCTATAAATGGACACAGTGGATATTTATTCAGATGTTTAAAAAGGGATTAGCCTATGAAAAGGAAATGCCTCTTAACTGGTGTCCGAATTGCAAGTGTGTCCTTGCTAATGAAGAAGCCACAAACGGTGTGTGCGACAGATGCGGCTCACAGACTACCAAAAAGAATTTAAGACAGTGGATGTTAAAAATCACTGATTATGCCGAAAGATTATTAAATGACCTTAAAACCCTTGACTGGCCTGAAAAGGTTAAGAAAATGCAGACTGACTGGATTGGCAAAAGCTACGGTGCTGAAATCGACTTTAATGTTGAGGGCACTGACAAGGCAATAAAGGTTTATACAACAAGACCCGACACCCTTTATGGTGCAACATTTATGGTGCTTGCTCCCGAACATAAAATCGTCAGTGAAATTACCACTGATGAATATAAAAATTCAATGGATAAATATATTTATGAGGCAAGCACAAAGTCTAATGTATCCAGAATGACCGATAAAGAAAAAACAGGTGTGTTTACAGGTGCTTATGGCATCAACCCTCTTAACGGAGCTAAAACTCCGATTTGGGTAAGTGACTATGTTCTTGCTGACTATGGCACAGGTGCAATTATGTGTGTGCCTGCTCACGATGACAGGGATTTTGAATTTGCAAAGAAATTTGATTTGCCTGTTATTCAGGTTATCAGTAAAGACGGAAAAGAAGCTGAATGCTTAACCGAAGCTTATACCGATGCAGGCATTATGATTAATTCAGGGGAGTTTAACGGTATGTCCTCTGAAGAAGCTAAGGCTAAGGTTCCTGACTATATGGAAGAAAAAGGCTTTGGCAAAAAAACAGTAAACTACAAGCTTCGTGACTGGGTATTCTCACGTCAGAGATATTGGGGAGAGCCTATTCCTCTTATACACTGTGAAAAATGCGGAATTGTGCCTGTTCCCGAAGAAGAACTGCCTGTAGTTTTGCCTAATGTTGAAAGCTATAAGCCGACTGATACAGGAGAATCACCTCTTGCAGCCATTGAAGATTGGGTAAATACAACTTGTCCTTGCTGCGGAGGTCCCGCTAAGAGAGAAACAAACACTATGCCTCAGTGGGCAGGCTCAAGCTGGTATTTTTTACGCTACTGTGATAACCACAATGACAATGAGCTTGCAAGCAAAGAAGCTCTTAAAAAATGGATGCCTGTTGATATGTATGTGGGCGGTATCGAGCACGCAGTTTTACACCTGTTATATGCCAGATTTTACACTAAGTTCTTATATGATATTGGCGTAGTTGATTTTGAGGAGCCGTTTACAAGATTATTTAATCAGGGTATGATTACCAAAGACGGTGCAAAGATGAGTAAAAATAAGGGCAATGTTGTTTCCCCTGATGAAACAGTTGAGGCTTATGGCTGCGATTCTTTAAGAATGTATGAATTATTTATAGGACCGCCTGAATTAGATTCAGAATGGGACGATAACGGTATTGACGGTGTGTTCAGATACTTAAATAAGGTCTGGAAATTTGTTGATGAATACAAGGATAATATTATTGAGCCTACTAAGGAGCTTGAACAGGCTAAGCATAAAATGATTTATGAAATCACCACCAGATTAGAGGCATTAACTCTGAACACTGTGGTTTCAGGCTTTATGGAATTTACAAACAAGCTTATTGCTGCAGCTAAAAAAGCAGGCGGTGTTGACAAAGACTCTCTTGACTGCCTTGCCATACTTCTTTCTCCGTTTGCACCTCATATTGCAGAGGAGCTTTGGGAGGTTCTCGGTCATAATCAGTCTGTATTTAAACAGACTTGGCCTGAATATGACGAAGAAAAATTAAAGGAGGATACAATTGAGGTTGCTGTTCAGGTAAACGGTAAGGTTAAGACCACTGTTACGGTAGCTGCCGATGCAAATAAGGACACTGTTCTTACTGCTGCTAAGGAGGCTCTTGGTGCTAAGCTTAAAGGCACTGTGGTTAAGGAAATTTATGTTCCCGGAAGAATTTGCAATATTGTTGTTAAGCCAAATTAATTACATTTTAAAGGAGTTGTCGTTTGACAACTCCTTTTGTATTATTCAGATATTAACTGTCCGTATTTTTCATAGGCTGCAATTTTTCTTATTTTGTTATCCTCGTCTACAAAAACAACCTTTGGTTTAATATTTTTTCCTTCTTCAATATCAACCTGTGCATAAGCCATAATTATAATATAATCACCCTTTTGAACACATCTTGCAGCAGCTCCGTTAAGACAAATCATACCTGAGCCCTTTTTGCCGTATATAACATAGGTTTCAAATCTTTCTCCGTTATTTACATCTGCAACCTGCACCTTTTCATATTCAAGTATGCCTGCTGCCTCTGTAAGCTCAGGGTCAATTGTAATGCTGCCTACATAGTCAAGCTCTGCCTGTATAACCTTTGCTCTATGTATTTTGCTTTTTAACATTGTAATTGTCATAATTCTTACTCCATAATTATATTGTCTATTAACCTTGTTTTTCCAATATAAACTGCCTCTGCCATAAGAAATGGCTTTTCAATTTTATCAATTGATTTTAATGTGTTTAAATCAACTATTTCAACATAGTCAATTTTTGAAAGCTTTTCGGCATTTATAATATCTACAGCCTTTGAAATAACATTTTCAGCATCTGTTTCCCCTGCTTCAATGATTTTTTTTGCAGCATTAAGGGATTTATAAAGACAAAGTGCAGCCTTTCTTTCTTCAGGGTTAAGATAAGTATTTCTTGAGCTTTTTGCAAGTCCGTCAGCTTCTCTTATGATAGGACAAGACACTATTTCAATATCAAAGTTTAAATCCTTAACCATTTTTTTTATAACACACAGCTGCTGTGCATCTTTTTGACCAAAATATGCTCTGTCAGGTGTAACTATATTAAAAAGCTTGCTGACTACTGTGCAGACACCGTTAAAATGAATAGGTCTTGTTTTACCGCAAAGCACCTCAGTTATTCCAACCATATTTACATTGGTAAGAGCATTGTCATACATTTCATCTGCTTCAGGATTAAAAATAATATCAGCTCCTGCTTCTTCACAAAGCCTGCTGTCAGCAGCAATATCTCTGGGATAAGCTTCAAAATCCTCATTGGGAGCAAACTGTGTGGGATTTACAAAATCACTAACGACAACTCTGTCATTTTGACTTACAGCCTTTAAAATAAGGCTTTTATGTCCCTCGTGAAGATAGCCCATTGTTGGCACAAGACCAATGCTAAGACCTTGTTTTTTCCACTGTTTGACTATTTTTCTGACTTCTTCTATTGTTTTTACAACTTTCATTATTTTATCTCCTGTTTAATTTTTTCAATAATAATATCATCTATTTTAAAGGTATGCTCCTCACTTGGGAAATTACCGTTAATTACTTCATTATGATAATTTTTAAAACATTCTTTCATAATTTCTCCAACCTGTCCGAACTGTTTTACAAATTTTGGCTTAAAATCCGAATACATAGCAAGCATATCCTGATAAACCAGCACCTGACCGTCACAGTCAGCACCTGCACCAATTCCTATAACGGGAACTGATACCCTCTCAGCTAAAATTTTAGCAAGCTTAGCAGGCACACATTCAATCACAATTGCAAATACTCCCGCATCTTCCAGAGCCTTTGCATCATTAATTAATTTTTTAGCTGCTTCAATGGTCTTGCCCTGCACCTTAAAGCCGCCAAAGGCATTTATTGACTGAGGAGTAAGACCTATATGACCGCATACGGGAATAGAAGCTCTTGTAACAGCTCTTATTGTATCTGAAAATTCAGCTCCGCCCTCAAGCTTTACTGCATCTGCATTGCCCTCTTTAATCAATCTGCCTGCATTTACAACGGCATCATAATCAGAGCTTTGATAAGACATAAAAGGCATATCTGTAATAACAAGGGCATTTTCAGCACCCTTTGCCACTGCTCTGCTGTGATGAATCATATCTTCCATTGTAACAGACAGAGTGTCCTCATAGCCAAGCATAACCATACCGAGAGAATCTCCCACAAGTATGCTGTTTACCCCTGCGTTATCAATAAGCTTTGCAGTTGTGTAATCATAGGCTGTAAGCATAGAAAGCTTTTCACCCTTTGCCTTTGCCTCTTTAAATGTTGCAACTGTATTTTTCATAGTAATTCCTCCATTTTGGTGTAATCTCTGTCCCTGTGCTTTTTTTTGGCAATATCTGTAAGAATTTCAGTAAGCTCCTTATAAAGAGCCTTATCCTTATTATTTAATACTTCTAAGTGCCTTTTAACGGTTTTAATATCATTTCTCTCAACAGGTCCTGTTAAAGAATTTAAAATGCCCTCAGAGCAAATATTATTGACATTTGAAAGTATAAGAGGCGTCATAGCCTTTAAAGCTTCGTTATATTCAAAACCGCATTCACACATAATATCAGCTGCCTTTTCACATAATGCAACAACAAAATTAGATGCAAAACAGGCTGCACAGTGATATTTTGCTTTATTTTTGCTTTCTATAATATAATAAGGATTTTTACATATTTTAAGTAATGAGGAAACATTTTCAATTGCTTTTTTGTTGCCTTCGATTGTAAAATATGCTTTTGAAATTTCAGATATTGAAACATCATAGTTTTTAAAGGGGAGAATTGGATGAAGTGAGCAGCAATAAGCATTGTGCTTATCTGCATTTATGAAAATTTCAGATGACAGTAAACCACTGCAATGGCATATAGTTTTATTATTAATATTAATATTTTCCAATCTGCTCCAAATCTCACTTATTGCTCCGTCGGTTACAGTCAGAAAAATAATATCGCTTTTGTTAATTAAATCTTGTAAATTATCAAATATTTTAAAATCTGCCACATTTTTGGAATGACTGCCGATATAAAAGCCGCTTATATCTATTGACCTGTATTTAAAATACTTTGCCATAGATGAGCCAACCTTACCGGCACCAATAAAACCTGCTTTTATAATATCACATCCTTTGTGATACCATTGCAGCAATCTGTATCCGGTGCAGTTTCATAAGAATACCACCCATAACTCAAATATAATATAACATTTTTTAATAAAAATTACAAGTATTTTATTAAACAAAACACGTGAATATAATTTGGTCATAATCCGACAAGCATTGAATCGGAAAGATTAATCCGACAAGACGTAGGCTTGCATTTTACAAAGTAAAATGTTCTGAATTGAATCGGAAAGATTAATCCGACAAGACGAAGGCTTGCATTTTACTTCGTAAAATGTTCTGATGCAGGGAGGATATTCTGCAAGAAAGCTTCATAAGCCCTCCTTGCCTAAAGGAGGGAAGCAAATGCTCGCATTTGCAGGGAGGATATT
>CAZZLN010000076.1:0-5068 GCA_964654945.1 uncultured Lachnospiraceae bacterium
ATAAGCCTTTATGCGGCTTTTAAGTGTTTTTTTCTTTACAAGTGTCAAACTCCCGTTTGATGTTTATTTAAAAAAATTAACAGCTCTGAAGCTTTTTTCAAAGATTTCCATAATATTATATAATAAATTGGAATAATCTCTTGACAATGCTTAAGTTTAATGATAGAATAGCTATATCAATAAGGTAACACTATGACAAGGAGTAGTAGGTTATTAAGAAGTTTCAGAGAGCTGCCGCAGGGTGCAAGGCAGTATTTTGATGTAACTGAACTCGCCTTTGAGTGGCTTGGCTGAAATATTAAGTAGGCTAAGACGGAGGCTCACCGATAGAGGAGCGGGATGTGTTAGCATCTGTCAGAGTGCATTGTTTTTCAATGAATTAGAGTGGTACCACGGAGTATATTATGCCTTCGTCTCTTATATGAGATGAGGCTTTTTTTATTGCTTCTATTGATAAACTTAAATATAAAGCATATTGAAAGGAGAAAATTACTATGAATTTTCAGCGTTACAGACAATTCCCACCGATTGACTTGCCTGAAAGAACCTGGCCGTCAAAAACAATAACAAAAGCACCTATATGGTGCAGTGTTGACCTTAGAGATGGCAATCAGGCACTTGAAAAGCCTATGAACTTAGACCAGAAGATACAATTTTTTAAATATCTTGTTAAAATTGGCTTTAAGGAAATAGAAGTAGGTTTCCCTGCTGCAAGTGACACAGAGTATTTATTTTGTCGTACACTTATTGAACAAAACTTAATTCCTGATGATGTTACAATTCAGGTGCTTACTCAGAGCAGAGAGCATATTATTAAAAGAACCTTTGAAGCATTAAAGGGGGTAAATAAGGCTGTTGTCCATCTTTACAATTCAACTTCTACATTACAGAGAGATGTTGTTTTCAACAAATCACGAAAAGAAATTATTGAGCTTGCAGAATTTGGTGCAAGACTTGTTAAAGAGCTTGCAGAAGAAAATGGAAAGGAACATTTCTTATATGAATATTCTCCTGAAAGCTTTTCAGGCACAGAGCTTGATTATGCTGTTGAAATTTCAAACGCAGTGCTTGATATATGGCAGCCAAAGGAAGATAACAAAGTAATACTTAATCTGCCTAACACAGTTGAAATGTCAACTCCTAATGTTTATGCAGATCAGATTGAATATGTGTGCAATAATATTAAATACAGAGAAAATGTTATAATAAGTCTTCATGCACATAATGACAGAGGAACTGCTGTTGCAGCAAGTGAGCTTGGCGTTATGGCAGGTGCAGACAGAGTTGAGGGCACATTATTCGGAAACGGTGAAAGAACAGGAAATGCCGATATTATGACAATGGCTCTTAATATGTTTTCACAGGGTGTTGACCCAGAGCTTGATTTTACAAATATAAATGAATGTATTTCTATTTATGAAAGCTCCACAGGTCTTGATGTTCACCCACGTCATCCTTATGCAGGCGATTTAGTATATACTGCTTTTTCCGGCTCTCATCAGGACGCTATAAAGAAAGGTATGGCAAAAATGATTGACCATCCTGACAGATGGGAAGTGCCTTATCTTCCTATTGACCCTCTTGATGTAGGCAGAAATTATGACCCTATTATTAGAATTAACTCACAATCAGGCAAGGGCGGTGTGGCATATATTCTTGAAAGTAATTATGGCTTGCACGTTCCAAAAGGTCAGCAGCAGAATTTTGGACCTATTGTTACTCAAAAATCTGTTGACCTTGACAAGGAGCTTACGCCTGAAGAAATTTATAATTTATTCCTCGACACATATTATGTAAAAGAGCCTCTTTCAGTTGTATTCTATACAGAGCATAGCTCAAAGGATAATGTTGACCTTGAATGTGACCTTTTATATAAGGGGCAGCCAATGAAATTAATAGGCAATGGTAATGGTATTGTAGATGCTTTTTGCAAAGGTTTAATGGATCATTTCAATATTACATTTAATGTTGCAGACTACAGCCAGCATTCTCTTGAATTTGGCAATAAATCGAGAGCAATTACCTATGTACAGGTTTATGACTGCAACAAAAAGCCATATTTTGGTGTGGGTATGAGTTCAAATACTGCAAAAAGCTCCATAAGAGCAATTGTCAGTGCAGTAAATCAGTTTAAGAAAATTTAATGAAAATAACAAAAGAGCTGTCTAAAAAAGTCAGCTCTTTTGTTATAGGGTCACTGAAACAAAAATTGTTTCTGTATCAGAGATTTACTCTCTATAAAATTTTAGCATTAAAAATCATATATTGCAATAATTTACAGCGAATTTACAAAAATAATTAAAATTTGTCATTAATATCGACGGAAAATATAAAAGTAAAATTATCTTTTTGTAAAAAAAGTGAACAATTTATTATGTCAATTGTATTTTTCAACAATTTTGTGTATTTGAAATTGTTAAAAATAACAGTTTTTTAAAAAGAAAATTAAAATAATAAATATATCCATTGTTTTTTTAAAGAAAATGGTGTATTATTTAAGTAACTGCCAAAGCATTGGCAAAACTTTAGGAGGTAATTATTATGAAAAAGATATTAAAAAGAGCCATAGGCTCAGTTATTGCTTCTGCTCTTATTTTATCAAGTGTGGCGTTTACAGGCTTTACTTCAGTTTCTGCTGCTGATAATTATATTGCAGAGCAGGGCGGTTGGTTTGAATCAGCTTATGTTGAATGGAACTCAGTTCCTGATGCAACAGGTTTTGCAGCTTATGTTAAGGGGGCAGCTGAGGCTGACTCTGCTTATGTTCAGCTTGATGATGAGCTTATTAGAAAATACCCTACATATTTCAGAGCTGATGCAGTTGGTTTAAAGGCAGGACAGTATGTTATAAAGGTTGTACCATATATTAACGGTGTTCTTGACGAAAGCAAGGCTTTTGTTTCAGATGCAATTGATGTTATTGAGCATGACCGTTCAGGCTTTGCTTTTGATGCAAAATCTCCAAATAAGACAGCATCAGGCGGTTATAATGATGATGGCACTCCTGCTTCAGGGGCTAAGATTATTTACATTACAGAAGATACAAAGGATTCAGTTACTCTTGATGTTGTTGTAAATAGTAACGGCACTGTTCAGACAGGTACAGGCTTTGCTGAAATTATGTCATTAAGACAAAAGGGTTATGACAAAACTCCTCTTATTATAAGAATGATTGGCAAGGTAACTCCTCCTTCCGGCGTTAACAGCAGTGGTTATATTCAGGTTAAGGGCTGCTATAATGTTACTGTTGAGGGTATCGGTGAGGACGCAACCTGTGTTGACTGGTCTTATCTTGTAAGAGATGCAAATAATGTTGAAATAAGAAATTTTGGATTTATGAATTTTCAGGATGACGGTGTTTCTGTTGATACTGATAACTATAATATATGGATTCACAACTGTGATTTCTTCTATGGCAAGCAGGGCAGCGGAGATAAGATTAAAGGTGATGGCTCAACCGATACAAAGGGTTTTGATTATGTGACAGTATCTTACAATCATTATTGGGATTCAGGAAAGTGTAATCTCTGCGGTATGGGTGAAAGTGCAGGTCATATTACATATCATCATAATTGGTATGATTATTCAGACTCAAGACATCCAAGAATAAGACAGCATACTGTTCACAGCTATAACAATTTCTTTGACGGCAACTCAAAATATGGTGTTGGTGCTACCACCGGTTCATCTGCTTATGTTGAAAACAACTATTTCAGAAACTGCAAGCACCCTATGTTAATATCAATGCAGGGTTCTGACTTAATGGATTCTACAGGCTATGACAATGACAATGCCACTTTCTCAAAGGAAGCAGGCGGTATGATTAAGGCATATAACAATATTATTGAAGGTGCAAGCAATATTGAACTTGGTACAGGCACAGAGCCAATTTACTATGGCTCATCATCAACATCAGATTCTGCTACTCAATTTGATGCTTACTTAGCAAGCTCAAGAGATGAGAAGGTTCCTTCAACTGTTACTGCTTTAAGCGGCGGTTCTACATACAATAATTTTGATACAGCTTCTGATATGTACAGTTATAAACTTGATAATCCTGAGGATGTACCTGCAATTGTTTCAGCTTATGCAGGTCGTGTAAACGGCAGTGATTTCTTTGAGGCAACCGGTACTTCAAGAAGTGATTTTAAGGCTTTAACAGATGTATCATATGATGGTTCAGATCACGTTATTGATTCTGAATTTAAGGCTGTAATATTGGCTTATGAACCATTATTGGTTTCTATTGGCGGTAAGGATGCAGGCGGTACAGTAGCATCTACTGAATCCTCATCTACAACAACAGAAACTACAACTGAAACTACTACAGTAACAACAACAGAAACTACAACAGAAACTACTACAATTGATGAGCCAAATCCACCAACACCTACAGATGTTTATGGTGATGCAGACGGCAATGGTACGGTAGATGCAAATGATGTTGCACTTGTTGTTCAGCATATTTTAAAGGGTACTGCTCTTAATAATGACACAAAGTTTGTTGATGTTAATAATGATGGAAAAATTGACACTTCAGATGCTGCAATGATTTTACAGAATGTACTTGATAAGAGCTATAGCCTTCCAAGATAACAAATTGTAAAAAATGTACAAAAAAAGTAATTGTTAAGACCGTCTTTTAAAGGCGGTCTTTCATATTATTCACAAAAATTGTGAACAAAATGTAAATACATATTAAATTTTGCCCAAGATTTTGAAAAATGTGTTATAATAAATTCATATTTTAAAAATAAAAACAGGAGGAATGTGTAATGAAATTTTTTAAGAAATTGTTAGCAGCAAGCTTAGCAACTTCAATGTTATTTACAAGCTTTGTTGTTAACACAACTTCTGTTTCAGCAGCTCCGTCAATTTCAGCAGGCTGGAACGAAACTTTATATGCTGAATGGGCAGATTCTAACCCTGACAGCAGTGCTGTGCAGGTTGGATATAAGCTTTCAACCGATTCAGCTTATACTTATCTTGAGGGGAATGATTTAACTTATCTTGTCAGACCTGCTTCTACAAGCGGTTACGGCAGAGTAGATATTCCCGGCTTAAAGGC
>CAZZLN010000077.1:0-5051 GCA_964654945.1 uncultured Lachnospiraceae bacterium
TTTCGGCAATTTACTTTAGTAAATTGTAACTTTTACTTTGTAAAATGCAAGCCTATGGTCAGAACTTTTGCCGAGGCAAAAGCAGAACTACGTTCTGTCGGATTAATCTTTCCGATTCAATGCTTGTCGGATAAATCTTTCCGATTCAATCAAGGAGGGCTTATTTACGTGGTATCGGCTTGCAAAAATAAAACAAAAGCCTCCCTTGCCTAAAGGGAGGGGGACCGGTTTTACCGGTGGAGGGATATATAAATTTCAATAAAACTACAGATTAAACACTAAAAGTATTCCTGAGAAATATCCTCCCTGCAAATGCGAGCATTTGCTTCCCTCCTTCAATCAAGGAGGGCTTATGAGAGTAAGTACAAAATTAGATTTATGTATCATAATAAGACAAAAGTATTGAAAAAATTATTAAAATTTGTTATATTATTTATTGTTATATAATTTATAATAATAAACTTTAAAGGTGTAAAAAATGAATTATGAAGAAAAAGAAAATACCATTATTTTAAAAAACATAAAGGATTTTGATATTGAGGAAATACTTGAATGCGGTCAGTGCTTCAGATTTGAAAAGCTTGAGGACAGGCACTATTGCATTATTGCAAAAGGCAAAGCTTTATATATAAAACAAAATAATGACACTGTTAAGCTTTATCCCTGTACAAAATCCGAATTTGAAAATATATGGTATAATTATTTTGACCTTTCAAGGGATTATTCAGAGATTAAAAAAATTGTAGCTGATGATGATATTATGAAAAAAGCCACTGAATATGCAAGGGGTATCAGAATTTTAAATCAGGAGCCTTTTGAATGTCTTTTAAGCTTTATTATTTCGCAGAATAACAATATACCGAGAATTAAGTCAATTATTCAAAGAATGTCAGAAAAATACGGCAGTAAATGTAATGAGGGATATTTATTTCCAACCCCTGATGAATTATATTGTGCCGATGTCAATTCTCTTTTTGAGCTTAGAATGGGTTTCAGAGCTAAATACATATATGATGCCCTGGAAAAATTAAAATCCAATGAGGTCAATTTATATAATACTGAAGGTATGACTACTGATGAAATTTTAAATATGCTTATTAAAATAAAGGGTGTGGGGCAAAAGGTGGCTGACTGCACAATGCTTTTTTCAATGAACAGGCGAGAGGTTTTTCCCACTGATGTCTGGGTAAAAAGAGTTATGGAGCAGCTGTATTTTAACAGAGAAGATACTCATATTAAAACAATTCAAGCCTTTGCTAAAGAAAAATGGAAAAATTATGCAGGATATGCACAACAGTATCTTTTTTATTATGCCAGAAGTCTTAAAATAGGAGTGAAATAAATGTTAGGTACAATAGTAAATGTTATGGCAATTATAATTTGTGCTTTTACAGGACTTATTATAAAAGGAAGATTTTCCAAAAAATTGCAGGAGATAACAACACAGGCGACAGGTCTAGCAGTGTTGTTTGTGGGAGCTTCAAGTGCTT
The DNA here is from genome assembly GCA_964654945.1 of uncultured Lachnospiraceae bacterium. Classification (GTDB taxonomy): domain Bacteria; phylum Bacillota; class Clostridia; order Lachnospirales; family CAG-274; genus HGM11788. The sequence goes on from CAZZLN010000077.1 coordinate 1,491, forward strand.
TTTCAAGGCTTTTGTTTGAGCCCTGCAATTCGGTGCTTTTTGTAATAAGCCTTGTTATAGGGGGGATTGCAGGCACAATTATAGATATTGAGGGAAAAATGAAAATGCTTGGTGACTGGATAGAAAGCAAATGCAAGGGAACAGAAGGCTCTGTTTCAAAATCCTTTGTGGCTGCAAGTATTCTTTACTGCACAGGCACTATGGCAATTTTAGGCTCAATAGACAGCGGTATTTATCACAATTATTCAATTCTTTTTACAAAAAGTGTGCTGGACGGTGTTTATGCCATTATTTTTGCTTCCACACTTGGTATAGGCGTTATATTTTCAGCCGGAAGCGTTTTTGTTTATCAGGGTGCAATTACTGTTTTTGCAGCCTTTGTCGAGCCTTATTTAACAGGTGATATAATGAGAGAAATTTCTCTTGTGGGGGGTATACTTATAACAGGACTTGGCATTGATATGCTTGGAATAAGAAAAATAAATGTGGCTAATCTTCTGCCGGCTGTTATTGTTCCTGTGATTTATTATGCTATGGTTTACATATTATTTTAACCAAGTAAGGAAGTCCCTCGAACTGTTATTTTATAAACTTGTAAAAAAAATTATTAAAACCTATTGACAAAGTTTACCTGTTGTGGTATATTATAACCATAGTTAGCACTCAAAGCCGATGAGTGCTAATAATTAAAACATTCATTTTTTTTAAGGAGGTTATGGTATATGAGTTTAAGACCATTAGGTGACAGAGTTGTATTAAAGCAGTTAGAAGCCGAAGAAACCACTAAAGGCGGTATTATTTTAACAAATCAGTCTAAGGAAAAGCCCCAGGAGGCTGAAATTGTTGCAGTTGGTCCCGGTGCCGTTGCAGACGGAAAGACTGTTCCTATGACAGTTAAGGTTGGAGAAAAGGTTGTTTATTCAAAATATGCAGGTACTGAAGTTAAAAACGGTGATGAAGAATATATTATCGTTAAGGAATCTGATATACTTGCAGTTGTGGAATAATCTAGTTTATTATATTGGAGGATTGATATTATGGCAAAAGCAATTAAATACGGTGCTGAGGCAAGAGCAGCCTTAGAAGCAGGCGTAAATAAATTAGCAGATACAGTTAAGGTTACTTTAGGTCCTAAGGGCAGAAATGTTGTTCTTGACAAGAAGTACGGCACACCTCTTATTACTAATGACGGTGTTACTATTGCAAAGGATATTGAGCTTGAAGATAATTTTGAAAATATGGGTGCTCAGCTTGTTAAGGAAGTTGCCACTAAGACTAATGACGTTGCAGGTGACGGTACTACTACTGCCACTGTTCTTGCACAGGCTATGATTCAGGAAGGTCTTAAAAATATTGCAGCAGGGGCTAATCCTATTATTTTAAGAAAGGGTATGTATAAGGCTACTGAAACTGCTGTAGAATCTATTAAGAAAATGAGCCAGAAGGTTGCAGGCAAGGAGCATATTGCTATGATTGCTTCCGTATCTGCTTCTGATGAAGAAGTGGGCAATATGATTGCCGATGCTATGGAAAAGGTTTCTAATGATGGTGTTATCACTGTTGAAGAATCCAAGTCTATGAATACTGAGCTTGAGCTTGTTGAGGGTATGCAGTTTGACAGAGGTTATTTATCAGCTTATATGTCAACTGATATGGAAAAGATGATTGCCAATCTTGAAAATCCTTATATCCTTATTACTGACAAAAAGATTTCTAATATTCAGGAAATTTTACCTCTCCTTGAACAGATTGTTCAGACAGGGGCAAAGCTTTTAATTATTGCTGAAGATGTTGAGGGTGAGGCTCTTACCACTCTTATTGTAAACAAGTTAAGAGGCACTTTCAACTGTGTTGCCGTTAAGGCTCCGGGCTTTGGTGACAGAAGAAAAGAAATGTTAAAGGATATTGCTGTTTTAACAGGGGGTACAGTGATTAGCGATGAGCTTGGTCTTGACCTTAAAGAAACTACTCTCGATATGCTTGGCAGAGCTAAAACTGTTACAGTTACTAAGGAAAACACTACTATTGTTGACGGTGCAGGAAACAAAAACGAAATTAGTGACAGAGTTGGTCAGATTAAGGCACAGATTGAAGAAACCACTTCTGAATTTGATAAGGAAAAATTACAGGAAAGACTTGCTAAGCTGGCAGGCGGTGTTGCAGTTATAAAGGTTGGTGCTGCCACTGAAATGGAATTAAAGGAAAAGAAGCTCCGTATGGAAGATGCTCTTGCAGCTACTAAGGCAGCCGTTGAAGAAGGTATTATAAGCGGCGGCGGTTCTGCTTATATCCATTGTATGTCTGATGTTGAAAAGGTTTATAATACCCTTGACGGTGATGAAAAAACAGGTGCAGGCATTATCCTTAAAGCTCTTGAGGCACCTCTTCGTCAGATTGCGGTTAATGCAGGTCTTGAAGGTGCAGTTATAGTAAACACTGTTAAGGAAAGTGCTGAAAACTATGGCTTTAATGCTCTTACAGAAGAATATGTGGATATGGTTGATGCAGGTATCATTGACCCTAGCAAGGTTACAAGAAGTGCTTTGCAGAATGCTACAAGTGTTGCTTCTACTATTCTTACTACTGAGTCTATTGTGGCTGATGAAAAAACTGAAGAACCTGCTCCTATGCCGGGAGGCGGTATGGGCGGTATGATGTAATTTGCCTGATATTAAGACTTTTATTGCATAATTTTATTGTGCAATAAAGGTCTTTTTTATCTAAAAAACTGTTTTAATAATATGCTGTATTAATATCATTGACAGTTACCCTTAATACAAAATTGTAAAATTTTAATGAATAAAACAAAACGTATTGACTGAAAAAGTCGTTTTGTGTTATATTAAGGACAGTAGAGAACTTATCCTATACAAATAAATAATTTTCTTTACTTAAAAAGCACAGATTTTTCTGTGTTTTTTTATGTTTAAAAAAATATAACAGGGCAATAATTATTTTGAGGTGATATTTTGAAAAAAATTATTATATGTTTTATTTTTGTTTATATGCTTGTATCAAATGTTTATGGAAAGCAAATGTGGTTTTTATTAAGTCCCTGTATTGACAGTGATGGGGAAATTGTTAATGGGGAAAATGGGTACGGCGAAGATGTTGAATTTGATTTTAAGATTTTGGAAATTATTGATAAAATAGCCATGTCAATCTAATTTTGTAACATACTTGCAACTAATATAAGAGTTCATAACTTACTTTTTTATTAAAAGCTTTCGTAATTAACACTGAAACAGGTATAAAACCCAACACAAAATCCTCCCTTGCAGGAAACCGGCTTACAAAATTACACAAAAGCCTCCCTTGCCTAAAGTCAGAACTTTTGCCGAAGCAAAAGCAGAACTGTGTTCTGTCGGATTAGTCTTTCCGATTCAATGGAGGGGGACCGGCTTTGCCGGTGGAGGGATACAAGATTTTGTGAGAACTGTCCCTCAAAAAGAATACCCTTGTAATATCCTCCCTGCAAATGCGAGCATTTGCTTCCCTCCTTTAGGCAAGGAGGGCTTATAAAGCTTTCTTGCAAAAGCCTCCCTTGCGGGGACCGGCTTA
>CAZZLN010000078.1:0-4631 GCA_964654945.1 uncultured Lachnospiraceae bacterium
AACACAGGCGGTCAGGCTTCAAAGGCTACTCCTACTGCTGCTATCGCTAAGTTTGCCGCTGCAGGTAAGAGAGTTCGTAAGAAAGACTTAGGTATGATTGCCAAGAGTTATGGTTATGTATATGTTGCTCAGGTTTGTATGGGTGCTGACAAGGCTCAGTTAATGAAGGCTCTTAAAGAAGCTGAAGCTTATGATGGTCCATCATTAATTATTGCTTATGCTCCATGTATCAATCATGGTTTAAGAACTAACTTCCATATCGAAGCTAAGAAGGCTGTTGACTGCGGTTACTGGCAGTTATACAGATATAATCCTGTTGGCGAAGTATTCACATTAGATTCTAAGGAACCTACAGGCGACTTTAAGGCATATCTTAAGGGCGAAGTAAGATATACTTCTCTTGCTAAGGCATTCCCTGATATTGCTGAAGAATTATTTGATAAGTGTGCTGAAGATGCTAAGAGAAGACTTGACGGTTACAAGGCTCTTGCAGCTGCTTCTAAATAATTTTACACTATATAAATACAATTAGCTCTCACAATATGCTAAAAGAAAAAGGCTCATTTTTGAGTCTTTTTCTGTTTTTAAGTATAAAAATGGTTCTTAGTCAACAACATTAGCTGACCAAGAACCATTTTATAGTAAATTTTTTCTTTTAAAATTATAAAACTAATTTTTATCCCACATACATATTCTGTGGTTTTTTGATTTTTTTAGTTCTTCTTGAAATAGGCTTTCTTTCAAGGTTGTAAATATATTTAGGTTTATCTTCTCCGTTTACAACATTAGCAGTAATAATACATTTTTCAATAGTTTCATCAGACGGAACCTCAAACATAATATCCTGCATAAAGCTTTCTACAATAGACCTTAATCCTCTTGCACCTGTACCCTGTTCAACAGCCTTTTTAGCAATAGCCTTTAAAGCTTCATCTTCAAATTCAAGAATAACATTATCCATTTCAAGAAGATACTCATATTGCTTAACAAGGGAATTTTTAGGCTTTGTAAGAATATCCACAAGAGCATCTTCGTCAAGATTATCAAGAGTTGCAACAACAGGCATACGTCCTATAAGCTCAGGGATTAAGCCAAATTTGTGCAAATCCTGGGGCAAAACCTTTTTCAAAAGCTCACCTGTATTTTTGTCCTTATTTGAATGAACATCAGAGCCAAAGCCTATTACCTTATTTGTAAGTCTTTTTTCAATAATCTTTTCAAGTCCTGCAAAAGCTCCTCCAAGAACAAAAAGAATATTTGTAGTGTCAATCTGTATAAATTCCTGATGAGGGTGTTTTCTTCCCCCCTGAGGAGGAACATTTGCCACAGTACCCTCTAAAATTTTAAGAAGTGCCTGCTGAACTCCCTCACCGCTTACATCTCTTGTAATAGACGGATTGTCGGATTTTCTTGCTATTTTATCTATTTCATCAATATAAATTATACCTCTTTGAGCCTTTTCAATGTCAAAATCCGCTGCCTGAATAATTTTAAGCAGTATATTTTCAACATCTTCACCAACATAGCCTGCTTCTGTAAGGCTTGTGGCATCAGCAATAGCAAAGGGAACATTCAAAAGTCTTGCCATAGTCTGTGCAAGAAGTGTTTTTCCCACGCCTGTAGGACCAATCATAAGTATATTGCTTTTTTGAAGCTCAACATCTTTTTCGGTAAATTCAGATGTAATTCTCTTATAATGATTATAAACTGCAACAGAAAGTGCCTTTTTAGCATCATTCTGACCAATTACATATTCATCAAGAATACTTTTAATTTCACTTGGTGTAGGCAAACCATCACCAGATGCAAGCTCTATATTCTCTTTTTCATAATCAGCCTCTACTATATCATAGCAAAGGTCAATACATTCATTACATATAAATACATTAGGACCTGCAACAAGTCTTTTAACCTGTTCCTGTGTTTTGCCGCAAAATGAGCATCTTAATTTTTTATCTTCATTTTTAGGTGCCATTAATTACTCTCCTTTTAAGAAAAATCTCACTGAGGTTTTGAAATAACTTCATCAATTAAACCATAGTCCTTAGCTTCATCAGCAGACATAAAATTATCTCTTTCCGTATCAGCCTCTATAACCTCTAAATCCTTTCCTGTGTTTTCAGCAAGAATTTTATTAAGCTTATCTCTGATTTTAAGAATTTGCTCTGCATGAATTTTTATATCGGAAGCCTGACCTCTTGCACCGCCTAAAGGCTGATGAATCATAATTTCACAATTAGGCAGAGCATATCTTTTTCCTTTAGCACCACCGCATAAAAGAAATGCACCCATACTTGCAGCCATACCTATACAAATAGTTGACACATCAGGCTTAATGTACTGCATAGTGTCATATATAGCCATACCTGCAGTCACTGAACCTCCCGGACTGTTAATATATAAATTAATATCCTTATCGGGGTCTTCAGCAGCCAGAAATAAAAGCTGTGCTACGACCAGATTAGCAGTAACATCAGTTACTTCCTCACCTAAAAATATAATTCTGTCCTGAAGCAGACGTGAATAAATATCATATGCACGTTCGCCTCCTGCAGTTTTTTCAACAACCATAGGCACTAAACTCATAATATACCCTCCAAATTTTATGTTATACAGGTTAAGCTTCTACAGCAGAATCAGCAATAACCCCAAGAGCTTTCTGAACTTTAACGTCTTTAGCAAGGTTTTCCTTATCTTCAGGTCTTAAAGTCTTAATAAGCATATCCTTTTCCATGTTATAAGTCTTTGCAATCTTTTCAACTTCTGCTTCAATTTCTTCGTCAGAAACTTCGATATTTTCAGCCTTAGCAACAGCTTCAAGAACCAATCTTGCTTTAATTTGCTTTTCTGACATAGGTCTGTAAGCTTCTTTCATAGTTTCAACAGTCTGACCCATATATTGTAAATATAAATCAAGAGTTAAGTTCTGCTGCTGAAGATTTCTTGAAAAATCATCAATCTTAGCCTGAATATCATTTTCAATCATAACCTCAGGAATATCCATTTCTGCATTTTCAACAGCCTTAGAAATAACTTCTTCTTCCTTAGCTGCCTTATTATTCTGGATATTCTGTGCTAATAACTTACCCACTATATCGTTTTTATATTCCTCTAAAGTTTCAAATTCAGTGGTATCCTGAACGAACTCATCATTTAATTCAGGCAATTCCTTAAACTTAATGTTTTTAATTTCAACATCAAACCTGGCAGCCTTGCCGGCTAAATTTTTCTGTCCATAGTTTTCAGGGAATGTTACATTTACAACAACATCATCACCAACATTTGCACCAACAAGCTGGTCTTCAAAGTTATCAATAAATGAATGAGAACCTATTTCAAGGTCAAAGTCCTTGCCCTCGCCCCCTTCAAAAGCAATATTGTCAACATATCCCTTAAAGTCAATAGTGGCAATATCACCTGTCTTGACAGGTCTGTCGGTTACAGTAATAATTCTTGAATTTTTTTCCAATTCTTTATTTAATTCAGCCTGAACATCTTCTTCAGTCGGATTAGGGTCTTTTTTAGTGAAAGTTAAACCCTTGTATTGACCAAGCTTAACCTCAGGCTTAATATATACTTCAGCAGTAAATGACGCACCGCGTTCATCTATAAAAGTAACATCAATTTCAGGCTTAGAAACTACCTCAAGATTATTTTCCTTAACGGCAGCCTCATAAGCTTCAGGCAATACATAATTAATAGCATCATCATAAAACACAGCCTTTCCATACTGTGCTTCAATTAACTTTCTTGGAGCTTTACCCTTTCTAAAGCCCTGAACATTTATAGAACCCTTATTCTTGTTATAAGAATATACCATACCTTCTTCAAATCTCTGTGCATTAACAGAAAAGCTTAATTTAACCTTATTTTTTTCGATATTTTCAACTGTGCTCATTAATATATCCTCCTTATGTATAATTGCACTTCTAAGAATTATAACATAATATATAGTAAAAAGCTAGTATTTTTTTAAAAAATTTCTTCTTCTATATTATACACCACGGCATCAGTGTTATTTTCAATAAAATACTGAACTCTCTGCAATATCTGCTTTATGTGTTTTGTTTCATTGGAAACACAGGCAAAGCCTATTACTATTGTCTGATGGACATCCTGTTTATCCACCTCCGCAATTGAAACATTAAACCTATGACCTGTTTTTTCAATTATGCTTTTAACAACCATTCTCTTTTCTTTAAGAGATGTTACCCATTCAGCAGATAAATACATTATACAGCTTCCTATAAACATTTTACCACCTCTAAAAAAATATTACAATATTTTTTATATTATTTCAATATTTAATTTATTATAATCACGTTAATCTAATTTGGTAACATACTTGCAACATTAGTATAAAGTTTCTCATGAAAACATATATCCCTCCACCGGCAAAAGCCAGTCCCCCTCCATTGAATCGGAAAGACTAATCCGACAGAACGTAGTTCTGCTTTTGCTTCGGCAAAGTTACAATTTACATAGTAAATTGCCGAAAATAATTTACCTTATTGAATCGGAAAGATTAATCCGACAAGCCGTAGGCTTGCATTTTACAAAGTAAAATGTTCTGAATAAGGACATTTTTTTCTAACAATGTTCTGAACTCGTCTAATTATCCAACGTTGTTA
>CAZZLN010000079.1:0-4620 GCA_964654945.1 uncultured Lachnospiraceae bacterium
TTGATTGGAACAATCTTTCCTATTCAATCGAGGGATGCTTTTTGCAGTTCTGTAAGTCTGTTCCCGCAGGGGAGAGCTTTTAACCATAAATATAAGTTATGAACTTTTATATTATACTAATATTTTTAAATTAAATTAACGTGCTTTTAACAGAAACGAAAAAACTTCCGGCTTTGGGGTAAGCCGGAAGCAAAAAAATAAAATATATAAATAGGGGGAAAAATGAAAAACCTATTTATTACCTTCTCTTATTAATATTATAACCTATAATTTTCATAATGTCAACGCTATAATTCCTTATAGTTATACAAAAAATCAGTTTACTTTTTGTTCATATTTACCAAAAAATGTTCATAAATTTAATATACTCTGTTTCCGCAGCCTGCTATTGTCTTTCTTAGCTTATCAACGAGCATATCCATAATGTCGCTTCCATCAGAGTTTGTTATGTTCTGGGTAATACCTCCCATATTTATATTAACGCCATAGCGGTTATTTTCATAGCTGTTGTTGTTTTCTGTATTTTTTATATTATCGGTGAAATTTTTGTATTCATTTGACATAGTGTCATTTACAGAATTTAAAAAATCTGAATTTTTTGAAAAATCATAATTTTTGTGGAAAACTTTATAATTATCCTCTTTATTAACAACATTATCCACAAATTTTTCAACATATCCACCAAAACCCTTGTAATTATCAGCAAAACTAAAGTTTTTATAAAAGCTGTTGTAATATTTATGTAAAATTTCCCTATTATTAAAATACTGTGGAATTTCAGTTGTTTTAAAGATATTTGATGTATTTTCAATATTATTGTAAACGCTGTTAAACTTATCCACATATTCACAGTAATTTGTGGATAACCTTTCATATATATTATTAATATTGTTAATAAATTCATTTTGTGATTTTATTTCTTCAGCAATTAATTCCACACCGTTTAAATTCATATTTTGTCTCCTTTCTATGGTATAACCAAGTTCATACCTGCTTTTATTATATTTGGATTTGATATTACAGATGTGTTTGCATTATATATTTCTTTCCATCTGCTTCCGTCGCCATAAAATTTTTTGGCTATTTTCCATAAGGTGTCATCGTTTATAACTGTGTAGCTGCTGCCTGATACGGGAGCATTGTCCTGCTGCCTTGAAGCAGAGTTATTTTGCTCTGTTACAAATTTTGCACCAAATTCTTTATATTCTCTCAGAGTCAGGGAAATTTTAATATCAAAGCCGTTTTCAGCTGCTTCTGTTACGGTCATTTCTTCTACAGTGCTTCTTATGTCTGTATAATGAAATACCTTTTTTCCTCTTTGTCTTGTGATTACAAATTGAAATTTTGTGCCGTCATTTTTAAGTGCTTCAATTTTTTCTCTGTATACATCACCGTCTATATAGCCATATAAATATTCGGCAAAGGGATATTCCCTGTAAGGTATGAGGGCATCAAATTTTATAACCCTTAATTTAGGACTGTTTATTATATTTATTTCAGAACCGTCAACAAGGGATATTGTTTCATTTTGTGAGCCTGTTGTTATTTTAACCTGTTCAGGCGGCACAGGCAGTAATATTTCTCCTAACCAAAACTGATACATATTTTTTTCCTCCTTTCAGGTTTATTATACCATAGGGCAAGGTGACATTTACTGCACAACTTTTGATTTTATAAAAATTGTGCAGTAAATGTCACTGTAAAATATGATAAAATGTTTATGGAGGTGAAAATATGGCAAAAAGAAACAGCGAAAAAGAAATATATGATTTTTTATATGGAGTTATGCGTGGAGATATAAAAGATTATGCCCCAACTAAAGAAAAAAATGAATTTGGTGAATATATTTATCAGGAGGTGCCTGTGACCATTGCCACAAGAATGAAAGCTGCCGAGCTGCTTTTTAAGTCTGTTTCTCAGACTGATAATGGGGGAGATGTTCTGCCGGTTGTTATATGTGAGGATTTATAGAAAATAATAGGCAGATTTAATGAGTATTCTGCCTATTCTGTTCCCAATATTTTTTCTCCCTCAATAAATACTTCATTAAATATGTATTTATTTTCATCAGACGGAGTATTATCTCTGAAAATCATTTTCTTTATATTTGCTCCGTTTACATTTCTGTCAGCTTCAATTCTGTTAAATGTTGTGCCAAAATCATATGAAACAGTGTAATAAAGAGTATTGTTATTAATCCACCATATAATAACCTTGTTTTTAACAATACCAATAAGGCATTTTTTAATATTGTTTCTTTCACAGACGGTAACAGGTCTTGAAAGTCCCATATTATCCCGTCTGACATAAATTATTCTGCACATAAAGCCCTTTGTCTGTAAAAATACAAAATGCAGAGCTTCTTTGGTTATAACATAAGAAAAATCCTTTACATTAAGACCTGTAGCATATACCATTTTAAAATTTTTAATGTAATGCCTGTCTATTTCTCTGTAGCCAAATTGTATTTCAGGCATTTTTTTTGAATATATCATAATGTATTTATCAGCTCCAAGCCGGACAATTCTCATAAAGTCAGGCTGAAATATATCTATTATCTGTGGTTTTGACCATTCATAATTAATCTTAAACTGATTAACAAGTCTGTTTGTGGCATCACTTTCTACTATATTATATATGAGCATAGGGTTATTTTCTTTTATGTAATTTATAATAATATGGGGAGGATTGCTTCCCGAATGTTTAAGTATAATTCTATGGGGGTTATTGTTCTCAGCCATACATATATCTCCTGTAAGCTGCTGATACAATAAAATATTACTGTCACTAAAAGCAAGTGAAAAATTTTTTCCGGCATTTTCAGCAGCAATGGTTTCACTTATACATTTATTGTTTATAAATTCTTTTTTAAAAATTTTATTTTTACTGTAATAATAGGACTCTGTAAATTCTTTATTTTTAATAATAATATCAGACATTGTATCACCTCATAATATTATATGAAATATTACTTATTCTTAATACCTTTAGTGCAGCCTTTAAATATTTCAAGTCCCCCCATTATACACAAAAAGCCCCCAAAACATTTTCTCAATAGGGGTGAGCTTACACAGCTTGCACCGACTGAGCCTATAGCCGCTCCCATAATTCCGAAAACAATAAGCTTAAATAAATTTTGTTTTTCAATTCTTTTGTTTTTAATATGGCTTGTAAGAGCCATAATTGCCGTTGGTATAAAATATATAAGATTTATACTTTGTGCGGTTTTCTGCTCCATATTAAAAAATATTGTAAGAGCCGGTATAAGCACAGTGCCTCCCCCTATACCCATACCGCTTATAATTCCCGAAATTATACCTGTTAAAATAAGTATTATCATAATAACATTTTCACTCCCGCAATTATCATAAAGCCTCCGAATATTATATGAAGCCATTTTTTTGAAATTCTGCCAAGAAGCTTTGCACCTGCATATCCTCCCATAACACCGCCTATTGACACAAAAACAACGGTTTTCCATATAATTTCAATATTTCTTACATATAAAAATGCCGATATTATACATAGAGGAAGAATTACTGCAATTGCAGTTGCGTGTGCCTTATGCTCCTCAGTATTTAAAAATTTTTCCATTGAGGGCACAAGTATTGTGCCCCCTCCCGCACCGAAAAAGCCGTTTAAAATTCCTGTTATTATACCTATTATTGCAGATTTCATATTTGCTCCCTTTAAATAAAAAAATCTCTCCTTAATATTTTTTGCACTAAAGAGAGATTTATACTTATTATTTTAGTTTTTTACCGGCTTCGTCACAGTATTTGTTAAGAAAACAATTTTCACAGTCAGCTTTTCTTGCCTTGCATATTGTTCTTCCATGGGCAATAATCTGTGTGTTGTATCTTCCCCAGTGGTCTTTGGGAAAAATTTTCATAAGCTCAAATTCAATTTTTACAGGGTCATCGCTTTTTGTAAAGCCTATTTTATTGCTTATTCTTTTTACATGGGTATCCACAACAATGCTTGGAATATGAAAAATATGGGTTCTGACAACATTTGCTGTTTTTCTTCCGACACCCAAAAGAGCTGTCAGCTTATCTATATCACTTGGAAGAATACCATTATGTATTTCAATAAGCTGATTTGCTGCTGCAATAATATTTTTTGCCTTGTTATGATAAAATCCCGTAGAATGAATATCCTTTTCCAGCTCCTTTAAATCAGCCTTTGCAAAATCCTCAAGGCTTGTATATTTTTTAAAAAGCTTATTTGTCACAATATTAACTCTGTCATCTGTACACTGAGCTGAAAGCATTGTAGCTATTAAAAGCTCATAATCCTTTGTGTAATGAAGATAGCATTTATCTTCTGCGGGATAATATTCATCTAAAAGAGAAAGTACATTTTCAATTTTTTCTTTTAATTTTTCAGTCAATTTAAACACCTCTTAGCAATAAGTATAAGTTATATTTAAAACAGTGTCAAGTATACAGGGGAGAAAGACACGTGAATCTAATTTTGAAATATATTAGTGTAATATAAGAGTTCAAAACTTAAATTTATAGTTAAAAGCCTCCCCTGCGGGAATAGGCTTACAGAACTGCAAAAAGCATCCCTTGATTGAATAGGAAAGATTGTTCCAATCAAGGAGGGCTTATTTAC
>CAZZLN010000080.1:0-4566 GCA_964654945.1 uncultured Lachnospiraceae bacterium
TTTTATTTTCTTGCCTTTGGAAAAACCAGTATCATAGTTGTGCCCACTCCAACCTCACTAAACACATCAATTCTTCCGTTATGAGCATCCATAATCTCCTTAGCTATTGAAAGACCAAGACCGTTTCCTCCCATAGCTCTGCTTCGTGCTTTGTCAACTCTGTAAAATCTGTCGAAAATTCTGCTTAAATCCTCTTTTGGCATACCAATGCCGTTATCGGATATTTCAAGATAATAAGATGTAAATTTTTCTCTTAATTTAATATTTATTTTAGCACCCTCATTGCTGTATTTCATAGAATTTGACATAATATTTGTTATTACCTGATTAATTCTTGCAGTATCGGCAAATATAAGCATTTCTTTATTGGGAGGTGTAAAATTAATGGTTTGTTTTTTATTTTCTGCCACAATGACATTTTGTCTTACACAGCCTTTTACTATTTCCACAAGGTCAACAATTTCTCTTTTAAGCTTATTCACCTTAGTATCAAATCTTGAAAGGTCAAGTAAATCATCTCTTAAAAGTTTCATTCTGTCAGCAGCAACATTAATTTCTTTTAAAAAGCTTTCAGCAACATTTTTATCATCTATTGCACCATCAAGCAAAAGCTCTGTATAGCCCTTTATTGTAGTAAGGGGAGTGCCGATTTCATGGCTTACATTTGCAACAAATTCCTGTCGCATATTATCAAGCTGTCTGTGTTTTGTAATATCGTGAAGCACCACAATAATTCCGTTTACTTTATTTTTTATGGCATAAGGAATTATTGCTGCTGAAATATATTTTCCGTTTTCATCAAGAGTAAGCTCCATAATTGTGTTAGGCTCAATATCACTGAGATTTATATTAAGCTTTTTTAAAAGCCATTTAAGAGAAATATTAACATCATCAATATCAAGCATTTCATAGCAGCATTTATTTATATGTATAAGCTTTCCTCTTTCGTCAAATGCAAGCACACCGTCTGTCATATTATGCAGCACAATTTCAAGCTTGTTTCTCTGGTCGTCCATTTCGCCTATGGTTTTTTTAAGCTCTCTTGCCATAGTATTAAAGCTTTTGGTAAGCTGACCTATTTCGTCATTGCTTTTTACTGCTGCTCTTTGTTCAAGACGTCCCTTTGCCATCATATTGGCTTTTTTGGTAAGTATTGCTATAGGTGTTGTAATAGTGTTTGCAAAAAATGAACCTAAAATTGCAGTAAATATAAGAGCCATAAGACCTGCAAGAAACATCATCTGAGTTGTTCTGTGTATTGTGTCATAAATAGAGTCTGCTTCCATTTGAACATAAATAACATAGCTGACATTTCCCTCAGGGGTTTTGCTGGGATAGGCATATCCCATAAGTCTTGTAACCTGTGAATTAAGGTTTACCTCTCTGCTGTCGTCAATAAATTTTTCTTCACCGTTTAAAGCAGAAATAATAGCAGAATTTTTATACTGCAAAAAGCTCTCCCTGTCAGTAGTGGTAGAGCTTGCAATTGTGTTCCCGTTATTATCAAGTATATGACAGGCAATATTTCTGAGAGATGAGCTAACAATAGTAAGATTTACAAGACCGTCCTGAAAATAACGGCTGTCATACTGTTCAATAACCTGATCCTCAACATATACTGCACATTGTCTTAATTCTTCGCTGGCGGCACTTTTTTCTCTGTTAGAGGTTGTAGTAACAATAAATGTGCCTGTAACTATCATTATTATAAAAACAAGTGATAAATACATAAACACCAGCTTCCAGCGTATACCTTTCATATTATCACCTTTTTAAGAGCTGAAATAATAGCCAATACCTCTTTTGGTAATTATATATTTTGGCTTGCTTGGGTCATCTTCAATTTTTTCTCTTAATCTTCTTATAGTAACATCAACAGCTCTCACATCTCCAAAATACTCATAACCCCATACTTTTTCAAGTAAGGTTTCTCTTGTAAAAATCTGAGATTTTTGTGTTGCAAGAAAAGAAAGCAGCTCAAATTCTCTTAAAGTAAGATTAATAGGCTCTCCTCTTTTTTTAACTTCATATCTGTCAAAATCAATATTAAGCTCGCCATATTCTCCTGTTTTGTTCTTTGCGGAAGAAACAGCACCCGCAGTTCTTCTGAGATTAGCCTTAACTCTTGCCATAAGCTCTCTGTTTGAAAAAGGTTTTGTAACATAATCATCAGCACCCATATCAAGACCGAGAACCTTATCCACCTCATCTGCTCTTGCAGTAAGCATAATGATTGGCGTGTCAGAAGATTCTCTTATTTTTTTGCAAACTGAATAACCGTCCATTTTAGGCATCATAATATCAAGGAGTACCAAATCAGGCTTTTCTTTATAAAAAAGGTCAAGCCCCTCCTCACCATCATTTGCAGTAATATATTCATAACCATCTTTCATAAGAGAATAGCATATGATGTTAACAATGCTGGCTTCATCATCAACAACTAATATCTTTGCCATAAAAAACACCTCCGAATTAATCCGTATATTAAGATTATAAACAATTTCAATGAATTTATCAAGTATCTTTAGTTGATAAACAGGGTATTTTGTGTTACAATCATATTACAATTTGAATAAAAAAAGGAATTTTAAAATGAACTTACCTGAAAATGTTAAAAAAATAATATCAAAATTAAATAAAAATTCCTATGAGGGATATATAGTAGGCGGATGTGTTCGTGATTACATTATGGGAATACCTCCTCACGATTATGACATTACAACCTCAGCACTTCCCCAACAGGTAAAGGCTATATTTCCTCATACAGTTGACACAGGAATAGAACATGGAACCGTAACAGTTGTTATTGATAAAACAGGCTATGAGGTCACAACCTACAGAATAGACGGCAAATATGAGGATAACAGACACCCTAAAGAGGTCACCTTTACATCAAAATTAGAGGGTGATTTGTCAAGACGGGATTTCACTATAAATGCAATTGCTTATAATGACACAGATGGCTTTGTGGATATGTTCGGAGGGATAGAGGATATTAAAAACAAAATTATAAGAGGTGTGGGCGACCCTGATAAAAGATTTAAAGAAGATGCTCTCAGAATGATGAGGGCATTGAGGTTTTCCGCACAGCTTGACTTTATAATTGAAGAAAATACTTTTAATGCAATTATAAAAAATGCAGAGCTTATTAAAAATATAAGTATGGAAAGAATTAGAGATGAATTTTTTAAGCTTATATTATCTGATAATAACGAAAGACTGGAGCTTTTGAAACAAAGCGGAATGACAGAATATTTCTGTCCTGAGTTAAGTGAAATACTCAAAAATAAAGATATAAAATTTTATAAATATATAAATTCTCTCCCAAAGGATATTGCATCAAGACTTGCTTATATTTTTATGGGTAAAGATATTAAAAATATACTTAAAAATTTCAGAACAGACAACAAAACAATTTCAAAAGCAGTGCTTCTTGAAAAATATTATAATTATAATATTACCGATGAATATTCAATGGCAAAGCTTATAAGTCTTGCAGGAGAATACACAAGGGATTTGCTTATGCTTAAAAAATGGGATATGACCCTTTTTAATGAAATAATAAAAAAGGGCAGCTGCTGTTCTCTTAAAGACCTTGAAATAAAGGGAGAGGATATAGTAAGGCTGGGATATAAGGGCAAAGAAATAGGAGAGGTTTTGAATAAATTACTGGATTATGTGCTTAAATATCCTTATAAAAATAATAAAACAGAGCTTTTAAAATATCTAAAGGGGGAAATAATATGAAAATACAAACAACAGATGCTTTAGAAAAAACAGGTCCTGACAATACAAAAACATACCATAAAAATCCACACAGGTTTTCGCAGGGGACAGTCCCCCGCAAAAAAGTGCTGATAACAGGTGCATCGGGAGGAATAGGTCTTGACCTTGCAAAAATATACTACAAAAAGGGAGCAGAGCTTTATTTAGTATCAAGAAGCACAGATAAATTAAAAAAATTGTTTCCAAAAGCAAAATGCTGTTCTCTTGACCTTTCTGATGAAAAAAACTGTATTAAGCTTTATAAAACCGCAGGAAATGTTGATATTCTCATAAATAATGCAGGCTATGGCGAATGGGGAACATTCTGGCAGACTAAAAATGATATTAATATGATTAAGCTTAATGTTATGGCAGTCCATATTTTAACAAAGCTTTATGTAAAATCAATGATAAAACAAAACAGGGGAGTTATTATGAATGTAGCGTCACTTGCTGCCTATTCATACGGACCTCTTATGGCAACATATTATGCTACAAAGGCTTATGTTCAGAGGCTGTCTGCATCTGTTGACTATGAGCTTGAAAAAAGAGGAAAAAACGTAAGAGTTTTATGTGTATGCCCGGGTCCCGTAAACACAAACTTCAATAACAGAGCCGGAGTCAGCTTTTCATTAAAAGCTTTAAGCAGTAAATATACTGCAAAATCAATAGTAAAAGCAATTGAAAAGGGAAAAAGAATAACTGTTCCCGGAATAAACGGAAAAATACTTGCTTTTGCAAGCAGATTAACTCCTGAAAAACTGCTTCTTGAAATAGGCTATAGAGTTCAGAAAAGCAAAA
>CAZZLN010000081.1:0-4269 GCA_964654945.1 uncultured Lachnospiraceae bacterium
AGCAAAAGTTCTGACCGTAGGCTTGCATTTTACAAAGTAAAATGTTCTGATGCAGGGAGGATTCTTTTTTTTGCAGGGGCTTCTCCGCTAAATCAGAGGACGAGCAATGCTCGCCCCTACAATAACTTTTTAATTGGGTTGTTAAGCCTGCCCACGCAGTTGAAACTTTTAACTATAAATGTAAGTTGCGAACTCTTATATTACACTAATATTTCAAGATTAGATTGACGTGTTGTTCGGTTAAAAAAATTATTGACAAATAAACACTAATTTTATATAATAAGCTTTAGTTTTAAAGTGGAAGGATAAGTAGCCTTATATTGAGCTAAAGAGAGAATACGGTCGGTGAAAGTATTTGCAATTTATAAAGTGAAGCTGCCTTTTGAGCTATGCTCCCACATATGTTAAAAGCATATCGTTTAATCTGCGTTAAAGATTTTAGAGATAATATGAGAGATGTTTTTATACTCAATCAGTACTAATATACTGACAAAGGTCAATTAAAAATTAATTCTCATATTAGCAGGGTGGTACCGTATAGTTATTACTATGCCCCTGTAGCCTGTTGGCTATAGGGGTTATTTTTATTTTTGGAGGACTTAAATATGAAATTTATGGGTGTAAATGAAATCAGAGAAAAATATCTTGCTTTTTTTGAAAGCAAGGGGCATTTAAGAATGGCGAGTGCGTCCCTTGTGCCTCAAAATGACAAGAGCCTGCTCCTTATTAATTCAGGTATGGCACCTTTAAAGCCGTTTTTCACAGGTCAGCAGATACCCCCAAGAAAAAGAGTAACTACCTGTCAAAAGTGTATCAGAACAGGTGATATTGAAAATGTAGGCAAGACTGCCAGACATGGCACATTTTTTGAAATGCTTGGAAATTTTTCCTTTGGAGATTATTTTAAGCACGAAGCAATTTCTTGGGCTTGGGAATTTTTTACAAAGGTTGTCGAACTTCCTCAAGACAGATTATATGTATCAGTATATGAAGAAGATGATGAAGCCTATGATATTTGGAATAAGGAAATAGGCTTGGATAAATCAAGAATTTTCAGAATGGGAAAAGCCGACAACTTCTGGGAGCATGGTGTTGGTCCATGCGGCCCTTGTTCAGAAATTTATTATGACAAGGGCGAAGAATACGGCTGCGGAAAGCCTGAGTGTACTGTAGGCTGTGACTGTGACAGATATATGGAAATATGGAATCTTGTGTTCACACAGTTTAATAAA
Source organism: uncultured Lachnospiraceae bacterium (assembly GCA_964654945.1). Classification (GTDB taxonomy): domain Bacteria; phylum Bacillota; class Clostridia; order Lachnospirales; family CAG-274; genus HGM11788. The sequence continues at coordinate 1,233 of CAZZLN010000081.1, forward strand.
GAAGATGACGGCTCATATTCAAATCTTGCCAATCCAAATATAGACACAGGTATGGGTCTTGAAAGAATAGCAACTGTTATGCAGGGTGTAAATTCAATTTTTGATGTAGACACCGTTAAGGCTATAAGAGATGCAGTTTGTGATATTTGCGGTGCAGTTTACGGTGAGGACAGTAAAAAGGACGTTTCAATCAGAGTTATTACCGACCACGTTCGTTCAGTAACATTTATGACTGCTGACGGTGTTCTTCCGTCAAATGAGGGCAGAGGCTATGTTTTAAGAAGATTGTTAAGACGTGCAGCAAGACATGGCAAGCTTCTTGGAATAAACAAAAAATTTCTTGCCGGGTTATGCAAGGTTGTAATTGACCATTCAGGTGATGCTTATCCTGAGCTTGTTGAAAAGAAAGAAATGATTTTAAAGGTTCTCACAACAGAAGAAGAAAGATTTTATGCCACCCTTGACACAGGTATGGCTATGCTGATGTCAAAGCTTGAGGAATTAAAAAACAGCGGAAAGAATGTTCTTGGGGGAGCAGATTCATTTAAAATGTATGATACCTATGGATTTCCTGTTGATTTAATGGAAGAAATTCTTGCAGACGAGGGATTTTCTCTTGACGAAGAAGCCTTTAAGGCTGAAATGGAAAAGCAGAGAACAAGAGCCAGAAATGCAAGAGCCACAGACACATATATGGGTGCGGAGGAAACCGTATTCCATAAGCTTGACCCTGCTATGAAAACAGAATTTACAGGCTATGATAATTTAACAGACAGTGGAAAGATACTTGCAATTGTCGTTGATGATGCTGTTGTCAATGAAGCAAAAGCAGGGGATAATGTATCTCTCATTGTTGACAAAACTCCTTTTTATGCTGAAATGGGCGGTCAGGCAGGTGACAGCGGCATAATTACTGCTGACGGCTTAAATATTGAAATTAATGACTGCACAAAGTTTGGCGGAAACAAGTTTGTTCACACAGGCAAGGTTACAAAAGGCTGTGTTAAGGTTGGAGATACTGTCACCTTATCAGTAAATTCAGAGCAGAGATTGTCAACTGCAAGAAACCACACTGCGACCCATATTCTTCAGGCAGTATTAAAAGAAGTTCTCGGCAGCCATATTGAGCAGGCAGGCTCATTTGTAGATAAGAGCAGATTAAGATTTGACTTTACTCATTTTGAGGCTATAGATAAGGAAACCTTAAAAACTATTGAAAATAAAGTTAATGAAAAGATTTTAGCTGCACTTCCCGTTGAAGTTAAAGAAATGACTATTGAAGAAGCTAAAAAGACAGGTGCAACTGCCTTATTCGGTGAAAAATACGGCGAGGTTGTAAGAGTTGTAAATATAGGGGGATATTCAATTGAATTTTGCGGCGGCACTCATCTTACAAATTCAGCATACTGCGGCACTTTCAAGCTTGTGTCTGAAAGCGGTGTAGCGGCAGGCGTAAGAAGAATTGAGGCATTAACAGGTGCAGGTGCTTTAAATTTCTATGAAGAAACAGAATTTATTTTAAAGAGAGTGTCAGAAACATTAAAGACTGCTCCTAACGATTTGGCTAAGAGAATAGCTCATTTGCTTGATGAAAACAGGAAGCTTGCTAAAGAGGTTGAAAGCTTAAAGTCTAAAATGAGGGGCTCTCTTGTTGATGAAATTATAAATTCAAAGGTAAATATAAAGGGCATAGATGTTGTGGCTGCAGAGGTTAAGGGTCATAGTATGAATGATTTAAGAACAATGGGTGACCGTATTAAGGATAAGCTTAATGGCATAATAATATTGGCAAGCGGCGAGGGCACAAAGTGCAGCTTTGTTGTAATGTGCAGTGATGAGGCTGTCAAATCGGGAGCTAATGCAGGTCAGATTGTCAAGTCTGCCGCTAATGTTTGCGGCGGAGGCGGCGGCGGCCGCCCTAATATGGCACAGGCAGGGGGCAAGGATGCTTCTAAGATTAAAGATGCTCTTGAAGCAGCAAAAACAACTGTTGAGGATTTAATAAAATAATATGGAAGAAAGCTTAGCCTATAAAACAAAACAAATTATAAAAAAATATGAATTTAATTTTAAGAAAAATTTTGGACAGAACTTTCTTGTTGATGAGAGAGTTCTGGACAAGATTGTATCTGCTGCTCAAATAAGCAAAAATGACCTTATAATAGAGGTTGGTCCCGGTATAGGCACTCTCACACAGGCTATGGCAAAAAAGGCGGGAAAGGTAATTTCAGTTGAAATAGACAAAACCCTTGTGCCTGTTTTAAAGGAACTTTTAGAGGATTATGACAATATTGAAATTATAAATGAGGACATATTAAAGGTTGATATTAAAAAAATCATTGAAAATCATAAGGGTATGGGCATGAATGTTAAAATGGTTGCCAATCTGCCTTATAACATAACAACTCCTATTATAATGAACATACTTGAAAATCATATTCCCTTAGAAAGCCTGACAGTTATGATACAAAAGGAAGTAGCATACAGAATGAACGCAAAGCCCTCTACAAAGGATTACGGTTCCCTTTCTTTAGTGTGTCAATATTACTGCGAGCCTTATATTGTTGCCAACGTGCCTCAGAACTGCTTTATGCCAAGACCGAATGTTGATTCGGCAGTTATAAAGCTCACTGTTTTAAATAAGCCTCCTGTTGATGTAAATAATGAGGAGTTTATGTTTGAATTTATAAAGGCGGCATTTTCACAGAGAAGAAAAACTCTCGTAAACTGCCTTTATTCCGGCAATATCCTTAATCTTTCAAAAGAAGAAACAGGAAATATTTTAAATTCTCTTGGCTATGATGACAGGGTAAGAGGTGAAAGCCTGAGCCTTAATGACTATGCTAAAATGACAAATGAGTTTATAAAGTATAGGTAATCACGTGAATCTAATTTTGAAATATTAGTGTAATATAAGAGTTCGCAACTTACATTTATAGTTAAAAGTTTTAACTGCGTGGGCAGGCTTACAACCAACACAAAAGCCTCCCTTGCCTAAAGGGAGGGGGACCGGCTCTGCCGGTGGAGGGATATATTG
>CAZZLN010000082.1:0-4040 GCA_964654945.1 uncultured Lachnospiraceae bacterium
CCTAAAGGAGGGAAGCAAATGCTCGCATTATTGAATCGGAAAGATTAATCCGACAGAACGCAGTTCTGCTTTTGCCCTTGGCAAAAGTTCTGACATAGGCGGCTTTTGCAAAGCAAAAGTTCTGACCGTAGGCTTGCATTTTACAAAGTAAAAGTTACAATTTACTAAAGTAAATTGCCGAAAAAAATTTACCTTAATCAGGACATTTTTTTCTAACAATGTTCTAATGCAGGGAGGATTCTTTTTTTGCGGGGGACTGTCCCCTGCAAAAACTTATAAAAAATGCAAAGCTGTGAGCTTTGCATTTTCAATTTAAAATTTTATTCACTTAAACTCTTATCGAGAATTTCCATTGCCTTGTCAATATCTTCTTTATTCACAATAAGTGACGGTACAAATCTTATAACATTTTTGCCTGCATTAACAAGCAAAAGTCCCTTTGAAATGCTTTTTGCAATATAGTCCGCAACCGGCTTATCAAGCTCTATCCCCTGCATTAAGCCTATACCTCTGCGTTCCTTTACAAAATCATATTTTGAAACTATAATATCAAGCTTTTCTTCAAGATATTTTCCCATAGCCTTAACATTTTCAAGAACACCGTTTAAAAGCTCATTCACAACAACACAGCCTGCCGATGCGGCAAGAGGGTTTCCTCCAAATGTAGAAGCATGGTCACCGGCATTAAAGCTTTCTGCAACCCTTGCCTTAGCCATCATAATACCGCAAGGTATACCCCCTGCAATACCCTTTGCGGCAGACATAACATCAGGAATGACACCATAGGTCTGATATGCAAAAAGTGTACCAAGTCTGCCCACACCGCACTGCACCTCATCAAACATTAAAAGAATATCCTTTTCATCACATAAAGCTCTTACTTTTTGTAAAAATTCTTTTTTGGCAGGAATTATACCTCCTTCACCCTGAACAGGCTCCATTAAAATAGCAGCTGTATTTTCATTTACTACAGATTTTACTGACTCAAAATCATTAAAAACTGCATATTTAATATGAGGGAGCATATCACCAAAGCCCTCGTGATAGTGGCTCTGACCTGTAGCAGTAACTGCACCAAAGGTTCTTCCATGAAAAGAATGATACATTGTGACAATTTCCTGTCTGCCTGTTTTAAAGCCGTATTTTCTTGCAAGCTTTAATGCTGCTTCAATACTTTCAGCACCGCTGTTGCAGAAAAACACCTTGTCAAGACTTCCGTTTTCAACAAGCTTTTGTGCAAGCTCCACCTGTGGCTTGGAATAATATAAATTTGAAATATGAATAAGCTGTGATGCCTGTTTTGAAATGGCATCAACTAATTTTGGGTGATTATGCCCAAGAGAATTTACTGCTATTCCTGCTACAAAATCAAGATATTCTTTTCCGTTTTCATCATATACATACATTCCGTCACCTTTTATAAAGGTCAACGGAAATCTGTTATAGGTTTTCATTACATATTTTTCACCAAGCTCTGCTATTTTCATAATTTTAAAACCTCCTAAGCCTCAATAAGAGTGCCAATACCCTTATTGGTAAATATTTCAAGAATAAGACAGTGTGCAATTCTTCCGTCTAATATATGTACATTTTTAACTCCTGCTTTAACACCGGCTATACAGCACTGTACCTTTGGAATCATACCTCCTGATATAATTCCGTTGTCAATTTTTTTCTGCACATCTTCTGATTTTATAACAGAAATTACACTGTCAGGGTCATTTACATCTTCCATAATACCTGAAACGTCAGTTATGAAAACAAGCTTCTGTGCCTTTAATGCTCCTGCAACTGCAACTGCAGCATAGTCGGCATTTACATTATAGCTGTTGCCATATTCATCTACTCCTATTGAGGAAATAACAGGCACAAAATCATTGTTAATAAGAGTGTTAATAAGGTCGGTTTTAACCTCTGTAACATCACCTACAAGACCTAAATCAAGTCCATTTGGCATTGCTTTTTTAACTTTCATAAAGTCTGCATCTTTACCGCAGATACCAACTGCATTTATGCCATGCTGACAAAGCTCTGATGTAATGTTTTTATTTATTTTTCCTGCAAGCACCTGTTGAACAATTTCCATTGTAGGCTCATCTGTAACTCTTAAACCGTCTATAAATTTTGGCTCAATGCCAACTTTTTCAAGTGCATTATTTATATCCTTGCCTCCGCCATGAACTACAATAGGCTTAAAACCCACATATTTCATAAGAGCAATATCTGCCATAACGGTTTTTTTAATTTCTTCATTTACAAGAGCTGCTCCGCCGTATTTTATAACTACAGTAATTCCTGAAAATTTTTGTATATATGGCAAAGCCTCTGTAAGTATACCGGCTTTATTTATAACATCAATCATTATTTTTCTCCTAACTTCTGTAATCTCCGTTTATTTTAACATAATCATAGGTTAAATCACATCCCCAGGCAGTTGCCTGTTCATTTCCCTCATCAAGAAACATATCAATATAAATATTATGTTCTGAAAGAATAAGTGAAGCAAGCTCCTCGTCAAAAACAACAGGCGTACCCTTATCCATAAGCTTAATTTTACCCTTATTGCTTCTAAATTCAATAGTAACCGCCATAGGATTAAATTCCGCACCGCTATATCCCATAGCACAAAGAACTCTGCCCCAATTTGCATCTTCTCCAAATATAGCAGCCTTTAAAAGAGAAGAGGATACAACGCTAAGTGCCATTTTTCTTGCATCATCTTTTGTTTTTAAGCCTTTTGCAGTTGCTTCAATAAGCTTTGTTGCACCCTCACCGTCATCAGCACAGGAAATTGCAAGCTTTTTATTTATGAAGAAAAGAGCTTCCTTAAATTTTTCAAAGTCCTCATTTTCACTGTCTATAATTTCATTTTCAGCCATACCGTTTGCAATAGTAACAACAGTGTCGTTTGTTGACATATCACCATCAACACTAATCATATTAAATGTATCAACAACAGTTGATTTTAAAGCTTTATCAAGCATTTCTTTTGAAATTGCACAGTCTGTTGTAATAAAACAAAGCATTGTAGCCATATTGGGATTAATCATACCTGAACCCTTTGCCATACCGCCTATTGTAACAGTTTTTCCTCCAATTTCAACCTCTGCAGCAATAGTTTTGTTATGAGTGTCTGTTGTCATAATAGCCGCTGATGCGGCAACACCTTTTTCAAAATCACTGCCTATGCCATTATAAACCTTTTCAACACCATTTAAAATTATATCCATTGGAAGGTTTACACCAATTACACCTGTTGAGCATACAAGTATATTTTCAGCAGAAACACCTGTTAAATCAGCTAATTTTTGTGCTGTTTTTTTTGTATCTTCAAGTCCCCGGTGACCTGTGCAGGCATTTGCGTTTCCGCTGTTTGCGACTATTCCCTTAACAGGGTTTTTTATAACTTCCATATCCCACAAAACAGGAGCAGCTTTTACTGCATTTGTTGTAAAACAGCCTGAAGCAACACATAATTTGTCACTTACTATTACTGCCATATCTTTTTTATTGTTTTTCTTTAAGCCGGTTGTGTCGCCAAAGGCTGAAAAACCCTTTGGCGATACAACATTTCCATTTATTTCTTTCATTTTATTCCTCCCTGTAATATTTGTCCAATGTCCATTTTAAAGGATTGTTTTGTATGTATTCCAATATATTTAAGTAATCCTGTTCATTTCTTACTATATGATCATAAAAAAGCTTTTGCCATGGAGAAAAACCAAGTTTTTTGGTAACAAATCCTTTATATTGCTGTATTATTTTAGATATACTTGTAGGGGCGTGCATTGCACGTCTGTTATTTTCAATTGCCAATAAAATATGTATATGGTTTGGCATAATGACATAACTGTCTGTTTTTTATTCTTGCGGACGAGCACTGCTCGCCCCTACATATTCCCGCAAAAGAGAATTTCTCGCCCCTACATTTTCCTGCGGACGAGCAATGCTCGCCCCTACATTTTCCCGCAAAGGAGAATTGCTTGCCCCTACATTTTCCTGCGGAGAAGAATTGCTTGCCCCTGCATATTCCCGCAAAA
>CAZZLN010000083.1:0-3883 GCA_964654945.1 uncultured Lachnospiraceae bacterium
CCTATTTGTCTATAAAAGGCAATTAGAATACTATCTTTATTATACGAGGAGAAAAAAAGTTATCACAGTTTTTTGAATCTCAGTAACATGAGGCTTTACGTCTAGCTGATCTTGTGACCTACAGAAGACCAATGCAAGATTATCTTAAGGATAAAAAAGTTGTTTTTCTTGTCGACGGAGATGGCATGAGCATTATGTTTGGCCTATTTGCCTCGAAAGAGCTTATTGCGAAACCTAAAAGTATAACTGTTTTGGGCTTTGATCAAAGAATTATCAATAATATAACTAATTTTTCAAAAGAATACCAATTTCATGATCTGTGTAAAGTTGAAAGTGAAAACTATAATGTAATTGACCCCGTTGCCCGACAATCACCGCAAAAATATGACTTCTTTTATATAAATCTGCCATACGGCTCTAAAAACGCGGGAATCAGCTGCGAAACATAGCTTAATCGGTGTATGGATCTTTGTATGGAAAAATGCTCGGGGTGTATTGTAATTCCTTATAATATTGAGTAGCAATGGACACAAGATGCTATGCACGACATTAAGAGGCTTTTAATAGCACATGGGTTTGTTATTAAGGACATGATCTCTTATAGTTATCATCTGAAGGATAACCCGAATCCTAAATCGGCAACACTAACTGTCGACAAAGAAAAAAGTTCCATATGAGTATTTAAATAGCCAGCTGTCTGACGATATGTTAGTAAATTTATACGGATCACCTAGGGCTATTCCAATATATATTCTAGATGATGGTAAACAGTTTGGAAAACATGACTACAATTGGAAATATGAAAAAACTTTTGGGGCGAGAATAGCTAAAGAAATTAAAACAGACAACATATCTGACACTCCCTACATATTTTGAAACAAAATTGATGTGACTAAGGAGGAATATATAATTATATGATTGAAGCGACAAATTTAAGAAAATTATATCGAACTGCCATTAAAAAGCCTGGTATGAAGGGAGCTATAGAAAGCCTATTTCGTCCAGAATGGATTGAACGGGCTGCTATTGATGATATCTCTTTTCATGTTGACCAAGGTAAGGCTATTGCATGCATTGGTGAAAATGGTGCTGGTAAGTCAACATTAATAAAAATGATGATCGGTATTCTGACACCAACGTCAGGTGAATTAAAAGTATTTGGAAGAAATCCAAAACAAGGGGGGCAGGATTATTTAAGGAATATCGGTGTTGTGTTTGGACAGAAGTCAAATCTATGGACTGATATACCAGTTATTTAGAGTTATAACGCAATACAGACGCTTTACAAAATAGATAAGAAGACCTTTCAAACTAATTTTGAGATGATAGTTGACCTTCTTAACTTAACACCCATATTAAATTCCCCGGCAAGAAAACTATCGCTTGGCCAGCGAATGAAAGCAGATATTGGTATAGTCTTTTTGCATGGCCCAAATTGCTGTTTCTCGACGAACCAACAATAGGGCTTGACATCAATATTAAACATACAATACGAAGCTTTTTAAGGACTATGAATCAAGACAAAGGGATTAGCATTTTCTTAACAAGTCACGATTTAGACGATATAGATGAAATTTGTGACGACGCACTTGTGTTATCCGGCGGAAAGCTGATTTATAACGGCACATTGGAAAATCTAAAGCATAAATATGTGAAAGACAAAATGGTAAAAGTAGTCGGACATTCTAAAATGCAAATTTCAGATTTACTTCCAGGTGCTAGAATTAGTCGAGAGGGGCGTACCACAAAAATTGTATATACTGCTCAAAGATATTTATCAGAACAGATATTAAATGCTGTATCGCAAGCTTTTGAGATTGAGGACATAACTATACAGGAGCCAGATATCAACGAAATAGTATCCAGAATTTTTTCTAATGAGGAGATGATACTATGAAAAGTTTTTTTAAATTATTTTCAATCTCTATCCAGGGACAAATATACTATCGCACAAGTTTATTTATAAATTTATTCACGCCTATTGTAAACTTGATCGGACAATTTATATTATGGCAAGCACTATATAAACAACAGGCGACATCAATAATAGGTGGTTTCTCGCAATCAGAAATGTTTTCTTATATCCTAATCACATTTGCTTTAAACAACCTTTTAAGTTGGTCCTCTGAGAATATCCTGTCAAAAGAAATAAAAAGTGGTGCAATTGTCGCGCGGTTTATTCGCCCAGCGCCATTTCTGACGCAATACATATCTGAAATGCTTGGTACGCTTATTCTTCAGGGAATTGTGAACTTTGCTATTGTAATCCTTTGTTTTTCGTTTGCTGGAAATAGTTTAATTATGCCCACAGTTCAGGCAATAGCTATATTTACCCCATGCATTATACTCGCTATTCTTCTTCGTATCATGTTAATAGATATATTTAGCTTAATATGTTTCTTTTCTACAGAGCATCTTGGAATTACATGGACGCGCATCGCTTTATTTGATTTCTTTTCAGGTGCATTAATCCCCGTAACAATGTTTCCCAAATTGCTAAAAACTATAACCTATGTTACGCCATTTCCGTATATGCTACAAGTGCCAATAGCTATACTTCTGGGACAGGATATACCTGTTAGTTTTGCGGCGGTGTTTGTACTACAAGTCATATGGCTTGTAATTTTTCTTTTAGCGCATAAATTAATTTATAGCTATGCAAGAAAAGATTTATCTATAGCGGGGGGTTGACATATGATAAAAATATTTTTAAAAATGAAAGAACAGTATATTAAGACCGAAATGGAGTATAAGTTTAACTTCTGGATGATGATTATATCAGGTGTCGTAACTAAACTGATTAGCTTAGCAGTCCCATTTGTTATATATAGCAATATACCCAGTATTGCTGGATGGAAAGCGGAAGAAATATATCTAATTATGGCATACCTATTTATTTCGGAAGGGTTGTGCAGCGTGTTGTTTCAAGGAATATGGGAAGTGCCTACTATGGTTTTTAATGGTCAGTTCGACTGTATTCTAACGCGCCCAATTTCTCCGCTTTTTCAGGTGGTTTCATATGGTATGGGATTGCAGGGAGTTAGCGTAGTTGCTTTTGGAATCGTCGCCATGCTTTATTTGTTAATAAGATTAAATATTTTTAATATAGCTAATATTATAATGAGCTTGATTTTTATCATATGTGGAACAATTATATGTATGTCTCTATACCTTATTGGTAACAGCATTGTATTTTGGTTTGATTCTGGTGGAAAAATAAATATTCCTTACATAGCTAGCAGTATTGGACAATATGCAAAATACCCAATAGAAATATATAGCAAAGTTGTTCAGATAATTCTACTGTTTATCCTGCCATATGCTTTCATATGTGTCGTACCTGTTTTGATTCTTAGGGGAGAACGTACTATTTTATATATGTTTGCTCAAGCAGGAGTAAGCCTAGTTTTCTTCTTTTTGGCAAGAACGGTTTTTTACAGAGGAATTAAGCATTATGAAAGTATGGGAATGTAATTATATATGGCTAAGCTAGGCATAATACCGATGTCAAATAAGCAGTTACAGAAAGAGGTCGGACTAATCAACACCAAAAAATTTCAAAAGCGTTCCGACAGTCTCAGAGAAGCGTATCATGAAAAAGATATCACCAATTAGTGATATCTTTTGTTATACCGAATTCAGTATAACTTTTGTAATCAGGAATTCCTGATTACTTTTGTTATCACTAATTGGTGTTTACTTTTGCAAGCACTGCACTCGTGTGTACGGAGTACTCAAAAATAAAAAAGCCCCGGCGCAAGGCGGTATGACATAAAACAGTAAAGTAACAAATTTTGTGACAGGCTGTCAGACAGGGTGCCCAAAAAAGGCTATCACGATTGTGTGATACGCCGTTTTTTCTGTATAGTTGTTGTCATTTTAA
>CAZZLN010000084.1:0-3767 GCA_964654945.1 uncultured Lachnospiraceae bacterium
CTGAAGACCCTAACACAAAGGATGACGGATGGGTACACGGATGGTATTAATATAAAATCTGTCGGTTAGTATTATTAACCGGCAGATTTTTACTTGCTAAACAATAAAATCTTCCCCTATAAATTATATTTAGTTATAATTAAAAACAAGAATTCCTCTGCTGTTTCTTTGAATAGTGCCGAACCGGCACAGTTAACAACTACAAGATAATACTACTTAGTAATATCAGAAAAAACAGATAAAATTATAAAAACAGTCTATAATCCTGTCTCTTTTCTGAACTTCTCAAAAGACTCAGCTTTTGCTGCTGCCTTAAGATATGCAAGCAGTCTCTCAGAATCTTTCTCCACCATAATTGCGTCAGAAAGCTCTGCCGATATATCCCCGAGCTCTGAAAGCAGTTCTATGACAGATTCCGCCTTGCCTCTGACTCTGCCAATGGATATACCCTCGGTCCTGCCAACGGCTATACCCTCAGTTCTGCCTTCGGCTCTTTCATCACTTAAAAGCTCTTTTCCATAGTGCAGAGGAATTCCATGAAATTATTGTATCACATCATAATACAGTAGTCAATATTTTTTGTATACAAAATATAATTTGCTTTTTTCACATTACCGGCATAACAGGGATTTCAGTTATCTATAGCTCACCTTCAATATATTATATTTATCGGCAATTTTGTTTAATTCTATATCAGGAAATTCTTCCCCACAGCTTTTGTCACCATTCTTTACCTGACATACTTGAAAAAACACATAAAAATACTCTCTCCTAAGCAGCAAGTATATTTACCAGCTTAGAAAAGAGTATTTTTTATGTGAGTATTTTTAATAATTTACTTAAATACTTTCCTCAAGAAATTATACATTCCATGACCCCATGTTGCCTCATCATGTCCTCCGCCTTCTACTTCATAATAGACATGCGGAACGCCATTTGAAGTAAGCGCATTATGATATGTAGTAGGCATTTCATGAACTGTTGTATCTTTAGTACCCTTAACTATCATCGCATATGTATTATTCATATACTGAGCAGGTAATGTAAATGACGCTGTATCGGCAAATAAACCATCTTCACCAACTCCAGTCCAGTTAGGCTCATATTTAAATATTCCATATGTTGGGCAAAATGCTCCAATATATCCAAAGTATTCTGGCTTTGATATACCAATGTACAGCGACTCACGACCTCCCATTGAAAAACCGGCAATTGCTGTATTTTCCCTTCCTGTAGCTATACTGTAGTTAGCTTCCATATAAGGCATCAGGCAGTCAATTAAATCTTCCCTGAATAAATCATATAATTTATAGTTATCTGCAGAAAAACTATCCTCAATACTACTATCCGCACATACACGTATACTAGGTATAACTATAATTGCTTCCTTGGCATCCCCGTCTGAATACAGATTGCCCGACGTCTTCACAATAGAACAGGTTTCTGCACTGGAACCAAATGAATCCTGATTACAGAATATACCATGCAGCATATAAATTACAGGATATTTTTTATTTTCAGAATATCCATATGGAAGTATAACATTAAATGGTCTTTCTGTTTTTGTGTATGTTGAATAATATTTATCATTTACAAATGTACCATAATTTTTGCCTGACTGACTTGCATTATAATTGCTCGGAAGATTCATAATAATTCCATTTTCATCTTCAGATACAGTCTCAGGGCTATTCTGATAGAATTTAATTGATTTAATCGCTATATTTGTATCAGCATTATAACCCCAATGAAACAGCTTAATTGCGCCCTTTCCAAAACCTGATATCGTTACAATCTTTTCCGTATCACTTGCTGTAAGAGAAGTTGTGGCACTATCCGGATATGTGTCGTCTGACTGACATGCATATGCATCTAACGAACCACCACTACTAGTATACGTAACCTGAGCATATTTATAAACGGATGTATCAATTGTATTATCAGGAATGGTGTATATTACTCCAGTATATCCAGTAAAAGAAAAGTTCATTACGTTGTTAGCATTATCATATTCTGCTGAACTTGGTCCTCCATTTTCTCCTTTATAAGAGTTTTTCAGAGCTTCATTCTCAATCGAATAAATTTTCGGAGCCGGAGCCGGTGTAGCTGTCGGAACCGGAGTAGCTGTTGGCTCAGCTGCTTCATGCTTTTCTAAACCTGTAAGGATTATAGATTTAATTGTAACTGTAGCAGCTGCCGGAATGTTAAAAAATCTAAATGCCGAAAAATACTTTCCGTCAACAATTTTTTCTTCTCAATATATATTACCATTTTTATTAATAATATTTATTAAATTTTCTAAATTATTTGATGAATCAGCAGTTTCTTTTTTAGAGTAAATTTTTAAAACGGTAAAATTTACTCTAAAAAAGAAGCTGCATCCTAATGCAAGCATTAGTCTACAGCTTCCTGATAATAATTAGTTATTAGAATACATATTAGTACGAAATCTTAATGCTCTTAACCTCAATCATTTATTGTTGAGAGGTTTAAGTTATTTGTTTATGAAAATTTAATATGTTTTATTGTTGTCGTCTGATAATTATCCTCTGCTGCATCCTGAGGATTAATTATAATGCTTTTAAGTGTTTTATCATCCGGAACAACTAATGAAAATTCACCATTTCCATAACGTACATCTTCTGTATCATCTGTATATTTTAAAATTATTTGGTTTCCAGCACTTGTTCCATCGGCCTTTTTAGACTCAACATAAATACTAACATATTTATAATTTGCTAAATCTTCAGATATAGAAATGTTCGAGCCCCAATAACTATGAGCATAAGTAATTGTCACACTTCCGTCTTCATTATAAATAACAGGCTCATCTACAGGTGCAGTACCATTTGCCTGAAACTTGTGAAGGTCTACGTCATGTATTTTTGAAAGTCTAATATATTTTATTGTTGTCGTCTGATAATTATCCTCTGCTGCATCCTGAGGATTAATCATAATGCTGTTAAGTATTTTATCATCTGGAACAACTAGTGAAAATTCACCATTTCCATAACGTACATCTTCTGTACCATCTGAGTATTTTAAAATTATTTGGTTTCCGGCACTTGTTCCATCAGCTTTAGTAGACTCAATATCAATGACCACAGATTTATGATTTGCTAAATACTTAGATATAGGAATGTTTGAACCTGTATAGCTATTGGCATAAGTAATTGTCATACTTCCGTCTTCATTATAAATAACAGGAGTATCTACAGGTGCAGTACCATTTGCCTGAAACTCGTGAAGGTCTAACAGTTCAATATTATTTTGTTCTTCAATTTCCGGCATATCCGCATCTGAGAACACTTTATATATAACAAAATTCTTGATACAATACTCTTTTTCTCCTGTTACTGCGGTAGAAAAATAATTAGAAGTATCATAAGTTTCCTGATTTGACGTCTTTATTTCAACTTTCTTCCACTCACCATTACAAGCAACAGCTTTTCCTTCATGACCAGCTTCTGGCCATGTATTCCATCCCCAATATGGCACTAAGTTTATGGATATACCTGTATCTGCCTTAATATCAGCAGAATATATATAACTGTCAGTTTTTTCCATGCTTTGATGCATATAACCAATACCTTTTCCTTGGGTATTTCTTGTATCTTCACCTCCTTCTTCATATTCAACTGCTTTAGGAGTTATCACTTTATAATACGGCGCGCCGTCTCCGGAATCAACATATTCGCATTGTGCTCTTGCCTCATCTTTTCCCACAACAAATTTACCTGATGAATAATTTCCTTCCTTATCAGGCA
>CAZZLN010000085.1:0-3522 GCA_964654945.1 uncultured Lachnospiraceae bacterium
TAGGGTGGCTCTCAAACTCCGGACAGGTGGCTCAAAGGATGCCGGTATAATCAATCTTTTGTTTCTTTTACTGACACCTTTTCGCCTCCTCTTTTTTCTTTAGTAACCTACATTATTTTTAAGATTACTAAGCTCAACCCAAGTATTTGGATTAAATTTACTAATCTTAAATATATTGTTTTTTGCACTCTGTATCCTGCTTTTTATTCAGTGAATTGCACAAAATTCTTACTCTTCACAGCTTTTTTGCACAAAAAAAAGGCTGCAACGAACTATTTCATTGCAACCGAACTATCATAGTAATATTTGTACCCCCACTTATCCCCTCAGATACTCTAACAACTTTAGACTTCTAGCTTTGCGCCCTTACATTTCTGCAAGTTTGCCTCTTTAATTTATTTTGTATAATAATATCACTATATTCCATTTATTGTCAATTTTTTTTATTTTGATTTTGGATTCAATTTTTTAATCATACATTTTAATAACTGCTTATTTTCTTTATATCAGCAATTCCTACAGTATCCCAGTCATAATTTTCTATTATATAACTAAAATCAAAATCATACATCTCCATTACCATTTTTCTCCTCTAAAAGTTAAATTTTACTATTCTTTGCATTTTTTGTGGATCACCATCCAATCCATATACTCCCAATGCTTCTTTCAAAAGTTCCAAAGTCAAGGCATCAAACTCTTTAACATTGCTCTTTGTTTCTACACCAATTAAGTCCCATAAAATATTATATCCGTCCTTATCTATTATCCCTATTTGACGTTCTAAACTAATATAAAAAACATTTGGACCTGTTCTATTTATAACCATTGCAAAATATTGTGATGCTCCTAATCCATCTAATCTCTCCCTATAATTATCTCCACAATAAAATAAATAAACTTCTCTTTCTCTGTCAACAGTACACCATATGCCTCCACGTCTCTTTTCTGTTCCCAAAACTTTATGGTTATTAGTACATTTAGGTGCATACTTTATCTGATATTCTTTAAATTTTTCAATTTCTTTGTTTGTTAAATAATCATTTATAAATGCCATATTAAAATCTCCTTTAAATCTAATTTGACTTTTTTAATTAATTTATTTTTACCTTTAATATGCTATTTACTGCATAAAAAACATTTATTTCAATAATATGTCTTTATCCACCTTTATTATCTACTTCTTTTGCTAACACCCATCTTACCTCCTCTTTTTTCTTTAGTAACCTACATTATTTTTAAGATTACTAAGCTCACCCCAAGTATTTGGATTAAATTTACTAATCTTAAATATATTGTTTTTTGCACTCTGTATCCTGCTTTTTATTCAGTGAATTGCACAAAATTCTTACTCTTCACAGCTTTTTTGCACAAAAAAAAGGCTGCAACGAACTATTTCATTGCAACCGAACTATCATAGTAATATTTGTACCCCCACTTATCCCCTCAGATACTCTAACAACTTTAGACTTCTAGCTTTGCGCCCTTACATTTCTGCAAGTTTGCCTCTTTAATTTATTTTGTATAATAATATCACTATATTCCATTTATTGTCAATTTTTTTTATTTTGATTTTGGATTCAATTTTTTAATCATACATTTTAATAACTGCTTAACTTGCCATCCTGTTTAAATGTCATATTGCATTACCACCGCCAAAATATCCGCCTTGAAATACATATCAGAGAAATTCTGCAATTCGGATGCCTTTATTGCCTCACACACTGTACCCATAGCATGACATTGCTTTTAAAGTTGCAGATAGATTTTCCGCCACAACTATATTTTTACCCTCCTGTGTTTTTGCCTCTGAGTATCTCTTACTTGCTGTAAGGACTGTTGCAAAGTTTTCAATATTTTTCAAAAAACCATCAGCAATATTTACCCATTTAAACACCTTTCCCCACGTCGAATTTTTAAATTCGGCAAATCCTTGAATCAATAATCTAATATTACGATCACCTATATCCCTGCAGACCTCATCATAAAACTCTATTACTCTTCCCTCTTCACTCATTTGTTGTTTCCTCCTGTCTTTCGTCTGTTATTCTTGCTATACACAGTCCCATTAATTCATCCGTGTCATATAAAAATGTTAATCCATACAATTTCCCATTATGCGTACTTTCATATGTCAAATCATTCTCTCCTCTAATAGTTGGTTCTCCCAATTTCTCAAGCACATCTTTCTGTGTATCCCTTCCGATTATTCCAACAATTTCAAAGCAATCCACTCCGTCTGCATATGCATGTAATGAAAATGCAGTTATCACTTCTTCTTCATACCCTGAGCTCATATTTATTTCCTTAAACTCATTACTTTCCATCTCATCAAAATGTGCTGCGCCTATCTTTTCGCCATTATGTAGCAAATCGGCTACTGCCCCGCCTTCTGAAAAAGTGTATCCATCTCCAAGTGTCACCGTCTTTGGCAGTTCACTTACTTTGCATGGCAGGCTTACATCCTCTCCATACAGCTTTATGTGTTTCAGCATCTCCTCCACCGTCATGTCCTTTGCCGACAGGCTTGTGGTTTCTGTCTCGGTTCCATTTTGTGACGGTGGTGTTTCACTGCCTATGGAATTTTTTGCACAGCCCATAAAGCATGACAGTGCCATCACAAGCACCAGTATAACCGCTGTTAATTTTTTGTTACGTTTTTTTTGCATTTTTGTTCCTCCAATTTTTTATTTTTTAGCAATCTTTGTTTAAGATTACTAAGCTTAACCCAAGCGGTTGGATTAAGGTTACTAATCTTATGCCGCATCAGACATACTTACCGTTACTGTTTTAATGGCATCATATAAATCCGATGAAACCCACATTTCTCCTATATTGGCCTTTGTTCCGTCCTCATACTCAAATTTTGCCACATTTCCAATAAGCTTTACACACATTTCCCCACGCAAGATTCTTAAATCCAGCAAATCCTTCTATCAATGTTTTGATGTTATCGTCAGCTATATCCCTGCAGATTCCGTCATAAAACTCTATTACTTTGCCCTCTTCACTCATTTGTTGTCTCCTCCTGTCTTTCGTCTGTTATGCTTGCTATACACAGTCCCATTAATTCATCTGTGTCATATATTAATGAAAGTCCATATACCTTCCCATTATGTATGTTTTGATAATCTAAAGCATTCTCGCCCCTAATAGGCGGTTCTCCCAATTTCTCAAGAACATCTTTCTGTGTATCCCTTCCGGTTACTCCAACTATCTCAAAACAATCTACCCCTTCCGCATATGCATCTAATGTAAATGTATATATCACTTCATCTTCATATCCCGAGCTCATATTTATTTCCTTGAACTCATTACTTTTCATTTCATAAAAACGCGCTACTCCTATCGTTTCACCATTATGTAGCAAATCACACACTGCTCCATCTGATAACGTGTATCCGTCTCCAAGTGTCACCGTCTTTGGCAGTTCACTTACTTTGCATGGCAGGCTTACCTCCTCTCCATACAGCTTTATGTGTTTCAGCATCTCCTCCACCGTCATGTCCTTTGCCGACAGGCTTG
>CAZZLN010000086.1:0-3189 GCA_964654945.1 uncultured Lachnospiraceae bacterium
CTTGTCTGTAGCATTAATTACAGTAATAATATCATATAAAATTATAAATGTAAAGACTATCGCAAATTTTCATTATAAGTTTAATTATGATATACTGTTAAATAAAGAAATATATCTTGAAAAATTTCTTGTTTTATGATATACTTCTTGTATTATATATTGAAAGGATGATAAAATGAAAAAATTTATAAGTGTTCTTCTTGCTTTGACATTAATAATTCCAAGCATAAATGTTGTTCTTGCAGGAAGTACAAACTCAGTAACTGCGGTCTCTAAAGTACTTATAAACCAACCTGTCAAAAATGAAAATGGTGAATATGCAAAACTTTTGATTCAGCCAAGAAATGAAATTGAAACAGGAGATTCTATTATTATCAGTGTTGAGGGCGGCAGGTTTGATTCTGAACTGTTTAATGATTGTGCATTCAGGTCAAATAAGTCAGGTACAACCTATGAAGCAATTGTAGCTACCGGCTTAGACATCTATGATGCACTTGTAAAATTTGTAGGTAATGAAGGCAGCAGAGAGATTCCTTATGGCTTCAGATATATAAATGAATCTGAATTAGAAATTAAGCTCTATCCTATTGAAGATTATAAGGTAAATTGCAATAACACTGATGTTACCAAAGGTACTCCGATATATAATATTGCTCTGCCTGTAGTAGCAGGAGATAAAGAAGGCTATGTCAAAATAACAATTGATGACAACGATACATCTGTTACAGGCAATGCAACATATAATATTGCAAGGTCAGTAACTGATATAAATATAGAATCTGATATACCTTTTAGTCCAAATTCTTCCATAAGTATCAGCAGAGAAATTGCCGTTGGTAAAAATCAGCCTGTAAAAATCAACGGAAAACCAAATGAACTTGTTATTATGCCAAGAGCTGAGGTTAAAGATGGAGATTATATACGTATAAAAATTAAAAACGGCTCTTTTGATGAAGCAATGCTTGAGGAATGTGCTTTTGCAACAAATAAAACATATACAAGCTATGATGAAATTGTATCTGCATATTTAAGCAACTACGATGCCCTTGTAAATTTTGTCGGCAATCAAGACAGCAGACAGCTTCCCTATAAGCTTACTTATATTGATTCTGAAACATTAAAAGTTGAGCTTTTTCCTATTCAGGACTCTAAGGTAAATCAGTATAATTCTGATGTTACTAAAGGTATTCCTGTGTATAAAGTAAAAATTCCTGCTGTTGCAGGCAGTGAAGACAGTACTGTAGATATTGATATTTACGGCACTGATTCCACTAAGCCAAACGGCGGCAGCTATATTTTAGCATATATAGACAAAATTACTGCTGATTATTCAGTAAACAATAATTATTTTGCTCAGAGAGATTTAAGTGTTTCCAAAAATCAACCAATAAAATACAATGATAAGTTTAATTCAATTATTATTGAGCCTGTAAATTGTGTTGATGAGGACAGCTCAATATTCATTAAGATAAAGAATGGTTCTTTTGATGAAGCATCCCTTGATGAATGTGCATTTAAAACAAACAAAACATCTACAACTTATGACCAAATTGTATCAAAAGGTTTAACCAGCTATGATTCACTTGTAAGATTTATAGGTGATGAAAACAGTAGGGAACTTCCTTATAAGCTTACTTATATTGATTCTGAAACATTAAAAGTTGAGCTTTTTCCTATTCAGGACTCTAAGGTAAATCAGTATAATTCTGATGTTACTCAAGGTATTCCTATATATAATATAGCTTTGCCTGCCGTTGCAGGAAGTGAATCAGGCATTACTCAGGTTGCAATTGACCCAAACAGTACAACATTAAGCAGAGCAGGCTGGTATACTGTTGCAACAGTTGACAGTGATATAATATATAATAAATATAATAATGTCAGTGTAAGTAAGGAAGTTGTAACAATTCCGGGTAAGGATCTGGCAGACAGAGAATTTGTAAACAGCAGCACTGCCATAAATCTTGAGATAACTCCTCAATTGGGAATAGAATATGGTACTAAAATTTATATACATATTAAAAATGGCAGCTTTGACAAGGAATTGACTGAAAATTATATTTATAAAACAAATAAAACATATACTACTTATGACCAAATTGTAGCCTCCGGATTACAGCCTCACGATGCTCTTGTAAAATATGTAGGTAATGAAAGCAGCAGACAGCTTCCTTACAAGCTTAATTATATAAGTGAAGATACCGTTGAAGCTGAGCTTTTCCCTCTTGAAGATACAAAAGCATATCAAAATAACTCCAGTGGTGATGTTACTTATGGTACTCCTATTTATTCAATAGCACTTCCGGCTGTTGCAGGAAGTGAAATAGGAATGATTTCAGTTGCAATTGACGGCAATAACTCAACTATTAAAAACAGCGGATATTATGATATAGGCAGAGTTCTTGATCCTACTGATTCCTTTGAACCAAGCGTTGTATTATACGATATACCTGTTACTTATGATAAGAATATAGTTCTTCCTGATATTACTATTAAGGAGATCTATCCCGGTGCATTCAAGGAGGGTAAAATTTCAATTAAAATAAATGACGGATGTAAATTTAAAGATAATAGTTCATCAAATTTTATAATAACCGAAGAAAGACCACTAATATGGGACTGCGGTATTGCTGTTCCCGGTCTGAACTGCTCTTTTGACCCCGTATATCTAAATGGATATGAAGATGAGCTTATAATAACAATAAAAGATTATTTTTATGATTATGGATATATATACATTAGCAACTTTGATGATTCAAAAATCTCAAGTATTATATTAAAAGGAATTGAAATTGTGGCTGATGATAATTTTACAGGTGATGTTAATATCACTGTTTCAGGTGATGGTTTATCAACAGATATTACCAAAACAATAAAGGCTGCTGAAATTGTTAAATATGATGGATCTGAAATAAAGGGTGATGCAGATAATGACGGAGTTATAACAGCAAATGATACCTCTATTGTTATAAACAGAGTATTAAACAATGCTGAATACATTTCAAAACTTGATGTTAATGATGACGGTGTTATTAATTCTGCGGATGCAGCTCAGATTTTACAGAAATCCCTTGATTCTTCTTATGAATATACTTCTGATAATTAAACTAAAAAGACCGATTAATTTCGGTCTTTTTTGCTTTTCTGAACTCTATAGCCTATTTCAAGAAGCAGTTTTTCAGGAGTTAA
>CAZZLN010000087.1:0-3162 GCA_964654945.1 uncultured Lachnospiraceae bacterium
TTTACTTCGTAAAATGTTCTGATGCAGGGAGGATATTCTGCAAGAAAGCTTCATATGCCCTCCTTGCCTAAAGGAGGGAAGCAAATGCTCGCATTTGCAGGGAGGATTCTTTTTTTACAGGAGCTTTCTCCGCTAAATCTGAGGACGAGCAATGCTCGCCCCTACAATATATCCCCCACCGGCGAAATCTATACCACGTAAATAAGCCCTCCTTGATTGAATCGGAAAGATTAATCCGACCGCCATAGGCGGCTTTTGCGTAAGCAAAAGTTCTGACTTTAGGCAAGGGAGGCTTTTGTGTTGGTTGCAAGCCGACACCCTACAAAATCATATGCCCTCCTTGCCTAAAGGAGGGAAGCAAATGCTCGCATTTGCAGGGAGGATTCTTTTGTATAGTTTTGTAAGCCTGTTCCCGCAGTGAAAACTTTTAACTATAAATGTAAGTTGTGAACTCTTATATTACACTAATATTTCAAAATTAGATTGATGTGTTAAAAAAAAGAAAAAGCCCATCATCTAATCTATATTTTAAATCAGACAACAGGCTTACTTCTCTGCGTTTTCAATATTCATTTTTTGGCTTAAACATTCCTTTCTTTTGTCTTACCGATTAATTGCTGATAATACTTTATATCTTATAAATACTAATTATTCACAAATAACTTCAATTCTTATATAATTAAGCATTAACAAATAACTTTAATTCTTATATAATTAATCATTAACCAATAACAACAATTTTTATAATTATACTTTGAAAATAATATTTGCAGAAACTTGTTAAATTTAATCGGATAAGATATTATTTTAATTTCCTATGTTCATTGGGATTTATTTAACTTTTATGTCATTAATATAATCTATTTTGTAAGGGGGAGTTTAGAAAATTTGTTAAATAAAACCTTTGAACTAAACTACAGTTTTTGGCGGTACCATCTCCTTTATAGTTATTTTTTATATATAATTTATAAGATATAAGTTTTATGAGTTATAACTCATAACTTATCTTGTAAATATATAATAAACCATATTTTTAAGTTTGTCAATAGGTTTTTTAAAATTTTTGTAAATTTTTTTAAAAAAAAGCAGGAACAGCATTTCTGTCATTCCTGCTGATAATTTATCGGTTTGTAAATTCAACAAGAGCATTAAGCTTTTCAAGAGCCTTGCCGCTGTCAATAGACTGTTCTGCCATTTTAATACCCTCAGCAAGGCTGTCGGCAAGACCTGCAACATAGATAGCTGCACCTGCGTTCATAAGAACTATATCTCTCTTGGCTGATTTTTCACCCTTTAATATTGAAAGAGTAATTTGTGCATTTTCTTCCCCTGTGCCGCCCTTAATATCATCGGCATTTGCAACAGGTATTCCAAAATCTTCAGGTGAAATATCATAGGTCTTTACACTTCCGTCTTTAATTTCTGAAACACGTGTTTTACCAATAACGGATATTTCGTCCATACCTCCGCCGCATATAACCAGACCTCTTTCAACACCCATTTTTAAGAAAACATTTGCAAGAGGTTCAGTGTAATTATCAGAGTAAACACCTATGACAACCGCCTTTGCATTAGACGGATTTGAAACAGGACCCAAAATGTTAAAAATAGTTCTGATACCCATTTCATTTCTTGCCTGACCCACATATTTCATAGACTTGTTAAAAATTTGAGCAAACATAAAGCCCATACCGACTTCTTCAATACATTTTTCAACCTCGCCTGCCTCGAGCATAATATTAACTCCAAGCTTTTCAAGCACATCAGCCGCACCGCTTCTGCTTGATATGGCTCTGTTGCCATGTTTAGCAATAGGAACACCTGCTCCGCAGGCAACAAAAGCAGCTGTAGTTGAAATATTAAAGCTGTTTACTCCGTCACCGCCTGTGCCTACAAGGTCTACATAATTAATATCAACATTTGGCTTAACGTGGTCTGCTTTTTGCTGCATAACCGTTGCACAGCCAACAATTTCATCAACAGTTTCACCTTTAATTCTGAGAGCGGTTAAAAAACTTCCAAGCTGTGCTTGAGTAGCCTCACCGCTTAACATTAAATTCATTACATCTTTAGCTTCATCAAGAGTAAGATTTTCTCCATTTACGACTTTATTTATTGCTTCTTTCATTGTCATTGCAATTCACTCCTTTAGTTTTTTAATCTGTTAAATTAACATTATTATACACCTATTTATAGAAAAAATAAAGTTTTTTTAATAAAATAATAATAAATAATTTTTTTTTGAATACTTATAAATAAGGAGTATTCTGAAAGGAGAAAATTATGGAAAATAACAACAAAATAAAACTTAGCGGAAAAATAATATCTGAGCTGACTCCATCCCACGAGGTTTACGGAGAACAGTTTTTCACCTTTAATCTGGAGTGTAAAAGACTTAGTCAGGCAAGTGACATACTCCCTGTTACAATATCAGACAGACTGCTTATACATACACCTATAGCTGTTGGGGATACGGTAAATATTGACGGACAAATTCGTTCTTATAACAATTACACAGAGGGTAAAACTCACTTGGTGCTTACTGTATTTGTAAAAGAAATAAGTATTGGTAATGAGCTTAATGACACACCAAATGATGTAATATTAAATGGATTTATTTGCAAAACACCTGTATTCAGAACCACACCTTTTGGCAGAGAAATTGCCGACGTGCTTATTGCAGTAAACAGAGCATATTCCAAATCTGACTATATTCCCATAATATGCTGGGGAAGAAATGCCCGTTTTGTATCTGCTCTTGAAATTGGGAGCAATATAAATATTTCAGGCAGAATGCAGTCCAGAATTTATCAAAAAAAGCTCGATGATGACACAATAATTGAAAAAACAGCATATGAAGTTTCCGTTTCAAAAATTGAGTATATAAACCCTGTTTCCACAGCTAATTCATAGATTATTTCATTTGCACGTCAATCTAATTTGGTAACATACTTGCAATATTAGTATAAAATTTAATTCCTATAAGCCCTCCTTGCCTAAAGGAGGGAAGCAAATGCTCGCATTTGCAGGGAGGATATTACAAGGGTATTCTTTTTGAGGGACAGTTCTCACAAAATCTTGTATCCCTCCACCGGCAAAGCCGGTCCCCCTCCCTTTAGGCAAGGGAGGCATAAGGGGTAGTTGCAAAGCCGGTCCCCCTCC
>CAZZLN010000088.1:0-3085 GCA_964654945.1 uncultured Lachnospiraceae bacterium
TTTTTTTCGGCAATTTACATTAGTAAATTGTAACTTTGTTAGAAAAAAATGTCCTGATTAAGGTAAATTTTTTTCGGCAATTTACTTTAGTAAATTGTAACTTTTGCCAAGGCAAAAGCAGAACTACGTTCTGTCGGATTAATCTTTCCGATTCAATGCTTGTCGGATTAATCTTTCCGATTCAATAATGCGAGCATTAGTTTTGCGGGGGACATTCCCCCGATAAAAATAAAGCTGTGAGCTTTGCATTTTTTATACAAAAAAATTACCATTAAAACCAAAAAAACCTTGACAATATCAAGGCAAAATGTTAAAATATAAGAACGTATCTAAAGATATATTTATTATATCCATACAAAGTTATTTTACTACAAAAAACAAAAAAAGTCAATAGTTTTTTGTAAAATTAATGTGAACAATATGAACATCAGTTCATAATTTATTAAAATATTCAGAAGGAGTGAAGGTGCCGATGGAAAAAAACAGATTACGCCCTGTCAGATATGGTGACACAATGCGTATGAGCTATGCCAGAATTGAAGAAGTTCTTGATATGCCTAATCTGCTTGCAGTGCAGAAAGACAGCTACAGGTGGTTTCTTGAGGAAGGCTTAGATGAGGTATTTGACGATGTTTCTCCAATCAGCGATTACAATGGAAATTTAGTGCTTGAATTTGTTGATTTTAAGCTTGAAAGTGACAAGACCAAGTACACTATACCTGAATGTAAGGAAAGAGATGCTACCTATGCAGCTCCCCTAAAGGTTAAGGTAAGACTTCGAAACAAAGAAGCTGACGAGGTTAAGGAGCAGGAAATTTTTATGGGAGATTTCCCTCTTATGACCGACACAGGCACATTTGTAATTAATGGTGCAGAAAGAGTTATTGTATCACAGCTGGTACGTTCACCTAGTATATATTATGATATTGCAAAGGATAAAGACGGCAAAAACCTTCTTTCTTCAACTGTTATTCCCAACAGAGGCGCATGGCTTGAATATGAAACAGACTCTAACGATATATTCTCAGTAAGAGTAGACAGAACAAGAAAAGTTCCCGTTACTGTTCTTATAAGAGCCTTAGGCGTAGGCTCTGACGAGGATATTATTGATTTATTCGGTGATGAGCCTAAGATTAGGGCTACAATAGAAAAGGACTCAACTCACAGCTATGAAGAAGGTCTTATTGAAATTTATAAGAAAATAAGACCCGGTGAGCCTCCTACAGTAGAAAGCTCACAAATTCTTTTAAATAATATGTTCTATGACCCAAAGAGATATGATTTAGCTCATGTGGGAAGATATAAATATAACAAAAAGCTGTCATTCAGAAACAGAATTTCAGGCTACACTCTTTCAAGAGATGCAGTTGACCCAACAACAGGAGAGATTATTTGCGAGGCAGGCACTAAGCTTACTTTAGAGCTTTGTGATAAAATTCAGGATACAGGCATAAATGCAGTTTTTGTAACTGTCGAAGATAAAGAGGTTAAGATTTTATCAAATCTTGCAGTTGATATAGATTCTTTTATTTCAGCTCTTGGTCTTACTAAGACTGACCTTAAAATTAAAGAAAGAGTTTATCTTCCTGTTTTGCTTGATTTATTAAATGCAAATGATGATGCCGAAAGCTTTAAGATAGCTGTTAAGGCTAATATGGCAGAGCTTGTTCCAAAGCATATTACCTTTGAAGATATTATGGCATCTGTCAACTATTGTATACATCTTGATTACGGCATTGGTAAAAAAGATGATATTGACCATCTTGGAAACAGACGTATCAGAGCAGTGGGCGAATTGTTGCAAAATCAGTTTAGAATCGGTCTTTCAAGAATGGAAAGAACAGTCAGAGAAAGAATGACTACTCAGGATGTGGATATTGTTACTCCTCAGGCTCTTATTAACATTAAGCCTGTAACTGCTGCAATTAAAGAATTTTTCGGAAGCTCCCAGCTTTCACAGTTTATGGATCAGAACAATCCACTTGGTGAATTAACTCATAAGAGAAGATTATCAGCTCTTGGTCCGGGGGGTCTTTCAAGAGAGAGAGCAGGCTTTGAAGTTCGTGACGTTCATAATTCACATTATGGCAGAATGTGTCCTATCGAAACTCCCGAAGGTCCTAACATCGGTCTTATTAACTCTCTTGCCTGCTATGCAAAGATTAATGAATACGGCTTTATAGAAGCTCCTTACAGAATTGTTGAAAATATTGATGGACAGGTTATTGTCACAGATAAAGTTAATTATATTGCAGCAGATGAAGAAGAAGCTTATGTTATTGCACAGGCTAATGAGCCTCTTGATAAAAACAACCATTTTGTAAATGAAAAGGTTACCTGCCGTCTTTGCGGTGACAATATTCAGGTTGCTCCTGAACGGGTAGATTTAATGGACGTATCTCCTCGTCAGCTTGTTTCTGTTGCAACAGCACTTATTCCTTTTTTACAGAATGATGACGTAACAAGAGCATTAATGGGCTCTAATATGCAGCGTCAGGCAGTGCCTCTTTTAACAACAGATTCTCCTATTGTGGGTACAGGTATGGAGCATAAAACTGCAAAGGATTCAGGCGTTGTTGTTGTTGCAAGGGCTGATGGTGTAGTTGAAAATGTAGATGCCTCAAAGATTACCGTTAAAGAAAATGACGGCAGCAGATATGTATATGAGCTTACTAAGTTTAAGAGATCAAATCAGTCTAACTGTATGAATCAAAGACCTATTGTTTCAAAGGGTCAGAAGATTTATGAGGGAGAAATTATTGCAGACGGTCCTTCTACAAAAGACGGTGAGCTTGCTCTTGGTAAAAATCCTCTTATTGGTTTTATGACTTGGGAGGGTTATAACTACGAGGACGCCGTATTATTAAGTGAAAGACTTGTTATGGATGATGTTTATACCTCTATCCATATTGAAGAATACGAATCAGAAGCCAGAAATACAAAGCTTGGTGATGAGGAAATAACAAGAGATATACCTAATGTGGGTGATGAGGCGTTAAAAGACCTTGATGAACAGGGTATTATCAGAATTGGTGCAGAGGTCGGCCCTAATGATATTCTTGTAGGTAAGGTTACCCCAAAGGGT
>CAZZLN010000089.1:0-3034 GCA_964654945.1 uncultured Lachnospiraceae bacterium
TTAAAGTGTCAAAATCTCATATCCGTCCTCTGTCACAAGAACAGTATGCTCCCACTGTGCAGAAAGCTTTCCGTCAGTTGTTGTGACAGTCCAGCCATCTTCATCTGAAACCTTACAATCAAAGCTGCCCTCATTAATCATAGGCTCAACAGTAAATACCATACCCGGTACAAGTATCATAGTTTTTTTATTTGTTCTAAAGTGATTGACCATAGGGTCATTGTGAAAATTAAGACCAACGCCATGACCGCATAAAGCTCTCACCACACCATAACCGTTTTCATCAGCAATATCATTTATAACATTTCCTATTTCACCCACAGGCATATAAGGCTTAACAATGTCAATACCTTTAAGCATACATTCCTTTGTAACCTGAACAAGCTTTCTTGCATTATCTTTAACATCGCCAATCATATACATTCTGCTCATATCTGAATAATAGCCATCTAAAATAGTAGTAATATCAACATTTAAAATATCACCGTTTTTAATAACTCTGTCATCGGGAATACCATGACAAACAACATTATTTACGGAAACACAGCAGTTTTTTGGAAATCCCTCATACCCTAAGTCAGCACATATTCCTCCTGCCTGTTTAGTCCTTTTTGCAACAAGGTCATCAATTTCTCCTGTTGTGACACCCTCTTTAATAAATGTATCCAGTTCATCCATAATAGAAACAGACACTCTTGCACTTTTTCTGATACCGTCAATTTGTTCCGGTGAAAGAATTAAATCCCTTGTTGGCATAGGATAGCCTGCAAATTCAGATAAATTTTTTTCATCACTTCTTTCGTGACAAACCTTGTATTTTCTTCCGCTTCCGCACCAACATCTGTCATTTCTTCCTATTTCAAACATAATTCTACCTCATTTCTGTAAAACTCGATTACATCAATAAAATCTTTATCTTCAAGGGCTTTTCTTCCTGCGTCATTCATTGTGTAAACACCCTTTGACACTCTTTCAAACCAGCCGTAATGATTTTTTTGAAGAACATATTTTATATTATCTTTACACTCTCTTGTTTTAATAATTCCGTATTTTTCTATGTAGCACAATGCAGCAATTACACTTTCTCTGTGTGCAGTCACAATTTTTCTTCTTGCACAGCCGCCAATATTAAAGTCAGTATGCCTTCCCCCGATTTCTTTTTTAATATTATTTTTATATCTTGATTTAAAAAGCTCATTTATTTTTGGCTCAACAAGCACGTCAACTCTTTTTGTGGAAGCTGCAACAACAATAAGTCCTATTCCAAGATAATTAAGGAGCCTTACCCTGCTTCTGTGCTCTTTATTTCTAAGGCTTTTAGGTCTTGGAATAACGGCATATACATAAGGAGTGTATTTTTTTCTGTCAATAAGCTGATAAAGCAAGGTTATATTAAAGCTTTTTTTCAGCTCTGCTACAATTATAATATCATCTTTTACAGCCGTTAAATCACAATCTCTGACCTCTGCATCAACCTTATAGCCAAAATTTTCAAAATATTTTTTAACAGGCTTATATAAATCGGTTTCACTTTTAATCATAATTTTTACCTGACATAAAGCTTTCTATTTCATCAACGGTTTTAATAATATCCTTTGAAAGTACCTCACAGCCGTTTTCCGTTACAACAACATTATCTTCAATTCTTATGCCAATTTCTTCTTCAGAAATATATAATCCCGGCTCAACAGTAAACACCATTCCTTTTTCAAGAACCCCCTCATTATGTCTGCCTGCATCGTGGGTTTCAAGTCCAAGCATATGCCCTGCACTGTGATAATAATATTTATCCACCTCATCATAAGACTTTATAAGACCAATATTTTTTAATTTGACACCATAAAATTCCTTTAAAATTTCATTTAATTTTTTAAATTCAACCTTAGGCTTTATAGCTTCAATAACCTTTTTCTGCCCCTCTAAAACAATATTATAAATCTGCTTTTGTCTGTTTGTAAATTTTCCGTTTACAGGAAATGTTCTTGTAATATCACTGTTATAATATCTATACTGTGCCCCAACATCAAAAAGAATTAAATCATTATTCCCTGTTTTTGAATTGTTTTCGGAGTAATGAAGAACAGTTGCATTTTTGCCCGATGCTGCAATAGACTTAAATGCAAAATCCTTAACACCCCTTCTTTTAAGCTCAAAATCAAAATAAGCCTCAATTTCATATTCATACATACCCTCTTTAGAATTTCTCATCATAGAGTATATGCCTTTTTTGGTAATATCAATTGCTTTTTTAATGTTTTCGATTTCACAACCCTCTTTAATCATTCTAAAATCAGCAATAATATTGTATATATTTTTTATATTAATATAGGGATAATTTTTATTTATTTTATCAGCCAGCATAAAGGCAAAATTTTTATTGTCAAAATATCTGTTTTCAAGGTCAAGATACACATTTTTAATTCTTTTTGCAAACAAAATATCAGACACTTTTTCTTCAAACTCATCAATATAATAAATATTTTCAATACCGCTTATTTTAATTGCCTCATCAGGCAGCATTTCAGCTCCGACCCATTTAGCCTTAACCTCATCATATCTTGGAATAAACAGGCTGTGAATTAAATCATTGTCTTTTTTATACATAAAATAAATCATATTCTGCCTGTCAAGACCTGTCATATAATAAAAATTTCTAAGAGGAGTAAAGGGATAAAACTCATCTCCGATTTTTAAAGGTGCTTTACCGCTGTATAAAAACAATGCTGAGCTGTCATCAATTTTATTTTCAAGCTTAATTCTGTTATTTTTGTAAAATTCAGTATTCATAATATCACTCCTAATTTGATATTATACAATTTTTTTTTATATTTTTCAATACCGGTCGGCTATTTTATCACGTTAATCTAATTTTGAAATATTAGTGTAATGTATAAAATTTCTTAAGAAAATATATACCCATTTCAGTGCTGATTACGAGAGATTTTATGTTAAATATGTAATTCCAATAAGCCCTCCTTGATTGAATCGGAAAGATTAATCCGACAAGCCGTAGGCTTGCATTTTACAAAGTAAA
>CAZZLN010000090.1:0-2866 GCA_964654945.1 uncultured Lachnospiraceae bacterium
TAGGTTTCTGATTCTGATTGATAAATTTCTTGTTTATTTGACTTTAAATTGTTAATATAGTATAATTTATTTAACAAATATTGAAAGGAGATGTTTTTTATTATGATTAATGATATTCTTGAAATATTGGAGAAGGACGGACGAGCCGGCATAGAGGATATAGCTGTAATGCTTGGTAAAACTACCGATGAAGTTGCGGCAGCAATTGACAGTATGATTAAGAATAAAATTATTTGCGGTTTTACTACTCTTGTAAACTGGGATAAAACAGAAAGAGAATATGTAACTGCAATGATAGAGGTAAAGGTTACACCACAAAGAGATCAGGGCTTTGAAAAAATTGCTGAAAGAATATACGGTTTTGATGAGGTTAAGGCAGTATATCTTATGTCAGGTGCTTACGATTTGCTTGTTATGATGGAGGGAAAAAATATTAAGGAAATTTCAGGCTTTATTTCAAACAAGCTTTCAACTCTTCCATCAGTTTTAAGCACTGCTACTCACTTTGTTCTTAAAAAATACAAAGACCATGGTGTAATAATTGAAAAAGAAGATGAAAGTGATGAAAGGATGATTGTTTCACCATGAGTACAAATAGAATAATGACTGCTGAGGAATTTGTTTCCGACAAGGTAAGGGAAATGCCCTTTTCGGGAATAAGAAAATTCTTTAACCTTGCAAATGAAATTGAAGGTGTAATATCCCTTGGCGTTGGAGAACCTGATTTTGTTACACCTTGGGCAATTAGAGAAAGAGCTATTTATACCCTTGAAAAAATAAGAACCTGCTACAGTGCAAATGCGGGTCTTTTGGAATTAAGGCAGGAAATAAGCAAATATCTTAATGATTTTATAGGTTGCAAATATGACCCTAAAACACAGATACTTGTTACCGTTGGAGCAAGTGAAGGTATTGACCTTGTATTCAGAGCATTGTTAAACCCGGGGGATGAGGTTATTATTCCTGAGCCTTGCTATGTAAGCTACAAGCCTTGTGTTGAGCTTGCAGACGGTGTTGCAGTAACTGTAAATACAAAGGCAGAAAATGAATTTAAGCTTGTCCCTGAAGATATTACAGATAAAATAACAGATAAGACTAAAATTCTTCTTTTAGCATATCCTAACAATCCTACAGGTGCAATTATGGAAAAGGAAGATCTTGAAAAAATTGCAGATGTAATCAGGGATAAAAACATAATTGTAATAAGTGATGAAATTTACGGTGAGCTTACATATGGTGACAAAAAGCACTGCTCTATTGCCAATGTTGATGGAATGTATGACAAAACCATTGTTATAAACGGTTTCTCAAAATCTTATGCAATGACAGGCTGGAGATTGGGCTATGCAGCAGGTCCTGCACCTATTATTTCTGCTATGACAAAGGTTCATCAGTATTGTATAATGTGTGCTCCTACAACAAGCCAATATGCTGCTATTGAGGCATTAAAATCTCACGACAGTGTTGAAAAAATGCGTAAAGAATATGATATGAGAAGACGTGTTATGAGAAAAGGCTTTCTTGATATGGGACTGGACTGCTATGATGCAAAGGGTGCTTTCTATCTTTTCCCTTGTATTAAATCAACAGGCTTAAGCTCCGAAGAATTTTGCGAAAGACTTCTTATGGAAGAAAAAGTTGCTGTAGTTCCCGGAACAGCTTTAGGTAAAAGCGGTGAAGGCTTTATAAGAGTATCTTATGCATATTCTATAGAAGAAATTAAGACTGCTCTTGAAAAGATTGCTCACTTTATTAAAAAATTAAGAGGCGATATTTAATGGAATACAAAGAATTATACGATATAATTAAAAACAGTGATAATATAGTTTTCTTCGGAGGTGCAGGAGTTTCAACTGAAAGCAATATTCCCGATTTCAGAAGTGCTGACGGCTTATATAATGCACAGACAAAATACGGCTGCTCTCCGGAGCAGCTTATAAGCAGAAGCTATTTTGACAGGAATATTGAAAATTTTTATGACTACTATAAAGAAAATCTTATTTACCTTGATGCAAAGCCAAACAAGGCTCATTATGCCCTTGCAAAGCTTGAAAAAATGGGAAAACTTAAAGCAATTGTCACACAAAATATTGACGGACTTCATCAGCTTGCAGGCAACAAAAATATCTATGAGCTTCATGGGTCTGTACACAGAAATTACTGTATGAAATGCCATAAGCTCTATACTGCTGAAGATATAATGAATATGAATGGTGTCCCATACTGTGAATGCGGCGGACTTATAAAGCCTGATGTTGTACTTTACGAGGAAGGACTTGATGATGCCGTTTGGAATGGTGCTTATAATGCTGTTGCAAATGCTGATGTTCTTATAGTGGGAGGAACTTCCCTTGTTGTTTATCCTGCTGCCGGACTTGTTAATATTTACAAAGGAAATAAGCTTTGCCTTATAAATAAAAGTAAAACCGGCTATGACAGACTTGCAAAAATAGCTATATATGACAGCATAGGCAAGGTGCTTTCTGAAGTTGTTGATAATTTATGAGATTATAAAAAGCTTAATATTAATTAAAATCACAGAAAGGGTGCCCGCACTTTTAATTTTCAAAATATTATACTACATATTTTTTGTGTTTTTCACATAAATTAATTTTTACATATAAAAAGCCTGCAAACACTAAAGTTTACAGGCTTTAAATGGGCCCTCAGGGACTCGAACCCTGGACCGTCCGGTTATGAGCCGGATGCTCTAACCGACTGAGCTAAAGGCCCGCAAAGCATTCCCATCATTTAAAATTAAAAACTATAATTATATATGCTTAAATATCAGGAATATTCCTAATATAGAAAAAAGCCGATGAACGGACTCGAACCGTTAACCTGCTGATTACAAGTCAGCTGCTCT
>CAZZLN010000091.1:0-2852 GCA_964654945.1 uncultured Lachnospiraceae bacterium
TTGTGTTAGGTTTTATACCTATTTCAGTGCCAATTACGAGAGCTTTTAACTATAAATATAAATGTACACATAATAAATGAAATATGAAAAAATTATAAAAATTTTCATATTTACATCCACATATAAATATTATAATATTTCGGTAAGACATAATTCATATTAATCATATATTAATTGTGTAAATTAAATATATACATAAGGAGTAAAGAAAATGAAAAAATTATTATCGATTTTATTGGCTGTTAGTCTATCATTTTTAACATTAACAGGTTGTGGCTCTGAAAATAAAAGTGATTCTTCATTAACTGAAAACGGGAATAATGAGGCGGTTATCTCAGCTGACAGTGACGAAGGTGCTGTTTTAAGAATTGCGGCACAGCCATATTCTTTATTTGCATCAGTATATGTAGCTCATAAGCTTGGATATATTGAAGAAGAGCTTGAAAAAATAGGTGCAGATTATGAATGGATTGAATTTGGGTCAGGACCTCTTGTAAATGAAGCTGTTGCAGCAGGCGAGGCTGATACAGGATTTATGGCAGATTTACCTGCAATTATAGCAAAATCATCGGGGCAGGATATTGAAGTAGTATCAGGCTTGGGATATGGTGAAAAAAGTACTGCAGTACTTGTTAGTTCCGACTCTGATATTAAAAGTATTGCAGATTTAAAAGGGAAAAAAGTAGCTTATATTGTCGGCTCATATAATCAGCATCTTTTGGCGTTGCTTTTGAACAAGGAAGGTTTGACATTAGATGATGTTGAAACAATAAATCTTACAAATGCTGACCATGTGACTGTATTATCTAATGGCGATGTTGACGCAACAGTAACCTGCGAGCCTTTTATATCTAAGTTTACATCAGAGGGCACTGTTCGAATATTGGCAGACGGAACCGGTATTAAAAAATCAAACATGGTAAATTATTTTGTAAAATCATATGCTGAAGAGCATCCGTTAGTTGTTCAGGCTTACATCAGAGCTTTAGACAGAGCTGATGAGTATATAGCTGAAAACCCAACAGAAGCAGCAGAACTTACAGCAGAGGATTTTGGTGTTGATGCACAATTAAATGAAAAAGTTATGAGTAATATGGTATTCACAACTGATTTAACAGAGGAGGATATTAATGAAATTGAATCTGTTAAAAACTTTTCTTTAGAATATGATATTATTCAGAATGATTTTGATATCAATGATTTTATTACTACAGAATATTTAGATTTAGTTAAGGAATAAAAATGACTGAGTATTTTGAAAAAGAAGCTTTATTAGATATGATGGCAGGAGCTTGCGACTGCCATCATCATATTATAGATATAAATAATTATCCAATAGATTCATCTCAGAATATAAATTTTGAAAGTGCAACAGTAGAAGATTATCAGAAGCTAAAAAGCAAACTTGGAATAAAGAGAAATGTAATTATTTCCGTTGCAGCATACGGTTATGATAATAGAAATACTATAGTTGCATTAAAGAAAATGGGCTATGAAAATACAAGGGCAATTATTACATTAAAGGATGATGTTACTGACGAGGAGTTGAAGTATTATCATAGTATTGGTGTTCGTGGTGTGCGAATATGGAATCGTTTTCCTAATAGTATAGATTATATGGAAAAACTGGCTTATAGAATTGAAAAGTTTAATTGGCATATGTGCATTGTTCCATGTTCGGCAGATGATATTGTGGAATACAAAGACAGATTTTCAAATTTGCACTGTCAGATTGTTTTTGACCATATGGGATTTATACCGCCCGAATATGGAATTAAACATAAGGCTTTTGATATAATAAAATCATTAATTTTAAATAATCAGGCGTGGGTGAAAATTTCGGGAATTTATTATTTAGATAAGGCACCTGAATACAGTAAAAATGTGGAATTAAGCAGAAGATTTGTTGATATAAATCCTGACAGAGTACTTTGGGGAACAGACTGGCCTCATATTGGTAATATGGTTAAGGGTTGTCCTGTTTTGAAAGATAATTTTAAAAGTATAGAGCAAAAAAGCTCTGTAAGTGATATTTTGTTGGTAAAAAAACTAATGGAACAGGTACCTGACAGCAATATCAGACATAAAATTCTGGTAGAAAATCCCGAAAGATTGTATGGTTTTTGAAAGGAGCATTGGTTATGAAGGTATTGGGCTTAAACGAAAGCTCTAATGCAAGAGGTGTTACATATACAGCTATGAATATTGTCGGCAATGAGCTTATAAAAGAAGGCATTGATTTTGAGATAATTCATGTAGGTGCTGAGGGCATAAGGGGGTGCACTAATTGCAGGCAATGTTTTAAAACCCATCATTGTGTTATACCTGATAAGGTAAACGAGATTATTGACAGGTTAGATGAGTTTGACGGTTTTTTGTTAGGTGCACCAACTCATTATATGGATATACCGGGACCATTTAAGGCGTTTATGGACAGATTATTATATTCTTCACAGCGTTTTGAGGGACATACACATAAGCCATGTTCTGCAATAACTGTCTGTAGAAGAGCAGGTGCTGTTAATGCATTTCATCAGCTTAATAATTATTTTAATTGTAGCAATATGATCACTGTAAACAGTCAGTATTGGAATGTTGTATATGGCTGGACTCCTGAAGAATTTTTATCTCAGGATAAAGAGGGAATACAGACTATGGAAGTACTTGGACGCAATATGGCATGGTTATTGAAAGTTTTAGATGTGACAAAGGATATTCTTCCACCGCCACAATTGAAAGAAAAACGAATACGAACTGATTTTTGCAGATAGAAAGTAATAAGCTGTTATAAATATAGTGAAAATTTTTTAAAAATTTTCATATTTACATTTTTTTCAATAAGAGTATAATAT
>CAZZLN010000092.1:0-2759 GCA_964654945.1 uncultured Lachnospiraceae bacterium
TTTTCTAACAATGTTACAATTTACTAAAGTAAATTGCCGAAAAAAATTTACCTTAATCAGGACATTTTTTTCTAACAATGTTCTGATGCAGGGAGGATTCTTTTTTTGTTGGTATGTTTTGTGTTGGGTTTTATACCTGTTTCAGTGTTAATTACGAAAGCTTTTAACTATAAATACAGGTTATGGACTCTTATATTACACTAATATTTCAAAATTAGATTCGTGTGTTTATTCTGAAATTTTTGGTATTGTCCTTGTTTATTGAAATCATAAATTTATCACTTGTATTCATTTTAATTCTGCCATACACTGCCTCATCAATATTTCTAAGCTCACAATCCGTAAGCTCTGAGCTTATAATTGTGACAAGACTGTTGCTATCTCTGTAATTTAAAATTTCAAACACAACTCCAATATCATAATCACTTGGGCATTTTCCCCCTTTAAATAAATCATCTATGTAAAGAACCTGAGCCTGTTTAAATTCATTAATTTTTGATGTGTTGTTAAGGTCAGCTTTAATGCTTCTCATTTCATCGACCCATCTCATATACACAACTCTTTGATTGTTCTTTAAAAACCTGTCAGCTACGGCAATACATATGTGAGATTTGCCTGCTCCCGATTGTCCTCCCACATAAAACCAATATTTATTATTATTTTTAATTTCACCCAGATATTCCTTAGCCTTATCCTTTAAAGCCTTTCTGAAGGGCATATCCGTAATAAAGCTTTTAAAGGTCTTTTTTTCAATTTCATTTTTAAGACCGCTTTCCTCTATTTTTTTATTTACAATATCACTGTTTCGGCATTTACATTCTCCCAAGCTGAATATATACATATCTGCTTCTTCAATATATTCAACACAGGGAATATACTTTAAATCTCCGCATTCGGAGCATTTGCAGCCATATTTTCCGGCTGATTCAATATTTTTATAATACATATTATACTGCATTTTAGCACTCTTAAAATCTGCTCTGTCTAAATCCTGTTCTAAATTTCTGACAATTATAAAATCACCCCCGTATTATTCTTATCTTCATTCTTATAATTCTTATAATTATTATAATTATTACTAGTTGTTGTTTGTTTGTTGTTTGTTTGTTGCTGTCTTGTTGTTTGTTTGTTGCTGTCTTGTTGGTCTGATTGATAATAATTCCAATTTGTTATGGTAATAAGCCTGTTGTGGCTGTTTACAACACTTGTTAAAAAACCAATATTTTCAAAATTTTTTAAAGCAGTTCTGACCTTTTGTATGGTAATGCTTTTATCATTACACCTTTCAACAATAGATGGAAGTGATGTAATCATCTGACCTGCTTTAAGGTCATAAACCTTTCCCTCATATATCCACTTTTTAGGCTCAAAATTAGCCATACACAAAAGTGTAATTAAAATTTTACATTGTTCAGGTGTGCTGCACTGCCACACAGATTCACTTAAAAAGCTTCTGTGGAGTTTTATCCAACCTGTATTACTCATATAATACCTCCTAAAAGTAAATTAGAACATTTGTTCTGATACTATTATAGCACACTTTAGGTGACATTTGGTGCACAACTTTTCAAAATTCGAAAATTTTTTCTATTTTCTTCTCAGAATGCTTGAAATGTATGATATTTTGTGATATAATTTCAGTGTAAAATAAATGGGAGGACTAATATGAATTTTAAGGATTTAAGCAATAAAGAAAAGTTTGAGCATATTATGTATTATTATAAATGGCATATTGTTCTTACCATAATCGGTATAATTTGTGCAATATCTCTTGTTTACACAGTGTTTATAAGAGAGTCTATAGAAAATTATAACGGAGTTGCGATATATGGTGAATTTCTTTCCTTTGAAAAAGAAGCTGCCATTCAGCAGGAGCTTGCAGACCTTGTAAATGCCCCCGATAATTACAGAGTGCTTGTTGACTGCTATTATTCAGATGAAGATGACCCGACTGTTGAAAGCAATCTTTTTCAGAAATTTAATACTTATCTCTACTCTAATCAATATCAGCTGATTATATCCGATAAAGAAAATATTAAAGCCTTTGCACAGGCTGAAATACTCTATCCTTTAGCTGCATATTTTACAAAAGACGAAATAGCCCAATATGAAAAAAATTATGAAATATTATATACAAAAAATGCTGAAACAGGCAAAGATGATGCCTTTGCCATAAAAATAGATAATTCAAAATTACTTAAAAAATATGATATTTTTCAGAATAAAACACCTTATATTGCCTTTGTTCCCCAGCCA
This sequence comes from uncultured Lachnospiraceae bacterium, assembly GCA_964654945.1. Taxonomy (GTDB): domain Bacteria; phylum Bacillota; class Clostridia; order Lachnospirales; family CAG-274; genus HGM11788. Next base: position 2,257 of record CAZZLN010000092.1, read on the forward strand.
AAGGAATATACCGAAAGAACCTTTAACACACTTAATCAGTTTTTAAAATAACGTCAATCTAATTTGGTAACCTTTTTTTACAGGGGCTTTCTTCGCTAAATCTGAGGACGAGCAATGCTCGCCCCTACAATGTATCCCTCCACCGGCAAAAGCCGATACCATGTAAATAAGCCCTCCTTGCCTAAAGGAGGGAAGCAAATGCTTGCATTTGCAGGGAGGATATTACAAGGGTATTCTTTTTGAGGGACAGTTCTCACAAAATCTTGTATCCCTCCACCGGCAAAAGCCGGTCCCCCTCCCTTTAGGCAAGGGAGGCTTTTGTGTTGGGTTTGTAAGCCGGTCCCCGCAAGGGAGGCTTTTGCAAGAAAGCTTTATAAGCCCTCCTTGATTGAATCGGAAAGATTAATCCGACCGCCATAGGCGGCTTTTGCATAAGCAAAAGTTCTGACCTAAAGGAGGGAAGCAAATGCTCGCATTTGCAGGGAGGATTCTTTTTTTACAGG
>CAZZLN010000093.1:0-2042 GCA_964654945.1 uncultured Lachnospiraceae bacterium
AGGAATTTTTTTGGGATTTGAGTATTCTTCGAATTTATTTGCTTCGCAAATTTTTCGTTGTTTTCTTTAGTTATTCAGTTTTCAATGTTCTATTTTGTTTGCTGACAACCATTCGGTCGCATCTTGATTATTATATCATCGCTGTTTAACCTTGTCAAGAACTTTTTTAAGTTTTTTGAAGCATTTTGTAACTTCTTATTTACACTTAATTCATTTTGTCAGCAACAAAAAATATATTATCATATATTATACCCTTTGTCAAGAACTTTTAAAATATTTTTTATAACTTTTATTTTGTCAACAAAAGGTTAGTATATTAAAAAATATTTTTAATCTTTTCAATGTTTATAATAATAATTTTCATTATTATGTTTACCAAAATATATAATAATATACAAACGCAGATGGAGAGATTTGAACTCTCGCGCCGCTATTAACGACCTACTCCCTTTCCAGGGGAGCCCCTTCAACCACTTGGGTACATCTGCAAGTGTTTTGCTTTATATAATAATTAATTTGTCTACAGACAAAAAAATAACGCAGAGGGTGGGATTCGAACCCACGGTCCCTTTCGAGATCACTGGTTTTCAAGACCAGCTCCTTAAACCGCTCGGACACCTCTGCATATTTATTAAATTACGTTCTTCAGCAGAACAATATTTATGTTACACCAAGTTTTAACATTTGTCAAGACTTTTTTAAAAAAATATAGATTTTTTTTGAAATATGTGATATATTAGGAAAAAGGAGATTTATATATGAAAAATAGATTATTGGAAATATTTACTACACTTATTAAATATGATACAACTTCTGATAGTGAAAGCTCAACTTATCCATCTACCCAATCTCAGTACTTTTTTGCTGAAGTATTAGCCGGTATGTTATCAAGCATTGGTATGAAAAATATTAGCATAGATGCTAACAGCTATGTAACCGCTGAACTGCCTGAAAACTGCAATGGTGATACAATTGGTTTTATTGCTCATATGGATACAAGTCCTGATTGCAGCGGTTATGGCATTTCACCAATGATAATTGAGAACTATAATAAAAATATAATAGAAAGAAAAGGTGTGAATTTATCACCCCTCGAATTTCCAATATTAAATAATTATAAAGGACAGACTATTATATGCTCAGACGGCACTACCCTTTTAGGTGCTGATGATAAAGCAGGTATTAGTGAAATAATAGTTGCTATGGAATACCTTGCAAAGCACCCTGAAATTAAACACTCTAAAATTAAAATAGCTTTTACACCGGACGAGGAAATAGGTGCAGGTGTTGATCATTTTGACGTTGATAAATTTGGTTGTGACTATGCCTATACAATAGACGGCGGTATAGTAGGTGAAATCAGTTATGAAAACTTTAATGGAGCAAGAGCTAAAATCGATATTACGGGAAAGAGTGTTCATCCCGGAACTGCAAAAAATGCAATGATTAATGCAGCACTTATAGCTTCTGAATTTAATTCTATGCTGCCAGCTTATGAAACCCCTGCCAATACTGATGGATATGAAGGTTTTTATCATTTAACAAAAATCAATGGGAATGTTGAAATGGCACATCTTGATTATATAATAAGAGATTTTGACAAAAAAAGCTTTGAAAACAGAAAGAAAACAATATCAGAAATTGCTGATAAGCTAAATAAAAAATATGGAAATAATACAGTAAAGCTTAATTTATATGATGAGTATTATAATATGTCTGAAATTATAAATAATAATAAATTTGTTCTTGATAAAGCAATTGATGGAATTAAACAAACAGGTATTGAACCTCTTATTGAACCAATAAGAGGAGGCACAGACGGAGCAAGACTGTCATTTATGGGTTTGCCTTGTCCCAATATATTTACAGGAGGTCATAATTTTCATGGACCTTATGAATTTATATCTTTAGAAAGTATGCTAAAAGCAGTTGAAACAATAATAAATATTGCAAAAACATAAAAAAGAGGATTTATTCATTCATAGGCATATTCAATAATGCCTTGGCATTATTGTGCGGCGTGTGTGTCAGCTTTGCTGACA
>CAZZLN010000094.1:0-2036 GCA_964654945.1 uncultured Lachnospiraceae bacterium
TTTTTGTTGCCGTCATTTCTTCGCCTCCTTTGTAGCCATATTGGCTATATCAAAAAGATACCGCTCATTAGCCAATTTGTCAACAGTTTTTTTGAAAATTTATCAAAAAACTTGACATTTCGGCTATTTAATATTATTCTATTGATGGTGATACAAATGACAATATATGATAGAATAAAATATTTAAGAGAAAAAGCAGATATGTCTCAACAGGAATTAGCTGAAAAAGTAGGATTTAAAACCGCTTCTGCCGTTAATAAAATTGAATTGGGATTAAGAGATATAAATCAAACTAAAATACGTGCGTTTGCAAAAGCTTTAAAGACAACTCCAAGTTATTTGTTAGGTGATGAGGAAAACATTAAACTTCATGAACCCGAAATCACAGAAAATGTAATTGAATTTCCTGTTATAGGAGACGTTGCCGCAGGGTTTGAGAAAATTGCAACTGAGGATTGGGACGGTGATAAGGTTCACATTCCTGTTTCTTATCTTAAAGGCAGAAAAAGAGAGGAGTATTTTGTTCTTCAAATCAAAGGTGATTCCATGTATCCTATGTTTATCAGCGGGGACAAAGTACTGATTTTAAAGCAAAACGCACTTGATAACAACGGTCAAGTTGCGGTTGTTTTATACAATGATGAATGCGGAACGATAAAGAAAATTGAATATAAGAATGATTCTGTCCACCTTGTACCCATCAACCCGCTGTATCAACCCGAAATCATATCCGGCGCAGATTTGGAAAGCTTCCGCATTTTAGGAATACCTAAACTCCTTATAAGAGAGATTGAGGAATGATGAATCACATTTAATTGAAATCAATAATTTTTAAGTGTATATATGGCTATATCTATAGAATGTGTTACAATTTTGTAACAAGGGCAAATCATAAAAAAGGATAACGGTTGTTACAAATCTGTAACAGCCAAATAAACTTTGAAAGGTTGCTATATTTTGAACACAAAAAAAATAAATCCTATTGCTTATTTTATAATAACTTGGCTTTTTGGCTGTTTAGGCGTTCATCATTTTATTGATGGCAAAGTCGGTAAGGGTATTCTATATCTTTTCACTGGGGGTCTTTTTGGAATCGGATATCTTATAGATTTGGTGAAATCTTTTATTGCTATATTCAATAAACCAGACCGGGTGCCTGAGCCTTTAAATTATACATTTGATAAACCGGAGCTGTTGCCTGAACCTGCCGATGGAGAAAAGGACTGTGATTTTCCTTATTTATCGTGGTGTCATGGTGATGAATATGCAGCTTATGTTTATGAAAAAGAAATTTGTTGTATTGACAATAAAGTCCCGAAACTTGCGAACTGTGGCGGCAAGGAATTAACATTTGTACAAGAACCTGAAAATGAATATGACAGCTCTGCAGTTGCGATATATCTTGATGAGCAGAAGCTTGGATATGTTTACAGAGGAAAAACACAGGATATGATTAACGATTGGAAAAGAAAGGACTGGTATTTCATTGGAATTGTTAATAAATATTCCAGTGTAAAAATAACATACAAAATCGCTTTTTATAAGCCCCTCGAAAAAATGCTGAAAAGAAAATACAAAACAACATCTTTAAACGAATTTCTTCCTTATTATAATAAAGATGATGATTTGGACTTTGAATGTGATTATGAGAAAGAGCGATATATAATTTTAGATGATGCCGGTGAAAAAATCGGAACAAATTACGCACTATACAAGTATGCTGATGAAAACGATCTTTCCGTTATGTGTATGAAAGTTTTGAATATATCAGATGATGATAACGGTAATTGTACTCTCGAATATAATGTTTATTTTAGTTCAAAGAAAATATGGAGGATATAAAAAATGGACGTTAAAAAGTGTGTCGAAAACATTTCAACAATAACGGATTTAAAACGTGTGGCTGCTGAATATGTAATAGATTTCAGACGGCTTTCGGTTGAAGAACTGAAAAGCGCGATTATCAAGACCGCTCCGCAATATTATAATATTGAAAACATAAGAAAAACTATTAACTTTTTTGTTTTAAATCCAAA
>CAZZLN010000095.1:0-1983 GCA_964654945.1 uncultured Lachnospiraceae bacterium
CTAAAGGAAATAAATTTCTTGACACAGAGCTATATTTTATATTATAATAATTCTGTTGCAAGCCGACATGGCGGAATTGGCAGACGCACACGACTCAAAATCGTGCGGATTTTCCATACGGGTTCGACTCCCGTTGTCGGCATAAAAAAAGACTTTAGCAAAATGCCAAAGTCTTTTTTAGTTTACTGTTCATTTATTACTTCTGAATTAAGGTCATTTATCATAGCAGGTATAAACTGCTTTTTTCTTGAAACAAAGTTTTTAAGATAAATTGAATTTTCGGTTTCGGGCTCATGGAAAACTCTGCTTAAATGTTCAAAAGAATTTTCTCCGCAGAAAATAATTGTTGAAGATTTTTCAATAATGTTAGTCAGCATAAAAAACATCATATCTGAATTTCTTTCTTCATTTTCTTTTGACATATATTCATAAATTCTGCTTTTTAGCTCATCAACTTCTTTTTTACTCATAAGATTAAACTGCCCTACACCAAAATTAATTTCTCCCGCATTAAACATTTTGAAATCCTGATAGAAAATTTCTTCAATCTTTTTATTTTTAACATTGCTTCCCGCTGCAAACATTTCTCTTGCATATTCCTCAATATTTATTCCTGCAATTAATGCAAGCTCCTCAGCAGTTTCCTTATCCTGAGAAGTGCATGTAGGAGAAGAAAAAATCAATGTGTCGGATATAATTGCAGAACACAAAAGACCTGCAATTTTTGCCGGTATATCTACATTATTTTCTCTGTAAATCTGTGCAATAATTGTTGCTGTGCAGCCTAATGGCTGATTTCTGAAAAATATAGGATTTATTGTTTCAAAATCTGCAATTCTATGGTGGTCAATAACCTCTAAAACCTCTGCTTCATCAAGTCCTTCTACTGCCTGTGACTTTTCATTATGGTCGACCAGAATTACTTTTTTGCTTCTTCCGCCTATTAAATTTCTTCTTGAAATCATACCAACAAGCTTCCCCGATTTTGATAAAACAGGAAAATCTCTGTGTCTTTTTTGTGCCATAACCAATCTTATTTCATCTAAATAATCACTTGGTGAAAAAGTGATAAGATCGTGGCTTCTCATAAAATATCTTATTGGCATACTCTGATTTACAAGTCTTGTTGCAGTATATGTATCATAAGAAGTTTTTATAATATTGCATTTATTTTCTTTTGCAATTTTTTGAATAGTCTGTGAAACTCTGCTGTTTTCGCAGCATATAACAAGGCATTTTGCTTTCATTTCAACTGCACATAGCTGAGCTTCAAATCTGTCACCTGCAATTACAATATCTCCTTCTGCAATATAATCTTCCATCATTTCTGGATTTGCAGCAGCAATAAATACCTTTCCTTTTGTTATTATTTCTTCAATATCGCCAACAATCATTTCACCATTTAATATTTCTACAAGATTTTTAAAAGGTGTTTTTGCATTTGCAAGAATTTTACTGTCATATACGTCCATATAGGATTTTGCAATATCGGATACTGTTATAAGTCCCTCAAGATTATTTTCTTCATTTACAATAGGAAGTGTTACCATATTGTTTTCTTTCATAAGCTCCCAAGCGGTTTTAAGTGAAATTGACGAATTTACGCCTCTGGCTTCTCTTATTTCAATATCCTTTATTTGTGTGCTTACATTTTCAATAAGCACAGGTTCGGGAACGTCAAAATATTTAAGTATGAATTTTGTTTCATTATTTATATTTCCGCATCTGGACGCTATATAACCATTTTCCTTTTGATTTTTAAGCCACGCATAAGCAATGGCAGAGCATATAGAATCAGAATCGGGATTTTGGTGCCCCAATACATAAACCTTTTCGTTTTTATCCATAAAATATCCTCCCTTTGCTGTTATTTCCTTCCTATACCCAGTATAACATATATTTTAAATTAGTAAAGATTTATTTATTCCGTTATAACAGCAATTTTTTTGAATAAATAAAATATCAACAAGTATATTCGCAGTA
>CAZZLN010000096.1:0-1969 GCA_964654945.1 uncultured Lachnospiraceae bacterium
TAAGGTAAATTTTTTTCGATTTAGCGAGGGCAGTCCCCCGCTAAATATTTTATTATTCAAATATCTTAAATCCTTCTTCTTTAAGCTTATCAATAATAGACTGAATATGCTCATGATCTCTTGTTTCAATTCTCAAATCAAGAATACATGAAACAATATCAATATTCAAATCATATCTGTCGTGATAAATAGAAACAATGTTGCCGCCAAGCTCAGCAATAATTCTTGAAACTGCTTCAAGCTGTCCCGGTTTGTCAGAAAGCTCAATTTTAATAGAAAGAGAACGTCCTGAGCTTAAAAGACCTCTTGAAATTACTCTTGATAAAATATTAACATCTATATTGCCCCCTGAAATAAGACAGCATACTTTTTTATCCTTAACATCAACCTTGTTAAACATTGCAGCAGCAACAGAAACTGCACCTGCACCCTCAGAAACAAGCTTTTGCTGTTCCATAAGAGCAAGTATCGCAGAAGCGGTTTCGTCATCACTTACAGTGACTATTTCGTCTACATATTTTGAGCAAAGCTCAAATGTATGCTCACCGGGAGTTTTAACGGCAATACCGTCTGCAATTGTTTTTACAGATGTGAGATTTTCAATTTTATTGTCTTTAAGAGAGTTATACATTGACGGAGCACCCTCACTTTGAACACCATAAACCTTACATTCGGGCTTTAAGCTTTTTATTGCATAGGCAATGCCTGAAATAAGTCCGCCTCCGCCAATAGGCACAATTACCGCATCAACATCGGGAAGCTGTTCAAGAATTTCAAGACCGATTGTACCTTGCCCTGCAATAACATCAATATCATCAAAGGGGTGCACAAATGTATATCCCATTTTATCTTTAAGCTCAATTGCCTTTGCAAATGCGTCATCATATACACCCTTTACAAGACAAACCTCAGCACCGTATTTTTTAGTTGCTTCAACCTTTGAAATAGGAGCACCGTCAGGCAGACAAATAAGAGATTTAATTCCGTTTGCGGCAGCACCGAGAGCAACACCCTGAGCATGATTTCCTGCTGAACAGGCTATAACACCTTTAGCTTTTTCCTCATCACTAAGCTGAGAAATTTTGTAGTATGCACCTCTGACCTTGAATGAACCGGTAATCTGTAAATTTTCTGTTTTTAAATAAATATCAGAAGCTTTATTAAGCTTTGGAGCCTGAATAACATCAGTTTTTCTGATTACATTTTTAAGCACAAAGGCTGCGTGATAAACCTTATCTAAAGTCAACATATTAATTACTCCTTATTTTTCGGCAATTACTTCAACTTCACAAAGCACATTTTTTGGAAGTGTTTTGACTGCAACGCAGGAACGGGCAGGCTTAGTTGAGAAATACTTGCCGTAAATTTCATTAAATTTTGCAAAATCACCCATATCAGCAAGAAAACAGGTGGTTTTTACTGCTTTTGACATATCTGTACCGGCAGCAGCCAAAATAGCCTGAAGATTTTTCATAACCTGTTCAGTCTGACCCTCAATTGTAGTTTCTTCAATTTCACCGTTTTCAGGGTTAATTGCAATTTGACCTGATGTAAAAACAATGTTGTCAAGAATAATGCCCTGTGAATATGGACCTATGGCTGCAGGAGCCTTATCTGTGGAAATAGTTGTGAACATATATATTACCTCCGTTTATAAAAATTTATATGGTTTTTAAGTTATTATTTACAATATTTTAAAACCAATACATTAGTCAGTATTATACCACTGTTTTATAATAAATGCTACAGTTTTTTTGCAATATGTTAAAAAAAGCATTTTTTAAATAAGTTAAAAAACAATACACTTCAATCTAATTTTGAAATATTAGTGTAATATAAGAGTTCACAACTTACATTTATAGTTAAAAGTTTCCACTGCGGAAACAGGCTTACAAAACTACACAAAAGCCTCCTTTGCCTAAAGTCAGAACTTTGTTAGAAAAAAATGTCCTTGAGCTTGCGATTAAGG
>CAZZLN010000097.1:0-1608 GCA_964654945.1 uncultured Lachnospiraceae bacterium
ACCCATATTTGCTTTTTCGGTATAAAATAAGCTTTTTAATAATTGTTCACCTAAAGCCACCCTTAATCAGTCTGTAATACGATAGCAGTTCCTTTCAATACTTTGTATTGCGGGTTATCATTATTCCTGTTGCCAAAAGGTATACTTTGCGACAGTATAAAAAATTATAAAAATTTGTAATTTTTCTGTACAAATTCAACCAATTGCTATTGATTTAAAACTAAAAATATGCTACAATATTGCTAAAATAATTCATCAAAAAAATGACCGTCGCAAAGTATACTATATGACCGTCTTAATTATTGGTTGATAAAATTTTCTCAAATTCCGGCTTCATTCTGCGATATGTTCTTTCACTTACTCCCATCAAAGCAACGGCATCCTTAATCATTATTTCTCCGTTTTTAACCCTTTTATATATATGTATGTAATCCTTTGGAAAATATTTCCGTTTTCTGCCAAATTTAACACCTTTTGCTTTTGCGGCAGCAATGCCCTCAGCCTGTCTTTGCCTTATATTTGCTCTTTCCGTTTCGGAAACAAAAGACAGCACCTGCAGCACAAGGTCTGCAACAAAAGTACCCATTAAATCCTTATTTTTCGTTGTATCGAGCAAGGGCATATCAATCACAATTATATCCGCCTTTTTAACCTGTGTGATTATCCTCCATTGTTCTATAATCTCCTTATAATTTCTTCCCAGCCTGTCAATGCTCTTGACTGCAATAACATCGTCTTTACGGATTTTTTTCATCAATCTTTTATAATTATCTCTTTCAAAATCCTTTCCGCTTTGCTTGTCGATAAACATATTTTTGTTCTCTACTCCGTATTCCCTAAGAGCAATAAGCTGTCTTTCTTCATTTTGTTCTCTTGTTGAAACTCTTATATATCCGTACTTCATTTTAATCACCCCTAATATATTATTGCCCATAAAAAAATAAAGAGCAATTAGATCTTATTAATTCAAAACCGGCTGATAAAAGGAAAAATACATCTAAATAAATAAAAATTCTTGATGTAATAACAGATTTTAATAAAACAAAGTTTTTAGAATGAATGAAAAATTATTCAACACTAAAAATACGAGTAATATCAACATACTAGTAATACCAACAACACTACTCTTTTAAGCATCATTTGCCGGAAATAAACAAAATACATTAACTTCTTTTAGTTTTATTCTTTTATAGGTGTATTTCATATAAATACAATAATTGGGTACAGTTTGGTAAATAAGTGTACCTAAACTGTACCCAATTTCAGCATTTTTTTATTTTCAGATAAAATTAAAAATCCTGTAATCAGCTTGATTACAGGATTTTTCAGAGTTGCGGGGATAGGATTTGAACCTACGACCTTCGGGTTATGAGCCCGACGAGCTACCATACTGCTCTACCCCGCGATATTAAATTATAACAAGGGATAAAAATATCTTACCCCTTAAAATGGGCGGAGAAGGATTCGAACCTTCGAAAGCTGAGCTAACAGATTTACAGTCTGCCCCCTTTGGCCACTCGGGAATCCACCCATATAGCATATTTAATTATGCTAAAGCCGATGAACGGACTCGAACCGTTAACCTGCTGATTACAAGTCAGCTGCTCT
>CAZZLN010000098.1:0-1531 GCA_964654945.1 uncultured Lachnospiraceae bacterium
CTTTACATTTATAATTTTATATGATATTATTACTGTAATTAATGCTACAGACAAGGAGATTATATTATGAAGCTTTGGGGCGGAAGATTTACAAAATCCACAGACAGTTTTACAGACCACTTTCACAGCTCAATAAGTTTTGACAGCAGAATGTATAAAGAGGATATTACAGGAAGCATTGCCCATGCAAAAATGCTTGGAAAACAAGGTATTATTTCACAGGCTGATTCAGAGCTTATTCAAAAAACATTGAAAGAAATTTTATCTGATATTGAAGCAGGCAGGGTTACATTTGACGAAAAAGCAGAAGATATTCATATGAATGTTGAAACTATTCTTATTTCAAGAATAGGCGATGTGGGCAAAAGACTTCACACAGGCAGAAGCCGTAATGACCAGGTTGCTCTTGATATAAGAATGTATTTAAAAGAGCAGATTACAGATATTAAGGCTCTTGTTAAGGAGCTTGTTACTGTGCTTAATTTGATTGCGGAAAAAAATATAACCACAATTATGCCGGGATATACTCATCTTCAAAATGCACAGCCTGTAACTCTTGCTCATCATATTTTAGCTTATGTTGAAATGTTTAAGAGAGATTATGACAGACTTTCCGATACATATAAGAGAACAAATTCTATGCCCTTAGGCTCAGGTGCTTTGGCTGCAACAACCTATCCCTTAGACAGAGAATTTGTAAAAAATGAGCTTGGATTTGATACAATCACTCTTGACAGTATGGACGGTGTAAGTGACAGAGATTTTGTTATAGAGCTTTTAAGTGCATTGTCAATAATTATGATGCATCTTTCAAGATTTTGCGAAGAAATTATTATATGGAATTCACAGCAGTATAAATTTGTAGAAATGGATGATGCTTATTCAACAGGCTCATCAATTATGCCTCAGAAAAAAAATCCCGATATGGCAGAGCTTATAAGAGGAAAAACAGGCAGGGTTTATGGTCATTTAATGGCTATGCTTACAGTTATGAAGGGTATTCCTCTTGCCTATAATAAGGATATGCAGGAAGATAAAGAGGGAGTTTTTGACGCAGTTGATACTATTAAAATGTGTATTCCTGTGTTTACAAAAATGGTTGAAACAATGACAGTAAATAAAGACAATATGTATAATGCGGCAAAAAAAGGCTTTATGAATGCTACTGATGCTGCTGACTGGCTTGTTAAGCAGGGAGTGCCTTTCAGAGATGCCCATGCTGTTATAGGTCAGCTTGTTCTTTATTCCATAAATAACAATAAGAGCCTTGATGAGCTTACTCTTGATGAATATAAGGCTGTAAGTGATGTGTTTACAGAAGATATTTATAATGCAATAAGCCTTGAAACCTGCGTAAATACAAGAGTTGTAGACGGAGGGCCTTCAGAAAAATATATTAAAAAATTAATTGAAATTAATAAAAACGCAATTGATAATATGAAATAACAAGTTAATTTACGCACGATGTGTACAAGGCTTGTATATAAAGTGCGTAAATTAACAAATTAATTTACCCACGATGTATATAAAA